>NZ_JAASTT010000003.1 GCF_014322795.1 Paenilisteria portnoyi
CCATTAAATTAGCCAAGAAGCGAAATCCCAAAGTAAAGCCCGTGATTCATAGTGATCGAGGTTTTCAATACACGAGCAATGCCTATAGAGACCTCAAAAATAAATTTGGGTTTAAGGTAAGCATGTCACGTGTTGCCAAATGTTTAGACAACCAACCGATAGAAAATTTTTGGGGCATACTGAAAGCAGAATATTATTATCTTCATTCCTTTGTATCCGAAAAGGAGTTAATCCGAGGGATTCATAATTATATCAATTTTTACCAACACGAACGTATTATCGCCAAATTTAATAGCCTTACTCCGAGTGAATATCGAAATAAGGCCATCAATGAAGCGTAGTCGAACAGATAAATATGGTATTTTTGTTCCAAGTCATATTATTTCTTTTTGTTTTTTAGCCTGTCTACTTGACAGGGAGCAGTTCATATTCCAAGGTTGTGAGCTGTAGTATTTCTTTGTTTTTCCTATTATTCCCAGGGTAAAATGGACTCTTTTGTTTAATAATATGTTAAAATTGTGAATTTTCCTTTTTGTGGTTGCAAAAAGGAAACCAAAGTATTATTGAGATAACATATATGGAAATAAAACCTAGAATAAAAATTCCCCGGTATTATTAGGTAACAATAGAGAGGTAATAGTAATGAAAGCGTTATTATATTTCGTAGGAGCTCTATCGGGGATATGATTAAATCAGTAGCTTTTCACTCAATTATAAAATAATGCTTGTGCAAACAGGAGTTTTTTAGTAATTGAGTAATAATATATAAGGGGGTGAATACCTTGAAAAATAATATCGAAGCTAAACAAATAGAAAAAAATCTGGTTGAAATCGACTGGATGAAGGAAGTATTGGATCAAGAGTTTGATGACGATATCTTTGGTGCTTGCACTACTAATACATTCTCTTTAAGCGATTATTGGGGGAATAATGGTGGGTGGTGTACTGCAACACATGAGTGTATGAGTTGGTGTAAATGATCTTAGATTAAGAAAGGTGGATAAGTCTATGTTTAATGATAAGAACTTAGAATCAGAAGTAGAACTAGAACTTGGTAAATACCTTGAATCTGATATGATTTCAATGACAGATGATGAGGTTGTAGGTGGGATTACACCAACAATTATTATAACGGTTGTAACTGGGTACATCTCAACTAATACATGCCCTACAACATCCTGTACAAGAGCTTGTTAATAAAGGAGTAGAGAATTATGTTTATCTACAGCAAAAATTTGTATCCAGAGCTTGAAAAGTCTGACTTTGAAGAACACATTATGCCTCTTAGTGAAGATTTAAGTAAGCTCTCAATAGATGATGAAATACCCAAAATATTATTTTCTAAAATATTGATGCAAGAAGAGTATCCGTATCAAAATATATGCATGAATATCTCTCAGGGGAAATTTAATCATTTTTGGGATAATGATATAGATAAGCAATTTCTTGATCCTGATTTGTTCAAGAAAACTATCTGTGAGATATTTTCACAGATAGTTTTCTCATATCTAATTCGATCATTTGCTGAAGACATTAAGAGTTTTAATAAAATGAACCTACCCAAAGATGAAGTATATTCTTCATATATAGATTATTTGCAAAAAGATGATATGAGAGAATTTTCCTCTAAGTATAAAGTTGGGTGGGTTAGAATCCATAATGTATTAAAAAATAGAATACTGGCATTGATGAAATCTGTAAACTTAATTAAAAAATATAGATATGATATTCACAAAAAATTTCATATCTCGCAATCTAGTAAAATAAAAATGATTGAGTCTGGTGGAGATACCCATAACAAAGGATATTCAGTTTTCATTATTACCTTTGAGAATAATGAAAAAATTATTTTTAAGCCACGTTCTGTATCAGGTGAGTTAAACTATTCTCGATTTATAAAAAAAATCAATGAATTTATATCTCCCCAAATGCCACATTTAGATGTTTTAGACTATGATAACTGCGGATTCACAAATTTTGGGGAATCAATAAATGCTAAAAATGATATGTATAGTGCTGGAATGATGGCTTGTTTGATGTATTTACTAGATGCTTCAGATATGCACTATAGTAATATTTTGTGGACTGTTGAGGGCCCTCTACCGGTTGATTTAGAGACGTTGTTTCAACCGAGTAGAATTAGAATGGGAATAGATGAATCAGAAAATAGTGCCTATACGGCTATTGAAAAGTCTGTTTATGGAACGGGCGTCTTACCTATTTCAATTGGGAAGAAATCAGTAAAACAAACAGTAGATGTTGGTTTTACGGGTATTAGAGATGAATTTAGTGTGAGTCCGTTTAAAAATTTTACAGTTATCAATGGTTTTTCACCTGATATAAAGATTGTGTGGGAAGTACAGCCAGTTGATAGATCGCTCTCTAATGATAAACAGTTAGAAAAAAAGATATTTAAAGATAGTGATAAAATAATCAGAGGATTTTCCTTTCTGTACCTGAAAATTCTAGATAATAAAGAGTTATTCAGAAGAACAGTCTTAGATATCTTTGAAAATACCCAGATACGCTATTTGCATAATATGACCTACAGATATGAGCAATCACTTAGAGTTTTGACTGACGCCTATCCGTCTAAAAATCTTTCCATCGCACAAGCTCTTTTGTCGCGCAACGGAATTTTAAGTATGACAAGTGACAATAGTATTGTTATATCAGAATGCAAGCAACTTTGGGATGGAGATATCCCATATTTTACGGTGAAGTTTAATGAGGCCGACGTATATCATAATCATGAAATAATATCTAGACTGCGAAGAAGTCCAAAATCTCAATTCTTGTCTAAGGTTAATAATTTGTCTGGTGAAGACTTAGATAGACAAATTAAGCTTATAAGATTAGCGTTTGTAGCAAAACTTTCAGATCCTCATGCAGATGGCAAGGCAGATTATTATGAAGAATATTCGGATGACATTAGAGAGAAGAAAAATATGTATTTAGATGCTAGCCGTACTCAATCAATTACAAAAGTTTTAGACTACTTCACAAAAAATCTTGTTTGTACAGTATTAGATGATAGATATAAGCATCTTCCTAAGACTTGGCTTGGACCAGTGGCACGATTTGAAGGAGAAGGTTGGACACCTGGTGTTTTGGGGTATGATTTATACAGTGGAAGAACAGGTATTGCCTTAGCCTTATTAGCATCATCAAAAGTATTGTCGAACGATGAGGCTTATAATATTGGATTTGATATTTTTGATAAATCTGCCGATATTTTAGAAGGAAAAAGCTTCGAACTTAGAAATTTAATGATGTCTGGCATAGGAGCGTATACAGGTGTCACTGGTTTTTTGTGGTCGCTTTTCAAAGCAGGTTGCCTAATAGAAAATATGCGATGGAAGAGAACGGCTATTGCATCTATGAAACTGTTAGATAGTTATTTAGAAGATATAGATTCCAATTACTTTGATATGATTTCAGGTAAGAGTGGTGCTATCATAATGAAATTAGAAATGGATCAAAATTACTATCTAGATGAAATATTCCTTCAAAAATTAATAGAAAATGCGTATATGAAAATTAATTCTAACGATGAAAATTTGACTTCTGGATTAGCTCATGGTCTTGGGCAAGTTATTTTGTTTTTTGCTAAGGTACAACAGAGACAACCTAATGACTCGGTAAAGAAAATTATATCGGATACTGTAAGCATAATGAAAGAAAAATATACTGATAGTAATAATGTTATAAATATTTATTGTGGTCTGGAAAATCAAATTTCTTCGACTTGGTGCAATGGTTTAAGTGGGATACTACTTGCTTACTATGAAGCTTACAAAGCAAATTGTATATCAAAGGTGGAAGTTGAAAAAATTATAAAGCAATTGAGAGGTACCCCTATCTCGAAAATACCTATTTTATGCCATGGCAGCTTAGGAATTATAGAAGTTCTTAACTATATAAAAATTGACTTCGAGGAGGTTGTGATTGCTATGATAAAAGAGTTAGAGGAAACATTCTGTTCACCTGAATATATCTACCAATATTTTGAAAATAGTAAGGGGAGATATCCATTGAGCCCAGGTATAATGTCTGGTCAAGCAGGTGGAATCTTATATCTTAGTGGAATATTAAATTCTAATCTTAATATTTCCCCTGTTGTTATTGGTAAGTAAATATGAGTATGTTCAAAGGGAAGAAACAACTTAAACCTACTTTACAGTTAGCTCAAACTGAATGTGGACTTTGCTGTAGCAGAACAATATTAGATTACTTCGGCTATGAAATTTCATTGACGGAATTAAGACAATTTGAAGAACCTGGAAGAGATGGTCTCAGCTTTAAAAAAATCAAATATTTGTTGGAGAAATTTAAGCTAGAAGCGAATATTTATAAGGTGAAAAATTCTAAAGTTTTTGATACTTTGTCATCTCCAGTCATTGCATTTTGGAAAGGTTATCACTTTATTTGTATTGAATCATTTACTGAAAATCATGTAATAATAATGGATCCTTCTATTGGAAGGATTAAAGTTTCAAAAGATGAGTTCTTCAGAGATTTTAGTTACTATATTTTAATACCGTCGTTGTCTGTAAATTTCAATAAAAGAAGTAAAAGTAAAACCGAAAAATGGCGAAAAAAATATATTTGGCCCCAAAATATGCTATCTACCTATCTGTTATTACTTTGTATAAGCATTATTATGGTTGCAATCACTCTTTCTATTCCAATATTCACAGAATATCTTGTTGATTACAGAATTAATAGTGAAAAAAATCTTTTGTTTCTTTTATCTATACTAATAGGGAGTGCTATACTATTAATTATACTTACATATTTACGTACTCTTCTTTCAATAAAATTAATTTATAGATTTAGCAAACATCTGGTGAATGGAGCGTTTAAAAGCCTGCTTTCTCTACCGGCAAAGTATTTCACGGTTCGTGCTCCAGGAGAAATAATATTCAGATTAAATTCACTTACAAGAATTCAAGATGTTTTGGGAACAACTATAGTGCAAACTTTTCTTGATTTGATTAGCGGTGTATCAATTTTAATCTATATCTTTTTCATATCTCCAATCATAGGAACTGTAACAACTACTTTATCTCTATTAACTTTAGTATTTCTAATAGCGACTCAACGTTTAATTAAGAATTTAACTGATAGAGAGCTTCACGAAGGTACTCATGCCCAAAGTATACAGTTAGATGCTGTAATGTCAATTAATAATGTAAAGTTAGGGGGCTATATTCAATCATATATAAATGATTGGGAGAGCAGCTATAATAAGTTTCTTAACGCAATGACTTATCGTGTAAAAATACAGAAAGGATTAGTTGGTTCAATTTTATCAGGAGTCCAGATGTTTGCCCCATTAATAATATTAGTGGTGAGTTTATATTTGGTACATCTTAAGGAACTGACGTTAGGTCAAGCTGTTGCAGCTCAATCCATAGTTTCTTTGCTATTTGTATATATAAATTCAATTTTTTCTACCTACGCTGAAGTTCAAGTTGCTAGTCGTTATATAGAGCTTGCCGAAGACATATTTGATTATCCCGCTGAAAATATGAACGGTGATTTTTCTTGTCTATCATCGGGGAATGTAAAAACTAATAATTTGTCTTATAGTTATGCTTCCGATAAAGTCTATGCTGTTAAAAATATTGATGTAGAAATTAGTGACGGAGAGACTATTGCATTAGTTGGTGGTTCTGGTTCTGGGAAAACAACACTTGGGAAATTGCTCTGTAGTTTATTTCATCCAAGTACTGGCACTTTGTTATATGATTCTATCAATTTTGATTTGTACAACTTAAACGATTTAAGAAAATACATCGGTTATATACCCCAAGAAGCAAATTTGCATAACCGTACTATTATAGAAAATCTAAAACTTGGTAACGAATTAAATGAAGATTCCATAATTCAATTTTGCGGCTCACTACCATTTTTAGATTTTATTCATGAATTACCTATGAAATATAATACCGTGATATCAGAAATGGGAGCAAATTTATCTGGTGGACAGAGGCAACGTATACACATAGCTAAGATTTTACTTCAAAACCCAAAAATCTTAATTATGGATGAAGCAACTTCATCTTTAGATAATATATCTCAGCTATTAGTATATGAGGAACTCTCAAAACTTAAGTGTACAAAAGTAATAATAGCGCATAGATTAGCTACTATACTAAATGCAGATCGAATCTTTGTCATGAGTAAGGGAGAGATAATACAGACTGGTACTCATGAGGAGCTTATTAGCGAAAATGGGCTATATCAGCAGTTATTTGATGCCGAAATTAAAAGGGGGACTAGTAATGGAAATAGCCTCAAATAAATTATTGTGTTCTATAAAACAATACTACTCACAAGAACTATCAGATACATTGCAAAAGATAGATAGATTGTGTATGGAACATAGAGAAATTTCTAATGTTAGTATTTCATTAGAAAAATGTTTAGATTCGCTCTTAGAAACCTCTGTGTGGAGACTATGTCACAAAACCTTTGTATATGAGTTCCATGAGTACAGAAAATCTGTATCTATCCCTGCCAACCCTTTGTCTTCTAAGGCATTTAATCAGTTTGTCCAATTAATTGATAAACATACTTTAGAGGTATGGTTTAACAAATATAAAGTATTAAAAGATATACTCACTAAGACAATTAAAAATATTTGTTTTTTTATGTATGAAGTGTGTCAAAATTTCTTCAAGGATTTAGATACACTATCATCTGAAGGTTTTATTAGTGATTGTTCAAAATTACAATCAGTTACTCACTTAGATTCTGATCCTCACAATGGAGCGAAAGTGATGCTTTGCTTTGAGTTTCAGGATGATAATAAAGTACTATACAAACCTAGATCTGTAGATGTTGATATAGTCATTGATAAGATATTCAAAAAAATCTTAAGGTTTAGTGAGCTAAATAATTACACTCCCGTACCTAAAACATTGCCTAAAAAGGGATATGGATGGCAAAAGTGTATTGAACGACATCCAGTAGAACATGGTGAAATAAACAATGCGTTTTATAATCTCGGATTGACTTCTGCTTTATTTAGTTGCATAGGTACAACTGACTTACATGATGAAAATATCCTATTCAATGCCGCTAATCCATACTTCATAGATCTTGAAACAAGCCTGCAGCCATCAGCCAGTGTCGATAGCACAAATTTAGCAAATGAACTAAGTGAGGTACTGTCACATTCAATAGTAGGTACGTCTATAATTCCAGCCAAAATGATGAGTATGCCCAAAAGTTTATTGATAGGAGCTATTAACACGCCATTTAGTCAAGAGACAACAGAAATGATTTTTAGTATGAAAAATTATGGTACTGATGCAGTCGATATAGCTAAAGAGAAAAAAGAAATTAAGCGTTTAACTATACCTCTCACCTTACATGGTGGAAAGGCTCCAAACCCTCTATCTTATCAAAGAGATTTTTTAAACGGGTACTCAGTAGCATACAAAAAAGTTATATCTAAAAAAGAAGAAATATTATCCTTTATAATAGGATTGAATTTCCCATTAAGAATTGTTTTAAGGCCAACCGTACAGTATTTCCTTATGTTAGATGCATGCTTGTTCCCTGAAAATTTAACTAATTATGTTAGGTTAAACAAAATATTATCATATATGAAACCCTCGAGACTTCCTAAGGAGGAAGTAACTTCAGATATTTTAATAGAAGAGATGAATATATTGAAAAATGGTGATATTCCAAGCTTTTATATTAATGTAGATGAGACTAAAATAGAAGCTGGCAAGTTTATATCTCAACAGGCTTTCGAACTTTCTCCTATAGATAATCTAAAAAGAAGACTTCGAAATATCTCTGAATTCACTTTATTAATGGATAAACGACTAATCGCTGAGGGGTTTTCAGAAATTAGAGAACATATATCTAATGTATCGGGGGTGAAAAAAATTCATAATTCTCCTTTGTTCATGGAGACTTTAGAAGAGATGACTATAGATAATCCTAGACCTCTAATCAATCTATTGCTTAGGCTTTCGATTTCAACCAATGAGACAGACGCGAGTACTGGTTGGATTGGGGGAATCTACGGTAATATCCCTTTTTCATATCAGTCTACTAGCCTTTGTAGCTTTCATGATGTGGGCGGAATTGTTTTTTTACTAGATCATCTGGTAAAATTCCAACCATGCCACCAAGAAAAAAAACTTCTCGATAGTACTAAGAAAGGTCTTATAGAATTAGAAGAAAAATATTTTTCAAAAAATGTAGGCCATAGTCAATCTATAATATCTGGGCGGGAATCTATTGAATATCTTCTGAATTTCAAATCAGATAGTATAAATGAGTTAGAAAAAGTCATTTTAGACATGTCTGAAACGACTCTTTTGGGGGATGTGTTTCTGGGGGTTTTAGGAATTGGTTTAGTTTATTCCTCTTTTGAAAAAACTTCTTTTATCGCCTTAGAATTAGTAAGTACAAAAATTAAATCCAAGGATTATACGTTCGAAGAAAAGGGTATCGCTCATGGAGAGTTAGGAGCGATATGGACTAAATTTAGGTTGTCCTTCAAATTAAATGAACTTGAGAAGTGCAAACAGTACTTTTATGAAGTACAAGACATCAAATTGAGTCATTCCGGATGGTGTAATGGATATGCTGGATTACTAATGGTATTAGCTGAAATGTCGAAAAAGTTATCTATAGATATCGATTTAGGCCCATATATTGAAGAGGCTATTAAATTACCTGAAAAAGATGCAATTGATTTATCAGTATGTCACGGAGCGTCCGGCGTATTACAGAGCTTGCTATACGTTTATAATCTATTTGATGATTCCGACTTATTATTGTTAGCAAACCAATATTGGGGAGCTGTACTAAAAAAAGCTAAAAAAAATGAATTTTATACTGGAGAACATAGTCGAGATTATATATTAGGATATTTTTTGGGGTGGGGAGGTATAGCAGATTCTTCATTGTTACTAAAAATGTGTAATCAAAAAAAAGAAGTCTGGTTTCCGCTAAATCTTAGCTCATTTAGCTATCAGAACGAAATTCACTAGGAGATGAAATTATGAAGACCGTAGTAGCAATAAATCCTCGCCATGAACAAGCCCAAAAAATACCATCACTAGGAGGTTTGAGTTTTGGAGATACAATAATAGAGTTTGGAGTTATTCAAGTAAGTGAACCAACGTTTAATATAGAAGATGAGGCAAATAATGATTTTGTGCTTTTGAAGGTTAAATCTTTTAGTTGTAATTACAGAGACAAGGCTCTTCTTCTTGAAAATTATATTTCTTTACAAAAATATAATAGAGCATTTCTTCCGTTTGGATCAGAGTTTTGTGCTGAAGTTATAAAGGTAGGTAAGTATGTTCATGAGTTTAATTTTGGAGATGTTGTAATGGCTGATAATTCATACCCACACAGCGGCGAATCTGGTGTAAAGCCTGGTGTTGCAACCAATTTTTCCTCTCTCGGTTGGTTAAGGCTTCATAAAAAGAAAATAATTAAAAAACCTGCCAGTTTGACAAATTCAGAAGCTGCAGCATTTTCGTTAGGTGCTCAAACTGCTACTGGTATGATCAATAAATCTGAGATACTAAAAAATGGTGGGACCCCACTTGTATTAAGTTCGAGATCAAATACGTCACTATTTATCATTCAACAACTACTATCCCACGATATTATACCGATATGTCTGACCACTTCCAATTGGACTCAAGAAGATAAGCAACGGATTTATCCATGTAAAATATTAAATTTAACGGAGGTCTTAGAGGGAGTCGAAATGGTAAAAGAAGATATAACACATGTGTTTGACCCTTTTTGCGATATGAACATGGAATATGGTTTGTACTTACTAGGATACTCAGGGGTGTATATCACATGCGGACTTAGAGATCAACATCCTAAAATGACTTCAGAAAGTTCAGATGATATTTTATCATCAATTAGAGGTTCATTATCCATGATAATAATGAAAAATATCATAATGAAAGGGAATTGTTTAGGGAGTCATCAGGATTTGGTAGATGCGATTCGTATACAAAATACTTCCGACAAAGGTTTAATACTGGATAAGGTTTATAGTCTTAATCAATCTATTGAATTTATCAAATCATCATTCTTTGATGCAACAAGATTTGGTAAATCAGTTATAGAGACAGATTAAGCATAACTATACTTATACTTTAACAAAGTTTTCTTTACTTTTTTCTTGTATAAGGTTAATATAATAGTATGATTAATTTTATAAAAAATTAGGAGTGATTACCATAACGACTTTTAAGTGGTTAATTTTATTTTTCATCGCTATCGTCATAGGATCATTTGTTGATCAAATTCTTGAAAATATTATGGATAAAGTATGGATTGCAAGAATAATAGGTGGTATTGTGGCAGTTATCTCAGGTCTCACTGTATATAAATTCATACAAAAATAAATAGGTCATTTAAAGAGAAGGGTAGAAGATGGATATATGAAGAAAGATAAAGATGGTTCTATTTCAAATAAAGTTTATGAATATCGTGTTTTAGCTAAAATGTCTCAAAAAGATTTAGCGGATCAAATAGGTGTTTCTAAACAAACTATATTTATCATGGAAAAAGGAAATTATACTCCTTCGCTCTTATTAGCTTTTAGAATAGCTGATTTTTTTGAAACAGATATCACTAATATTTTCACTTATATAAAAAGGACTGATGATAATGATTTATAGTAGTTTATACAACTGGGTTGAGAGCTCAAATAGCAATTGGAATGCGCTTCTATTGTTTGGCCTTTTTATATTGGCATTCAGTGTGATACTTATTTTATATTATCAGAAAAAAATTGGTAAATCAGACGAGAGAACAGCCGTTATATACTTAAGAAGTCTTTTTGCCATATTAATTAGTCTCACGATATTAGATATAGTATTGCCTAAAGGGGATATGTGGGAAATTATATATATATATAAATATGGACTCTCATTTGGGGTATGTGGTGTGTACCTCTCAATACAATATCACAAAGGCATTTAGAATTTTTACAATTAGGAGGAATAAAATCTAGTGGAAATTAAATCCATAACGAAAAAATATAAGGATAGTATAGCGTTAAATGATTGTAGTTTTAATTTTAATAGAGGAGAAATTATTGGATTAATAGGTAAAAATGGTGCAGGGAAAAGTACTATTATGAAAGTAGTTACACAAAACATTCAGGTATACAAAGGCACGATTGAAAATAATAACAACATAGGTTACCTAATAGAAGAGCCTAAACTATATAATAATAAAACAGGTGTTGAAAACCTTAATTACTTTTCAAAGATATATGGCAGTAAGTTCGAAATGAGAACGTATGAAAAATTTTTTAAAAAAATTGGTATGTACGACGTTCTTAGGAGAAAAGTAAAAGTTTATTCACTGGGTATGCGTCAAAAATTGGGTATAATTATCAGTTTAATAAATAATCCTGAATTCATAGTTTTAGACGAGCCTACAAATGGTATGGATATTGAAACATCATATGAACTGTTATTTGAACTGAAAAATTTAGCAAATGCACAAAATATAGGAATTTTAATATCAAGCCACAATTTAGAAGACATAGAACAAATATGCGATCGTTTTATATTCATTGCTGATGGCAAGGTAGTCTCTGATCAACTTTCAGAATCTGATAATAATAATTTAATACATCTTGAATTTCATACAGAAAAAGAAAAATATCTATTTGAAAGAGAACAAAATCTGGGGGAAATTACATTCTCTGAAAATAATAGTCTACGGTTACTATCCACTGCAAATACTTCGGAAATATTTAATTTATTGAATAGTCTAGGGATTACATTAAAGGACTTTTCTACGGAAAGGAATTCTCTTCGTAATATTTACATGAATAAGCTAGGGGGAGCGAAAGATGGAGTTTAATATTAAAAATTATGTAAAGTTAAATTTTTTAGAAAGTCTAAAAAAGGGATATCTTTTAATAGGGCTCATTATCGCTTTGACTCCGGCCATTATCATTTGCTATTCTATTCTAAAATTAGGTACTCCCTTCTATATAAAGCATGTGTCCAATTTTTATTGTATGCTAGGCATGTTAGTAGCTGTCATACATCCGTTATACTTTATAAGCAGAGATTATAATTCTAAAACTATACTACTAGTTAATAATACTCGGAAAAATCGTGAGAAATATGTTATAGCTAATCTAATACTTACGACTATATATATAGTAATTTATATTATTATAGGAATTGCATTGTTGCTCATTGCAAGTCAAATGGGGATCCCAGGTGATTTGGATGTATTTTTTTTAAGTGACTTTGCTATCAATATTTTTTTACTAGTGTTAACATATTATTTATGCAGTTATGTACTTATTATTTACGGCTTGAAAAGTGGAGCGGTATACCTTATATTAACAGCAATGCTTCTATTTATACCTAATTTTTTAGCTAATATTATAGAGGGCGTTACTGATAAGTCGTTGAGGTTCATAATTGAAAATTTCCCTGGGTATTATTATCCAGTAATGGTTGCGTCTAATTCTCTTACAGCGATGCAATATGTTATAAGCAGCGTATTATTATTACTCCTCTTGATGTTAGTATTTAAAAAGAGCAAATATATAGAAATTTAAAATCCTGTTGATATGTTCAATGATAATTTAAGATATCAAAACACGTCTGAAAAAGGCGTGTTTTTTGTTTGCCCAGCATGGGCAAACTCTAACGGGTGAAAGTCCCGAGTGCGACCGAGTAGTGGTAAGCACCTAGCCAACAGCAAGGGTGTCCATGGTGACGTGGAATCTGAAGGAAGCTCGAGGCAAATCTCTGGTCCGACGAACAGAAATCACATAGAAGGCGCCATGTAAGGATAAGGCTGCAAGAGAAGCCAAAGTCCAATAACTACTAGGAACATTGCATGGTGTAAATGTGGCGGATAGATGGAGAGAAAGAGTTTGCATCTTAACTGGGGAGGTCTCACGACTCTGTCCCAAAAGCTTATAGCGATATAAGTCTGGATTGTGAGAAGTCAGCAGAAACCATAGTAGTGAAGACATCTTCCGAAAGGAAGAAAGAGCGAAGGGTGGAACAATTTTATCGTTAGGATATTCAAGATTGGAAAATAGCAAAAGACCACTGCAATCGATGCAGGAAAGTGGATACTAATTTCACGAGAAAAGGAAGGAATAACAGACATGTATGAACCAACATTGCTTTCGCAAATAGTAAATCCAGATAATTTAAATCAGGCTTACAAACAAGTCATGAAAAACAAAGGAGCTGCGGGTGTAGATGATATGCCTATTACCGCCTTAAAAGCGCACTTAAGTCTCCACAAGGACATGCTTATTCATCAGATACAGCAAAGAGAATACAAGCCACGACCAGTCAAACGCGTGGAGATTCCCAAAGCAAACGGAGGCGTACGGTTGTTGGGGATACCAACGGTCACAGACCGCTTTATCCAACAAGCGATTGCGCAAGTTCTGACACCTATCTTCGATAAGCAGTTTCATGAAAATAGTTACGGATTTCGTCCTAAGCGTTATGCAGAAATGGCTATCCTCCAATCGCTGGAGAACATGAATGATGGGTATGAATGGCTCGTTGACATTGATTTAGAGCGTTTCTTTGATACCGTGCATCATGACAGACTCATGAACATTGTCGCGAGAACGGTCAAAGATGGGGATGTTATATCACTTGTGAGAAAGTTCCTAGTAAGTGGCGTCATGATACAGGATGAGTACCAAGAAACGATTATTGGCACTCCACAAGGAGGAAATCTATCTCCGCTACTTAGCAATGTAATGCTGAATGAGCTAGACAAAGAACTAGCAAGTCGAGATTTACGTTTTGTAAGGTATACAGATGACTGTATTATTTTTGTGAAAAGTGATATGGCTGCCCGACGAGTCATGCGTTCCGTAAGCAAATTTATTGAGGAAACATTAGGGCTTATTGTCAATGTGACGAAGAGTAAAGTCAGAAAGCCAGAAGATGAAGAAACGAAGTTTCTAGGATTTGGATTTTACTATGATTGGCAAGACCGTTTATACAAAGCAAGGCCACATAAATTGTCTTTACAGGAATTGAAATTTAAACTGAAACGTCTTACTAGGAGAGCTTGGGGAATATCAACAAAGCATCGAGTAGCCAAAATTAATTCTCTTCTTCGTGGCTGGGTGAACTATTTCAGAATCGGAAAGATGCAGAAACGTTTAAAACAGTTAGATGCAAATATACGCATGGGTTTAAGAATATGTATACGGAAACAGTGGAAGGCACCTAGGAACAGGCGGAAAAATTTAATGCTTGGACTGAGTCATTACGAAGCTTACAAATACAGCTACACCAGCAAATCCTACGATAGAGTGGCTTATTCGTGGATATTAACAACTCAACGACTCGCTAAATTTGTTCTATTATCCGTAACGGAGCATTATAGCAACATACATGTCTAGTATAAAATTGAACCGCCGTATACGGATCGTACGTACGGTGGGTGTGAGAGGTCGGAGCTCCTCCTACTCGATTTGAAAAACGTTTGATTTTTGTCTATTTAATAGTCTATAATGAAATTCGGAATGGGAATTGGCGGCGCGATGACGGCAGGAATTTTGGCAGCAGGTGGTTACCAAGCGAATAAAGTTCAATCTACAAGCGCGCTCCATGCGATTGAGTTCAACTTTATTTGGATTCCGATTGTCGGCTTCGCGATAGCAGCGATAGCGTTGATGTTCTATAAAGCCGATAAGCAGGAGAAGATGTATCTTGTAGAGTTGGCGGAACGTAACGCGAAATTGAAGAGTGAAGAATAAACGAGTAGGCGCAATCAGAAATTTTCTGGTTGCGTTTGTTTTTGATGCGCTATGAAGACGACTGCGATAGCTACATTAATAAATGGTTGGTTAAAACGCTGAATCATATAATATATCTAGGAGTAAAGGGCGGTATTTATGCTTTTTTTGTATGTGTCCCTGATTGGTTATTGACATCTAATTAATAAGTGTATATAATATAAGTGTACTTATTAAAAAGAGGGAAGGTTACTATAATGAAATTTAGCTTTGAATTGAAAACCGAGGCAAGCATGGAACAAATTTGGGGTTTATACGAGGATGTGAATAAATGGTTCTCGTGGGAAGCAGATTTAGAAGAGATAGTTTTAGAAAGTGGATTTAAAACAGGCACAAGTGGCACAATGAAACTAGTTGGGAGACCGCAGACGCCATTTGTATTAACTTCTGTTACGGTTAATAAGGAATTTACTAATAAGACAGTGATTCCATCTATTGGAGAAATCTATTTCAGTCATGAACTTTCTGAGGCTGAGAGTAAAACAGTAGTGAAACATTCTGTTGAATTTGTTCCGCTTAATAGAGAGGCTACGTTTGAAGATTTGACACTTATTTCACGCGTATTTGCTTCAGTTCCTAAATCTGTTTGTTCGCTTATAGAGGTTGCTAATGGATAGTTTTCCATCTGAATTTCGGTCTAAACCCAATGAGTCAACCGGGTTATTATTTATAAAAGTTTATAATCTGTGGCATAAATCAGTTAAAGATGAGTTAAAGCGTGTGGATTTAACTCATCCGCAGTTCACGGTATTAGCATCATTGGGGTATCTTAGTCAAACGAATCAAGAAATATCACAAGTCGATATTGCCAAACAAGCTGATATAGATGCAATGACAGTATCTACAATCATTAGAAAGCTAGAACAGGCGCAGTTATTAATTCGTCAAGAGTCACCAACTGATACTCGAGCAAAGTCAATTAAATTTACAGAAGATGGACGTGTAGCCTTGTCTAAGGCACTCCCCTTAGTCGAGGGTGTGGACAATGATTTCTTTGGTAGTTTAGAAACAGAACAACAGGAGTTTAACACTTTGTTATTAAAATTGATTGACAGGAATATAGAGGAGAGTTAAGTATTTTCGGTTTTGTATCAAGAATTAGGACAGCAACATGCGAAATAAGCGTCCGTAATGGCATTTTTTCGATATCGAGACACGTCTGAAAAGGCGTGTTTTTCGTTTGCCTAGCATGAGAAACTCCTATTCAATTTTGAAATACGTTTGTTTTTTGTCTATTTAATAGTTTCCTATGAGCGCAAAAAAACAAGCTAGCAGGGGAACTAGCTTGAAAAAAGGATAGGATAGTCAATTACGAAAAAGGGGGAAAACGTAAAAGCTATCGTGTTTACATTTACTATATTACAGAAAGTGGATGAAAACAAAAGGAAGAAAATCTAAGAATTTCATGAAAATGAAAACGTACAAGCCATACTGAAATGCACGATGCTATTTTTTCGTCCAGTGAAAACCGGTTTCGAAATATTTGTAACCGCTCGCGGCAGCTTTGTACGTGATGGATATCATTTATTCGGTTTATGCGAGTATGTATTATGAAATGATTGCGACAAAAATATCGCGAACACGGCCTTATTTTAAGAAAAAAGTGATGATACGGATAAGGAGTAAATAGAAATTATTTTTTTTGCGAATACACGAAGTGGGGTTATGTGGTATACTACAATGGCTAATGGAGGTGAGGATATTGTTTAAGAAATTGAATCATTTGTATGATGAGCATCCTTATCGGAGTGTCTTGATAGCAGTTGCTGGAGGTAGTGTGCTAGGTATTTTGATAGAGTATACAGTAAATCGTGATTTTATAGGATCAGCAATTTATGGAATAATATTTTATACTATATTTTTGTTGTTACAGGCTAAGAGGCGAGTCAAAAAAATGAAGAATAGAAACGAACAAGGCAAACATACAGAAAGGGCGCGCTGAAAAAGTGATGCTCTTTCTGTAATTCAAAATATACGATGTGTCATATATGCATAGTATCCTTTCCGGTGTTTTCTAATAATTGACAGTATAAATGAATGCGGTTACAATGGTGGTGAATCATTTTTTATGGGAGCCTTCAGTCGCGGATTTATATTTTGACTAACGTAGATGGATGCTTAAGTGGTAATAGTAGAATGGCGCGAAAAGAGAAGTCTGCAGCAAGGGAAGTAGCATATTGTCCCAATACAAATGAAAGGACTGTCGTTATGAATAAAGATGCAATGAGTGTATTCAACGCTTACAATGAGGCACTAATCCAAGGAGATTTTGAAGGAGTTTTTGAAACAATGGCTGATGATATAATATGGCATCAACCAGGGAATAGCCCACTTTCTGGAGTAATTGTTGGGAAACAGGCTTTGGGTCAACATCTTGGGAAATTCGCTGAAAAAAGCAATGGCACATTTAAGGTTATAACTAACTGGGTTTCGAGTAATGATTGTTTCGTTGCTGCAAATGTTACTTTTGTTGCGGAGCATAGTAATGGGGACAAGTTAGACATGAATGGCATCGACTTATTCAAGATAGAAAATGGTCAAATTCAAGAAGTATGGTTATTTTCTTCCGAGCAGACGATCGAGGATGATTTTTGGAGTTAAGGGGAAATGGCTATACTATAAAATAATAAGTCCAAAAAGGAGAACCACATGAATACAAATGAAGTGATGCAGCAACTCGAGTCTCTCGGTTCTGAGCAAACGAAAAAGACCCTTTGCAAACATGGCGCGAACGAGCCTATTTTCGGTGTTAAAATTGGGGACATGAAGAAATTTCTAGTTAAGAAAATAAAGGATCAAGATGTCTCGCTGGAGCTTTTTGCAACTGGGAACTATGATGCTCAGTACTTAGCTGGCCTAACGATTAATCCGAAAGAAGTCACCAAAGAAGAATTGCTCAATTGGGCAGAGATTGCGAATTGTACTGCTATAAATGAAGCTATCGTAGCGAGCCTTGCAGCGGAAACGCCATATGCAACGGAACTTGCAAAAACGTGGATGGCGTCTGGCGAAGAACGAATTGAGGACACTGGATGGAGCTGTTACGCTAATTATTTATCCCTTGCGCCGAATGAGGAAATTAACGAAACTGAGGTGCTGGAGCTTTTAGAACAGGTTGAAAAGAATATTCATGCTGCCAAAAATAGTGTTAAATATACGATGAATCAATTTGTCATCTGCGTTGGAACTTACTATCCACCTCTTCTTGAAAAAGCGATTTCCGTTGCAGAAAATATCGGCCAAGTTCATGTAGATATGGGTGATACTTCGTGTAAGGTCCCGCTAGCAAAGGGTTACATCGAAAAAGTGATTGAAAAAGATCGTGTTGGGAAAAAACGCAAGCGCGCGATTTGTTAGATATAAGCCTGTGAACATGACGTCTTTTAAAAGCTCAGGAAACGGATTGCTATGTAATTGGTTACTGGGCTTTTTTTTTTTGTGCTTTTCGGCCGGTGGAAGTGGGTGTGGCAGAGTTTGATGGCAAGCCACGGCCGGTGCATATCGAACATGGGGAAAAGGTGATAAATTAGGATTGCTTGGAGGGGTGGGGTTTTGCGGGTGAGGGTTATGTGAGTATGATGGCGCGATCAGGGTTTGCTGGTTGCGTCTGTTTTGTTTATTCTTACACAACTTATACGATATATAACTAAACTATATAAGAGAGAGAGATGATTACATGTTAACAGTTACGACTAGAAAAGTAGGAACAAGTACTGTGTTATCAATACCAAGTCAATTTGGAGTAGAGGTAGAGAAAGAATACGTTGCTAATAAAAGTAGATATGGTGGGTTAATCTTTTCTCCTAAAATTGAAAATCCGTTTACATCAGAGCTAGAGTATAAAGAAGACAAAAATGCTGAGTTTTGGGTGGGAACTGCACAGGAGGATATAAAGAATGGACTATAAGCCAAGTCAAAGAGATATTTTATGCTGGGACTTTTAACGGGATAAAGATGCTGTTCACTAGTAATTAGCGAGCGGTGTCTTTTTTGTTGGTTAAGAAAAAGCTATACATCTAGGAAATTATTGTATATAATGAAGGTAGATATTGGAGGTCTTTTCAATGGGTGAGATACAGAGTAATATTGGTAGCGCAAACAAAATCGCAACTTCGATGGGGCATGTGGGGGATTGTGTGCGTCATACGAGCTCGAAGCCAATTCAAAAGGCAAGTCGGACAACGGTTCGGGTGAATCAGGAGTCGGAGCATAGTGCGGATCAAATGAAAAAAATGGTGACGCAGTTTGGGCAGAGTTTTCAGAATGATATCGCTCATATTCGGTCGGTGGCGCGGGAATTTGAGCGGGTGGATCGGGAAGTTGGACGGGGTTTTTCGAATTTGCAGGGGTTAGGAAAGTGAGGCAGCGTAGATGAATGAGGTGGATAAAGAGATAGATCGGTGGAATCAGAGGTTGCAGGATGAGGTCGATTATGTACATAGGCAAGGCGATTGGCTGTTTCAAGTGATGGGTGGGCTTGCGGAGGAGCCGGCGCGGATGGAACGGGAGAAACGGATGCTGGTGGAGAGGGAATCGGATTATTATGAGGCTCGCCGGAAATTGGCGTTAGGTGGTGAGCGGGCATGAGTTTGAATGTATTTGTAGGCGAGGTGGAAGCGCAGACGGAGAGCATGGTTGCGTTTTACCGAGAGACGATTGCGGCGATGGAAGACGTGATGCGGGTTGTGAACGAATTCGCGTTTGACCAGGAGTTGCAGGGGAAGACGTATGAAAGCGCAAAACGGTATTTTGTCGCGACGTACCGGCCATTGGCGCAGGGCATGATTTGTTTGTGCGAGGAACTGATACGGCAAAATGAGGCGATTCCGCGGGATTTTCAAGGTGAAGTTGCGACGGTGGATGTGATTGAGGATCAGGTTAGGAACCAGATTCGGCAGTTGGATGGGCAGATTCAGGACGTTGAAAAGTTGAGCAATAATGTGGTTGGAATGGCGCTGATTACACCGATATTCGTGGATTTGAGGCAGAAATTGCAAGAGAAGTTAGAAGCGCTGTATAGGTTTGATGCAGAAACGGCGACTTCGTTTGAGCGGGCGACAGATTTGGCGGCGAACGTGGCGCGGGGCTTGGCTGAGATTGGGAAGGATAAGGGATTTCAGGCGGGAACAGGGACGTTTAGCACAATGGGGATGAATATGACGTGGAGCTCGGCGTTGCAGGAACAGTGGACAGCGCGGGAAAAAGCGATTGCGCAAGGGTTGAAAGATGCGGAGACGGCGCGCATGATTAAGCTTGCGGAAGATGGGCCGTTGCCGGTGGTGCCTGAAGGGAATCTTGCGGGATTTGTGACGAAGGACGGGAAGTTGGACGGTAGAGCGACGTATGATAACGCGAAATGGCAGCAAGCGCATTATTTGGCGGGTATGGAGAATGCGATATTTTTGATTGATATGGTGACGCCTATTTTTGATGTATATCGCTGGAAAACGGGATTTGATCCAATTACTCAAAATAAGCTACAAGGTTCTGAACAAACGATTGCGGCTGGTTTCACATTGCTGAGTATTGTTCCATTTGGCAAAGTCGGGAAAGTTATCAAATCTACTGAGTTGAGCTCGGTAGTATTAAAAAATGGATTAACTGTACCTAAAAATATTAAATTGACTAGTAATGAGCTGAGTATTGCTAAGAAGAATGTTAAAAATTATGCGGAAACTGGTGGTAGAGATTTAGATTTTGAAGAGTATTTAAGAAATCTAGATAAAGTAGATGCACGGTATGATAGTATAAGGGCTAATAAGGCAGATGTATCAATAATTGCGAAGAATACAGAATGGTCCGAATGGAAAGTGAAAAAAATTAAAGAACATGTTTTCTTTAAAGAGCATAAAAAAGATAGCGGTATCGGCCGATTTGATAGCGATATTGAAATCGCGGATGCTTGGGGACGGCTGGAAAAAGGAACATACACCACAAACGATGTGAATTTGTTAGAGCATGAGTTATTCGAATCTAAGTTTGAAGGTATTTTCAAAACAGATTATCGAACAGCACACGATAAAACAATTAAATCGGGAAGAATATGGGACCCGTTTAAGGAGTGAGGAATTATGGCAGTTTATGTAATGATGATAAAAGAAATGGAAAATGATAAAAAAGTAGTGTATAAATTTGGACCGAATGAGGATAAGTTGGGTAAAATCGAGTTTGATAAAGAGACTAGGAAGTTTGAGGTAGCGGAAAAGGTGAATGATGCTAGCGTATCGGATGAAGCGTATGAGCGCTGGGTAGTTGAAAGGATTGTGCGTATAGTAGCGAGAGAAGGTGGTATTTTCCCAGAAAGGACCTCTGTTGAGAAATGAAAATTGTTAGAGGCCCCTTTCTTAATTAATGAAGGTAGCTGAACCAATTTCATAATTCAAAAGCGTTGCAGCCCAATGATTTTCAATGTCCAAAAATGGACTACCTCCCCATAATTCAGATGACATTGCTGCAATATCAATAAGGGATTAGATAAAATGACTAAAATTGGCCATTTACCTCCCCATTGATATGATGCGGTTTCCACTCGTTTTCAAGAGAAATAAGATAAAAATCAGGCTGTTTAAGCTATTTTTCGACTTATGAAATTGATTCAGCTATTAATTAGTAGTGTAGAATTATTGAAATCTCACCTTTGCCATTCTAAGAAGTATTTTAGTCGCTTTGTTGAGAGGGTGAAATTAATGACAAATATTAAATTGAAATAATGGTGAGTATCCACGTTTATTCATATTAATTGATACTCAAGAAAAGAGGGAGAAATGAAACTAACAGTGTATAAATCAAAAAAAACAATAGAAGAAGTAGAAGTTTTTCTTAGAGACAATGGCTATGAACCAATCGGGGAACAAAAATTTTGGCGTGAAAATGCTCTTAGGATGGAGTTATATATGGAAACTCACGAAAAAAATGCTCCAGGTTGGGTAGGAGAAGTAATGAATTTTTTTGATGCCCCAGATTTTGAGAATGAAGGAGCACCAGAACAATATAATGCTATTATAGTTGTACGAACAAACAAATCTATCTATTTACTCCCCCAGGGACAAGGATTCAGGAAAGTTGAAAAGCTTGCAGATATGAGTTTTGGACTAGACTTTGCTGAAAAAGCAATACTTGACAAAGATATTTCTTTAAAAGGAGTTAGTTATGTACAAAGAAACAAAATGCGAGGTGTGATTAATTATAAAAGAGAACAAACGGAGTTCCCCCAAGCAAGCGAGAGTTATTTTAGTGTAAGTGGCAAGCCAAGATCTGAAACTACATTTGGGAGTAATATTACATGTGGAACAGGGATTACTTTTGTGAAGAACTATAATCTATGCGATAACGATGAAGAAGGAAGAGATTTTATAGATTTATTTGGGGAGATTGATATTACAATGGCATTAACAAACAAAATATCTTCAATTCCTCGATTGAAAAAAGTGCGAAAGAATAATGAGTTAAATAGTAAGTTAGATAATCATGTGCTAGACTTGTTGAAAAGCGAAAAAAGTGAGGAAGACTTGTCGGTAGCTTTCAATATCAATAAAATTCAGTTAATAAATAATAAGATAACCATGTTAGAGAATGATAAAAAAATGCATATTTATATACTTAATAGAAAAAATGATACTGAGGAAGAGGTTGCACTTGATAGTGGCGCAATACATGATTATATAGTAAGGTACAAGCAAGAGATAGAAGATATTTCTCAACTGCAGTTTAGTGTATACGATGGAGATGATAAACTAGGAGAAAAAATGACATTTAAACAAATTTGTTATTGTGAAATGCAGTTTGAAGGAAAGATATATTTATTAGATAATGGTAGGTGGGGCTATTTTAATAATCGTTTCTATGATTTAATTGAAGAAAAAATAAAAGAAATTAATGAAATTATTTTTTATGATAGCACTTACAGTTGTAGATACATTAGTGATAGTTCAGGGGAGTATAGTGGAGAGGGTGGATATATTGAAGAGCTAACTAAATTGCCTCACATGATAAAGCTTCATAAACGAAATATAAACACTCACGGAACAAAAATTGAAATAGCGGATGTTTTTAATCGTAAGAATAAAGAATTATTGGCAATAAAAAGAGGGACAGAGACTTCTATGGCATTGTATAGTTTCGAGCAATCATTACTATCAATGCAGGTACTTTCTAACGCGCAAGAATTCAAGGTGCGAGATGAGTTGAGTAAGTATAATGATAGAGCTAAATTTAGCGATAGTAAGAAGTATCCTAATTTAACTGATAAAATGTTGGATGAAATTTTAGTATGCAAAACATCATGTGTGCTGTGGCTTGTAAATGAAAAAGTTAAGTATGTCTACGAAGGAGTAAGGGATGAGAAATTTGATTTATTACAGTTCGGATCGCTTCTTCTTAAACTTAAGATAATAGATTGGTACTCATTCACAAAGGATAATGGGTATAGCCCTAAAATTTATTTTGCGCTAGATTTACCTACAGTAGGGTGACCAAATAGATTGAGCAAGTCAATAGGATTAATAAGTAGGCTAGATTTTTAGTTTAGAATTAAAAGTATATTCGATGAAGTACGATTGTCTTTTTAGCATAAATATAAAGCCATATCCAATAAAGCTAGAAGAAGGGCTTTCGGCGGATGAAATAGCTTGGAATTCTGCAGTACGTTTTTATACATTTTTAGCACTAATTGGGAAAAAGCTAAACTAACAATTAACACAGCATCACTAATCGCAATTCTTAAAATATAGGCCACCAGCGTTTTCACGACGTTTTTGGTCTATGTTTTTTATTTAGTATCTTTTCATACATTGATTTTACAATATTTTGACTATTTATATGTAGTCGTTTACAATAACAATTGATACTAAATAAAGGGAGTTGGAAAAGGTGAAGAAAAACAAGGTTCAAAAATTTATAACAGCATTTGTATTAGGAAGTGTGATGTTGAGTGTACCACTACTAACGGCATATGCATCTGTGAGCCAAAACGTGAATATCAAGTTTCAACATGAGGTAGTAAACGGCGCTAAAAACGGTAAATATCACAAACTCAAAAAAGGATATGCGAACTTAAAACTCATTGTTTCTGCTGAGGGGAAGTCTGCTACGCCAGTCACCATAACACTTAAAAAAGAAAGATTCGGTTTTGACTCTTCATATGGCACACGGACTTTCATACCAGGAAAAAGCTATACTGGAAAAACCACAACGCACCAATATTATGTGGATGGCGATTCGTCTCAATACTATTTAATCGCGAGCAAGAGCAATCGCTACTACTGGATAACCGCAAATGGCACACTCAAAAACAAATAGGCAGGTGAGGTCAACTTGACGATAAAAGCGGAATTACTGCTCGTTATAGCACCACTGATTTACATTCCATTTTTGATTAGTTGGATAAGAAACAAAGCACCTATCGAGAAAATTGTCTTCAAAAGCTTCCTGTTTGTCTATTTGGTAGGGGTTGTTGGTTTTACATTGTTTCCAATCGAGCTTGAGCCGGAGCTTCGGGAGACTATGTTTACGAATACGCGGTGGATTAATGTGATTCCGTTTGCGACGATTAGCGAAATATATGTGTACCGTAATTTCGATAACTACGGCACATTTTTTCAAGTCGTTGCGAATATCATTATGTTTATTCCCCTCGGATGTCTGTATCCGCTATGCTCGAAATATCACGTGACGTGGAAGCGGATGTTGATGATGGCGTTTATTTTTACACTTTCGATCGAGATGGCGCAGCTGATTCAGAATCTTTTATACCAAGCTATCCCGCATTCTATCGACGTGGATGATCTCATTCTTAACACGACGGGCGGCATGATTGGATTCGCGATATTTTACGTTTGTAAGCCTCTTTTTCAGAAATGGAATGTGTATGAATTTTAGGGCGCTGAAAAAGATATTATTGGTTATTGGAATTCTGCTAGTCGGACTCTTCGCCTATATTGGAATTGTATGGGCGAAGGGCGTCTGGCCGATTAATGAGACCTCGCTAGAACATGAGGAGATTGGCAAATTAGCTATTGGGATGGATAAATCGCAAATTAAGAATTATTATCCTGAGTTTGAGATTGTGAGCGAGGATGCATATAAATTTCCGTATTAGGTATTACAACTAATATACATATGCATATAGGTATGTTATAATGGAACTGGAAAAAGATATTCATATGTTACCCAAAGCGAAGCCCCCATCTCGGGTGAGGAGATGAGGGCTTCTTTTTTGGTTAGCAAACCGTCTACTTTCTTTTTTTCTTGCGCCGAGTCTCTAACCAGTGATTGAAGACTGCAAGGATGCAACCAACAACGACCGGCGCAAGAATGGTAGAAAAGATATTCACATGTTCCCCTCCTTCCCTAGATGCTGTTCTCGTCTCTAGAGGTAGACGGCTCTTCAAGTATAGCATGCTGAGAGGGATGGATTTCATGACTTCATCACAATTTGATTTTACCCACAATAAAAAATTGGAATGCCCAATCAAACTAGGCATTCCAATCCTCATTTATAATCTTTCCCCATCCGATAATGCCCGCCGATTTTCGGAATCACGAACTCTTCTCCAACCGAATAGAATCCCATTTTTTCATAAAATCCAGTCGCAATCACGCGTGCGTTACACCAAAGTAAATCCGCATCGCGTCGCGCGAGCTCTTCCTCCGCAAACACAATCACAGCTTTACCAAGTCCTTGCAACCGCGCCTTCGAATTGCTCGCCATACCACGTAATCGATACTGCTTCCCACCTTCAAAATGACTATCCGACTCTTCGTAAAAACTTCCAATCGCGACCAGCCGATCTTCGTCATCAAACACCCCAACATGAAACGTCATCTCATCCTCGTCTCCCGGATAGACCAACGCCTCCACTGGATGATCTGGAATCAGTACGCGGTGGCGCAAATCGTGTGTTTCGCTAGCTTCTATAAATCGTGTTTCCATCTGTACCATTCCCTCTCTCAAAAGCAAGTTACTTGGAATGATTGTACCCAATTTCGCACGATTTAGCAACGATTATTGTGAGATTTTCGCGAATTCTGCGTCACGCAATGCCACGCGGCGAACTTTTCCAGAATCAGTTTTCGGCAAACTCTCTACAAATTCAATGCGTCGTGGATATTTATACGGTGCGGTGTGTTCTTTCGTGAAATTCTGCAACTCTTTCACAAGCGCGGTATCGCCAACAAAACCGTCTTTCAAAACGATGAACGCCTTCACAACCGTGCCTCGAATCTCATCTGGGCTCGCCACAACCGCGACTTCTTTCACGCTCGGATGATTCGTCAACGCATCCTCCACCTCAAACGGCCCAATTGTATATCCAGAACTAATAATAATATCGTCATTGCGGCCTTGGAACCAGTAGTAATCGTCCTCATCACGGTACGCGCGGTCGCCGGACACGAAATAATCGCCGCGAATCGCTTTTTCAAGACGCTCTGGCTCTTTGTAATATTCCTGGAACAGCGCTGGGAAATCTTTGCGCATCGCGATATCGCCAATTTCGCCGACACCAACAGGCTGGCCATTTTCATCAATAATCGCCATGTACTCCGGCATAATCGGCTTGCCCATCGAGCCCGGACGAATCGGAAACTCCACAAGCGTCCCAATCAGAAGCGTGCTCTCGGTCTGGCCATAACCATCGCGAACCTTCATGTCAAAATTGTCTTGGAAAACCGTGATGACTTCGCGGTTCAGCGGCTCACCAGCAGAAACGGCGCTACGCAAATGACTCAAATCATACGAATCCAAGTGGTCCGCCTTCGCCATCAAACGGTATTCCGTCGGCGTACAGCAAAGCACATTAATCTTCTTATCTTGCAAAAGTTCCAACTGTTTCGCGGGACGGAAACGCCCATTATAAATGAAACCCGTCGCGCCTTTGCCTAAAACAGACAGGAACGGCGACCAAACCCACTTTTGCCATCCAGGTCCAGCAGTTGCCCAAACCGTGTCGTTCTCACGGATATCCAACCAGTGGTCCGCAGCGATCCGAATATGCGCGTAACCCCAACCGTGCACGTGCACCACGCCTTTCGGATTCCCCGTCGTGCCTGACGTAAAGGCCAGCAAACACGGATCATCCTTGCGTGTCGCTACTTTCTCAAATTCAGCGTCGGCGTCCTCAATCAACCGCTCATAAACCAGCCAACCGTCACGCTCGCCGTCCGCCCCAACAACAATCCGCGTCACGACACTAGGCGCGTCCACAATCTTATCAAATTCCGCCGTACAACTCACGTCCGCAATCACGGCTTTCACACCGGCGTGATGAATCCGATACTCCAAATCATGCGCCTTCAAAAGCTCCGAGGCAGGAATAATAATCGCGCCCGTCAGCCAAATCCCCATGTAAACCGCGTACGTCTCCAACAACCGCGGCATCATCACAATCACATGATCGCCCTTCCCGATACCAGCATCCTTCATCACATTCGCAAACCGGTTCGCCTGCTCTAACAAATGATGATAAGACCATTCCTTCACGTCCCCAGCCTCATTCTGCCAAATTAGCGCTGTTTTCTCCGAGTCAAACTGAGCAATTTCATCCGTAATATTATAAAATTCAGGTGCAATTAAATTTTCAGATTTCATATTGTAACATCTCCTTGGTTTAGGTTAGTTTTGTGTTTTTCCATGGATGGCGTATAGGCGGATTGGGCGGTTTCGAGTCCTTGTTTAGCGAGCTTCAGGCGCCAGCCTCTCGAAAATTTCGTGGCCTCCGCAAAAAACAAAAGAGGTTTTTCACTGCGGCCTCTAACAATTTTTTTCGAGGCTAACGGGCGCCTTCAGCATCTTTTTTAGTACCAGATACTAATACATGGTACTATATCTATCGGATCAAAGCAAATAAAAGGCACAAACCGCATACCTATGCTAAAATAAAGAAGATATCGAAAGGGGAAACATCCATGCAAAAAGAAATCTACATGCGCGAGGCTCTGCTTGAGGCCGAAAAAGCACGCGAAAAAGGGGAAGTCCCGATTGGCGCGGTTGTCGTGCTTAACGGTGAAATCATCGGACGCGCGCACAATCTCCGTGAAACGACGAAAAACGCCATCACGCACGCTGAAATTCTAGCCATCCAAGACGCCTGCAAAAATCAAGATGCCTGGCGACTCGAAGGCGCGGAACTCTACGTTACGCTAGAGCCTTGCCCGATGTGCAGCGGTGCGATTCTACTTTCCCGCATCGACAAGGTTTACTACGGAGCGCCCGATCCAAAAGCTGGAACAGCAGGAACGCTCATGAATCTACTCCAAGATTCGCGCTTCAATCACCAATGCGAAGTCGAATCGGGAATCTTAGCCGATGAATGCGGTGCCACCTTGACGAATTTTTTCCGAGATTTGCGTGCGAAGAAAAAACGGCAAAAGAAGCCTTAATACCTATTTTAATGCAAGTAACACCCATTACCCCCTTTTATGTGAAAAAATGCGCAATGGATTGATGCCACTTAAGCGAGCTACCTGTCTCATTTCACGCCTCCACGTTTTCCCTTATGAAAATAGAACCAAAAGAACTAAACAAATCTAGGGCGAAATGAGATAGAATAAGAACTAGGTAAAACTTATTCTAATGAACCGAGCTGTATATATTTATGTGAGAAAATAGACAAAAGCTGAAAATATAGGTAAATTTCACGCTGACAGAGGATTTCCAAAGATCTCTTTTCTTGCAATATTATTTGTGAATTAAAACACAACCAAGCGTAACAGTATTCACAGTTTTTCACAAGCGATTAACGTGTATAGTATACAATCGGCAAATTATAATAACGCTAACAAAAAGGGGTTAAACGCCCAAATAACACAAAAGGAGGAAAAAAGGTGGATAAACTTTTCTTAGCTAGACTTCAATTCGGCTCAACAACCGTGTTCCATTTCTTATTTGTACCACTTTCTATTGGACTTGTATTTATGGTTGCTCTTATGGAAACGTTGTATGTTGTGAAGAAAAAAGAAATCTACAAAAAAATGTCGAAGTTTTGGGGACATTTGTTCTTAATTAACTTCGCGGTAGGGGTAGTAACAGGGATAATTCAGGAATTCCAATTCGGGATGAACTGGTCGGATTATTCGAGATTCGTAGGGGACGTATTTGGGGCACCGCTTGCAATTGAAGCGCTACTTGCCTTCTTTATGGAATCGACATTTATCGGACTTTGGATCTTCGGTTGGGATCGCTTGAACAAGAAATTACATTTAGCTTGTATTTGGCTTGTTGCACTTGGAACGGTTTTCTCCGCATTCTGGATTTTAGCGGCGAACTCATTCATGCAACATCCAGTAGGGTTCCAAGAAATCAATGGACGTGCGGAGATGAACGATTTCTGGGCGCTTATTACGAATGGACAGTTACTTGTGGAATTCCCACACGTTATCTTTGGTGCGTTCGCGACGGGGGCGTTCTTTGTAGCCGGGGTCAGCGCGTACAAATTACTTAAAAAGCAAGATGTGGACTTTTTCCGAAAATCGTTCCAAATCGCGCTCGTACTCGTTATTATCGGTGGTTTTGGTACGGCCTTCAGTGGTCACCAACAAGCGCAATATCTTGTTAAGACGCAACCGATGAAAATGGCGGCGACGGAAGGGATTTGGGAGGATACAGCCGATCCGGCACCGTGGACGATGATTGCGGGTATTGATGTTGACAACCAGAAAAACACATGGGAACTCAATATTCCATATGCGCTAAGTTTCCTTTCCTACTCGACGTTCTCTGGTAGTGTGCAAGGTATGAAATCGCTACAAGCCGAGTATCAAGAGAAGTATAAAGATCGTTTCGGGGCGGACATGAACTACATTCCACCTGTTAAAACGTCATTTTGGAGCTTCCGGATTATGGTGCTCTCAGGTATGTTAATGATTCTATTCGGCTTGTGGGGAGCTTTCCTTGCATGGCGCAAACGTTTAACAACTTCGAAATTGTATCTACGTCTGATGATTCCAATGATTGCGTTCCCGTTCATCGCGAACTCGATGGGTTGGATTATGACGGAAGTTGGACGGCAACCGTGGGTAGTATTTGGCTACATGTCAACGGCGGACGGGGTTTCACCGAATGTCTCGGCAGGCGCGATACTGTTCTCACTCATTGCGTTTTCAGCGATTTATTTAGCGCTCGCGATTGTACTCGTATGGCTATTTGTTCGTGAAATTAAGGCTGGGCCATTTGCACACGATCATGATGATAAAAAAGGTAAGAAGACACCAGCGTCTGTTGATCCATTTGATCTAAAGGGGGCGAAATAAGATGGAATTAAACGAACTGTGGTTCCTTTTAGTTGCTGTACTTTTCATTGGCTTTTTCTTCTTGGAAGGTTTTGACTTCGGAGTTGGGATGTCGACTCGTTTTGTGGCTCGGAATGATTTGGAACGTCGTGTTTTAATTAATACGATTGGACCGTTCTGGGATGCGAATGAGGTTTGGTTGCTGACGGCTGGGGGCGCGATTTTTGCGGCGTTTCCTAACTGGTATGCGACGATGTTTAGTGGTTATTATATTCCACTTGTATTCTTCTTGCTGGCGCTCATTGGCCGTGGTGTTTCGTTTGAATTCCGCGGGAAACATGATACAAAAGCTTGGGTGAAGACGTGGGATTGGGTTATTTTTATCGGTAGTATTTTGCCGCCGTTCTTGCTTGGCGTCTTGTTCTCGTCACTTGTTGCTGGGATGCCGATTAATAGTGAAATGAATATGAATGCAGGATTCTTTGATTACATTACGCCGTTCTCGCTTATGGGCGGATTGACGGTTACATTGATCTGTTATTTCCATGGATTGCTGTTTATCACGCTTCGTACGCATGACGACATTCGTGAACGTGCGAATCGGATTGCAAAACGGATGTGGTTCGTAACGGTTCCTGTACTTGCGATTTTTGTAGTGATGGCGTTCTTCTACACAGATATTTTCCAAGCGCGTCCGATTTTGTTGCCGATTATGATTGGCGCAACGGTCGTGTTCTACGTCATCTCAGCGCTTGCTCTTTGGAAGGGCCGCGAAGGTTGGGCATTTGCCTTTAGTGGACTTGGAATTGTTGGGACGATTGGCTCGATTTTTGCAGGATTATTCCCGCGTGTCATGGTTAGTTCGACCAGCTCGTTGTATGATTTAACGATTCACAATGCAGCATCCGGCGATTATTCGCTAAAAGTAATGACAATCGTGGCTCTGACGCTTTTGCCGTTCGTACTAGGTTATCAAATATGGAGCTATTATGTGTTCCGCAAGCGTGTATCCAGTAAGGAGAAAATGACGTACTAATGGGTAGAGATTTATTGAAATACCAAGGTATAAAACCGATCCTTGCTATGTTAGCCGTCCTGACTTTGATTCAGGGCGCGGCTATCATCGCGATGGCAAAATACTTAGCAACTGCGATTACAACACTATTTCACGGGGATCCGTGGGGTGACGCGCTGTTCGATTTAGGCCTCTTTGCGGGGGCTTATCTCGTACGGCATTTTTTGAATGTATGGAAACGCAAAATTGTGTATGATTATGCTGCGAAAACGGGGACGGCGATGCGTGAGGCGTTGCTTTCGAAACTGTTTCTACTTGGGCCGCGTTTTACGAGTGCGGAGGGGACAGGGAAAGTCGTGACGATGGTCATGGAAGGTGTCGCTGATTTCCGTCGTTATTTGGAGCTGTTTTTGCCGAAATTGATGAATATGTCGATTATTCCGGTGATGATTTTAATCTACGTATTTATGGAAGATACAACGTCGGGCGTGATTCTGATTTTGACGCTGCCGATTTTGATTCTGTTTTTGATTATGATTGGGCTGGCAACGAGGGCGAGTGCGGATCGCCAATTTGAGACGCATCGGGTGTTGTCGAATCATTTTGTGGATTCGTTAAAGGGACTGGAGACGTTGAAGTATCTGGGAATTAGTCGCTCGCATGAGGGGAATATTGCGAAGGTGAGTGAGGATTACCGGAAGGCGACGATGGGGACTTTGCGGATGGCGTTCTTGTCTTCGTTTGCGCTGGACTTCTTTACGATGCTTTCGGTCGCGACGGTGGCGGTGTTTCTGGGCTTGGGCTTGATTGAGTCTACGATGATTTTGCAGCCTGCGCTCGCGATACTTATTTTAGCGCCGGAGTATTTTTTGCCGGTTCGTGAGGTTGGCTCGGATTATCACGCGACGCTGGATGGACAAGAGGCGGGGCGCGTGATTCAGGAAATTATTGATAAGGATATGACGGAAATCGCGACGGGGCAGGTTTTGGATTTTGATGCGAATACGTCGTTTACTTTGGAAAATGTGACGGTGCAACATCAGCCGGATTCGAAGGCTTCGCTTGACGCGGCCAATTTTACGGTGACTGGTTTTGAAAAAATTGGGATTATTGGTGCGACGGGTGCTGGGAAGTCGACGATGATCGATGTTTTGAGTGGCTTTTTGGAACCGACGGACGGTGCGTTTTTGTGGAATGAGGAGGAGCGTGTGCAGTTGCGTGATGCGGCTTGGCAGAGTCAGGTGACGTATATTCCGCAGCATCCTTATTTGTTCCACGAGACGGTGCGGGAGAATATTCGTTTTTATGCGCCGGATAGTGACGATGCGGCGGTGGAGCAGGCGGCGAATGCGGCTGGGTTGCGCGATTTGGTTGCGGAGCTTGATGCGGGTTATGATACGCTTGTCGGTGAGGCAGGCCGTGTGCTGAGTGGTGGTCAGGAGCAGCGGATCGCGATTGCGCGGGCTTTCCTAAGTGATCGACGGATTGTGTTGATGGATGAGCCGACTGCGCATTTGGATATTGAGACGGAGTACGAGTTGAAGCAGCCGATGCTTGATTTGTTCGCGGATCGTCTTGTCTTTTTTGCGACGCATCGTTTGCATTGGATGCTTGAGATGGACCGGATTATCGTGATGGATCATGGCGCGATTGTGGAAGTTGGAACGCACGCGGAATTGCTCGCGAAAAAAGGCTTTTATGCGAAATTAATCAAAGCCCAATTGGAGGAGATCTGATGAGACAAAGTAGCTGGATTGGGCCTTATATTAAGCAAAATCGGACGCTTTTCCTCTGGGTTATTTTGCTTGGTCTGCTGACGGTATTTTCAACCGGAGCGCTGATGTTTACGTCGGGGTATTTGATTTCGACGGCAGCGACGATTCCGGAGACGATTTTGTTGATTTATGTGCCGATCGTTGGGGTTCGGGCATTTGGAATCATGCGTGCGGTATCGCGTTACATTGAACGGCTGGCGAGTCATTCGCTCGTTTTGCGGATTTTGGCGAAGATGCGTGTGCGTTTGTACCGAATCATTGAGCCGCAAGCTTTGTTGATGCGTTCGCGTTACCGGACGGGGGATATTTTGGGGCTGCTTTCGGATGACATTGAGCATTTGCAAAATTACTATTTGACGACGCTGTTGCCGAATATTGTGGCGATGGTGCTGTACGGCGGCATTGTGATTTCACTCGGCGTCTTTTCGATACCGTTTGCGATTTTATTTTTCGCTTATATCGCGTTGCTTGTGCTGGTGATGCCTTGGGTGTCGCTACTTTACGCGCGCGGGAAAAATGCGTACATGAAGCAGGAACGGAACAAATTGTATCAAAAATTCACGGACGCGGTGTTCGGGATTAGTGACTGGATGTTCAGTGGTCGTGAAAAAAGCTTTATCGCGGATTATGAGGCGGACGAGAAATTACTGCTTGCCGCGGAGACGAAGCAGGCGCGTTTTGCGACGTTGCGGGACTTTGTTGGGCAGCTGATTATTGGCGTTATGGTGCTGTCGATGGTGTATTGGACAAACGAGCAAGTCGTGGACGGTGTTTTTGAACCGACGTTTATCGCGGCGTTTGTGTTGGCGATTTTGGCCCTGTCGGAGAGCTTTATTCCGGTGAGTAATGCGGTCAGTGATGGCTCGCTTTACAAGGATTCGATTGCGCGTTTGGAAGAGATTGAGGACGCGGAACTTCTGACTTGGGAAGAGGAAGGCGCGCTTGAAAAAGTGGCGATCGATACGCAAAATGTAACTTTACGTACTGAAAAACTGACTTTTGGTTACACAGATTCCAAACCTGTTTTGCGTGATTTGGATTTTGAGTTGAAGCAGGGCGAGAAGGTCGCGATTTTAGGCCGGAGTGGTACGGGGAAATCGACCTTTTTGAAAGTTGTGCAAGGTGCTTTGGCGCCGACGTCGGGTTCGGTGACGCTGAATGGTGAGGATGTCGCGAAGCTTCGGCCGCAGATTTCGGAGATGATATCGATGCTGAATCAGAAGGCGCATTTGTTTAACACGACGGTGCTGAACAATATTCGGATGGGAAATCAGGATGCGACGGATGAGGAAGTGGCGGAGGTTGCGAAACAGGTGAAGCTGCATGACTTTATTATGAGCATGCCAGATGGATATCATACGCAAATGACGGAGATGGGCGCGCGCTTTTCTGGTGGCGAACGTCAACGGATTGCGCTAGCTCGGATTTTGTTACAAGATACGCCGATCGTAGTGCTAGATGAGCCAACTGTTGGACTCGATCCGATTACTGAGAAAGAACTGCTGGGCACGATTTTTGAGACACTGCAAGGGAAGTCGCTCGTTTGGGTGACGCATCATCTGGTTGGTGTGGAGAAAATGGATCGGGTACTATTCTTGGAAAATGGCGATGTGATTATGGACGGAACGCATCAGGAGTTGCTAGCGAATGAAGAACGTTACCGTCATTTGTATGAGTTGGATCGCCCAATTAAAATTTGAAAAAGGACGCTTATTATTCATGGATTCTAAATCTGTGCATAGTAAGCGTTTTTTTATGCTTTACATTTTTATCGAAATTCCATATAATTAATTTACTTAATTAAGTTTCAGAAATATATTGCGAGGCGATGAAATGAATGGAAAATAAGCATGTCGTGAAGGCGGCGAATTTGAATAAAGTTAGAAGTATGTTGTTTAAATACGGATCCGCGACAAAGGCGAAATTGGCTGGCGAGTCGGATATAAGCACGGTCACGGTCAATGGTCTCGTCAAAGAACTGGTGGAGGCTGGTGAGTTTATTGGCGGCGAATTGATCCATCCTAAACTTGGTCGTCCGTCTGTACACTACCATTTTAACTACGATTTTGAGCACTATTTATTGATTTCGATTCAAGAAACGGCTGGGAAATTACATATTGTCGCTAAAATTGTGAATATGCGCGGCGACATCAAACTAACTCGAAATCAGCCGATGGAAGTTGTGGGAATTGGCGCGGTGGTAGAGGTTGTTACGGGAATACTCGCTCAAAAACTAGCCATCACGAATATCGCAATCTCGATTCCAGGTAAACAAATCGGTTCTAAAATCGCAGTGAGCTGGCACGATGCACTTGACGGTTGGGATTTAGAAACAGAAATCGGCGATGGATTCGGCATTCCTGTCCGTATTGAAAATGATGCCAATCTCGCAACAGTAGGTTATTGCAAAGAAGTGGCGGTTCCGGATCGTGATTATGTAGTTGGTATTTATTATTTGCCAATGAGCATGCCGGGCGCGAGCCTTTTTCACAATAATGGACTTTTTAGAGGGCAGGATGGTTTGGCTGGTGAAATTCGTTATTTGCCGCAGTTTATTGCTCAAGAATTACCTCGTTCGTTCGAGGAGTCGGCGCAGAATTTGCTGAATATCTTATGCATTTACAACAGCCTCTTGGCGCCGCATACGTTTGTGATTCATATGGAAGGCTTAAGTCAGCAGGAGTTGGAAAAGCTGATTTTAGAAAATGATGTTTTGCGAGAACAGCCAAATAAGCCGAACTTTCATTGTGCGGCTTCGTTCGATAAAGATGTAATGGCGGGATTGCAGTGGCTGGCGATGTCGCATTTAGCGTTTATGAATCTGAAATAAGAGGGAGTTGCTGCATGTGCAAAAACAAGAATATCGGCGGTAATTTCAGGTGAAATGGTGGTTTTTCGGATGCGGGTTGTACATATCGCATTATAAATAGAGATTTAGTGGAGAAAATAAGAAACATGGGGGTAGGGGCATGATTAAATTAGTGATTACGGATATGGATGGGACGTTTTTGGATAGTAAGGGTGAGTATAACCGCGAGTTTTATCAGGAAATTAAGGGCTTGATGGCACAGAAAAATGTGGCGTTTGCGGCGTGTACTGGGAAGCAATGTGACCGTGTGGAGCAACTTTTTGGACCTGAGAATACGGAGGATTTGTGGATTTTGGGAGATAGCGCGGCGAGGATTAAGCAGAATGGGGAGTTTGTTTATGAGTCGTTGATTAAGAATAAGTTGGGGCTCGAGATGATTGCAAAATTGGAGGCGTATCGTCTGGATTACGTGATTATTGCGTGTACGTCGGCGGGCGCGATTGTTAAGGATACGGTGCCTGATGCGATATTTAATCGGATGAAGCATTCGTATTCGGCGTTGCGTCGGGTAGCTGATTTTGCTGAAATTGATGTTGATTTTGTGAAAATTTCTGTATATGATGAGAAAGAGGACAGTTTTCATACGCGCACGCAACTTGAAGCATTTTTTGATAAAGCGTATATTGTTGCATCGGAAGGGGCTTGGATTGATATTTCGGATGTTGGCGTTCATAAAGGGACGACAGTGGCGAGATTGCAGGAGATTCTTGGCGTGACGTATGATGAGACGATGGTTTTCGGCGATGGGCTGAATGATTTGGAGCTGATGGAAGCTGGGCTTTATAGTTTTGCGATGCGGAATGGTTTTCCTGAAACGAAGGCGGCGGCGAATTTTATTGCTCGGTCGAATGATGAAGACGCGGTACTGCACACGATTAAAATGATGTTGGCGCTGCAGTAAACCGAGAGAAAAGGGAGTTTTTATGGAGAAAAAGTGCTATTATGCGATTTTAGTTATTTTTACGACGTGTGGATTTAGTTTTTCGAGCTGGATTTCGCGAACGCCGGAGTTGCGGGATGCGCTGCACGCGACGACGGGAACGATGGGGATTATTTTACTCGGTTTGTCGATGGGTTCGATTCTAGGTTTGGTGCTGGCCAACGTGTTTGTTCGGGCGCGGGGTGGTAGATTTGCGATTATGACGAGTGCCTTTTTCATGTTTACTGGATTCATTGCGCTTTCTGCGGGTGCGATTGTGGCAAGCCAAATCGTGGTTTTCGCGGCGTTGTTCATTTTTGGCATGGGGGCGGGAATGTGTAACGTCGCCATGAATTTAGAAGGAACCGAGATTGAATATCGAATCAAAAAGACGATTTTGCCAGTATTGCATGCGGCGTTTAGTATTGGAACGCTTGTGGGAGCTGGAGTCGGAGCGATTTGCATCAAATTAGGCATCTCAGTCAGCCTGCATTTGACGATTGTGGCTCAATAAACGGACGGTGGCGCTGGCGATTATGGCGTTATGTCTCGCGTTTGTTGAAGGGTCGGCGAATGATTGGATTCCGCTTGCGATGGTCGATGGTTACGACGTTTCGCATAGTTTTAGTACGGTTATTTATGGTGTTTTCCTGACCGGCATGATTAGCGGGCGGTTGGTGAGTGGGCGCTTAATCGATACGTATGGCCGCGTGTTGTTACTCCGCATCGCCGTGGCACTCGCTGCAATCGGCCTACTTCTAGTCATCCTGAAAATTTCCGTCGTAGTCTGCGTCATCGCGATATTCCTGTGGGGACTTGGCGCTTCGCTCGGCTTCCCGATGACGATTTCGGCGGCTGGGGATGAGAGTCGGTACGCGGTGAGACGTGTAAGTTTGGTGACGCTCGCAGGTTATGGTGCCTCGCTTGCAGGACCGCCGTTGCTTGGTTTCCTGGCGAATTATTTTGGCTTGCTGAATGCGTTTATTTTTGTACTTATCGCGATTTGTGTGGCGGGATTATTTACGAGTAATGTCGCGAAAATCCGGCAAAATGCATAGTGAAACAACCGTATCCAGATTTGCGTTGGATACGGTTTTTAGTTTGCTTATAAATGCGTCTGATGAAATTCTAAATGCTGGTCAATAAAACTCGCAATGAAATAGTAACTGTGATCATAGCCATCTTGCATGCGCAGCGTCAACGGATAGTCTTTTTCAGTCGCAATCTCCGCTAATTTCGCAGGTTGCAGTTGGCCATCAAAGAAACCATCGCCAGTTCCCTGATCAATCAAAATCGGCGTCTGCGTGTTGCCGTCATGTTTCGCTAACAACTTCGTAGCATCCCATTCCGACCAACTCTCCCGATCCGCGCCCAAATACGCATCAAACGCTTTAACACCCCAAGGAACCTCCATCGGATTCACAATCGGCGCAAAAGCCGAAATCGAACGGAAGCGTCCCGGGTTGCGCAAACCAATAACCAGCGCGCCATGTCCACCCATCGAGTGCCCCATCACGGACTCCGGACCAGTCAATCCGAACTCGTCGCGCACAATCCCCGTAAGCTCCGTCACGATATAATCATACATCCGGAAATTCCGCGCCCACGGTTCCTGCGTCGCATTCATATAAAACCCAGCACCCTGACCTAAATCCCAGTCCGCGCTATCCGCAACATCATCCCCGCGAGGACTCGTATCCGGCATCAACATCGCCAAGCCAAGCTCCCCGGCCTTTTTCTGAGCCCCGGCCTTATGCGTAAAATTATCATCGGTACACGTCAAGCCCGAAAGCCACCAAACGAGCGGTGGCATCTCAAATTTTTCCCGATTCGGCAAAAATAAGCTAAACGTCATGTCACAACCGAGAACCGTCGAATAATGCCGATACTTCCTCTGAACACCGTCAAAACTCCGATGTTCCTCCAGCAATTCCAGTTTTTCAGTCATACGAAAGCACCGTCCGAATCGATTCACCGTTATGCAACAAGTCAAACGCTTCATTAATGCTTGCAAACGGTAAGTTATGCGTAATAAACGGGTCCAACTGAATCTCGCCCTTCATCGCTTGCTCCACCATACCCGGCAACTCACTACGCCCCTTCACGCCACCAAAAGCAGACCCGCGCCACACACGACCCGTCACAAGTTGGAATGGACGCGTACTAATCTCTTTTCCAGCCGCCGCAACGCCGATAATCACGCTCTCGCCCCAACCTTTATGACAACATTCCAGCGCCGAACGCATCACATCGGTATTCCCGATACACTCAAAACTAAAATCCACGCCACCATTCGTCATCTCAACAATCACTTCTTGAATCGGTCGCGCATGATTTTTCGGATTCACAAAGTCCGTCGCGCCCATCTCTTTTGCCAGCGTAAATTTATCTGGATTCGTATCAATCGCGATAATCCGGCCAGCCTTAGCCTGCACCGCGCCTTGAATTACGGCCAGGCCAATCGCGCCGAGTCCAAAAACAGCCACGGTGTCGCCAGCTTGAACTTTCGCCGTATTGTGAACCGCGCCAATTCCAGTCGTTACGCCACAACCAAGTAAACACGCCTTTTCAAGCGGCGCCTCCGGGTTAATTTTTGCAAGCGAAATCTCTGGAATAACCGTGTATTCGCTGAACGTACTCGTGCCCATATAATGATAAATCGGCTCACCGTTATAAGAAAAACGCGTCGTTCCGTCCGGCATCAGACCTTTACCTTGCGTCTCACGAACCGCCTGACAAAGATTCGTTTTACCAGACGTACAATATTCACACTCGCCACATTCGGCCGTATAAAGCGGAATCACATGATCGCCGACCGCCACACTCGTCACGCCTTCGCCAATCTCGATGACAATGCCGCCGCCCTCATGTCCTAAAACCGCTGGGAAAACACCTTCAGGATCATCACCAGAAAGCGTATAAGCATCGGTGTGACAAACCGCCGTATCCGTAATTTGAACTAAAACTTCTCCTTTTTTCGGAGCCTCTACGTCAATTTCAACGATTTCAAGAGGTTTTCCAGGCGCAAAGGCCACTGCTGCACGTGATTTCATCTATTATCTTCCTTTCACAATTGCTATTTTTAGCATACATGTAAAGTATACTACAAGGCGTGGCAGGATAACAAAGATGTGGATTGGTAGGGTAATGATGGTGATTTTGTTACATTTTTTTGCGTGATGAAAAATAACTTATACAGTTAATAATGTAATCTAGCTAGATGGAAAGTGGAGATTCGAGGGCTAAACCTTGACTCCGCTTTTTTTATCGTTATAATTGGGGACAAATGAGGAAAAATTGAGGGTGACGTGGATGGGAAATGTGGTTTATGTAATGGGCGTCGATATTGGGACGACGAGCACGAAAGCGGTGATTTTTGATGCGAGTGGGGAGCTGGTGGCGCGAGAATCGCGAGGCTATCCGTTGTTGACGGACGACTCAGGGATGGCGGAGCAGGAGCCGCGCGTGATTCTGGACGCGGTTGTGGACGCGATTCGGGCTGTGGTTGCGACGGCGGGCGTGGACGTGGCGGAAGCTTTGCAGGCGATTTCGTTTAGCGCGGCGATGCATAGTTTGATTGCGGTGGACGCGGACGGTGAGCCGTTGACGAATTGCATCACGTGGGCGGATCAGCGCAGCGGCGAGGCCTTGGAACGACGAAAACGCGATTTTTACTTGCATCAAGTGTATGAAAAGACGGGGACGCCGATTCATCCGATGAGCCCTTTCGCGAAACTCTGCTGGTTGCACGATGATTTTCCAGATGTGGTGTCGCGGGCGCATCAGTATATCGGGATTAAAAGTTATGTTTTGCACGCGCTGTTCGGCGAATACGTGATTGACGAGGCGTCGGCTTCCGCATCAGGACTCTACAACATGTTGACGCATGACTGGGAGCCGCTCGCGCTCGAAATTACGCAGATCACCACATCACAATTGCCAAAAGTAGTCGCAGAATCGCACTTCTTTCAAGGCATCTTACCAGCGTGGAAAGAAACACTCGGCGTCATTGCAGAAAATACACTTTTCATCGTAGGAAGCAGTGACGGCGCGCTTGCCAATGTCGGCATCGGCTCTGTCGGAGAACACGATGTCACACTCACCGTCGGAACAAGCGGCGCCGTCCGCAAACTCACAAAAACATATCACGTCGACGATTGGCAGCGAACCTTTTGCTACGGCGTCGCGAACGGCTACTTCGTACAAGGCGGCGCCGTAAACAATGGCGGTGCGGTCCTCGCCTGGGGACTAGAACAATTCGGCACAGACGCCGAGCGCGCGGCAAACGATTTTACCGGATTCATCAACAGCACCACCCAAACACCACCCGGCGCAAACGGACTCCTTTTCCAACCCTATTTACTAGGAGAACGCGCGCCCTATTGGACCGACCAAATCCGCGGTAGCTTCGTCGGACTCACCATTAACCACAAACGCGCCCACTTCATCCGCGCCATTTTAGAAGGCATCGCGTTTAATTTAGCACACGTTTACGAAGTGATGAGCGACCCACACGATAAAATTCACGTCACCGGCGGCCTCTCCCAACATCCTGTTTGGTGCCAACTCGTCGCCGATGTTTTCAACCGCGAAGTCATCGTACCCCACACAATCGAAGGCTCAAGTTTAGGTGCCGCAATCATTGCCCTGCATACATTGAAAATTTTGCCAACACTAGCGCTCACGAAAAAATTACCACCAAGTCACATCTACCAACCCAATCCTGAGAACGTCGCGATTTACAAAGAACTCCAACCGATTTTTCAACAAATCACGACCCAGCTAATGGGAAGTTACGAGCGCCTAATTGACTGGCAAAAAAGTCAAGTAAATGGTAAGATAGAAACAAATAACAGATAAAGCGCGCATCGGAGGCAAAAAAAACGTGGGGTGATTCGAATGAACCGCAAATTAGTATGGACGCTAATCATTTTAGTGGGAATTTGTCTTTTAGGGACATTGATTGCAGTGTTAGCAAACTTATTTTATTTCAGCGCATAAAAAACTGGCCTCGGCCAGTTTTTTTGGTTCCTGTGTTTTCCTCGTACTGAACACAAAGGAAAAATCACCTCAAAAAAATTGTATACCTCCAATCGAAGTTAAATTTTGAGAAATTAGATGATTATGGTAATATAAGTAATGTATTGGTTTGTAAAAAATAATACTTAGTTAAAGAGGGGAAACACGTCGATGAAAAATAAAATAGCGTTATTTCTAATGGCAGTTTTGGTTGTATTTTCACCTGTTTCAGCAGGAATTACAGGCGTTTCAAGCATCCAAGCAGAGGCGGCAGTTAAGAACCCAGTCAAAGTATCACTAAGCACAACGACACCAAAACAGAACAGTACTATCACTTTAAACGTATCAGGTGTACCTAAAAACACAGCGTATACAGGTACAATTTATTACAAGACTACTAAAACTCCTGTATCAGGTAAGGTAGGGGTAGCTAATAAAATTAAGATTAGCCGAGCAACAAAAGGCTATAAAGTCAAAGTAGAAATCGTTGTAAAATACAATAAACAAACGTACAAATCGTACGCATACTTCACACCACGGTGATCTGAATAACAAACCAATATGGATAAAAGCATCACTTGTTAACTCTCTTACTTGAGAAGATACAGGAGGTGTTTTTTCGTGGGAAAAGGAAGTAATTTTGACGAGATTTTCAAAAAATGCTATAATGAGGACAAGAAAAGGAAGTCATGCGCTAACATGACTCCCTAGCAGTAGCTCCGGCAAAAGACAGTGACATAATTTTATATGGTACAAAAATAGCTATCGACTCTTGTGGGAGTGAGGATGGTTATTTTTTTGATCGTTGTTAAGCTTAATCAATGCAATAGCAAGAGCAATTAAGGAAATCAAAAGACTTCCGAAACCGACTGCTAATTGCTGTTATATCATATATATGTTTTTTTGAATGCGATACAATATGAGCTGTTTGATGTTTAATAACTTATTTTATAAAAAGACTAATATTATGCAATAATCTGTCTACTTTAATAGTATATATCCAGGCAACGAAAAAACAGTGAACAAACACTAGAAATTATATAATTTAGCTAGAAAATGTAGATAATGTTTTTCGAAAAAGTATAGAATATGGTAAAATAGGAGTATTAGGATATAGAGAGTGGTGTGCAGATGAAGCGAATGAAGATAATAGGAATATTGGCGGGAATTCTCGTAATCGTACTAATTGGATTTGGAGTGAAACATTATATGGATGATAAAAAGTTGCAAGATGATATGGTGAAAGTAGTGAAGGAGAACAAGCATCTGATTGAAGAAGATTTAAGAAGTGATGATAAATTCAACAAAATTAAAAATATTACAATTGACTATGACAGCGTTAAACATAATCCGATGGGAGGAATAATGGTCGAAGGATATGTTGAAAATGATAAAAATTTGAAGTTTACTGCTGGATTTAATAAGAATTCTCAAGAGGGGACTCCAGAATATGACGAAATAGAAGGTTGGGTTTCTAGTGAATCAGAAAAATTAGATGACTACTTGCAAAAGGAGACTAAATAATGAACAGCATTAATCTCTCAGATAGAGACAGAATTAATATTGCTTGGGCGGAGTATGAAGATTATTCCAAGGGCTCTAAGGTGAAAATTAAAGATATAGGGACAATCGGTTACGTTTCAGAATCCATCAACAACAAAAAAACAGGCGAACAAACATACATAATCACGCCAGAGAAACTACCCAAAAACCCAACACCAGCTGATTTAGAAAAAGTTCAAAACGTCACGGTTTTATACCGCGGATCGACGGAACTGATGAAAGGCGATGATTGGGTCACAGACTGGGTTAAAAATGATGTTCCAATGGCGAACCAAGTTATTGGTGGCGGACAACAAATGCCAACCGCACAACTTAAATCATCTTCGCAAACATTAAAAAATGCGATGGGACGTTATAGTAATGCTTCTTTTGATATATATGGGCATTCCCTCGGCTCGATGAATGGTCAATACGCCATTTCCGACACCGAAAATCCTGAGCGAATCCGTTCTGCGTACTTGTATGAAGGTCCGAATATACATACTGTTTTAAATGATAGACAGCAAGAAACAGCGGAGAAGTTACAGAATCGAATTTTTAACTATATTGATGACAAAGACTTGATAACAGTAGGTTACAGTCGCGCTAGTACAGTCGGAATGTTAATCCGAATTGATTCTAAAAAAACAGGAGTTATGCAACAACACATGTGGGGCGGGTACCAATTTGATAAAAAGGGCAACATCCGTATCGAGGCGACCGCTAAAGTGGGCGTGAAAATGGCTCAAACCGAGATAGCGATTTTAGATCAATTAAAGAATTTAACCGTGTTAACAGGCAAGTTAAGAGCAAGAGGTGGTGGATTGTCGTCGTCAGAGCAGATATATTTAGAAAGTAGCGAAGTGTTGATTATTGCAGAGGGCATTGCCAGAATGGTGGAATCAGGATTTTCAGAAATCGTAAAAGCATGCAAAGATGCTATTACCGAAACCGAAAAACACTGGCAAGACACAGTACAGCGAGCACAAGAAGTCGCGTCGCATCTAAATTACTACGAGGTAATGGACGCCCTAGCAGATGGAGGTGCCACGAAAGCAAGTATTGTAGATGAAGCAACAACATATTATGAAAAAAAGATTGCGAAAGCTGAGAAATTGAAGGCAGATTATCAAAATTTAGTCGAAGAAATTAAGACCAGTGTTACAAAACAATTAGCGCTAGATAAAGAACTAGCGAAGGAGTTACAGATAGGATGACAAATGAATTCCAAACGATTCGTAGGAAACAAGAAGATGATGAAGAACAATTTTTACGTAAAAAAAGAGTATTAGCTGACAAAGATGCGGAACTATACCAGCAAAAAACAGAAACCCTCCGCTCGCTGGATGATTTAGCTGACAGGACACGCCATTATCTCCAAGATTTTGTGGAAGATAGAAGTGGTTTACATCGCGCTTTCCAAATGATTGGTATGGCGAGAGACGAGGTAACTACTTTATACAATAAAGAAAATACATCCATAGAACAACAATTGGAAGCGGAAGAACGAGAGTATCGAAAGCGCCAATCAGCATATGAACAAGCGTTACAAGAGGCAAGGAGTGAGGAAACATGATAGATATATTCGATGATATCAAGAAGAATTTGGAGAAGATGATTGTCAGATATACGGTTGCCAGTGCAGCAGTTGCTACAACTCAAAATAAAAAGCAGATGGTCGGTATTACAATAGAGACATTGGCGAGTACAACGCAGCAGAGTACGAAAGGAATAACAGGGAATCTGGAAAGCTCTTTAAAAGGAAAGTGGGGCAGTAGCGCGAAACAGAAGTTGGAAAGTTATGATAAGAAAATGACCAATTTTAAAGCAGACCAAGAAAAGTAAGGAGAATTAGTAAAGCTGTAATTGAGTTATGAAGGAATAAGCAGAGATATGGCTTAGGTTTGGCTCTTAAAACTCAAAAAATAGGAGTCGTTTGTGTTACATTTATTGAATACACACGACTCCTATTTGGCTCATTATAATTATTTCTATAGAGTAATTATAATTCATTCCTATAATATTATACGCTATAGCTAAGATTTATTATTAAAAATTCCAGTGTTTTTTTGTGCAACAAAAGAAGCCAACTTCATTCTTTTTGGGGGTTCTTGAAACTCCTCTATTACGATACTTAACCATACATATTTATTTACATAGATAGGCTGGGCTTGATCTTTTTCTGGAATGTTTTTAATCTCCCCCATAACCAACAGCATTATAGGGAAGCGTGAGTTAGATTCTTGATTTATGTATTTACATAAAGAACCCATAAATTCATTGGCTTGAACATATTCCTTAAAGAATGATGAAGGAAATATAAATACGCCCTCTTTTTTTTCAAAACGGACATGAATCTCACATGAGTTATCTTCCAGTATTGCGTGGGTAGCATATCCATATGTTTTTACAAAAGCATCATTAATGGTTATCTGATTAAGAGCCCTATTATACGTTTTCGGACCTCGCACTATAGTTGTACTAGATTCTTTTAGAGTGGATAAATCCGTCGTTTCACTGCCGCTATTAACCAGAACTGCTTCAATGTGCTCGGTTCCTTCGTGACTGTTATTGTCAGTGGTTTTATTTGGACGACTTCTTTTTCTGGATGTACTATTCTTTTTCTTTTTGTAAATAGTTTTAAACAAATAGCCAAGCCTATTATCTGACTCTTCCTCTCCCATAGTAACAGAGATTTCAACCAGTTTTTTACTTCTTTTTTTAGAGGCATCTCTTTCAAAAAAATAAGGGCAGTCTTTAGTATGGTTTTCTTTTGGGTGTGTTCGTAAGAAAGTTTCTGTGTGACCATTTACAAAATCAAGTTTAGCATCACAATTTTCTGTGGGACAAAATAAATCTTGCTTTAATTCTTCAAAATCATTTGCTGTGGAAATAACACTTAAATCAATAACTGTTTTTGTTTTTTTGTGGTATGCTTCGTTTATTTTAGCCATGCGCATCACTCCTGTAAGTTTAAGGTTTATATTGTATACATTTTACCACGTTCGCATCTTTTTAGAAAGCGTTTTCTTTGGGTTTTAAGAAAAAAATAGATTGTAGAGAATTTTGTTAGGTCATGTTCAATAAATGTATGTGTTTAGGAGCTATTTATTTCTAATTTAATAGAGTTTATTGAAATTAAAACAGTTATTTCAACAAACTCAACAACACAACCCCAACCATAATCAATCCAACCCCCGAAAGAATAAACGTCCACTCGAGTGGGCTCTTTTTTTGCTTGAAAATCAGAATTCCACCAATCGTCGCCACAATCACGCAAGCCTGTGAAATCGAGAAACTAGTCGCGACGCCAAGCACGGCAGTCGCTAGAAACATACCGAGATTCGCGATCGACCATGATAATCCAGTCAACAGATTGAACGCCACATTTTTGCGGGAAATGGCAGATTTTTTCGTTAAATTAATGCCAATGGCGCATGTCAGCATCCCGATGGCTTGTGGTAAGATGATAGCGAAACCACTCACGTGAAATAGCTGGTTTGTCACGACGTAAAGCGTTAAAAAGAAGGAAGATAGAATAACGATAGCGTAGACATGAATGGAAACTGACTCCTTGATTTGATTCCCACGTTTTTGAAATCCGGTCATTACCACCCCAACCAAAATGATAAGCACTGCAAAAATGCCAATCAAAACAGCGCTCGTCGTCTGCCATTCGTGGAAAATGAGGACGGCAAATAGTGTAGCGCCAACGAGTTGTGTGCCATTGGAAATCGGCATCGCCTTGGCGACGCTCGACGCGGCGATTCCTTTAAATTGCAGTAATTGTCCAAAACTCCAAAAAATACCCGATATGAAGCTGACAATAAATGAGGCTAGCGTAATTTCGGGTGACACAAACCAAAATAAAATAAAAGCGAATACAAGCGCGCTAATCGATGTCCCGAGTAACTGCTCCTCCGGGGTACTTTTTCGTAAGTTCGCAATGATAGGCATAAAACCCCAACCAAGAATCGGTAGTAAGGCAACAAAATAAATCAACATAATAAGCTTCCTCTCATCATTAATAATGCCACCTAAATTTATCACGCGTAGGAGGACTCGGCAATATCCCAAAATTACGGTATTCAATGCAGTAAATTTCGTAGTTTTCGGTAAGGTAGCTTTGTAATAGAATAAGGTCAGGGAAAGGAAATATAAAATGAAAGCGGTAACTAAAATGATTGCAAATCGCGAAAAGAATATCATTCAGTTTTTAATGAAAGCAGGCCAGACACGCGTGGGAGATATTGCGGATCACTTAAGTCTCTCTGAAAAAACAGTATCCAATTCATTGAAAGAAATCGATTTGTTCCTAAAAGAATTTGGTATGACGGTCGTTCGTAAACCGAAAGTCGGTGTCTATATTGATGGGGATAGCGAAGGTTTGGCGCAAGTCACCCGCTTCCTAGGCAACCAAGTCAGTCTCGTTCCGTCCACCAAAGAAGAGCGCGTCATCTACATCTTCAGTACGCTACTAAAAGCAAGCGATTACGTGACGATTCAAGAACTTTCCGAAGCGCTTTACATTAGCCGTGGAACGATTGAAAAAGACATGATTGAAGTGACGAAAATGCTTGAGAAAGAGAGCGTCAAACTTTATAAAAAGCCAAGCAAGGGTATGAAAATTCTCGTCAACGAACAAGAAAAACGCGCCCTGACTTCGAAATTCATCCGTAATTTCTGGGGAGACAACTGGTATTTGAAACAAGAAGGCGAGAAAGTATTCCAAGCTTTCGATACGATTCAAGCGGACGTGACCGGAATTTTTCCAGAAGAGGGTCTAAAAGAGATTATTTCGATTGTGCGCGAGTTCAGCGAGACATACAATTTCAAGTTTACGGACTATGCTTTTCAGTCAATCGTGATTCATCTAGCCATTGCGGTAGAACGGATTCGGGAAAAAGAGTACGTACGAGATCAGGTGGACGGTCTAATGAAAGATGCGCTGGATTCCCAACAACAAAATACTGAAATACTCGTTGACATGCTCGAAACTCGTTTGTGCATTATGATTCCTGATTTTGAAATTGGCTATATTCAGATTCACCTCGCAGCGGCTTATAACCAGCGAAACAATCGTTTTTCCAGCAATCATGCTCAACCGCAAGATGATGTTTCGGAATTTGTGAGGGGCTGTTTGGTGGAAACGGAGTATGATCAAGAGCTGCTAGAAGGCTTGGCGACACACATAAAGTCGGCGATTAATCGATTGAAACTCGGCATGAATTTTAAAAATCCGTACCTTAGTAAAATTAAGCAAAACTTCCCGCGAGCGTTTGAGGAAGCGCTGTTTTTGAAAACGGAGGCGGAGGCGAAATACGAGGTGCAAGTGAATGAAGATGAAACGGCTTATATCGCGCTTCATTTCGAGGCGTATCATGAGCGAATGCGTTCCTTCCCTGATCCAATTCGTGTGGCGCTTGTGTGCAGTACTGGCCTAGGTTCATCGAGGTTACTTGCCGCCAGAATTAAGAAATATTTCCCGATGATTCAGATTGAAAAAATCTTATCCGTGCAAGCGATGATGGAGTCGGATGTCGATGTTGAGCTTGTCATTAGCACGATTTACCTCGAATTGGAAACGGTGCCAAGTATTGTGGTGAGCCCGATGATGAGTAAAGAAGATTTACAACAAGTAGAGCGACATATGGAAAAGTTGAAGCGGCAAAAGAAGAATGTGAGCCAGCCGTTTTTAGATTTAATCCAGCCAGAACATATTTTAGCAGGGCTTGAGGTTACGACGATGGAAGCGGCGATTACCGAAATTGGCGAGCTGTTGGTTGCGCGGGGTATTGCGAAGTCGGGTATTGCTCAGAGCGCGCTTTTGCGGGAGGAATTGTCGTTCACGTCATTTGACGAAATGGCGACGCCGCATGCAGATCCGGTGCTGATTAAGGAATCCACGATTGTTATTGCAACACTTAAGAAACCTGTGAAATGGGGGCTTGTGGACGTGGATAAAGTATTTTTCATCGCACTAACCGAGAATAATGGTTTAAATTTAGACGTGGTATACGAGCAATTTTACAATTATATTGATAATAAAAAGTGGCTGGAAAAGCTGATGACGCTTGATACCGCTGAGGAAATATATGAACATTTAATAAAGGATGGGATGTAATGGAAGTAAAGGATATATTGACAAAAGAACTCGTCGTATTCGATTTAGAAGCGACAACGAAGGAAGCGGTGATTCGAGAAATGGCGGGGATTCTGGACTCGAAAGGCATTCTGGCGGACAAAGAGGTCTACATTCAAGCTGTTTTGAATCGGGAAACGCACGCGACGACAGGGATTGGAAATAATATCGCGATTCCACACGGTAAGAGCGATAGCGTGAAGCGTTCGGCGATTGCTTTTGCACGCACGAACAACCTAATTGAATGGGAGTCGCTTGATGACGAGCCGGTAAACATGATTTTCCTGCTTGCTATCAGCGATTCTGACAAAACCGATGCCCATTTGAAAATTCTAGCTGAAATCGCGACCAAACTTATGGATGACGATATCGTTGTAGGGTTGAAAGAAACGCGAGCCAAGGAAGAAGTAATCCGTATTTTAAACGAAGGAGTGGTAGAAGTATGAAACGTAAAATAATCGCAGTAACCGCATGTGCAACAGGTGTAGCCCACACATATATGGCAGCGCAAGCACTCAAAAAAGGCGCAAAGAAGATGGGCGACTTAATCAAGGTGGAAACCCAAGGCGCGACTGGAATCGAGAATGAACTAACCGAAAAAGACGTAAATATCGGTGAAGTTGTGATTTTTGCAGTGGATACGAAAGTGAGAAATAGCGAGCGTTTTGCGGGGAAAACGATTCTGGAAGTTCCTGTAAGCGCGCCGATTAAAGACGCCGAAAAAGTGATTAACGAAGCACTGAAACTAATCGATGAGAAATAGGGGGAAACGACTATGTTTAGAAAAATTGGGAGCGAGCTTAAAAAACATGTTTTAACAGGTATTTCATATATGATTCCACTCGTTATTGCGGGTGCGGTGATTATGGCGATTGCGCGTGTTGGTGGTTCATTTTACGGAATTACGGACATTTGGGATCCGAAATATGCAGATAGTACGAACGGTATTATTTCGCTGTTGCATAGTTTAGATGGCTTTGGTGGACTGGCGCTAAGCATGATGTTCCCTGTCATTGCAGCGTTTATCGCTTATTCGATTTCGGATAAATTGGGTATCGCACCTGGACTTGTCGGCGGTTTGCTGGCCCGTGATATTGGTGCAGGATTCCTTGGTGCACTTGCAGCTGGTTTGATCGCAGGCTACACGTGTCTATTGATTAAAAAATACGTCAAATTACCAAAATCGGCAGCATCTATTGTCCCTGTCTTTTTAGTGCCTGTTTTTGGGACGCTGATTACTGTACTCATTATAAATTATGTCGTCGGAATTCCGTTTGCCGACTTGAATAAAGCGCTTGAAACTTGGTTAAACGGCATGTCAGGAACGAATCAAATTTTGATGGCGGCAATTATTGGCGCGATGGTTGGATTTGACTTAGGCGGGCCGGTAAACAAGGCCGCAGTTACGACCGCAATGGCCCTTTTGACGAGTGGAATTTATGCTCCGAATACTGCCGCACAAGTCGCGATTATTATTCCGCCACTAGGTCTGGGTCTGGCAACATTGATTGCAAGACGAAAATACAACACTGAAATGCGTGAAGCTGGGAAATCCTCTCTAATCATGGGGCTTGTTGGTATTAGTGAAGGCGCGATTCCATTCGCTGTAGAATCCCCGCTAAAAGTCATTCCGGCAACCGTGATTGGTTCGGCAATCGGCGGTGCGTTGGCAGTAGGACTTGGCGCGATTAACCAAGCACCAATCAGCGGTTTTTATGGCTGGTTCACTGTGCAAAACTGGTGGTTCTATATTTTAGCAATCGCAGTTGGAACGTTCGTCGTAGCAGGAATGTCCGTTGCTTTACGGAAAGATAGCGCTGGTCAGGAAGAATCGTACACAGTCGAGGAAGATGATTTTGATGAAGCAGAATGGGAAGCTTAAAAAACGGAGGTAATCATGGTTAAAGCACACATTGTCAATCATACGCATTGGGACCGCGAGTGGTATTTCACATCCGCCGACGCGCTGGTTTTAAGCGAACAACTTTTTACAGAGGTTATCGAGGAATTGCAAGCACACCCAGAGGCAAATTTCGTATTGGACGGCCAATTATCGATTTTGGACGATTATGTCGCATTATATCCGGAAAAACTGGACGATATTAAGCAATTAATCGCCGCAAAACAACTTTTTATCGGGCCATGGTTCACGCAAACAGACGCGTTTTTTGCGCATGGCGAAGCAATTTTGCGAAACGCGATGATTGGAATTTTTGATAGTAAAAAATACGGCAATTATATGAAAATTGGTTATTTGCCAGATACGTTCGGATTTAACGCGCAAATGCCGACGCTACTTAGTCAGGCGGGGTTTGATAACATCATATTCTGGCGTGGGATTCATCTTGGCGAACAAGTCCAGTCTACCTATTTCAAATGGAGCGGGCTGGGTGACGCGGCGCAGATTTACGCGATTAATATGCCGCAAGGATACGGAACGGGGATGTTGCTTGAGCCGACAACGGCATATGTGGATGGGCGTCTTGATCCGGCAATTGATTTCATTGCAAAATACAGCGCCACGCAAGAAGTCCTGATTCCATCGGGAAATGACCAGCTGAACATCATTACTAATTTTTCAGAGAAATTAGCAGCAATAAACAAGATGGGACGCCATTCCTACGAACTCAGCACATATCAAGATTTCATCGCGTACGTCAAAACATTGCCTGATTTGGAGGAATATCGTGGCGAATTCAGAAGCCCAGTTTTAGCTCGGGTGCACAAAACGATTGGCTCCAGCCGCATGAACATCAAGTTGAAAAGCGCAGAATTAGAGCAAAAATTACTGACACGCATCGAACCACTACTCGTTATCGCTAAAGCATCGGGAATCCCAATCAGTGAACGTTTACTGATGCATACGTGGAAAAAACTACTGGAAGGACAGGCGCACGATAGCTTGGCAGGATGCGTTTCCGACCCTGTCGTAGAAGATATCATGCACCGAATGAAGGAAGCCGACGAATTGTGCGACAGCATCGAGAACACCATCGTGAAAAAAATCGCGGACGATCTAGAACTCGAAGCTAATGAAATCCTCGTTTTCAATACGGAACTTGCCACGTTTGATAGCTACAAAGAAGTACAAGTCATCACGAAAAACAAGCACATCCACTTTCCAGAATGCTCAGATGCGATGGTTGTTCAATCGGAATATATCGAATCAAGAGAAGATGTGCTAGAGGAAACGCCAGCTGGAAATCGCTTTATTGAAGAGCCGGGATACTATGTTTTGCAAGTGAGACTGAAAATCGAGATTCCAGGTCTGGGCTACCGCGTTCTGACTTTTGAAGACAGCGAAACGGCACTCGAAGAAATGAAACCAGTCACGAATACCTCCATTAGCAACCCGTTTTACAAAATTACTTTCGAAGACAGCGCCATTCATCTTGAGACGGCAACTGGCGAGAAACACCCTGCTTTTATCGAGTTAGAAGATGCCGCCAATGCAGGTGATACCTATGACTATTCCCCATTAGCAAACGATGTCCCATGCGATTTCCGATTTACAGAAGCAACAACAGAGAAATCACGCCAAGTTGAGCGATTAATTTTGACCGGCGTCCATGCGATGCCATTTGATCTGGAAGACCGACTCATACCAGACGGCAAACAAGCCGAACTTTGGGTGAAAATGACCTTGGAATTGAGTCGAGATAGCGCGTTACTTCATTGCAAATTAGAAGTGAATAATCAAATCAACAGCCACCGCCTGCGTCTAAAAATAAATACCGGCGTGAAAACCGACACGAATATCGCGTCCCTCCCATTCGGCTACATCAAGAGACAGCCTGGCGTCCCAGCGAATTGGCAAGACACATACAGCGAAAAGCCGGTCGACATTGAGCCGCTCGAACAAAGTGTGACGCTGACTAGCGAAACGAAGAGCTGTACTATCTTCACGCGAGGCATCAAAGAGTACCAACAATCCGGCGACCAGTTGGCGCTGACGCTACTCGCAACGACAGGTCAACTCGGCAAACCAAATCTCGCTTACCGTCCTGGCCGAGCATCAGGCGACACAACAAAAAAAGGTCACGTACTAATCCCGACAGAAGGCGCCCAACTAATCGGCGACCATACATTCTCCCTAGCCATCTATCTAGGCACACAAGGATTCGACGAGCATGAAACCGCCCAACGCACCAGAGCATTCAACCAAACAACAGTTTCCTATCAACGCCAATCCTACAACTATTTCCTGCACCGTTTGGACAATAAAATCCAAAAAACAGAACGGAAACGAGGCCTAAAACGCACCTTACAACTAAGCGACATGCCAAAATCCTACCTCATCTCCGCCTGTTACCCATCCTATTACGAGTCAGACAAATACATCATCCGAATCGAAAACCCGACGAACAAACCACAAACAATCGATCCATCGCACCTAACAAAAGGCAGTATAACGCTGATAAATGCACTAGAAGAACCCATCACAAACCAAGACTTTACAATCCCGGCCTATGACGCTATCACATTACGACTCCCATTTTAAAAAGAAACGATAAAATCAACACACAAATCAAGTTCTTACTTGCCTTTTCCATGAAATAAAGGTATATTTATAAGTGAGCCGTTTTTGAAATGGCAGCTAATTTGTCATGCTAGATGGGGACGTAGCGGAGCCCTGTAACCCACAATCCGCTCTAGTGGGGTTGAATTCCTTATCGAGGCTTTGTACCTGTTTGGTCAGCCCTTTGTAAGTGGTGTTGACGTTTGGGTCTTGCGCAATGGGAACCTGTGAACCATGTCAGGTCCGGAAGGAAGCAGCATTAATCAGTGCTTTCCATGTGCCGTGAGGTCGCCTGGGCTGAGCTAACTGCAAAGGTAACGCAGATGGATACATCGCCAGAATAAGGTGCATGGCATTATAATTTAAAACGATACAAGCCTTCTTTCTTCATTGAGAGGAGGCTTTTTTGTTGGAGTTGTTCAAACGAAGTGAGTTACAACTCCAATATGCATGAGAGCGAAGCGAGCAGGTAATCCCCCAGTGCCTGTTCGACCGCCTCCAAACAAAGAATAGTAACCGCCTGCCACCACACTTATGACACTCAGCCCTATCTAATTCCCCCAATATAGGCTATACTAGACAAAAGAGGTGAATGAAATGCCAGCAGAAAATCAAGGTGTGAATTTACTAGAACTGCGGAAATCTCCAAAGTTGAACCCGGAAATACAAGGGGAAATAGAGGATTATGTGACGTGGGAACGTGAAGATAAATTGTACTTCGGCCGAATCGAAAAGATGCTAATCAACTCAGCCATAGTAGCGATTGACGAAGACTTGCAAAAAGAACACAATGCACCAGTACGTACAGTGGTTAACTTTAAGAAATATCGAGTAGTCGAGTTAGAGGAATAAACAACGAAACAGAAGCGCCGACCTCTGATGGTTTGGCGTTTTTCATTCTGATCTGTAAACCCATCAAAAATAATGGAACTTTTCGTGATTTAAAAAAGATCGCCAATTTAGATATAATTGATCATTTCAAACAAAAGGGGTGCATTAGATGTTGATAATACAGTGAAATAAAGCTATCATATACATGCAAGTATTAGAAGTACATAAGCGGAGTTTTAATAATGAAGTATAGAAAATTACTAACTACACTATTAATCCTTACTCTCATCGTCATCACAGGATGCTCTGAAAATACTTCAGAAAAACCATTAAAACCATCAAAAAAAGTAGTGACCATCGATGATATGCAAGACAAAATAGATATCGATAACATTATTCTAACTAAGTTTACAAAAACAATGACAAGTACCGAGGGGAAGTTTAGTGTCATCCTAGCAATGAAAGACACTGTTTACGATAAATTCCAAACCATCACAACCCCTTACTACTACACTATTCTATTACCAATCTCTATTGAAAATATGGTCGTGGAAGGTGTAAAATCAATACCTGCTCAGAAGTTGAAAAAGCTAACAACAGACGAAGCCGCTAAAGCAGGCATCAAGGTAAACAGCCAAGCATTTGCGGGCGAGCCTTACACATTCTTTTCCATAGAACAAAGCGTGGAATGGAATCCGCATTCCGATACCAAACCCAATCTAGAAGGCAAGTACGATTTCGCAATTCAAAACGAAGATTATGTGAATGCCTTTTATTTCTCGGATATTCAACTTTTTGTAAACGGTTTTAATGAAAAAGGAATCTACTAATAAAGCAAAATGCGTCCTAATTTGGGCGCTTTTTTCATGTAATCTTGTGTTATAATGAATCATAGCGTTAATCACGAATTGACCACACGAGGAGTCGAAAAAATGAAGTTCACAAAAAAAACATGGGGAATCGTAGCGCTAGCAGTCATCTGCATCATCGCCATCCCAGCCACCATTTTCACAAGCAACAAAGCGAAGGCGAGTACCGCGATCAACGAAAAAATCGCGGCATATGGCATTCCAACTGATGATATTATTGACATAAGTGAACTTAGCTACGATTTTAAAAGCGGCGGTTACGGTCGAATTATAACGACCAAAAAAGACATGGCGAAGTGGAAAGCCTATCTTGAAAACCCGAAGCACGAAGAAAATAATTACTACATCACTTACAACAAGGACAACAAAGAAATCCGCGAAAAGAAAAATACAAATGACCCACAAAGTACAGATTGGTATTATATTTTTCACTACGATCGCGGGGAAGTGACCGTGAACATGAGCGTTTTTGGGAATTGGATTGATCCTAATGACGCAGAATCCCAAGAATACAGCGCACTACTTTCCTATCCTAAAGCTAACTAATAATCCCTGTAAAAATTCCCTATCCTTTTTACTATAAACTTGGTATAATTAATAAAGAGGGAGTGATAATGTGAAAAGAAAAGCATATCGTAATTCACCAGCATTTGTTATGTTAGCGTGGGGTTCGTTCCTAGCGTTCCTAACACTTACAGTCATTGGTCTAGCAACGTTGAAAGAGCCACTAATGGTCAAAGGGTACTATCTCATGGGTTCAATCGGCTTGATTTCATCTGCTTTTACAGTGGCTAAAGTCGTGCGTGACAACCAAGAAGATGAAGAGCGTTACAACCAGATGTTCCGCGCGAAAGACGTAGAAGACGCTGAGGAATAAGGTGAGACGTAGAAAATGGTTCTATAATCAATGCGAAGGAAGATTAATCTTGCCTCGATATTGATTATAGAACCATTTTTTATATCTTTTTAAACTACAAATCCCTCTGTATAAACGTGAATAAATCTAAAAGAAGATCGGTTTCATGATCTCGATCAAAAGCAGCAACAATATTTTGATCGTCACTATCGCTTTCTAAGTCAACAATCTTAATCCGATATTTGTCCTCCAGTGTCCCGTCATTCATCCCGGAATATAAGAAAGCCGAACCTTTTCCCACAGAAACCAAAGATAGTCCCTCATCAAGGTCTTTCACATAAGAATTCGCCTTCAAATTGAACCCATTTTTGAGGCCTTGTCCGACTACATAATCCACAATAACTGGCGACTGCTGTCTTTCAAGTAAGATAAACGTTTCCTGACTTAAATCTGAAAACCGCAACTTTTTCTTATAACTTAAGGCGTGATGAACAGGCATAGCGATTTGTAAATGATTTTCTAGGAATACCGCTGTCTCAAGCGCATCATTAGATTGAAAATAAGTTAATAAATTAAAAACCAAATCATACTCGCCGCTCAAAAGCCCGTCAGCTAGCTTCATCGGTGTATCTTGCTTCATTAAAAATGAAACATGAGGATGGCTCATTTTAAAATGCTCCAATAGTTCATACATTTTGCTCATATTGAAATTGGGCAGATAACCGATTTTTATAATTTGGGCTGTTTTATCCAGATTCACTTGCTCATCAAACATGTGAGCCAACTTCTCAACGCGTGTTAAAATATCGTTCACTTCTGCTAGAAACTGTTCACCGGCACGTGTTAATGTAATCGTGTGGTTACGCCGAATAAACAGCGCTACACCTAACTCGGCCTCTAATTCTTGTATGTGCCTACTTAAAGTCGGTTGCGAAATATACAGCTTTTCAGAAGCTTTTGTAAAACTACTCTCCGTCGCAACTTTAACGAAATAATTCAAGGTGGTTAACTTCATAATAACTCCATTCCAAACTAGTATTGGTAGTAGTTTTATTATAAAGTTAACCCCTTGAATCTACAAGTTATTTGGGCATCACAGGTAATTGAAGATAAGAAGCGTACTCTCCACCAGTATGAAGAATGTGAATGCCTTTATTATCCGGTGTACAGCCTGGTGTTCCTGGCATAACCGATCCAAGTTCGTCTTTTGTACTGACAACAATTCGCAGTGTTTCGCCAGCTTCATAAGATAAACCAAGTGGACTTAAAACGATATCTAGTTCCACAATTTCACCTCGAGCCAATTTTTCCACTCTCTCAAAACTGTAAGCAGGAATTTCATCGGTTGCCATTTCGCTGTCAAGTTGACGCATCGAAGCACGAAGTCGACCCCATGGACCTTTGTAACGTAACGCTGATGCGCCTTCTTGCGTGAAATCTTGGAGTGCTGCGCCATGATTTGGAACGACGAATTCACTCAAAACATTACCGAGTTTATCGATTTTTTGAATCCAAACGAAGACATCCATATCATCATAGCCGTCCACTTCCATAAACAGTTTTGCTTTCGGATAACCAACAAAATGCGTTTCTTTGTCGAAGGTCATTTGGAAAGAAGTACGGCCTGGGACGCTATTGGCAATATATTTTACTGGGAAGTCCTCTGACTCAGGATTTTCTTGTAAAGTACGGAATTTTCCATTCATGTAGAAGCGTTTATTTTCACTAGCGACAGGTGGGAAAGTTTCTGCGGGTATATCTGTTTCATTACTACCATGAAAATCAAGAAGGGAATAGCGCACGGTCGGTGTATTTGTCCAACCGTTATCTTTGCCAAGTAAATAGTAGTCAAAGAAGCGACGCAATTCTTCTGTATTGTCTTCATCGTAGTAATATGGCCATTCTTGACGGTCGTGGATACGAAGCCATTTTTCAGTGGAGCCTAGTGTGCGCCATGAACGGAAGGTACCCATTGTGTGTAGTGTGTTGGAATAACTTGCTATAACGAAAGCCGGAACAGTTATTTTACTCGCATCCGCCACTTTATCTTTCCAAATAGCAGCATCCGCCATTGGATAAGCTTGCATTTCTTTTACTAAGTCCTCACGTTTGGCACCTATAGCGCTGACGTGATTTACTTGCAAGCGTTCAATGAAATTTTGATCAGGAATGCCGCCAATAAACGCTAAATCGCGATAACCGTCCGAAAGTCCTTCTGTTGGGTTGATACAAGTTAAGTGAGGTGGCTGTTCGGCTGCGATATACCATTGCGAAAAGGCTAGATACGATGTGCCGGTAAGGGCTGTTTTGCCGTTCGACCAAGATTGAGCGGCTAACCATTCGATTAAATCATAACCGTCCTCTGCCTCCTGGGAACCGATCATCGTTGTGTCGCCTTCACTATGAGCGATACCGCGCATATCTGGATTACAAACGGCGTAACCATGCGCACACCAGTAAGCTGGATCGGGCGCTTCGAATTTCGTTAGACCTGAATTCCACGCGTTTCCCATACCTAGCATATTGAAAAGATTTTTGTAGCGAGGTGCAGTTCCGGCGCTTTTTCCATAAGGACTCCAAGCGATGAGCGTTGGGACTGTTGCGTCTGTAATTGGTAAATAGATATCGGTGTAAATCGTGATGCCGTCGCGCAATTTAACGGGTACATCTTTGAACATTTTAATATCGCATGTTAGCGGTTTGAAGCCTTCCGCGATTAGTTGGCCTTTTTTCAAGATAACTTCCTTTGTTTCAAAAGGGCTGAGGACACCGTGCTCGATACCATTGTCAATATATTCGAATGCTGGGCTAAAACTCATATTTTCTGTGATTTTTGCAGTCATTTGTATTACCTCCAAGACTATTCTCTCTACACCTCAAATTATACGAGGGAAAACGCTGGAAGTACAATCGTTATTCTGCATACTCATGCTATCGAGGTATCTGTTATTCGAAAAATGAATACCACGAAAAAAACCTCGATACGTAGATTCGAAATCTAATTATCGAGGCTTTCTCCTATTCTGCATCCTTGGACTCGTTTTTTTCATCGTCAGCCTTCTTTTTCGTTGGTAAAATAATTTCTTTATCACCTGGGAGCACGATGGTGTAATCATTTTTCTTCACCAGTTTGCCGTTGTCGAAGTCTGGGAAATCTGCTTTTTGTGCCATGCTATGACCTCCATTTCTCTCCCATTATACTACAAATCTCATTTTCTTTCCTTATATGCTTGTAAAAGGAGCGCGTAAATGGGATAATTTTAGAGAAGAAGTTGCCACGGAATAAAGTGAAGAAGGAGCGTTAATCCATTGAAAATTACGAAAAAACTCGCGATCTCGCAAAAAGAGTGTTTTGATACGATTATGAATTCAGTTGTCCATGATGTAAAGGCGGCAACGGGGAAGAAACCACTTGTACAAAAGCTTGAGGGCTTGAAATTTAAGCGCAAAATGGCGAATGGTTCAGAAGCCATCATGATTATTACGAAATGTACGCCGCCCGAAGTGTATGAATTTCAGACGAAAACGCATGTAAATACACATACGACGAGTTACACGATTGAGGCTGTTACAGAGCATACGTGTGAAGTGATTTATGATGAGACAGTGGAAGCCAAAACATCGATGGCACGTTGGAATAACATCCTTGTTGGCGGCATGCTAGGATTCACGCGTAAGAAACGAATCACCCGAATGCTAGACGGAATCGAAGCTCTAGTAATCCAGCAACATAAGGATTTAGTCTCGAAAATTGAAGGCTAACTCGAACTTATCAAATATGTTTTTATAAGCTATAATGGAAATACAGAATACGCAGATAGCAGACAAAGTTCTTATTGTTTAAAAGTTAGTCTTTGAAAACGCCAAACCTTCAGCGGAGCGACAAGCGCTCAGATTCTAGGCAAAGGCGAGTACCGGAGCGGAGTGTACGACTGTACATGAGCACCGGAACACAGACTTTAACGACGAAGATGAACGCTTGTCGCTTCGCTGAAAGGAGTAAATATGGGGTATCAGGCACTATACCGTGTTTTCAGACCACAAAGTTTTCAAGATGTGGTTGGGCAAGAACATGTAACGCGAACACTCAAAAATGCTATCGTCCAAAATAAGACGTCTCATGCGTACTTGTTTTCTGGTCCACGTGGAACGGGTAAAACGAGTGCGGCGAAGATTTTTGCGAAGGCGATTAACTGTCCGAATAGTGTGGACGGCGAGCCTTGTAACGATTGTGAGATTTGTACGGGTACGACGGATGGCTCGATTCCTGATGTTCTCGAGATTGATGCGGCGTCCAATAACGGTGTCGAGGAAATTCGCGATATTCGGGAAAAGGTGAAATATGCGCCGACCATCGCGAAGTATAAAGTGTACATTATCGATGAGGTGCACATGCTTTCGGCGGGAGCTTTCAATGCGCTCTTAAAAACGCTTGAGGAGCCACCGAAACATGTGATCTTTATTTTGGCGACGACAGAGCCGCATAAGTTGCCGCTGACCATCATTTCACGGGTACAGCGTTTCGATTTCAAACGAATTACGACGCAAGATATTATTGGGCGCTTGGCGTTCATTTTAGAAGAGGAAAAAATTGCGTACGATGCAAAGGCGCTCGACATTGTGGCCCGCGCAGCAGAAGGCGGGATGCGTGATGCGCTAAGCTTGCTCGATCAAGTTATTTCGTACGGTACGCAAGAAGTCACGGTTGCCGACGCACTCGAAATCACCGGTTCCGTAGCACAAGGCATGCTCACCGAACTCGTCCAAGCAGTGATCAATTCCGACGCAAAAATGGCATTAGAAAAGTTATCCGGACTACTCGCAGAAGGTAAAGAGCCGGTTCGCCTAGTGGAAGACCTGCTCGTCTTTTTCCGCGATGTGTTGCTATTCCAAAAGGCACCAGATTTAACAGATGCCTTGGAGCGCGCGGTGATTGATGAAGCGTTCCAAACATTGGTGACGTCTGCCGATGCGAACAAAATATACCAATACGTAACGATTTTAAACGATGCTGGCCAACAAATGCGATTTTCCAATCATCCAGGAATCTACATCGAAGTTGCGCTTGTACAGTTGATTCAAGTTGGCGGAGGAGCTCCAGTTGCTGTTACCACAACGAATACAGCGGTCGCGCCGAGTCAAGATGTTGCCGAACTCGTGAACAAGGTTGACCGTTTAGAACAAGAGCTGAACGATTTAAAACGTCAAATTGCGAATGGTGCAGTAGCCGCGAATGGAGCAAATGGCCAATCCGCGGCACCGCGCAAGAAGCAAGCCATCTCAGGAAACAAGCAATTCAAAGCACCAGTCGGACGGATCAATTCCGTACTAAGCGCTGCGAAAAAACAAGATTTGCAGTTAATTCGCAGTTGTTGGAGCGACCTGATTTCGATGCTGATGGCCTCACAAGCCGCACTTTTAAACGAAGCAGAGCCCGTAGCTGCCTCTAACGACACTTTTGTGTTAAAATTTAAGCATGAGATTCATTGTCAAATGGCGATGGATAATCCCAATTTTGTAGAAACAGTAACGAACGGTATTTCGCGGCTGACGAAGAATAACTACTCCTTCATTGGCATTCCCGAAGATCAATGGGGCGAAATCCGCGAGAACTTCCTGAAAAATGCGGACAACACCGAATCAGAAGATGGCGGTGAAAAACCATCAGAACCGGCAGAAGATCCGATTATCAGTGAAGCTGCGAAACTAGTTGGAGAAGGCTTACTTGAAATTAAAGAATAAAAAACTAAGATAAGAAAGAGGAGATTTAATAATGCGTGGAATGGGAAATATGCAAGGTATGATGAAACAAATGCAAAAGATGCAAAAAGAAATGGCAAAAGCACAAGCAGAACTGGAAGAAAGAAGCTTCACAGGAACAGCAGGAGGCGGCATGGTAACCGTTGAAATGACAGGAAAACGCCTAGTAACAGACGTCATCGTAAAAGAAGAAGTAGTAGACCCAGAAGACATCGAAATGCTACAAGACCTAATTTTAGCAGCAACAAACGACGCGCTAAAACAAGTAGAAGACACAACTGCATCCACAATGGGCAAATTCACTCAAGGTATGAACTTACCAGGAATGTAATTAATGAAGTTTTTGACTTGATTGAAAAAAAGAGTAGTACTAAGAGCTTGCCAATTTTTGTACAGGATCAAGATTTTGCAATGCACAAATCGAGCGAAAGCGTTTGTATTTCAGCGATTTGGTGGAAGCCGGAAGCGGAGTGTACGACTGTACATGAGAACCGGAACTCCGCCAAATCGCTGAAATGCGAACGCTTGCCGCCGATTTACCCGAGGTAAGGAGGAAACCCCAGATGCATTATCCGGAGCCGATAACTAAGCTGATGGACAGCTTTATGAAATTGCCAGGGATCGGACCGAAAACGGCGGCGCGGCTGGCTTTTTTTACGTTGGACATGAAAGAAGAAGATGTGCTTGATTTTGCGAAGGCGCTTGTGGACGCGAAACGTAATTTAAGTTTTTGCTCCGTTTGTGGCCATATTACGGACAAGGATCCGTGCTATATTTGTGCGGATACGTCGCGTGATCGCAGTATTATCTGTGTTGTTCAAGAGGCAAAAGACGTGATTGCGATGGAAAAAATGCGTGATTTCCGCGGCTTGTACCATGTGCTTCACGGGACGATTTCGCCGATGGATGGGATTGGTCCAGAAGATATTAATATCCCTGATTTGCTGAAACGCTTGCAGGATGACACGATTCAAGAAGTAGTTTTGGCGACGAACCCGAATGTGGAGGGCGAAGCGACGGCGATGTATATTTCGCGATTGCTGAAACCATCGGGCATAAAAGTGACGCGAATTGCGCACGGACTCCCAGTTGGTGGCGATTTAGAGTATGCTGACGAAGTGACACTATCTAAAGCATTAGAAGGTCGACGCGAAATTTAAAAACGAGGTGAGCGAAAATGGAAACAAGAAGCGACAAAAATGCGAAATCTCCACGTAAAAAGAAACAAAAGATAGGGAAAATGCATCAATCATATGACGCGTATTTAGTAGAATTAATCGAGGTTACCCAAGAAAAATGGAATCAACATCGAGATATTGCGCGTAAAAGTTTTGGCTACAACTCGGAAACGGAATATGAATTAAAGAAAGCAGAAGCCAAATATTTTTATCTTTTTCGTGAAGCTAGACATCGTAACTTAAGAAACTCGCCGAAATAAAATAGGACTAGAGATCATGGTTGTGGTCTCTAGTTTTGTGGTTAATGGAGTGTGGAAGTTGAAGGGAAAACGGAGTATGATGATTGGAGCAATAGTACTTATCGTGGTGCTTTTGTTTATGAGTTTTCGAACGACGCTGTTTGATCCGCTAAGTTTCCGCGTGAAGCAAGCTTTGAATATTTCTAGTTCTGCGAGTTCGGACGATGAGCCAATTGTGTTTATTCATGGTTTTGACGGCTCGAATTGGACGTTTTTCACAACGACGGTTCGCTATAGCGCGACTAATTTTGCGACGCGTTCGTTGACTTTGCTCGTTCGTGAAAATGGAGATATCGAGGCTTCGGGCGTCTACGATAAAGGCATGAAGCGGCCGATGATTCGTGTGAATTTTGAAAATCCGCGATCGATTATACCGAATAATGCGACATGGTTTTCCAAGGCGATGGACACGCTAAAAAATGATTATGGCATTAAAAAAGTGGATATCGTTGCACATTCCTACGGTGGTTTGACGTTTGTGAACTTCTTGCAAAAGTATAATTATCAATCGGACAGCTATCCAAAAGTGGACAAATTCACCGCGATTGGGACACCATTCAACGGTTCCGCAGTATCTAGCGATGGGGAAACACCGTATGATTTAACGACTAATGGACCAAAAAAAGAATCGGCTTACTTTCAAGAAATGATGAAGCATAAAGATAAGATTCCGCACGATTTGCAAGTCTTGAATATCGTTGGGGATTTGGATGATGGCAGTCGGAGCGATGGGCCAGTTGCCGTTGATAGTGCGAAGAGTGCGGCATTCTTATTTAGTAATAACGATTACGAGGAAGTTCTGTTCACTGGGCGATTCGCGCAACACAGTTGGCTCCATGCTAATATTGGCGTCGACCGAGAAGTTAAGCAATTCTTAGGAAAAAACTAAAAACAAAGCTGTTCAGACTATAATAATAGTTAGCTTAAATAAAAAAGTATTTTCTGACAAAATTTTGACGGAATCACAAAAATGAGGTAAAATAGAGTGGACTTTATAAATAAGTCTTTTTGTGTGCAGCTTATTTATAGAGTCTCATCCCAAAATAGGCAAGGCTGTAAGTGCTAGTTACAGTCTTGCCTATTTTTATTATGGTGCTGATTTATTAGCTTTCAATCTTCTTTGTGATTTTTGCGGGTGATCCAACGACAATGACATTATCCGGAACGTCTTTGGTGACAAGAGCGCCTGCCCCGACAACAGAATTCTCGCCAATCGTGACACCAGGCAATATGGTGGCGGCTGCTCCAATCCAAGCATTTTTTTTAATATGAATGGGTTTTGTGAATAGCCCTCTACGATTTGTAGGTTCTATTAAGTGATTGACTGTAATCAGATTTACTCGAGGCCCAATTAAAACATGATCGTCGAGTGTAATGCCTCCTAAATCAACAAACATCGCGTTCCTATTAATAAAAACGTGTTTTCCGAGTGTAATGTGCTTTCCAAAATCGGTATGAAAGGGAAGAAGTACCGTGACGGTATCGTCTATTTTTGCGCCTATAATGTCAGATAAAATTTGATTCCTCCCTTGTTTGGAATGGAAGGCATGGTTTAAATGAACTAACCGTTCTTCATTCTCTTCCTGCAAGTGATGAATTTCTTCAAAAATCGGATCAGATACCATTACTTCTCGATTACTAATGCGGTTTCTTAATGTGTCTGCCAAAATAATCCCTCCTAACTATTTGTCATCCTCAGTTTACGGTAGTATTATATATATGTCTAATACCTATAAACTATAATCAAATATAACTAATTATTATAGGAGGTTTTATGGAACTTCGAGTATTGAACTATTTTTTAGCAGTAGCCAGAGAAAGAAATATTAGCAAAGCAGCCAAAAGTCTACACCTCTCTCAACCAACATTGTCTAAGCAATTAAAAGAGTTAGAGGAAGAGTTAGGTGTTACTCTTTTTGAGAGAGGGAATCGTGAAATCAGCCTAACAGAAGAGGGCCTATTTTTATTAAGCAAGGGCAATGAGATACTGACTTTAGTTGAAAAGACGACCATGAATTTAAGGAAGGATGAGGTTGTCGCTGGAGAAATTTATGTTGGAGGCGGAGAGACTAAGGCGATGTCGCTGATTGCCAAAACAATGAAACGGATGATGGATGCGTATCCCGAAGTAAAGGTGAATTTGTATAGTGGAAATGCAGATGATATCATGGGAAAATTAGATGCTGGTCTGTTAGATTTTGGGGTGGTTGTTAATCCGACTAACAAACAAAAATATGCGTATATCAATTTGCCACAGAAAGATAGGTGGGGGTTGCTCGTTAGATGTGATCATTTCTTAGCTGAAAAGGAAACAATCATACCAACTGATTTAGTAGGAATTCCGTTGTTCGTTTCCCAGCAAAGTTTGGTAAGCAATCAAATTTCTGAATGGCTGGGAAACGACCTGGATCAACTAGATATTGTGGGTAGCTATAATTTGTTATATAATGCTTCCTTGATGGTTGAGCAAGGCGTTGGTTGTGCTCTGTGTATCGATGGAATCATTAATACAACGGAAAGTAATCTGATTTTTGTTCCACTTCAACCGGAATTGGACGCGTCATTAAGCATGATTTGGAAAAAGAATCAGGCGATGTCCATTGCAGCGACTAAGTTTTTAGATCAATTAAAAGCAGAGTAGTAGCCTTTTTTTGAGAGCTTGGCTCCGAGCTACTAAAATTGAAAAACTTGATTTATGTAGCGAGTAAGAGTATACTTGTTAAATCGTAATGATTACTATTATCAAAGGAGGAAATGTATGGCTAAAAAATCTAAAATAGCAAAAGCGGCGAAACAACGTCAATTAATCGCGCAATATGCTGACTTAAGACGTGAATTAAAGGCAAGCGGTGACATAGAAGCTCTGAATAAATTGCCGAAAGACTCCAATCCGATTCGTTATAAAAATCGTGATCTAGTTGACGGCAGACCACGAGCTTATATGCGCAAATTCGCAATGTCTCGGATTACATTTCGAGAACTCGCACATAAAGGACAAATTCCCGGCGTGAAAAAAGCTAGTTGGTGAGGCTCAGCGTATCGACAAACGCCCATTTTCGTCGTTAAAAGTTCTGTTCCGATGCTCACGTACTCTAGTACGCTCCGCTTCGGTACTCACTTTTGCCTAGAAACTAGGCATTTGTCGACACGCTGAGGTTTGGAGAAACGGTCAGGTTTTGCGCGAGATATAGTTTTTCTACAGTCTAAGAGGTTGAGACAAAACTCAAGATAAAGCAAAAACGCTCTCCCGTTTCTTCGGGTAGGACGAAAAATTCTGCTTTATACAAATCGAGCGAAAGCTTGTCGCCGATTTATTGGGATTATGTCCCATCCTCTTTTTTCATTTCACAATAATAGTTTCTAAGTTTTTGTTAATCACATCGATGCGCTCGTCCATCTGGAGTTGGGCCGCAGTGACGTAAGCGCCTTCCAAGATAGGAGCATCGAACAGGAGGATTTCCTTATCTGAGATTTCCATAATCGTTTCGATGTTCATTTTTGCACTGCCAAGATCGTAGAAAGCGTAGAGATAATCCGCTTCATTGGTCTCAAAAGCAGTGCTGACTTTCTCAAAACTCGTGCCGATTTCGCCGTCATCTGTTCCGCCAGCGTGTGTAATCGCAACGTCACGAGCGACTTCCTGAATGATTTGGTGAATGCCATATGCGACATCCGGGGAATGGGAGATAATCACAATACCGTATTTTTTGGTCATTTATTTCAGCTCCTCTTGTGCGAGTAAGGCTTGGAAAAGTAGCGCAGAAGAGTAAGCGCCTGGATCGAGATGACCGATGGAACGATCGCCCAGATAAGCGGCACGGCCTTTCGTAGCTTTCAGATCTTTCGTTTTTTGGAGCGAGGCCTCAATGACATCGCCAGTCAATTCGTCTTGGCGCAGGGCGTGGATGACCGGTTCCCACACATCAATCATCGTTTTTTCGCCAGCATGCGACTTGCCACGGTGCTCAATCCCGTCCAGTCCAGCTTCCAGCGCCTCAATTAATTTAGCCTGGGTCAACGTGCCTGCTTCGGTCGCTTTACTCATCGCGAGAAAAGCACTACCATACAGCGGTCCAGAAGCGCCACCAACCTTACTAAGTATCGTCATGCCAGCCGTTTTGAACGCCTCTTTTACGTTTGTCGGCTCTTTCTCCGCCAGCGTTTTTTTCAGTTCCGTGAGGCCGCGCGCCATGTTAATCCCGTGGTCACCATCGCCAATCGCTTGATCCAAGTCGCTGAGCAACTGGTTGTTTTGGATGACACGATCGCTGAAATCCGTCAGCCACCCAATCGCCCATTTTAGATTATAAGTCATTGCAATCCCTCCTATTTCCACGCGCTAGTCACGACAGGATAGTTCACCAAATCGAGCCATTTTTCATCCGTTAATTTCAAAATTGTCAAGGAGACGCCGTTCATATCAAGCGATGTCATGAAGTCACCAACGAGCGTTTTCGCAATCGGAATCCCGTGTGCCGCGATGATTTTATGCACATCATTGGCGAAAATATACTGCTCCATGAGTGGCGTCGCGCCCATACCGTTGACGAGAACAACGATTTTGTCGTCCGCGCCAAGAACCAATTCCGCGTTAATACGAGCAAAAAGCAAATTCGCGAGTTCATGCGAGGTCATCACCTTTTCGCGACTAGATCCGGGCTCGCCGTGAATCCCAACGCCGACTTCAATCTTGTCTTCTGGAAGTTCGAAACCGCGATGTCCCACCTCAGGCACCGTCCCGGCTGACAAGGCTGCGCCAATCGATTTGACGGAAGCCACGACTTTTTCACCGAGTGCTTGGAGTTCTTCGAGTGAGGCACCAGCCTCCGCGGCCGCGCCTACAATTTTATGGACAAATACCGTCCCTGCAACGCCGCGCCGACCAGTTGTAAACGAGCTATCTTCCACCGCAATATCATCATTGACGAGGACGGACGCGACGCTAATCCCTTCTGCCTCCGCGAGTTCCGCCGCCATTTCAAAATTCATCACGTCACCCGTATAATTTTTCACGATGAGAAGGACGCCTTTTCCTTGATCCGCCGCTTTGATTCCTTCCAAAATTTGATCCGGCGTAGGTGATGTGAAAACGTCTCCACAAACTGCCGCGCTAAGCATTCCTTTACCAACATAACCAGCATGTGCAGGTTCATGACCAGAGCCGCCACCGCTGACGAGTCCGACTTTTCCAGGACGTTTATCGTTACGAGCAATGACGCGCGTTCCTTCCACTCGGTAAACAAGATCGCTGTGCGTTTTAACGAGACCCTCCACCATTTGTTCCACGGCTTGATCGACTTCATTTAGAATCTTTTTCATTTTTGCTGTCTCCTCCTTGCTTTTAGTTCCTACTATGTAAATTTCCCTGATGGTGGGAGATTAAACGTTTATGATACAATAGATGAGATAAGATTGGAGGGTTCTAGATGCAAAACAAGATGCCGATTGTGGAGGCTTTAAGAAATCACGAGGGGGCAACATCCCTACACGTGCCAGGACATAAAAATGGGCTATTATTTCCCGGGAAATATCGCGAAGTTTTGCGTCATGATCTCACGGAAGTTTCGGGATTGGACGACCTGCATCACCCAGAAGGCGCGATACGTGAGGCGCAGCAACTACTTGCCGAATGCTACAATACAGATCGCAGTTACATGCTGGTGAACGGATCAACCGTCGGGAATTTGGCGATGATTCTGGGGACTTGTAAGCGTGGGGATACGGTGATAGTGTCGCGTAATTGCCATAAATCAGTGATGCATGCGTTAGATTTGGCGGGCGTTCATGCCATTTATTTGACGACACGAAAGGAACCGCAGACAGGGACGGCGAAAGGTGTTGAAGCTTCACTATTACGTGAAGCCTTACAGACGGGAACGATTCGCGCCGTCATATTCACCTATCCAAGCTACTACGGTTTCGGATTTGATCTAGCGAGCTGTATCGCGACCTGCCGAGAATTTGGCGCACTCGTACTTGTTGACGAAGCGCACGGTGCTCATTTTCAAGCAGATGCATCATTATTTCCAGTCTCAGCCATAGAACTCGGCGCGGATGTTGTCGTCCAGTCCGCCCATAAAACCCTGCCAGCTCTGACGATGGGATCTTATTTACATATACCAAAATGGCGCGAAGAATTAGCCGAGATTCCGAGATATCTACAAATGTTGCAATCGAGCAGCCCGTCCTATTTAATCATGGCATCACTTGATTACGCGCGTCATTATGTGGCAAACTACAATGAACAGGACATAAAAGCATTCCTAAAAATGCGCGCAGATTGGATAGTGTGGCTTCGGCAAAATAACCTTACTGTCATCACACCTGACGATCCACTAAAGCTCAGCGTTCGTAAAGATGGCTTATCAGGTTTCGACCTCCAAACAATATTCGAGCAAGCAGGCTACTATCCAGAACTCGCGGACGCTAATAATGTGTTACTTACATTACCTCTAATCAAAGAAGGCATGGAATTCCAGGTCCCTACTGTTTCATTAAACTGGGATACCCTGGAATTTGGTAAACAATCTGAGCCTGACGCAATGACAATCCCGGCAATCACAAAAATACTAGCCACCGATACAACTCGTCCAACCTACTTTGAAACACTCGAAGACACAATCGGCAAAACCGCCGCAGAAATGGTCATCCCATACCCACCAGGAATTCCAGTCATTTTGGTTGGTGAGAAAATAACAACGGCACACATCGAGGTACTTTTATCAGTTCAAAAACATCACTACCAAGGCGGCGAAAAACTTCACCAAAACCAAATGAAAATTTTCATATAAATATAAGCGTTTTGCGTCGGTTCATGGTATGCTTAGAACTAAGAAAACGAATAAGGATGGTAACAAAAAATGAACGGTATTTTTATCACGTTAGAAGGTCCGGATGGATCAGGAAAAACAACGGTCGGCGCGCGTTTAGCAGAGCGTTTAGAAGAAGCAGGAATTCAATTTGTAAAAACGAGAGAACCAGGTGGGAGCAAAATTTCCGATGTCGTGCGTGAGATTTTCCTGAACGATCTCGATAGCAGAATGGACGCAAAAACTGAAGCCTTATTGATTGCAGGGGCGAGACGCCAACATGTCGTGGAACTCATTCGCCCAGCGCTCGCTGACGGAAAACTAGTTTTGTGCGACCGCTTTATTGACAGTTCACTTGCTTACCAAGGCGTTGGACGCGATATCGGGATCGACGAAGTTTTGAAAATCAATCAATTTGCCGTTGAAACAACGATGCCAGATGTGACGTATTATTTAGACGTTCCAGCAGATGTTGGCTTGGCAAGAATCGCTGCCAATAAAGGCCGCGAAGTCAACCGCCTCGACATGGAAGATGTGACATTCCACAACAAAGTACAAACAGGCTACGAGACCGTACGCGACATGTTCCCAGAACGGATTGAGATCATTGATGCCACAAGAACCATCGAAGAAATTGTCACAGATATTTTCGAACGAATCCGAGCAAGACTAGGCTAACATCACTTGTTACATATCGAGATGAGCCCCGCCCGCCACGAGGTTTTATTAGTAAAGCTTTCGCCAAATTTCTGATATAATAAAGAAAAACAGTGTAAGGGGATGGAAAATGATGAAACTTATTTTTGCGATTGTTCAAGATCAGGACAGCAACCGCCTATCCGACGCGTTAACGGATGCCAATTTCCGTGCCACGAAATTAGCATCAACAGGTGGCTTTCTAAAAGCAGGAAACACGACTTTTATTATTGGTGTGGAAGACAAGCAAGTCGAAACCGCGCTTGAAATTATTAAAAACAACTGCAAGGCCCGCGAACAAATCATGAGCCCGGCAGCATCACTTGGCGTAACGGTAGACACGTATGTGCCGTACCCGATTGAAGTCCAAGTTGGCGGTGCGACGGTGTTTGTAATGCCAGTTGATCAGTTTCAACAGTTCTAAAAAAAGGTTGAGCTAGAAATCCTAGCTCAACCTTTTTTGTCCGACAACAACAACGCCAACCGCAACTTCAGCGAAAAATCCGCATGCGTAATCGGATGATCGAGCAACGCCGCACATTTCGCAATCCTGTACTTCACCGTATTCCGATGAATATACAACTGTTTCGCCGTCTCCGTAATCTCGCACTGACAACTCAAATACACCTGCAACGTTCGCCGCAACTCCTGATGCATCTCATTTTGCGGGTAGGCCAGGGTCTTCAGCGTGAACAAACAAAAATGCTGAATCTGCTCTACCGGAATAAACTGCATCAACTCCATAATTCCCTTAGACTCATAAAAATGCACAAACGAGTGATAGTGGTCCTTCTCACTTTGCCGATACGTATCCACAGCCTCCATGTAAGAATAATGAATCGAAGCCGTCTCATACACCTCGTTACCCGCCGCAAACGAAATCGAAATCGGGAACAACCGATCAAGCGCCGTCTGAATCGCAGTCAACCGCTCCTTCAATTCCGCCTCATGCTGCTGCAACAAAATAATAAACTTATCCTCCGTCGGGTGCGGAAATATCAACGCGTTCTCAAAATTCCGATGCAATTCCCGCTCCAACCACTCATACGTCAGCGAATAAATCTCTTCTTGCAACGTCAAATTCTTCAGCGCCATTGAACTCTCATCAATTCCCGCGACCAAACATCGATAATAATCCGACGGCAACAAACCATAACCCTTCCCATAATCCAGCAAATTCCGCGTATACTCCGCGTCATCCTCGCCCTTTTGCAACAACTTCGTGAAAAATTTCCCACGCAACGTCCGGTTACCTTCCGCCAATTTCTGATTCTTATAAATCGTAAACGAAATAATCGTGTTCGCCTGCTCAATCGCGAGTTGCGAGAACGGATACGGAATCTGATCCGCCTTCAAAATCACCAGAAAATACGGATAGTACGTCGTCACTTTCACCGGGAAAACCGAAATCAACAACGTATCATCTTCCAGCAAAAACGTCATTTCACTCGAAAGCTCCGGCGTCTTTTTCAGCTTCTCATGAATATCATCTAGTGTCGTCGCGTAACTCGGCTGTTTAAAATGCTGCGTACTCGCCACAACCTCCAAAAACGGATTAATCAACACCACCGGCCGCTTCAAAATACCACCTAAATTCTGAATCAGCGACTGCAGCGATGCGCCCTTAATCATCATTTTCGAAAACTTCTGCTGAATATCAATCGCATAATGAAACTTCTCCGTTTGATGATCCCAAATATAAGACAACAACTGGTGCGAAATCGTGCCCAGCGTCACCGTAAGCGGAATCCGCAAAATTGGAAACTCCAAGCGGTTCGCCGTCTCAATCACCATCGGATCCAATTTATCAATAAAACGCCCCAACTTAATCCCGAGCCCTGCAGCCGGCAAACGATGCAAATCTTCAATCAATTTACAAAGCGCTTCCGGATCATTCTGAAAAGCCATCGCAGTCGTGAGCAAAAATGTATTTTTAGGCAGATAAGCAACAATATCGGGCGTCTCCGAAATCTCAATCGTATCGACCATATTCTCTAAATCGGCCTTGGCGTTTATCACTTCAATATTAGAAAATCTTGGCGTTAGTAGCAGTTCGGACATCGTTGTCATTGTAAAAAACCCCTTCCATTGGCTGGACGAACAAGCATCGGACCACACCAAAGTTTAGTCCTCTCAATTGTACTATAGAAGTGCTCCATTTGTCGTTAGAAAATATTGTCTACTATGAACAAAGAGGGAGATCCTTTTTGTGCTGGTTGGCTAATGTTTCCCGTTTAGAATTATCTTAAAATAAAAGCAGAAGCATAGCTATTGTGGCGGTCGGTCAATGGAGAGTGTATGATGAATTCCCAAGTAAAGTTGTGAATAAATGTACATAAACGGTCAACCGCTCTTTTTTTAATAACGAAGGAGGAACATAATATGGTAAAAGAACTACAAGCATCAATTCGGACAATCATGACTCCCGGACCAGTAGAGGCCGAACCACGCGTATTAAGAGCAATGAGCACACCAATTCTAGGGCAATATGATCCAGAATTCTTCGCGATGATGAACGACGTAACCAACCTTTTAAAAATGCCATTTCAAACAGAAAATGAATGGGCGCTAGCCGTTGATGGCACAGCTCGCGCGGGACTTGAAGCAGCAGTTTGCGGGATTATCGAACCAGGCGACAAAGTACTCGTACCATCATTTGGCCGTTTTGGCTTTTTAATGGCGGAGCTCGCGCAACGTGCAGGCGCGCAAGTCAAGATCGTCGAGCAAGAGTGGGGCACAATTTTTGACCCGAAAACAGTTATCGACGAAATTAAAGCGTACAACCCAAAAATGCTGATCATGGTTCATGGCGAAACATCCACGGGCCAAATGCAAGACTTGAAAGAGATCGGGTTATTCTGTAAGGAAAACGACGTCCTATTCATGGTTGATGCGGTCGCAACATTCACCGGTGCAGACTTCCAAACCGACGCGTGGGGAGTAGACATCGCCGTTGCTGGCACGCAGAAATGCCTAAGCGTCCCAACCGGAATGGCGCCAATAACCTATAACGCAAAAGTCGAGAAAATCCTCGCATCCCGTTACCAAGTCGAACTAGGCCTAACAAAAGACGTCCGAAACGACCGCTTCATTTCGAGTAACTACTTAGACCTCAGCCAAATTCAGCAGTACTGGGGACCAAAACATATCAACCACCACACAGAAATGACATCGATGATTTATGCGCTACGTGAGGGCTTAAGAATCGTGCACGAAGAAGGCTTAGAAAACCGTTTTGCCCGTCACCGCAAGCACGAAAAAGCGATGATGACAGGCTTGAACGCAATGGGCTTAACACTATTCGGCGATATGTCTAGTAAAATGCCAACCGTAACGTGTGTGAATATTCCAGAAGGCCTTGATGGAGAAGCCGTGCGTGCAACATTACTGCACCATTACGGCGTCGAAATCGCGAGTTCATTCGGTTCTCTTGCCGGCAAGATTTGGCGCATCGGAAACATGGGCTTTAGCAGCCGCAAAGAGAACGTCCTGCATACACTGAACGCGCTAGAAGCCTCGATCACATTCCACGGTGGTAAAATCGCAAAAGGCGAAGCAGCACAAGCCGCGTTGAAATTTTATAGCGAGAATTAAATACAATGAAGAATCCCTACTTGCGAGAGTGGGGATTTTTATTATGTAGTCATAAATCTTTAATCTAAGCGCTAACTTACAGCCTAAATCGTACATTCTTTAGACATATTTGAATTGACCGTATAATACCGTTTAACTCAATAGGATAGGTAAATAAAATCACATTGCCAATAAAAAAGGGTTTTACAGCTTTTATATCCATTATCAGCCATTTCTGCTATTGTATAGTGAATTTCACTCTAATATAATTGGAAATAGATAGAAAAGTAGCATAGAGGAGTGAAGGTATGAGAAAAAACTACAAATGGCTGAAAATCACAATGTGCAGTTTAACACTGGCATTGGTAGTAGCACCGCTTTCTGTTTTTGGAGAAGACAAGGAAGCGCTAACAGGAGAAGCGCCAGAAACATCCGAATCTAAAAAAGTAAACGCAGAGAAGTTACCAACCCCCGACCCATCCGAAAAAAAATCTTTTAGAGAGTGGTTTTCTGATGGACGAATTGCTTACGCGGCTGCACAAGCACTAGATTCCTATACGACATGGGATGTGAGTTATGAGGAGTTGACGACGATAGAAAGCTTGCGTATTTTGGGAGCAAGTGATTTAGATTTTGGAGGCATCGAGAATTTACCTAACTTGGATGCAATTAATTTCAGTGGAAGTAAAGAGCTACCAGATCTTAGTCCTTTACAGAAGCTACCCGAGTTAAGTAGGCTAGATTTGGGTGATTGCGGATTGACATCACTCGATTTTCTGAAATATTTTCCGAAACTAGGATATCTTAATATCGAAAACAACACTATCGAAGACTTAACTTTATTAAAAGAGGTACCAGATTTGAAAGTATTATATTTTCAAAATATCACAGCCACTGATTTTTCCCCAATAGGCAATTTGACGAAGTTGTTCTGGCTATCAGGTGACAAAAACCAAGTGACGACGCTTGATTTTCTGGAAGGATTACCACAGTTAGAGTTCGTCTCATTAAATCAAAATAAGATTGAAGATTTGACCCCGCTGAAAGGGCATGTGAAATTGGATTACCTTCTGTTGGAGGATAATCAGATACAGGACGTGACGCCTTTGAGTGACTTGCCGAAGTTACGAAATTTGAATCTACGGAATAATCAGATAACAGATATGATGCCATTAAAATTCATAACATCTTTGAACGAACTGGGGTTAGCAGGAAATCAGATTGAAACTATAGGGTCGTTAGCAAGTTTAACTAATTTAAACTATTTATCTGTCGCGAGAAATAAAATAACCGATGCTAGTTTCGTCAATGTATTGCCAGATAATGTGGAAATATGGGTGCAGAATAATGAGATTACAAATATAAGTAATGTAGCACGATTTGAAGAACGGCAGAATCTGAATATACAAAGTCAATATATAACAATCCCTATGCAGTACTCGAACCAAGAGGGGATGCTGAAAGTTCATAATCCAATTATAGATGACAGGAACATGAGTGTAACCAATATCAAACCATGGTCTCACCCTAATGTTCCAAGTTATTATGATGCCATGAAGAATCAAGTGGTTTTTAATGCGTTAACGGGAGCAGAGAAAGTCGATTTCTCTTTTGTTGATAGCACGGAGCGCTTTTCAGGAACGGTATTTGTATCTTATACCTTTGTTTTGAATCAGACAGTTACTTTTGATTCCGATGAGGCATCATCACAAACACCAACTCAGAGTATATTTCCGGGAGAAAGTGTAGTAGAACCAACGAATCCGACAAAATTAGGGTATGATTTTTTAGGTTGGTTTGTGGGGGAAGGCGTGTCTTCACGATTATGGAATTTCGAACAAGATACGATGCCAAATGAATCACTAATTTTGCATTCAAACTGGAAGAAATCTGTTTATACAGTAACCTATGAAGGAAATGGAGCAGATGCGACGAGTAAATTACCTGAAGTAACCCCTTTCAGTATAGATAATTCACCCGTTTTGATTGCGCATGGAGAGGACATGCAACGAAAAGGATATACATTTATAGCTTGGAATACGGCGGCGGATGGTTCGGGAATCAGCTATTTGTCAGGAGAAAGTTATGATACTCTAAAGAATTTGGTGTTATATGCGACATGGGAGAAGGAAATACCAAGCATTATTGTGCCCCCAGTGAAGCCAATAAATCCAATAAAACCTCCATTTCCAGGACGTCCTGTGACTCCTATTGTACCGATTACAGTGAAACCAATAGAGGAGGATTCGGAAAAACCTAGTACGCCTAGTACAACAGCAGGTCCCGACATATCCAAATCATCAGGAAGCACGACAGTTAAATTACCATTTACAGGTGATAGTAGAAATTTATTTATGTGGTATTCAGGAGTATTCAGTGTCTTAGGTGCTACGGTATATCTAGTACGAAGAAAGAAAAATTAGGTGAGTTCAGCACAGTCGCTATGACGACTGTGCTCTCAAATAAAGTAGGAAGAAGAAATGAATGAGCAAAAAATAAGAGAATGAGATGGAGGAAGAAGAAATGGCAATTAAAGAAATGATTGAACTGATTAATCGTGACAACTACGTGGAAGGATATGCTACCGATAATCAACAATTATGGAATACGCGCATACAAGCGTTGGAAGCAACAGGAGAGGATATTCTTATCGAGGTATTACCAGGAACCTACTTTGTTAAAGGATCACTTCGCCTCATTTCTAAAGCAACGATTCAAACGACAATGGACTCTAAGCTTAACCCAACTAAAGAAAAAGCAATATTTGTTTTTGGCTTAGGTACAGATGGAGAAGCTGGATTTAGTAATTTACCAACGTCGGAAAATCCGAACTATCTCCATGATGTATGCATTCAAGATGTTAGATTTGAATTCATGATAACAGCAGGAAATGAAGGTATCAGTTTGACCCTCGACTACACTAAACTCAATTTCCTAGCATCCCCATCACTACTAACCATCACTGGCCCATACGTAGGAAATTACACGCCATACAAAGGAATGCGAAACATCACTATTCGTAACGTAGAAGTGGATGGAAAAAACGTTGGGAAAAACGGCTTTAATTTTGGTGGAATTGAAAATTTACGTGTGATAGATTGTGATATAAAAAACATAGGTTATTTAAGCGGTATTTCGCTGGAATTTTGCTATGATGTTATTCTGGAGGGTAATCAGACTACCAATACAGGACGTGCAGGCATCCAAATATACCGAGGTAACGAAAAAGTGAGTGTTATAAACAATAAAGTGACCGATTGGATGCAACGATACGGCGTCTATCACTATTATTCTGTCAATGATCCTAAAAATAGCACGGAGATGTTCGACGGTGGCATCGATAGTTATGGACCAAATAATACAGAACTAGTTATTACAGGGAATCACGTTACGGCGGGCTGGGATGAGGTTGAACGTGTGAACAATATTATACCAAAAGAAAACCCGTGCAATCCCTTAATAATCGCATTAAATGGTGATTTGCAGGTTAATCCGAGAGACAATAAAGAGAAGATAAGACCCTTGCCTACAACCCCTCACACCCTGTATCTACCCTACCGACTCAGCGGTGCCAGCAATGTTCGACTACAAGGAAATACAGCGAAAGTTCGAAGTGTGCATATTTTTGGCTTCCTTTTCGCCGCACAGCGTGAAGTATCCAAGAATCCAACTGAGAAGGCTATTGGAGAAGTATCCGATGTAGTCGTGACAGAAAATACGCTTGAATTGGAAGGAGAAATCCGCTTGCCATTGCGGACTATCACAGTGAAAAAGCGCAACAATGTAGAGCGTAATGATGATGGAAGAAGTGTGACGCACACGCGAGGGATTGGTTTAGAAATTTTGGATAATGATTTCCATATGAAAGGGATTATAAACGGAAGTGGGCAAACAGGTGTGGTAAGCTCATTCACAACGAAACCGCGTTTTATGACAATTCGATTAGGCGAAGAAAATGGGCGTACTGTTATGTCAGAAGAAGTCGTTTTGCATAATAATCGGATCTATCATCAGCCGTTGGAAGGTTATTACCCAGAGAAATGGGCGCAACCGGATTTGTTGCTTGTGGCGAGCCCTGAAAATATAGGAGATACAGTCATTAAACATGTGGCGGTCAACAATAATAGATTAACTACGCATAAAAAAGAAACCGCTTTCGAAACTGTTTTGAATGAACGAATTGAGGTGCTGCATAAATCATTATTTGTAGAAAAAGTTGTTTACGATGATGTAACACCAAGTCAAGATTATCAAAGTCAGTGTTTTCTACCCATTTGTACAGTCGAGTTACATAAGGGAAATGTGAAAATCGATGAAGCTAGCGTCAATAGTCAAGGCACCTTTCTTTTCTCAAATATCGCTACTAAACTGGTGGAGAGAACAGCAACATATTCTTTCATTGGGAAGGATATTCGTGGAAATCAAGTGGAACAAGTGGCAATTACGTTCCTTTCAGACGTATCTATCACAACGGACACGGATTATACAATTCATGATACGCAGATTACCGGAACATACGGTGCTGAGATCTACGCCATCAAGCTACAAACAGCTGGCATGACAAAAAATGCAACGCTGGATGGAACTGGTCGTTATGCAATCTCTGTGGAAGATATGATGATTAGCCCAGGCGATATTCTGGAACTGATTGCGATAGACCGCCAAGGTGTGGAACGATATCGATTACCCGTACGCGTATTAGAGGCATCGCTCGATTATACGTTGACAGGAAGCGATTATACATTAGGAACGGACCAGATTACGGGCACGTTTGGGCGAGACATCCGAGTGGTTTCTGCGGTGATTAGAGATATCGAGGTACCCGTCACAATTACAGGGATTAATACCTTCCAAATCACGGGACTTGCCGCCAAAAATATTCGCTGGGAAGATACGTTTATTCTTCGTGGAAAAGGTGTGGACGATGAAATATGTCAGGAGATAGAGATCCAATATCTAGATTATGGTATGACTGTCGTTCCATATGTGATTTCCTATCCCGAACGCGCTTTAACAGGCACGCACGGTCATTCTATTGCAGGGGTATCATTATGGATAGACGGAAAAGAAATGCTTGATATACCGTTGGAGGGGAATGGTAACTACACGTTAAAAGATATAACACTACTTCTGAATAGTGTATCTAAAGAGGTAGAAATCGTCGGGAGAAATGAGTGGGGGCAAGAGGCAAGTCGCATTCCAGTTGTTATGAGTACCCTCTTCCAAGTGACAGCTCAGGACTATACGATTGGAGAAACCGCTACGTTCGCTGGGACGTATAGTGATAGCGTGTTCAAAGTTCGTTTATGGGTGAATGGTGAGGTTGTCGAGCAAGCAGCGACAGATGGAAATGGAAATTATACCTTTGCAAAAGCATCGACTTATATTAAAACGGTGAATGATGTTGTGGAAATTGTTGGTGTAAACAAGGTTTATCAGGAACGAGTGCGGCTGTTAGTACGTGTGAATGCGCCGAAAGATTACAGTTTAACAACTACCTCTTTTGTAATTAATCAAAGTAAGATATTAACAGGAAATTTTGGTAAAGATATTCAAGGGGTACGTCTATGTGTGAATGGTGTGAACAAGACCAGTGCGACGCTTAGTACTGATGGAAGTTATCGTTTTGAGAATGCTGCGCAACATATAACGAACGCAACACTGAAAGTCGAAGTACAGGGCGTGGATGGCGCGTTTGTCGAGCAAAAACGAATCCCTGTCGCGGTGACGGTATGGAAGGATTATGATTTGAAAGTAGAGGCCTATCCTGTAGATTATCCGCAATTGATGGGCACGTACGGTAAAGATATCGTAACAGTTCAATTGTTGGTCAACGGTGTGAATAAAGGACAGGCAACGAACATAGCAAACCAGGTCGGAAAATATAGTTTTATGGAGATGCGAAAATATGGTATTGCAACAGCGAGTAAAGTGGAAGTGAGAGGATTAGACGCAACGAAAAAAGTACAAGTTATAACCCCGGTTGTCGTCAAACCAGCATTACAAGCGACATTAACCGCGCCAGCAAATTATAAATTAGGGACGAAAGAAATTGCAGGGGCGTGTGGGAAAGATATAGCTTATGTGCGTTTTTCAGTGAATGCTGTGGTCAAACAACAAGCGACGATTGATCGCGTAACGAATAAATATAAAGTGACCTATGCGAACAATTTCATTTCTGCGACGACTAATAAAGTGGAGATTATTGGTCTGGATAAGGCGTATGTGGAGATGCGTCGCGTATCAATACCTGTTATTAAATAAGCGCATAGCAATGTTATAATACCAAATAAAAATAGCAACTTGGATTTTTCAACATGAATCCAAGTTGCTATTTTTAATCCAATGCATCCAAAAGCAGCATCAATATAATAAAACACATACCTGCAATCAGCACGATTTTAAACGGAGAAATCTGCTTGTTGGCGGGTTTATCTGTTTTCGTTTTCACCTGAACTTGAGGCGGCTCTGGTTGTGGCATCGATTTTTGAATAATGGGTTGTTGTACGCGCTTAGGAACCGCAACAGCTTCCTGCACATATTGATCGATGATATCAGTAGGGTCTCCTAGCAAAGCAATGGCATCAGCTTCCGAAATCCCGTTCTCTAAACTTACCGCGATGTGTTCGTCCAAATCTTTGATAATACTGGCACGCTCGTCTTCAGGGAGAGAACGCAGACCATGATGCAATGTTTCAAAAAAATCGGTTCTATTCATTTGGTTTGATCTCCTTTCGTAAAGCTGCGATACTTGCCGTGAATTCATCCCATTCTTGTAATGTCTCTTTCAAAAAAATCCGACCTTGATGCGTGATATGATAGTATTTCCGTTGTGGCCCAGTTGGTGATTCTACTGTATATGTCGCGCAATAACCATCTTTCACAAGTCGTCGCAAAAGTGGATACAACGTACTTTCCGTGATAGGTATATGTTTTTTTATTTGTTGTGTTAAATCATAGCCATAAAAATCATCCGTCTGCAAAATGTAAAGCACACACATGTCTAGCGCACCTTTTCGAAACTGCGTCGTTACGCTCATATTCGGCCTCCAATAAATCATAATTTAGCTACTACAAGTATAACAGCAACACGCGAAAAATAAAACAGGCTCTGCGAAAAATACACAGAGCCTGCTGAAAAAACTTTATTGAACGGTTTCTTTCGAGTTTTGCAATACAAACGAGCCTTCATGCGTATCACGAACACCGTTTTCCTTATCATAAATCACGGAACCGCGAAGCACGGTTGTCACGACTTGTGCGCCGATTGTGCGACCGATATACGGGCTAACTTTATGACGATACTCCAAGTCTTTAGCGGCAAGCGTATACGGTGCATTTGGCTGAATCAATGCGAAATCGGCATCTTTGCCAATCGCGATGTGACCTTTATCCGCTAACTTATAAAGATCTGCTGGATTCGAGGCAATCAGTTTCGCAAATTGGGTTAACTCCATGCCACGTTTTTGCACCGCTTCATCGAACATAATATCGACATTATTTTGCAATCCGGAAATTCCGCCCCAAGCTGTGAACGCATTGCCAATTTTCATATCTGGAGGGCAAGGCGAGTGATCCGAAGTTACGAAATCAATTTCACCTGCAAAAAGTTTTTCCCAAAGACGATCTTGATTCGCTTTGTCGCGCAGCGGTGGAGCACATTTCGCAGTGGTACCAATCGTTTCAAATTGCTCCTCGTCAATCGCGAAGTAGTGGGTACAAGATTCGCACGTCACTTTTTGGCCTTCATTACGCGCGCGGGTTACTTCTTCCACGCCTTCTGGAGTACTCAAATGACAGATATGGATTTGGCATCCTGCGATTTTAGCTAAGTAAATGGCGCGACGTACGGCTTCCACTTCTGTGAAAACAGGGCGTGATGCGACATAATCTTTCGCTGATGTTTTGCCTTCTGCTTGAGCGACTTTGCCTAATTCATCGCATATTAACGCATTTTCGGCGTGTATTGCTAGAATTTTATCCATTTTAGCGATTTTTTGCATACCAGCGAAGAAAGAATAATCGTCGACGTTACGGAAATCATTATCGACACCATCGAAGCCACACGTTGCTAGGAAGCATTTATAAGCCGCAACACCGTCTTCATTCAGCTCATTCAAGCGATCTAAGTTATGTGGAACAAGTCCGCCAAAAAGCGCTACATCAACGCTAAGTTTGCCTTTTGCCGCGTCAAATTTGAGATTTAGAGATTCACGATCAATCGTTGCTGGTAGTTGGTTGAGTGGCATTTCGATGAACGATGTTACGCCACCTTTTGCCGCTGCTTTTGTTCCCGTTTCATAGCCTTCCCATTCCGTACGACCAGGTTCCGAAATGTGCACGTGCGCGTCGACCATACCTGGGGAAACAATAAGTCCGCTTGCATCAATGACTTCTTTCGCTTCGCCAAGTCCCGCGCCAATTGCCACGATTTTTCCATTCGTTACTGCCACATCTGTCATTACTGCTTCCGTGTCTAAAATCACTTTTCCATTTTTGATAATTAAATCATAACTCATTTCCTTCAACTCCTATTTTTTTATTATGAACATCTGTATTTTCTTCATAAAACGATGGGTTTTTCTTGCGGTGAAGCGAGGCAAACAGGGCATATGCGCCAAAAGCCACAATCACACCGACGAACCATGAAAGTCTGGAAACGGGCTCCAAGACTGGGATAAATTTACCGCTCAGCGATATAATGACGGCAACAATGGTCACCACAAACGCGAGCGAATTAAAGCCATTTTTGTAATAAGAAAATTGACCAGGTTCTGTGTAGAGGCTATCTAAGTTGATTTGTCGGCGCATAATAATGAAATAATGGGCTAGCATCACGCCAATAACCGGACCGAGAATCCCACCGATAATATCAAGGAATAAATAAATACTCGCCTGATTCTCCATCAATTTCCACGGACAAATCAGAACACTAATAATACTCGCAATCATAACACCGTGCTTATACGTTAACTTCTTCGGAAAAATCGCAGCAATCTGATATCCCGCTGGAATAATATTTCCCGTCGCATTCGTTGAAATCGTCGTCATCAGAATAACCAAGACGGCGAAAATCGATGCAAACAGGCTATCCCATTTTTGCACAATATCAAGCACATTCCAAGTTTCCGTGCCATAATGAATGCTCGCGCCCGCCAAAATACAGACACTAGCCAAAGCGAATAAAATATACGCTACCACAAGCCCGAACGTTTGCCCAGATGCTTGCGATTTGAAACTTTTAGCATTTTGCGTGAAATCCGATGCGCTGACAGCAGGTGCCGCCCAAACCGCAACAACGGCGTTAATCACGACAAGGAATAGGAAAATCGAGTTCCCACCAGTTTGGACGTTAGCCGGCACGTAATTCACGATATTGCCAAAGCCCGCCAAATAAATCGCCCAGATCGCCATTCCCCCAAACACAATGTAAATACAAGGATTTAGAATAGCGGTAAACTTGTTCAAAACACCGCCCCCGCCAAATCCAATTGCGACATTGACCGCCCAGAAAAGCAAGAACGCAATCAAGCCAGGAATCGTAATCCCTAAAATATTGATGCCCCCGCCAATCTCTAAAAAGCCAGGCCAAATTTTGCCGATTAAAATCAGAAAGGCGAGCGATCCCGCATAGCACTGCAAGCCGAACCACATAATGGCTGCGACACAACCCCTTAAAATCCCTGGGAAAAGCGCGCCACGAACCCCGTAAGAAGCCCGCAAAATCATCGCGAAAGGTACACCATATTTTGATCCAGCAGCCCCATTTAAAACCATGACCGCGGCGATAATAAAGGCGCTTACAATAATAGCTGCCATGATACTAACCGTTGACAATCCGAGTATTAGAAACCCGCCGACTGCTACATAGTTAGGAACGTTATGTACAGAACCCATCCACAATGTGAAATAGTTAAACGTACCCCATGTCCGTTTGTTCTCTGTTTTAGGCAGTAGATCGTCGCTATATCCGCGAGATCGATATTTCTCTAGTTGCGCATTATCCACCTGAACCATACCATTTTTTCCTCCTTTATCTATAAAATAATGCTTAAAATAAGCGAAAAACTAAGTTGATTTTGTGAAAGAAAGCGCTTTAAATTCATGTTTGTGAGAAAGCCTTCTCCTGATATGTTAAATATAGCATGCTCTGAAACTGATTTCCTTAGACGTTTTACATAAACTTTTGAAAAGGTTTGTCTGTTTCGGACAAAGTGAAAAGTTGCACAAAACAAGGCGTTAACGATAGGGAAATTCACGAATAAATGCTAGAATGAAATAGTAGGCAAAGCTGCTTAATTATGAGGAGAGTGAACGTAGTGGCTAATTATATTAACGAGAAACATCGCCAAATTGACTTCGATCCGTATACATTGCCCATTATCGCTTTACCCGAAGTCATCGCGACATCTTTTGACCCGATTGGAAAAACACCGATTATGATTCGCATTGCGGATAAAGATAAAGCGTTTGTACCAATAAAAGATCCCGGAAAGTATCAAGGGATTTTAGAGATTCAGTTCAATGACATCAATGAAGAGGATGATTATTGGGGACTTAGTGAGAAAGAATCGGACGAAATGCTTCTTTTCAATAAGAAACATGCGACGATTATTCACGATTTTGTTGACCAGTTTGCCGATATCAGCCAGATCGTGGTACATTGCAATGCTGGTGTGAGTAGAAGTAGCGCGGTCGCGATGCAGCTCGCGGAGTATACGGACGACTTAGATACGTATGCTAAGTTACGCGAAATAAAGCGTTACCTCCCGAATACGCGTGTCCTTGCGATAATGCGCGGCGAAGAATTTTAACGCAATTTTTTTGGCAAAATTTGCGCCATAACCTTGTCCGTCATGTTATAATGTAGAGAAATGATTGGAGGGGTTTTTTCGTGGGACGACAAGCTGATCTGCTAGCGATGCAACCAATCGCGATGCAACTGTTCATCAAAAGTATTCTGACAGACCGATTGGCGCATGGTTATTTGCTAGAAGGCGCGCGTGGAACTGGTAAGAAACGCACTGCTAAATGGCTTTCCCAGACCCGTTTTTGCTTGGAGAAAAGTGACGGCGAGTTAGCTTGTGGGACATGCAATAATTGCCTGCGAATCGAAAATGATAACCACCCCGACGTTCATTGGCTAGAACCAGATGGCAACAGTATCAAAATTGATCAAGTACGGGAATTGAAGCAGGAACTGTCTAAGCGAGGTATGGAATCGGATCGCAAGGTTTTGATTATCAACAGCGCGGATAAAATGACGGTGCAATCTGCCAATTCTTTGCTTAAATTTATAGAAGAACCAGATGGCGGTATGTTGATTTTATTCCTGACTGCGAGTCCACAACAAATCTTGCCAACCATCCAGTCGCGATTGCAACCGGTGAGCTTTCGAGCTTTGCCATTTGAAGCTTTTGTCAGCGATTTGATAGCGCAAGGCATTTTAGAACAAAAGGCCCGTGTGTTGGCGAGTGTCGCTGGAAATGCGGAACAGGCCATTACTTGGAACGAGGACGAATGGTTTGCCGAAGCGCGCAACGTGACGGTGAAGCTTTATGAAGGATTGCATCATCAAGGTGTGGATCCGATGTTGCTTATTCAAGAATCATGGATGCCCGTTTTCAAGGACAAAACACAGCTACATTTAGGCCTAGAGTTGTTGCTATTGCTCTATCGGGACCGTTTGCATTTATCGCTAAACGACGATTATCGTCCAATTTGCATGGAGCAAGCATCGATGTTAAAGCAGGACATACTGCGAAAGTCACTCACAGATACGACTGCTGAAATGGAAATCATTCTTGGAGCCAAGCGCAAACTAGACTCCAACATGAACACCCAGCTATTGATGGAGCAACTCGTACTCAAAATTCAAGGGAGGTAGTCCAATTGCCAAAAGTTGTAGGCGTTCGTTTTAAGGAAGCCGGTAAAATATATTATTTTTCGCCTGAGAAACTCAAAATTGTCGAGGGCCAAGGCGTTATTGTCGAAAATGCACAAGGAATTGAGTTCGGAAAAGCGGTTATTGCACCACGCGAAGTCGATGAAGAGGATGTTGTTATGCCTCTAAAACGAGTGTTACGTGTTGCTACAGATGCTGATTATAAATGTGTCGAAGAAAATGCGGCCTCTTGTCAGCGCGCATTTTTACTCTGTGACGAGAAAATTTCTGAACACAAAATCGAGATGAATTTAGTGGACGTCGATTATACATTTGATCGTAATAAAATCATCTTTTACTTCACCGCAGAAGGGCGTGTCGATTTCCGTGAACTCGTGAAGGATTTGGCATCGATTTTCCGTACGCGGATTGAATTACGTCAAATTGGTGTACGTGATGAAGCGAAGTTGCTTGGCGGAATTGGTCCGTGTGGCCGGATGCTATGCTGTTCGACTTTTCTAGGTGATTTTGAACCAGTGTCAATTAAGATGGCGAAAGACCAGAATTTATCACTAAATCCGACGAAAATTTCCGGACTTTGCGGTCGTTTAATGTGTTGTTTGAAATATGAGAACGATGAATATGAAACAGCGAAGAAAGAAATGCCTGATGTCGGTCAACATGTTGTGACACCTGATGGCAAGGCACGTGTAGTCGGCATTAATCTACTCGGCCGAATTATGCAAGTTAGATTACCAGATCAAGACGCGGTCATTGAATATGCATTAGAAGAATTACGCCCCTTTAATGCTTTTTCAAAAGAACCCGCGAAGTCCTGAGGTGAACCCATATGGATAAAAAAGCCCTTTTTGATTCAGTCAGCAATATGGAAGAACAAATCGGCGAGTTATATCAGCAACTTGGCGACTTAAAGCAAAATCTAGGCGATATGTTGGAAGAAAATAATCGTCTGAACTTAGAAAATGAGCATTTGCGTCGCCGTTTGGAAGAACTCGATGGCGAGCAACATGTGAGCCGGATACCAGCAGAAAAAGAGTTAGGTGCAATGGCTCCTGCTCGCAAAGAAGCGATGCGCCAAATGATTGAAGTTGGCGAAGGATATGATAATTTAGTCAAACTGTATAAAGAAGGTTTTCATATTTGCAACGTGCATTTTGGAAGCCCGCGCGGAAACGATGAAGATTGTCTGTTCTGCATGTCGTTATTGAATAAGAAGTGAAAAAAATGGCTTTCTCTTTTGCGGGAAGGCCATTTTTGAAATGATATGGGGGAACGAAAGAGTGTTAGTAGGAGACGAACGATTAGATCATTTATTAGCGGAGAACTTGCGAATTATTCAGAGCCCGTCTGTATTTTCTTTTTCGCTAGATGCAGTATTACTTGCGCGATTTAGCTACATACCCTATCAAAAAGGTGGGCGCATTATCGATTTGTGTAGCGGCAATGGCATTATTCCTTTGTTGATTAGCTCGCGAACCAAAGTACCGATTATTGGTGTGGAGATTCAGGAACGCTTGGCAGACATGGCGCGACGTAGCATGGAATACAATGGGCTTGAGGATCAGATTGAAATTTTACAACAAGATTTGCGTGAAGTGGTGCCGATTCTTGGCAAAGGAAAAAATAGCTTTGTCATCTGCAACCCACCGTATTTCGCGCTGGAATCGACTAGTATCAAAAATGAAAATGAGCATTTGCGAATCGCACGTCATGAAGTGCATTGCACGTTGCGTGATACGATTCAGGTATCGGCGGATTTACTGAAACAAGGCGGCAAGGCGAGCTTTGTTCATCGTCCGGAGCGTTTGCTTGAAATCATTGATATTATGCGAGAATATGGCTTGGAGCCGAAGCGGGTCCAGTTTGTGCATCCACGTGTGGAACGAGAAGCGAATACGATTTTGGTGGAAGGCATAAAAGGCGCTAAACCTGGCGTGAAGTATTTGCCGCCAATCATCGTGCAGAATGCGGATGGCGAATACACAACGCAAGTGAGGGAGCTACTTTATGGCGAAGAGTGATACACATTATTTTTATGTATTGGAATGCAAAGACGGCTCCTATTACGGCGGCTATACGACCGATGTAGAACGCCGTGAAGCTGAACATAACGCTGGGATTCGCTGCAAATACACGCGAAATCGGCGCCCAGTCAGAGTCATCCACTCAGAATGTTTCGAGACACGATCTGAGGCCACAAAAGCCGAATCTGCTTTTAAAAAATTAGTACGCAAAGATAAAGATCAATATTTACAAGAAAAGAAGGAGGGCGACAGGACATGAAGAACCAGAAAAGTTTTGGTGAGACAGACAGCACGAAAGGCACGTTATACCTAGTTCCAACACCAATCGGCAACTTAGAAGATATGACGATGCGCGCGATTCGAATTTTGCAAGAAGCGGATTTAATTGCGGCAGAAGATACGCGGAACACAATCAAGTTGCTCAACCATTTCGACATACATACAAAAATGATGAGCTACCATGAACACAACAAAACGACGCGTCAAGATGAACTTATCGAAAAATTAGAGACAGGGACAACGATTGCCGTCGTGAGTGATGCAGGTATGCCGTCGATATCCGACCCAGGCTATGAACTCGTAGGCGCCGCGATTGAAGCCGGAATCACCGTCGTGCCACTACCAGGCGCGAACGCAGCGCTCACCGCCCTTATCGCGTCAGGCCTAGCGCCACAACCATTCTTCTTTTACGGTTTCCTGCCACGAAGCAACAAAGACCGTGAAGAAGCGCTGAGTCAGCTAAATCGGCGCGAAGAAACGTGGATTGTCTACGAATCACCACACCGCTTGAAAGAAGTTTTAAAAGCGATGAACAAAATAATCGGAAGCACCCGCAAAATCGTATTATGCCGCGAGTTGACGAAGAAGTATGAAGAATTTTTACGTGGAACGGTGGAAGAAGCGCTAGAATGGGCGAAAGAAACTGAAATCCGCGGTGAATTTTGCGTCATTGTAGAAGGAAATGACGATGCGCCAAGCGAAGACGAAGAAGTTTGGTGGGAGACAATGCCAATCAAAGAGCACGTCGAAAAAGTGATGGAAGAAGAATCCGTTTCCTCCAAAGAAGCTATTAAGCAAGTCATGAAAACCCGCCAGCTTCCAAAACGCGAAGTTTACCAAGCGTATCACGAATTATAATGAATCAGACTCGTCATCGCGCGGGTCTTTTTTTGTGAAAAAATGTCTATCCTTGTTATAATGATGGTAATAGAAAAAGGAGGGATTCCAAATGACGAAACTACCCAATATCGGTAAACCAGCAACGAACGCGTTACAACTTCTGGACATAACGACACTCGAACAAGTAGCAGAACATGACGAAAAAACGCTGTTAAAAATACACGGGGTTGGCCCAAAAGCAATGGGGATTTTAAAAGAAGCGTTGGCGGGGAGCGGTTTAGCATTTACACAAAAGACAAAAGAAATCTCTCTATCTGGAGTAGACTTCGCGGTAGTCTGTGATTTTGACTGCGACAATGCACCGAAAAAACGCATGATCCGAGACTACCTTGTAGCATCCGCGTCGGGCGACAGAGCCACACTCGAAAGCGTATTAGAAGAGTCGTTCGTGTGGACGGTACCAGGCGAATTCCAAATCAAAGGCCGGGACGCGTTCATCGCAGAACTAATCGCCAATCTCCAAGCTGTCAACATACTAGAAGTCCAATCACTCATAAGCCATGGCAAAGAAGGCTCCGCCCACGGAACCGTCACAAATAAAAAAGGCAAACACGTCTACTTCTCCGACATCTTCACCTTCCAAAGTAACATACCAGACGCCAAAATCTCAAAACTAACCTCGTTCGTGGTGATAGAAGAGTAAATTATGATTTATTAAGACTTTAGGTCTTTAAGTCTTTATTCTTTTTGTGTAGGATCTATATTTTGCTTTAAATAAATCGAGCGAAAGGGTTTGTATTGCAACGGTTTGGTGGAGAATCGAAGTCTACCGAACACTAATGGATTACATGCTCGCTTTGCTCTCATGCATATTGAGGCTCTAATTCAGCAAACTACGCTTCATAAGAGCCACAACAATGCGAACGCTTGCCGCCGATTTACCCATAAGTAGGCTCAACCCAACAAAGGATTAACAACTCACTACGTTCGCTCTTATATTTGGGTTCTGACTCAGCAAAGTACGCTTCGTAAGAACCCAAACAAAAAAGCATCCTATTTGAGGCTAGCACGCTTTCAAATAGGATACTTTCTTGGATTGTAGTATTAGATATCATCGCCGAATTGACGACGAATGTCAGCTACTAATTTCTCAGCTCCATCACGGCTAAGTGTTAATTTACCGTCAACAACTTGTTTGTTTTGATCGGAAAATTCACCAGTGATGTCACAAAGGTTGCTAGCTGTGTATTTCTTTAGGATAATTTCATCTTCATTGATGTAAATTTCTAAAGCATCTTTAACAGCAACGCCTAGGTTACGACGAATTTCAACTGGGATTACGATACGTCCTAGTTCGTCAATTTTTCTTACCATACCTGTAGATTTCATATTCTTACCTCCTAACTCTTTGGTCTATTATCTATAATACCAAGAATTTCCTAGAAAAGCTAGACGAAATTATCATTTAATGCAAAAAAAATGATTATTGTTTCTGAAAAAGGGTATAAAGCTAGTTGTGGCGCTATTTGTACTGAAAATGTTCTATAATTGCAAATTTTGTTTTTTTTAGCTCAATTAGACAATGTTACAGATTTGAGAGGAGTTTTTTTATGGAAATTTTAATTGCACTTATTCCAGCGGTCATGTGGGGGATTATGCCACTTGTTGTTTCTAAAATTGGTGGTAAGCCATATCAGCAGACACTTGGCGTAACATTTGGGGCGCTGATTTTTGCGATTGGCATGTATTTCTATTCCACACCACAGTTTACAATGACGATTCTATTGGTAAGTTTTGTATCGGGGATATTCTGGACTGTGGGGCAACTGAACCAGTTTCGCGCCTTTACACATATCGGAGTTTCCAAGGCAATGCCACTTTCGACAGGGATGCAATTAGTCGGGACCTCATTATTCGGTGTTTTCGTTTTTCATGAATGGGGCACGACTGCTAAATTAGTACTCGGTTTTTCAGCATTATTTTTCATCATCGTTGGGATTACACTAACATCATACCAACAACATAAATCAAAAAATGGCAACATGAAGCAAGGAATGGTCGCGCTAATTATTTCTTCGCTGGGCTATGTTGCCTATGTTGTTATTCTAAAAGCGTTTGACATCAGTGGTTGGGAAGCAATTCTGCCACAAGCTGTCGGGATGGTTGTTGCGGCCGTTGCATTCTCATTTAAAGATCGCAAAACTTTCTTTTTACGAGAAACGTGGCTTAGTATTATTCCAGGTGTGATTTGGAGTGTTGGGAACTTGGCGCTACTCATTTCGAATACGGTTATCGGTGTAGCAATCAGCTTCTCGCTTTCGCAAATGGGTGTTGTCATTTCGACGCTAGGTGGAATTCTACTACTTGGTGAGAAAAAGACAAAACGCGAACTTATCCTTGTTATCATCGGAATTATTTTAGTTGGTGCCGGTGGATTCATGATTGGACTAACTAAATAAACAAATTTGGCAGTGTGGGACTTTATTCCGCGCTGCTTTTTTCAAATTTTTCGGGCCTGCGGTATTTTGTTTTGCGTAGAAAATGATATAATAGAAGGTAATTGTGAATTTAACACCGGAAAAACTGATTTTCGGCGGAGGAATGGGAGAGGATTAGATTGCCAAAAGAGAATAATACATTTTATATTACGACTCCGATTTATTATCCAAGTGGAAAGGCTCATATTGGGCATGCGTATACAACGGTTGCAGGAGATGCTATGGCGCGTTACAAACGTTTGAGAGGATTCGACGTTTTCTATTTAACTGGAACAGACGAGCACGGCCAAAAAATCCAACAAAAAGCAGAAGAGCGAAATATTTCACCGCAAAGTTATGTGGACGATATCGCGGCGGGCTTCCAAGATTTGTGGAAGAAACTTGAGATTACCAATACCGATTTTATTCGCACAACAGAACCGCGTCATAAAGATGGCGTTGCGAAGATTTTTCAGCAGTTGCTGGATCAAGACGATATTTATCTTGGTCAATATGAAGGTTGGTACTCCGTTTCAGATGAAGAATATTTCACAGAAACACAGCTAGAAGAAGTATACCGCGACGAAAATGGCAAAGTGATTGGCGGAAAAGCACCAAGTGGCAATGAAGTCGAGCTTGTGAAAGAAGAGTCGTATTTCTTCCGGATGAGTAAATATGCTGATCGTTTACTTGCTTATTATAATGACAATCCAGAATTCATCCTACCAGAATCACGCAAAAACGAGATGATTAACAATTTCATCAAGCCAGGTTTAGAAGATTTAGCCGTTTCCAGAACAACTTTTGATTGGGGAATTAAGGTTCCAGGAGACGCGAAACATGTTGTTTATGTGTGGATTGACGCGCTTTCTAACTACATAACAGCACTTGGGTATGGTTCAGAAGACGATGCGGATTTCAACAAATACTGGCCGGCAGACGTTCATATCATCGGAAAGGAGATTGTGCGCTTCCATACGATTTACTGGCCAATTATCCTGATGGCGCTTGATTTACCACTACCGAAGAAAATTTTCGGACACGGTTGGATTTTAATGAAAGACGGCAAAATGTCGAAGTCAAAAGGTAACGTTGTCGATCCGTATATGCTGATTGACCGTTATGGCTTGGATGCGCTGCGCTATTACCTATTACGCGAAGTTCCGTTTGGCTCTGACGGCTTATTCACACCAGAAGATTTCGTCGACCGCGTGAATTATGATTTAGCAAACGATCTGGGCAACCTTTTAAATCGGACTGTTGCGATGATAAATAAATATTTTGATGGTGAAATTCCAGCTTATCAAGGCAATGTAACACCTTTTGACGGTGAATTAGAGATTTTTAAAGATAATGTTCTAAAAGAATATGAAACAAATATGGAAACGATGCAATTTTCAGTGGTACTTTCCCAGTTATGGACTTTTGTCAGCCGTACGAATAAATACATTGACGAAACAGCGCCTTGGGTTCTAGCGAAAGAGGAAGCGAACCGCGATGAGTTAGCAAGTGTTATGACTCACCTAGCTGAGAATTTACGAATCATCGCTGTGATGTTGAAACCATTCTTAACGCAATGCCCAGAAGGTATTTTCACGCAACTAGGAATTACCGATGAAGCGCTAAAAGACTGGTCCTCAATCACAGGCTATGGCAAAATTCCGGCAGGTACAAAAGTAGTCGCAAAAGGAACGCCGATTTTCCCGCGTCTAGATGCAGCGGAAGAAGTGGCGTACATCCAAGAGCAAATGAAGGCAACGGTGGTGGCGCCGATAGCAGAAGAACCAACTGTCGTCTCGCTTGAAACACCAGAAATCGGCATTGAGGACTTTGACAAAATTGATTTACGAGTGGGAGAAGTCAAGCAAGTAGAGAAAGTCAAAAAAGCCGACAAACTGCTTTGCTTCCAATTGGACCTAGGCGAAGGAAAACTGCGCCAAGTTCTATCAGGTATCGCGGAATTCTACGAACCAGAAGAACTCCTTGGCAAAAAAGTCATTGTTGTAGCGAACTTAAAACCAGTAAAACTACGTGGTTTAATGAGTGAAGGCATGATTCTATCTGGCGAAAAAGATGGCAAATTACAAATAATCGAAGCAAACAGCGCCCTTCCAAACGGTGCGAAAGTGAAATAATAATTGTGAGGTGGGATTCTAAGGAACCCGCCTTTACTTTTACAAAAAAACGACTTTCTTCTATAGTAATATAATACATTCGCAAAACAGGAAAAGTAGTTATACTATTCTATAGAAGAAAGTCGACATTCTGCCTGTTGAAAATAAAGAAATGAGGGATAAAAATGCTTTTTGATACACATGTACACTTAAATGATGATGCATTTAACGAAGATCTGGAAGAAGTTATCGCGCGCGCCAAGGAAAATGATGTTTCGCGGATGGCAGTTGTCGGTTTTAACGAAGAAACAATCAATCGTGCACTGGAACTTGCCGATAAATATGATTTTATTTACCTCATTGTCGGATGGCACCCAACAGACGCTATCACTTTTACTCCTGAAAAACTAGAATGGCTACGCGAACTAGCCAAAAATCCAAAAGTTGTCGCACTTGGCGAAATGGGTTTGGATTATCATTGGGATACGTCGCCAAAAGAAACTCAGTTTGAGGTATTCCGTCAGCAAATTAGATTGGCAAAAGAAGTACAACTTCCTATCGTGATTCACAATCGGGAAGCAACGGAAGATGTCGTTCGTATTTTACAAGAAGAAAACGCGTCAGAAGTTGGTGGAATTATGCACTGTTTTGGCGAAACGGTGGAAGTAATGGAAGCGTGTTTAGCTATGAATTTCTACATCTCATTTGGTGGAACAGTTACCTTTAAAAACGCAAAATTACCAAAAATTGCAGCAGAATCAGCACCATTAGACAAGATTTTAATTGAAACCGATGCTCCATATCTCGCTCCGCACCCAAATCGGGGTAAAAGAAATGAGCCGAGTTACGTCAAGCTTGTTGCCGAAAAGCTTGCAGAATTAAAAGAACTGAAATATGAGGAAATCGCCCGCTACACAACAGAAAATGCAAATCGGCTGTTCCGATTAAGTTGATTTTTGTCATCAAACTGTAATATTACCTGAACTTTGTAACGGAATCTTAAGCAAGCGAAAAATAAAGTTTAAGAAATCTTTAATAATCCGCGCTATTATGCCTACGACTAGAGGCTGACTTTGCTGAAATATAACTGACACATTAGACATAGAATGTAATAAAAAGGTTTCGCAATGGCTCTATACCAACGATGGAATAGTTGTTTTTTGTCTAGAAATCTTTTTATGATAATTCGTTGACAGTTCTTTCGTCCCCTGTATATAATCACAACAGAAGTTAGAAAGGGGAGAAATACATGACCATGGAAACTAGCAGTAACGCAAGCCAAAAATCAAAATGGCGTTTACCAATAATGATTGGCGCGTTTGTTATTGTCATAGCATTGGTTTTTTATTTCGTTTTCGAGGGAACTAAAAACGATATCACGATTGTAAAAGCAGGCGAGGTTACGAAAGTTAGCACGCACGCAAAAACAGTTGGAGAAGTACTAAATGACGAAGGTGTAAAAGTTGGAAAACATGACGAACTGTCTTATTCCAAAAATACAGCTGTAAAAGACGGAATGAAGATTGCTTACATTCCAGCTAAAGAAGTTACAATTAATGACGAAGGTAAAGAAGCGAATGTGTGGACAACAAAAGACACAGTTGCCGAAGTACTGAAGGATGAAAATATTACGACACATCCGCAAGATGCTTTAAACGTTTCATTGGATGACAAAGTAGCCGCAAACATGGAAGTTAAAATCGACCGTGCTGTTGCTCTAGCAATTCAAAATGGTGCGAAGAAAGAAGTAACGTGGACAACAAAAGATACAGTAGCAGATTTATTGGCAGAGAAAAATATTAAATTGGATGCTCATGATAAAGTATTGCCAGTAAAAACGGCGAAACTTACTCCAAATATGACGGTTGTTGTTACATATGTAGACAAAAAAACCGATGAAAAGAAATCCAAAGTCGCTTTTAAAACTGTAGTAAAAGAAGATGCTTCTCTTGAAAAAGGCGAAGAAAAAGTAGTACAAGCAGGGAAAGTTGGCGAGAAAGTTGCCAAGTATGATGTTGTTATGGAGAACGGTAAAGAAAAACAACGCAAACTCCTTGCAGAACAAGTAACAGCAAAACCAGAAGATAAAATCATTGTTCGTGGTACGAAAGAAGAGCCAGTGGTAACTGCAATCAGCAATGCCCCAGCTAAATCTTCTAAAAAAGCCACAACATCAAAAGCTGCAACATCGAGCTCATCATCTTCTCAAAGTAGCTCTTCCACTGTTAGTAGTAAGCCATCATCAGGCGGTAAAACGTTCACGATGGAATCAACAGCTTATTCAGGTGGCGGTACAACAGCGACAGGTATTAATTTAACAGCAAACCCAGGCTTAAAAGTAGTTGCGGTAGATCCAAGCGTAATTCCACTAGGCTCTAGAGTTTATGTGTCAGGTTACGGAGAAGCAATTGCAGGAGATACTGGCGGCGCGATTAAAGGGAATATCGTAGACGTTTATTTTGCAGATGAGAGCCAATGTTATACTTGGGGACGTCGCCAAGTTACTGTAACAATTTTGGATTAATAAGTATATACAAAGCAGGAGGCGCGCCACTCAAGGTGTTCTTCCTGTTTTTTTTGTGCGAAACAAAGCGGGTTCTGCTTTTTCGAATTTTATGGTATGATAGAAATACTGATTAAGAGAAGGGACGTTTTGTATGGAGAAGTTAGTGATTCATGAAGTCATTGTTGTTGAGGGCCGAGATGATACGACCGCAATACACCGCGCAGTAGACGCAGACACAATCGAAACGAACGGCTCAGCTCTATCCGCTATGACCATTGAGAAAATTCGCCATGCAAAAGAAAAACGCGGTGTAATTATACTAACCGATCCCGATTTCCCAGGTGAAAAAATACGCAAGCAAATCGATGCAGCAGTTCCAGGATGCCATCACGCTTTTATTAAACGCAGTGATGCACTACCGAAATATGGTCGTGGTTTAGGCGTAGAACATGCCACGCCAGAAAAAATTCGCGAGGCGTTGGAACATTTTCATACAAGTGATGAACGCGTCCAGACGAGTGATATCGATTATGATCGGCTTGTGATGCTTGGTCTGATGGGTGGAGCAGGCGCGAAAGCAAAACGACAAAAGCTAGGAGAAATCCTTAAAATAGGTTACACCAACGGCAAACAATTGCAAGCAAGACTACGCATGTTTGGCATTACAAAAGAACAATTTGAAGCCGCATGGAGCGAAGTAGTGCAGGAGGAGACGAATGAGTAAAGATATCGCAACACCAGGCCGTACAAAAGAGATCCTGAAAAAATATGATTTTCTATTCAAGAAAAGTCTAGGCCAGAATTTTTTGATTGACAGTAATATTTTGAGACGAATCACGGAGACGGCGGAACTGGATAAAGAAACGGATGTTATTGAAATTGGGCCTGGTATCGGAGCACTTACGGAACATCTAGCGCGCACATCTAAGCGCGTATTAGCTTTTGAGATTGACCAGCGCTTGATGTCCATTTTGCCAGATACGCTCGCAGCTTACGACAATATAGAAGTCGTGAACGAAGACATTTTGAAAGTCGATGTCGGGGGGATGATTACAGAGAAACTTCCGGATCGAGCGAAACCCGTGAAAGTAGTTGCAAACTTGCCGTATTATGTGACAACGCCGATTATTTTGCAATTGCTTCATGAGGACTTACCAGTGTCTAGCATGACTTTTATGCTACAAAAGGAAGTAGCAGATCGGATTTCAGCAAAACCAAGTACAAAGGCATACGGGAGCTTATCGATCGCGATACAGTATTACATGGAGGCTGAGCTTTCCTTTATCGTGCCAAAAACGGTATTCATGCCACAACCAAATGTAGACTCAGCGATTATTCATCTAAAACGACGCTCGGAACCACCAGCCCAAGTGAATGATGAAACCTTCTTTTTCGATATTACGCGTTCGGCATTTGCACAGCGACGTAAAACATTATGGAATAATTTAGTGAACCGATTCCCGGAATTGAAACCGCAAAAAGAAGAATTAGAAGCAGAACTTGCTGCGCTTGGTATCGACGTGAAACGACGCGGAGAAACGCTTAACATCCCTGAATTTGCGACTTTAAGTAATTTTCTTGACAGTTTTATGAGAAAATAGCGAAAAAATGATAAAAAGACGACCTTAGTGGTTGACACAGAGGTGTTTCGCTGTTAAAATATTTGTTTGTTGATTTTTGGCCCTAGATATGCTATACTGGAAATTAGTGAGGTGGGGGTACAAAATGTCAAAAACTATTGCAAGCATCAAACAAAATCTTGAATCCAGACTTGGAACGAGACTAACTTTGAAAGCTAACGGCGGACGTAAGAAAACAATCGAGCGTTGCGGCGTGTTAGCTGAAACTTATCCAGCTGTTTTTGTTGTTGAATTAGATCAAGACGAGAACAATTTCGAAAGAGTATCCTATAGTTATACAGACATTTTAACAGACACTGTAGAATTAGACTTTACCGACGATGTAAGTAAAGAATTAGCACTTTAATCACTAATATCTCAAGACCAGCCAACCCGGCTGGTTTTTTGATGTCTTAGGGAGTTGAGCCTATGACAAATAAATCGGCGACAAGCGCTCGATTTGTGTAAAGCAGAATTTATGTCTTACGCAAAAAAATAAAAGAATGATTGAGGTTATCTGCTCACATCTTGAGTAAACTTCGGAATTGAGCTAGTCTTAATGCTTTTGCAGTATGCTTAGAAGTCTTTTTGAGTTTGGAGTACATATTTGGGCGTTGCTATGGTAGAATAAACAAAGAAGATTTGAGGAGCTGTGACCAAACTTGAAGTCAGGCGAAATTACTAACTTATTACTTTGGGTTGAACGATGGATGTTCCCTAAGAAAGGCTGTAGAAATGATGAAAATAAATGTGAAAGCACCTGCGAAAATTAATTTGTCATTGGATGCGCTATATAAGAGAAAAGATAATTATCATGAGCTTGAAATGGTGATGACTACAATTGACTTGGCGGATCGTCTGCAGTTAGTTTTATTGGAAAAGGATATTATTAAACTGGATGTGAAGGCGCATTTTATTCCGGATGATAAGCGAAATCTGGTGTTTCAGGCGGCGGCGCTTTTGAAGGAACGTTTTTCAGTGAAGCAAGGTGTGGCTATAACGCTGGATAAAAGTATTCCGGTTGCGGCTGGGCTTGCGGGTGGTAGTAGTGACGCGGCGGCGGCTCTTAAGGGATTGAATCAATTGTGGGATTTGCAGTTGACGCTTGAGGAACTTGCGGATTTAGGCGCGGAACTAGGATCGGATATTCCGTTCTGCTTATATGGTGGAACGGCGCTTGCGACTGGTCGTGGTGAGATTATTGAACCGCTTCCAATGATGCCAAATTGCTGGATTGTATTAGCGAAGCCTTCGATTAGTGTTTCGACGCCAGGTGTGTACAGGGACTTGCGTGTTGGCGAAGTGGAGCATCCGAATACGGCTGGAATGGTTCAAGCGATTCGGGATGGCAGTTTTGAGGGGATTTGTGATAATATCGGGAATGTGCTCGAGACGGTGACGCTCGCGAAACACCCAGAAGTGAAGCGAATCAAAGAGAAGATGCTGGAATTTGGCGCAGATACGGCTTTAATGAGTGGTAGCGGGCCGACAGTGTTTGCCCTTGTAAAACAGTACTCTAGAGCAAAACGCGTCTATAACGGCTTGTGTGGCTTCTGTGAGGAAGTATATTTAGTCAGACCTTGGCAAGAAGAAAAATGATAAAGGAGTCGTGAAGTGATGAAAGTTATTTTTAATGCGGATGATTTTGGTTTGTCAAAAGGTGTCGTTTACGGAATTTTGGAGGCGTATAAGCATGGTGTTGTAAAATCGACGACAATGCTCGCGAATTCACCAGCGTTTGATTTAGGAGCTGAGGTGGCGAAAGAAAACCCAGGACTCGATATCGGGGCGCATTTGACGCTTACTTTCGGTAGCCCACTTTTGAAGGATGTTCCGAGCCTTACTGCTGAGTCGGGGAAATTTCTAGCGCAAGACGTGCTGAGAAGTTCGGCGGATGTGATTGATTTTGGAGAAGTAGAGCGTGAATTCACCGCTCAAATCGAAAAAATTCTCGCAGCAGGCATTCCCATTTCCCATTTTGATACGCATCACCTTATCGAACCTATTGTTTTGCCAGTTATGCAAAAATTAGCGAAAAAATACCAAGTTGGGTTGCGTCGTTCTGTACATGATGCGGATTATACGGGGATTCCAACAACGGATCGTTTTTCTGATCAATTTTATGCAGATGGGATTACAGCGGATGTTGTCAAACAGGTTGTGAAGGCGCACGAGCATGATACGGAGACGTTGGAATTCATGTGTCACCCAGCATTTATCGATGAAACAATGCTCAGCTTGACTTCTTATTCGGATTATCGGATAAAAGAGCTGACTTTCCTAACATCCGATGAGGTGCAGGAAGCGTTGAAATCGGTTGGAGCGGAAGTAGTCAGCTTTAAAGAAGTTATGAAATAAGAGGAATCTAGTGTGTGGTGATTTTGAACGGCAAGCTATGACTATCTTTTCCTCTAAAAAGCCTTTATAATGATGTTAAACACGTACAAAAAGGGCGAAATAGGTTCTAATGTTTGGAAAAGCTATTTTTAAAAAGAGGAGAAGAAGCAATATGAAAATTCGGCGTAGTGAACGTTTGATTGATATGACACAGTTTTTACTGAGCCATCCACGAAAACTGGTACCACTAACTTTATTTGCTGAGCGTTATAGTTCTGCGAAATCATCTATTAGTGAAGATTTAGTGATCATAAAGAAAACATTTGAAGATAGAGGCATCGGTACGCTTGAGACTGTTCCAGGCGCTGCTGGTGGCGTGAAATACATTTCGATTGCAGATAATGCTGATGTGCTGGATTTCGTTCAGACGCTCTGTAACCGCATCGCTGAACCTAATCGTTTACTTCCAGGTGGCTACTTATATTTATCTGATTTACTTGGTGAGCCTGTGACGTTAAGCCAAATCGGGAAAATTTTAGCGACGAAATTTAATAAGCAAAAAATAGACGCGATTATGACGGTGGCGACAAAAGGGATTCCGATTGCGCAGGCCGTGGCGGAACATCTTAATGTCCCGTTTGTCATTGTGCGTCGCGATAGCAAGGTGACGGAAGGATCGACAGTCAGTATTAATTACGTGTCGGGATCGAGTAAACGCATCGAGAAAATGGAACTTTCGAAACGCAGTCTACCAGAAGGATCAAACGTCGTCATTGTGGATGATTTCATGAAAGCGGGCGGAACGATTAACGGGATGAAGAATTTGTTAGAAGAATTCAATGCCAAATTAGTCGGTATCGGTGTTTTGGTGGAATCTGAATACGCAGAAGAGCGCTTAGTGGATGATTACGTCTCCTTAGTGAAAATTAAGAACGTAGATGTCAAAGAGAAACAAATCGAAGTGGTAGAAGGCAATTATTTCAACTACCCAAATCAATAAATAACGACTAGAATCTGGGGCAGCGAGTCATGCTGTTTTAGCGTTCTAGTTTTTTTATATGAATGGAATATGAACAGATAAATACGACCTCCGTATGACTGGTTTTAATTTTATCTATGCTACAATAGGGACTTGTAGAAGGCGCATGAACATTTTGAGAAGTGAATATTTATGTTTATGAACTTTTTTTATAGCAGTGCTTACCTACATACTGGGAGCTAACAAACAATTACTTAATTTGGAAGGAGCAACACACATGAAGAAATGGGTTAAATGGTTGATTGCCATCGTGATTATCGCGGCAATCGTAGTAGGAGCAGTATTATTTTTAGGATCTAAATCAGGATCGGATACAACAGCGACGAAGGATCTTGTGACAACAAAAGTGAAGCAAGGGGACATGAAAATTAACGCGACAGCAACAGGGGCTATTGTTCCGCAAAATCAACAAGCGCCTGATTACAAAGAATTAGAGCTACAAGTACAAATGGACGAGCTAGATGTACCGAACGTGAAGAAAGATCAAGAAGCTAAGATTTCCGTGACGGCAGTTCCTGACAAAACATACACAGGTAAAGTGAAGGAAATTGCAGAACAAGGAACCGTGATGAACGGTGTGTCTTCGTTCTTAGTGACGATTTCAATCGATGATAGTACCGATTTAAAATCAGGGATGACGGCTGATGCTTCTATTTTGGTGAATGAAAAAGCAAATGCGTTATACGTCCCAATTGAAGCAGTTCAGAAAAATGATGACGACAAATATTACGTACTCGTTCCTAAAAAAGGGAAAAATGAGACAACAAAAGAAGTAAAACAATATGTAACGACTGGGCTCCACAACGAAGATAATATGGAAATCACGAAAGGTCTAGAAAAAGGCGATGAAGTCATTTTGCCAACGAAATCCAATTCATCCCAACAACCAGGATTTTAAAAGCTAGACCAAACAAGGAGGTGATCGCGTGACTAGTCCACTTATTGATATGAGAAATTTAACGAAAACATATACACTCGGCGGCGAGACATTTAAGGCATTGGACCATGTAACGCTTGCTGTTGAACAGGGTGAATTTTTAGCGATTGTCGGACCTTCTGGCTCGGGTAAGTCAACCTTGATGAACATGATTGGTTGCTTAGATGTGCCAGATTCCGGTGAATATCATTTGGACGGTGTCGATGTGGCAACGTTAAACGATAACAAACTGTCTGCTATTCGTAACAAGAAAATCGGATTTATTTTTCAACAGTTTAATTTATTGACGAAATTATCGGCACTTGAGAACGTCGAATTACCACTGATTTATGGTGGTATGGGTGCTGTGAAACGAGAAGAAATTGCGCTGGATTGCCTTCGTAAAGTTGGACTAACAGACAAGAAGCGGAATTTACCAACGCAATTGTCTGGTGGACAACAACAACGTGTCGCGATTGCACGTGCGCTTGCGGCTAACCCGCAAATTTTGCTAGCCGATGAACCAACAGGGGCGCTTGATTCCAAAACCGGTAAAGAAGTTATGGGGATTTTGCAAGAACTGAATCAGGCTGGCAATACAATCGTAATGATTACACATGATCTGGATATCGCGAATTACGGAACGAGAACGATTCGAATTCAAGATGGTCAACTTTTCAATGAGGGGGTAGCAAAATGATCCGCCAAAGTATGAAAATGGCCTGGAAGCAATTAAAAACAAGCAAGATGCGTTCATTTCTGACAATGCTAGGAATTATTATCGGGGTATCTTCGGTTATTTTGCTAGTATCGCTTGGTAAAGGTGTGACGGATCAAGTCAACAGCCAAATGGGAGACCTAGGCTCGAACTTGGTGACAGTAATGAATACATCGACTAATCCTAACGATAAATTTACGTACGATGATGTCCTGAAGTATAAAAATATTGATGGTGTCAAAAGCGTTTCTCCTGAACTCTCGGGACAAGTCAAGGCAACATTTGACTATAAATCAAAAGACTTGAAACTTATCGGCACAAATGAGCAGTATAAAGATGCTCGTGGATTGAAGCTAGATACCGGTCGCTTTTTACTGCCGATTGATGTCGAGTATGGACAAAAAATTGCTGTCATTGGACCAAATGTAGCTAGTGATTTATTCGGCTTCTCAGATCCGGTAGGAGAATATATCCGCGTAAATGGGATGCCTTATAAAGTTGTCGGCGTTCTAAAAGAAAAAGGTGCGTCGATGATGGGGTCGAGTGACGATCAAGTATTTGTGCCCTTGACCGCAGCACAACGCATGCTAAAAGATACGAATGTCCGGACGTTTTATGTAGAAACGGATACGGCAGATGATGTAGATCGTGTTGTTAATACGTTAGAATCACGTCTATCTATCCATTTTGACTATAATGCAGCTGACTCTGCAAGCGGTGAATCGGCGCCGTATCAAGTTATTAATCAGCAAGAAATCTTAAATGCGTTTGATACGATAAGTTCGACGCTTACAACGGCGCTTGGAGCAATTGCTGGTATATCTCTTGTTGTCGGTGGAATCGGGATTATGAATATCATGCTCGTTTCTGTATCAGAACGGACAAGAGAAATTGGTATCCGCAAAGCTTTAGGTGCCAAAAAACGTGATATCTTGACTCAATTCTTAATTGAATCTATCGTTATCAGTGTTGTCGGTGGTTTAATCGGAATTGCGATAGGTGTATCCGGAGCCCTTGCATTTGGTTCCATTGCAGGTATACCATCAGGGATTACCGCATCAACGATCATTGGTGCATTCCTATTCTCGATGTTTATCGGTGTCATTTTTGGTATTACACCAGCAAATAAAGCATCGAAATTGCGTCCAATTGATGCGTTGCGATCAGAATAATGTATATAAAAAAGAGGATTTATGTGAAATAATCCTCTTTTTTTATTATGTAGCTACATAACAATGCGTCTAAAATTCCTTTTTTGGCTTAAATGTTTGAATTTATGTCATAAATAGCGTTGTCACATATTTTTAATCTGTTTGTCATAATTGTGATGGGAATGCTTGTGGAAAATGTGTTTCGTCCTAAAATGTAAGTTTATAAAAGTATGATAAACCCTTTTACTTCAATGCTTGTAGATGAAAAATAAAGGATGTTACTAGCTGTCATAATTCAGGCGTGTTTGTAAAAATAAATAAAAATTGATGTGCAAAAAGGAGTATGAAAAACGATCAATACGCCGTTTTTTGTATACTAAAAAATAGGTTGTTTTTGGCTTTTTCTCTTGGGATATTATAGAATGAAAGAAATATTGGGTATTAAACACTGCATATAAACGTTATACTGGCAGTCATTTGTGATTTTTTTTATAAATTATTATTTTATAGTATACAATTATCCGTTTATAAAAAACAATGCATTTTTGTCAATAAAAAATGCACTATAAACAGCATTTTTATGTACGAAGTCACAAAGTTGTCAAATTTAGCTTTTTTTATTATGATGTTGTTAGAGAAAAATTCTGGGCTTTCCTTTTTGGGAACAAGGAGTGGTCGATGGATTACTTTTTGTATGGGAGAAATGTCGAGGGAACAATTCTCTAGTGTTATCTTTATGATGTTGCGTGTGTGTTGGATCAACAAGTAGCATGTCAACAAGAGCTAAGGTGGTGAAGAAAATGGAAATTACAGATGTGAGATTACGTCGAGTTGAGACTGATGGAAGAATGAAAGCTATTTCTTCAATTACTATTGACGGTGAATTCGTAGTACATGATATTCGCGTGATTGATGGTAATGATGGATTATTTGTAGCAATGCCAAGTAAACGTACTCCGGATGGAGAGTTTCGTGACATCGCTCACCCAATTAATTCTGATACTCGTGCTAAAATTCAGGACGCTGTTTTAGTTGCTTATGCGGAAGCTGATGAAGTTGTCAGTGAAGTAGAGGAAGCGACACCAGAAGCGGAAGAAGGAAATGAAGACTAAACACTACTTTTTATAGGACCTGGGTAAATACTTGTTGTGAATAGCGAATCTAAAGGGAAACTAATGTTTGTCCCAAGTAACAAGATAAAATAACCCGAAGAAACTATGAGAAGACAAAATGGGATAAGGAGTGACTAATAATGCAAGTAACTGATGTGAGATTACGTCGTGTAGAAACTGATGGAAGAATGAGAGCTATTGCTTCCATAACTTTAGATGAGGAATTTGTTGTTCATGATATCCGTGTTATTGACGGCAACAACGGTTTATTCGTAGCAATGCCAAGTAAACGTGGCGTTGATGGTGAGTTCCGTGACATCGCCCACCCAATCAATTCTGATACTCGTGGAAAAATCCAAGAGGTTGTACTTGCTGAATATGTTCGCGTAGGCGAAGAAGAGTCAAGTGCTGTATCAGAGGACGTAGCAGTTGAAGAAGAAGTAACTGCGGAATAATTAATAATATAGATCCAAACAACCAGCCCAGCGCTGGTTGTTTTTTTTGAGGTCTGCTCTCTAACCCCAACAATGCGAGCGCTTGCTGCCAATTTGTTCCGAGTGCGTGTAAGATTAGGTTCTATTTACACCTTGAAAAAAAGCGGCTTTTACGGTATTATCATTATGAAGAATAGTGGATAATTGGAGGGTCTTGTCAATGATGAAAAGATATGCGGTTGTTTTAGCGGCTGGGCAAGGTACAAGAATGAAGTCGAAGCTTTATAAGGTTTTGCATCCTGTATGTGGAAAACCAATGGTAGAACATGTTGTAGACCAAATCAGTCAGCTTGAACCGGATGAAGTCGTGACGATTGTTGGACACGGTGCGGAACAAGTGCAGACCCATTTGGAAGATAGAAGTGTGTTTGCTTTGCAGGAGGAACAGTTGGGGACGGCTCACGCGGTTTTGCAAGCGAAGAGTGTACTTGGTGACAAAGAAGGTGTAACGCTTGTTGTGTGTGGTGATACGCCGCTTATTCAAGGTCATACGATGGAAGACTTAATGAAGTATCATCAAGAAAAACGTGCCAAGGCAACGATTTTAACGACTGTTTTAGATGATCCAACGGGATATGGACGGATTATTCGGGACGATTTAGGCATTGTAGAGAAAATTGTTGAGCACAAAGATGCGTCTGAAAAAGAGCAACGCGTGAATGAAATCAACACAGGAACATATTGCTTTGACAATCAAGCTTTGTTTGAAGCACTAGAAAAAGTATCCAACGAAAATGCGCAAGGTGAATATTATTTACCAGACGTTATCAAAATTTTAAAAGATGAAGATGAGGTTGTCGCGGCTTACCGAATGGAGAATGCGAAGGAATCGCTTGGTGTTAATGATCGGGTAGCTTTGGCAGAGGCGCAAGAAATTATGCGTCACCGAATCAATGAGAACCACATGCGCAATGGCGTAACGTTGATTGATCCAGCAAATACTTATATTGACGTCGATGTTGAAATCGGTCAAGATACCGTTGTTGGACCGAGCGTGGCGATTCATGGGAAAACGGTTATCGGTGCTGATTGCGAGATTACAGGCGCGAGTGTGCTTGATAATGCGATTCTGGGTGAACGTGTGCAAGTGAGACATTCTTCTATTTACGATAGCAAAGTCGGCGATGACGTTCAAGTTGGACCTTATTCGCACCTACGTCCTGAATCTGAAATCAGTGAAGGCGTGAAAATTGGTAACTTTGTGGAAACGAAGAAAGCAACGATTGGCAAAAACTCGAAAATCCCGCATTTTATCTATATGGGTGATGCGGAAATCGGTGAAAATGTCAATATCGGTTGCGGTTCTATCGCAGTGAATTACGATGGCAAAAATAAGGCAAAAACAATTATCGGCGATGACGTCTTTATTGGTTGCAACTCCAACTTGGTAGCACCAGTGAAAATTGGTAATCGTGCCTTTGTAGCAGCAGGAACAACGGTTACAAAAAATGTGCCAGAAGATGCCCTTGCTATTTCTCGTGTGAAGCAAGAAAATAAAGAAGGATACGCAAGGAAACTGAATTTCGGTAAGTAATCATTTGCGAGTGGGGTTGTACTTCGGTGCTGCCATTGCGCAATCCCACCCATTTAAAAATTATATAAAATCTATGTGGAGGCTGATTATGTCTAACGATTATTTTGATCCAAAGTTAAAAATTTTCTCTTTAAATTCCAACCCAGCACTAGCGGCGGAAATCGCGGAAGTAGCAGGAATTAATTTAGGGAAGTCCAGCGTGACCCATTTTAGTGATGGTGAAATTCAGATTAATATTGAAGAAAGTATCCGTGGTTGTCACGTGTATGTTGTGCAATCCACTGGTTTTCCAGTTAACCAAAATCTGATGGAACTTTTGATCATGATTGATGCACTTAAGAGAGCTTCAGCAAAAACAATTAACATTGTGATGCCGTATTATGGTTATGCTCGCCAAGACCGTAAAGCGCGTAGTCGTGAGCCAATCACGGCAAAACTCGTGGCTAACCTAATTGAAAAAGCAGGCGCTACACGCATGATTACACTAGATCTTCATGCACCGCAAATTCAAGGTTTCTTTGATATTCCAATCGATCACTTGAATGCGGTTCGTCTGCTATCAAACTATTTCAGCTCGCATCATATCGATGAAGATTTAGTTGTTGTTTCACCAGATCACGGCGGTGTAACAAGAGCCCGTAAGATGGCTGATCGTTTGAAAGCGCCGATTGCGATTATTGACAAACGTCGTCCGCGTCCCAATGTGGCGGAAGTAATGAATATCGTTGGGAATGTAGATGGTAAAGTGGCTATTTTGATTGATGATATCATTGATACAGCAGGTACAATTACGCTTGCAGCTAATGCTCTGATCGAAAGTGGCGCAACGAAAGTATATGCTTGTTGCTCACATCCAGTCCTATCAGGTCCGGCGATTGAACGCATTAATAATTCCGCGATTGAGAAATTAATCGTGACTAATTCGCTCGTTTTACCAGAAGATAAATGGATTGACAAAATCGAACAATTATCTGTAGGACCGTTACTTGGCGAAGCAATTGTCCGCGTACACAAAAACGAGTCAGTAAGCCCATTATTTGATTAATACAGAAAATACATAGCGCAGGCCTCCTTCCTAGGATGTCTGCGTTTTTGTTTAGGAAAGTACAACTCTCCCTCCCAACTTTTCCTATCCTGAAGATATTATGTTATAATGATGATTGTGATAGTCTATCATTTGATAAAGTGAAAATAAGTCAGACGGGGATTGTTACATGGGAAATAAAGCATTCATTTATCTCATAAAGAAAGACATTTTTCAGTTGCAACATAAGGGTTATTTCTCAAAAAATATAAGGTATCGCCGATGGAGCGATTTTAGAAATGGGAGGACTGGTTAAAGATGGCCGAAAAGAAAATTCTAGTTGTAGATGATGAAAAACCGATAGCTGATATTGTGAAATTTAATTTAAATAAAGAAGGTTTTGACGTATATTGCGCGTATGATGGTGATGAAGCGATTGATTTAGTGGAGGAAATTCAACCTGATTTGATTCTACTTGATATTATGTTGCCTGGGCGCGACGGTATTGAGGTATGTCGTGAGGTTCGTAAAAAATATGATATGCCAATTATTATGGTGACTGCTAAAGACTCAGAGATTGATAAGGTGCTAGGCCTTGAGCTAGGTGCGGATGATTACGTGACGAAACCGTTTAGTAATCGTGAGTTAATTGCGCGTGTGAAAGCGAATTTGCGTCGACATAGTACCGCTGGAAATGCTGCGGTAGAAGAGGAAGAGAACAGTGAACTGGAAATTGGTTCGCTTATTATCCATCCGGATGCGTACGTTGCTTCAAAACGCGGCGAGACGATTGAGCTGACTCACCGAGAATTCGAGTTGCTGCATTATTTGGCGAAACACATGGGACAAGTTATGACGCGTGAACATTTATTGCAAACGGTTTGGGGTTATGACTATTTTGGCGATGTACGGACGGTTGACGTGACGGTACGCCGCTTACGCGAGAAAATTGAAGATAATCCAAGTCATCCAGCATGGCTTGTAACACGACGGGGAGTAGGCTACTATTTACGTAACCCTGAACAGGAGTAAACATTATGCGGAGAATGAAGTTTTTTCAATCGGTCCAATTTAGATTTGTCATGATTTATTTGTTGCTTATTTTGGTGGCAATGCAAGTAATTGGGGCTTATTTTGTACGAGAGTTGCAGGACCAATTGGAGAAGAACTTTAAAACAGCGATTACTAATAGTGTGAATTTATTGGAGTACAATGTTCGCGAAGAAATGTTGAAATATACGAACGATGACCAGACGAAACTTGAGAGTGACATTCAAAGTATGTTGCTCGATTTCGTTCGTGGTAGCAATGATTTTGAGAACGTGCTCGTTGTAGACGATAAGCTGAAAATCATTGGGACCTCAGATGTGGACAATCAAGGTATTGTTGGACAGGTCTCGACGAATAAAATGATTAAAAACACAATAAATAGTGGGAATGGCGAAAATAAAATCTTCATGGGGAAAAATCCAAAACGGCAAATTTGGGTGGATGTTACCCCGATTACTTCAAAAGGAGAGGTTATTGGCGCCATCTATTTGGCTACGGATATTGAATCAGTGTATGAACAGGTTGATAGTATTACGAGTATTTTCATCACAGGGACGCTTCTTGCGATGATTATTACGGCGATTCTAGGAATTTTGTTATCGCGAACGATTACGAAGCCGATTACGGATATGAAACGTCAGGCTTTTGCGATGGCACGTGGGAATTATACGCGCAAGGTAAAAGTGTACGGCATGGATGAAATTGGCCAATTAGCGGAATCCTTTAATGCGCTCACGAAACGGGTGCAGGAAGCACAAGCGATGACGGAAGGGGAGCGGCGGAAGTTGTCGTCGGTACTTTCTTACATGACGGATGGTGTGATTGCAACAGATCGTCGCGGGAAGGTTATTTTGATTAATACACCAGCTGAGAAGATGCTCAAAATGGCGCATGAAAGTGCGAATGGGAAACCGATTATTGATGTGCTTGGCGTGGCGGATGACTATTCCTTTGATGATTTGATGGAGTTGGAAGAGCCGCTTACGATGGATCGCAGTACGTTTGAGGAACCGTATATTTTACGGGCGAACTTGTCGGTGATTCAACGGGAAACTGGTTTTGTGAATGGGATCATTGCTGTTTTGCATGATATTACCGACCAGGAAAAAGTGGATCAGGAACGCCGCGATTTTGTATCGAATGTATCGCATGAGCTTCGGACGCCGCTTACGAGTATGCGTAGTTATTTAGAGGCGCTAAGTGATGGTGCATGGCGGGATGAAGAGATTGCGCCGCGTTTTCTTGAGGTGACGCAAAGCGAGACGGAGCGGATGATTCGCTTAGTGAATGATTTGCTGAAATTGTCACGAATGGATAGTGGACGCACGAATTTAGATAAGAATTTTGTGAATTTTAATGATTTCTTTAATCATATTATTGATCGTTTTGAGATGATGAAGAAGGATGGCACTACGTTTAAGCGTCAGTTTACGCGTGAGCCGGTTATTATTGAAATTGATGAAGATAAAATTATGCAGGTGATGGATAACATTATCTCGAATGCGAATAAATATTCACCAGATGGTGGCCGAATTACGTTCTACTTGCGGAAGCGCGAGGATGCGATTGAGGTTAGTATCAGTGATGAAGGTATGGGAATTCCTGAGGAGGACTTGACGAAAGTCTTTGATCGTTTCTTCCGTGTGGACAAGGCGAGGTCAAGGGAAATGGGCGGAACTGGTCTGGGTCTTGCGATTGCGCGTGATGTGATTACAGCGCATGGCGGCGAAATCTGGGCAGAGCGTAATCGCGGGAAAGGTACAATTATCTCGTTTACGTTGCCATACAATGACTTACCGGAGGATGATTGGGAATGAAGGGTACAAAAATAAGAGGAACTATCCTCACTGTTCTTGTAGTTATCAGTGTTTTCCTAAGCTACAGTCTCTGGAAAGTGCAGCCGGATTATGAAGTGATTGATAATGAGACGGTGAAAAAGGAGCAAATTGCAAAGTTACGACAGCCAGAACAGGTTTTTAGGCCGACGATGGTGTATTATCATCAGAATGACAAGCATTACACGACGCAAAATTTAACGATGATTAACGCGCTTGTGAAGGCGGGGACGACGTTTGATTTTTCTGAATTGGTGCGGACGGATAAAATGACGGCGAGTTACCAAGGAATGATGCATCAGAATAATTCGATGGAACTGGTTTTCCCGAATGCTGTGCCGCTTTCTGTTTACAGTCAGGTTTTTAGATTAAAGGGCGATAATTTTGATTTGAATTCGTTTAATCGGATTACGTTTAATTTGACTAAGTCGGAGAATGGCTTGTTCTCTGTGTATTTTGGAAATGATTCGAATGAGCAGATTTATCAGGGATCGATTCAGCAGGAGCAGGTTGATATGTTGGAGCAAGTTTTGACGGAGCAGAAAACGGTGATGGCTCCAGTGAATGAGTTATATAAGAATAAGCAGTATTTATTCTTGAGTGACGCGCCTGTGAAGTTGCAACAGCAGCAGTATGTGATTGAGACGATTGATATTGGATTGTTTAAAAATGCGCTGTTTGGTGATGGTAGCAAGGTGAAGGGGCAGGATAACTCGTTTACGAATGGTTCGAGTTCGATGACGGTGAATCCAGAAGAAAAGGTGCTCACATACGTGGATCCGGCGCAAGAACGTCGCGATACGTCGCAGCTTAGCAGTGCGATGAAGTCAGAGCAGATTCAGTCGAGTTTTAATTTTGTGAATGATCATTGGGGCTGGACGGGAAATTATTATTATTCTGGTTACTCGGCGGATAGCTCGACAACCGCATTTTCTTTGTTTGTGCAGGGATTGCCAGTGTTTAACGATGATGGCATGTCGCAGATTCTGGTGACGGAGGGAACGGAAGGCGTGTATAAATACCAGCGTCCGTTTTTCAAACTTGGTGCACAAATTACAACAGAGTCAAAAGAAGTGACGTTGCCGAGTTCGGTGAGCGTTTACGAGAACCTAATTAAGACGGTGGATCCAGATGATATTCAGATGATTGCTCCGGGATATGTGATGGTATATGAGCAAAATAATAATAGCTACAATCGTGTTGTGGAGCTAAAGCCGGCTTGGTTTTATAAATACAACGGTACGTGGACACCTGTTGTGGGAGGCGAATCGTAATGGATTGGAAGAAAACAGAAACGATTTTTATTATCGCCTTCTTGATTTTGGATATTTTCTTATTGGTGCTGTTCATTGATTCTAGAATGTCTTCTTCGCCAACGCCGCTTGTTAGTCAGACTTTGGAAGAGAAATTGAAATCGGAAAATATAACATATGGAAAAATTCCGTCTAATCCAGAGAAGGGTTCGTATTTAACCACAGAGCCACTTGCTTTTACTCAGAAGGATATCAATGATTTGAAGGGGCAGAAGATTTCTGTTTTGAATTCAGATCAGCGGATATATTCGGTGCTAGCCAAGCCTGTAAAAATCGATCCAGAGAAGTATGGCGCGGATTTGATGCCATTTTTGAAGAGTGATGTTTTTGAAGGGGACCGGTATACGTATTGGGGCTATGATTCCGAGAGGCGCGAGATGACATTTAATCAGAAAATTGATGGACGGCCTGTGTTGTTTAATACGAATGGCCAGATTGTGTTTAATTTGAGTAAGGATAATGAGGTTATTTCCTATCGGCAAACGATGCTCGGTGATCCGAAGATGTTCGATGAAAAGGACGATGTGATTTCGGGAACGGATGCATTGGAGGTACTTCATCAGCATGGTGATCTAAAGCAGAATAGTAAGATTGTGAATACGACGCTCGGTTATTACAATTTGGTTAGTTTGCCGAGTTCGGACGTGTACTTGCCTGTGTGGGCTTTCGAGGTGAAACACGAGAAGCAGACGACATTTTTCCTTGTGAACGGTTTGGAGGGGTCTGTGATTAACTCGAGTGATTTGCAGGCAAATGAAGAAATACCGAATTCGGAGAGTGACGCTGTTCAGAAAGCGCAGCAGTAGAGTGGAAAGTGGGAGAGCCTTGGAAAATGTGAGGTTTCTCCTTTTTTCGTGCAATTGTGTTTTTTTCGTTGTACAATAAGATTATGGAATTTTTAAGGGGGCTAGAAAGCGATGTTTGCAAAGGAAATCAAGACAGCGAATCAGGCGACGGATCAGCTCCGTTTTAGTATATTGGCAAGTGGTAGTTCAGGAAATGCAACGCTAATTGAGACGGCGGATCAGACTATTTTAGTGGATTGTGGCTTGAGTGGAAAGAAAATCGAGCATTTATTCAGCGAAGTTGGGCGGAGTATGACAGATGTGGATGCGATTTTGGTAACGCATGAGCACGTGGATCATATTAAAGGACTTGGCGTGCTGGCGCGGCGTTATGAGGTGCCTGTTTATGCGAATGCGAAGACGTGGGCTGCAATGGAAACGTCGATTGGTGAAATTAACACGGCGCAAAAATTTCAATTTGATATGGAAACGGTGAAATCATTCGGTAGTTTGCAAGTGGAATCATTCGGTGTTTCACATGATGCTGCTGAACCGATGTTTTATATTTTCCACAGTGGGAAAAAGAAATTCGTGATGATTACGGATACGGGGTACGTGAGTGATCGGATGAAAGGGCATATTGCGAATGCTGATGCCTACCTTTTTGAGAGTAATCATGATGTGGAGATGTTGCGCATGGGGCGTTATCCTTGGAATGTGAAGCGTCGCATTTTGGGCGATGAGGGTCACGTTTCGAATGAGGATGCTGGAATTGCGATGAGTGAAGTGATTGGTGATGCGACGAAGCGGATTTATTTGGGACATTTGAGTAAAGATAATAATATGAAGGATCTCGCGAGAATGGCCGTTTCGCAAACATTGGCTGGCGAGGGTATTATTGTCGGTGAGCAAATTGATTTATTTGATACAGATCCCGAGATTCCAACACCGATTTTTACGATTTAATGTGATTTATAGCAGAATTTTTAATAAAATTTCATAGTTTTTTCATAATTAGGGTATAGAATAACTATATGGACACGTCTACAATTTGGAAAGGGATGAATAATGCATGGATGAGAAAAACAAAGACTTGGAAACGCAGAAAGATGAGTTAGCAAGTGGGGCTTCTCCTGAGAAGTTATCGGAGTCACAATCTTACGAAAAACCTGAGCCAACCGGAGATGCGGCGATACATACGGCATCTGAGCCACAAGTTGCGCGCGACATCCCCGTTAAAGCTGTGCATTCTGCAGAAGGCGTAACGCCAGAAGGTGAACCGTTTGCTACAGCGACGAAAGAAGAAGCAGAAGCGAGTTCGACCCATGCTTTCTTTGATGCTTCGGCTAGTGAACCGGAAGTGAAGCCGACGCCGGCAAGTAGTGGTGGCGGGAATAATGTTGTCCCACCGGTACCTCCAACGCGTGCTGGCGGTGGCGGAAATGGTAGTGAGCCGCCGAAAAAAGAAGGTAAGAAGAAAACGATGCTAGCTGTCTTTTTAACTGGTCTTCTAGGTGTTTTGATTGGTGCATTAATCGTGCTTGGATTCTCATGGGGTGCGCTTCATGATGATAACACCAACACGACTTCGAACACGACATCCACTGGTAGCGGCGAAACGAAAAAAGTGACGGTTGACAGCACGACAAGCACGACAAAAGCGCTTGAAAAAGTACAGGATGCGGTTGTGAGTGTTTTGAATTACCAAGCTGGGACGTCGATTAGTACAGATGCAACAGCGGAAGAGGAAGCTTCTTCTGGATCTGGTGTTGTGTATAAGAAATCGAATGGTAAAGCCTATATTGTGACGAATAATCACGTGGTAGAAGGCGCCAACAAATTAGAAGTCAAATTTTCAAACGGTAAGAAAACCGAAGCTAAGCTTGTTGGAACGGATAAATGGAACGATTTAGCGGTTCTTGAGATTAGTGATAAGAATGTGACGAAGATTGCTGAATTTGGTAATTCTGACGCGCTTAAAGTAGGCGAAACAGCGATTGCGATTGGTAGTCCACTTGGAACAGAATTTGCTGGAACGGTAACGGAAGGTATTATTTCTGGTCTGAATCGTACGGTGCCTGTTGATACAAATGGCGATGGTACGTCTGATTGGGAAGCGGAAGTTATTCAAACGGATGCAGCGATTAACCCTGGTAACAGTGGGGGTGCGCTAGTCAATATTGAAGGTCAGGTTATCGGTATTAACTCGATGAAAATCTCGACGGAAAACGTAGAAGGTATCGGTTTTGCGATTCCAATCAATACGGTTGAGCCGATTATCGAACAGTTGGAGAAAAATGGAGAAGTAGAGCGTCCGTCGCTAGGTGTGACATTGCGTGACGTGGATACGATTCCAGAAGTGCAACAACAACAAGTATTAAAATTGCCAGATGGCGTTGATTATGGTGCGATGGTACAACAAGTCGTTTCCGGCTCAGCTGCTGATAAAGCTGGTTTGAAAGAATATGATGTTATCGTTGAAATGAACGGTAAGAAAGTAACAAACTCGATGACACTGCGCCAAATTCTATATTCGAATGATGTCAAAGTTGGCGATAAGATGGAAGTGAAGTATTATCGTGATGGTAAGAAGGAAACAACGACGGTGACACTTACTGCAGCCAGCTCAACCAACCAGTAACGCAAGAACCGAGAAACGCTCATCTGCGTCGTTAAAGGCTCTGTTCCGGTGCTCATGTACAGGTCGTACATTCCGCTCCGGTACTCGCCTTTGCCTAGCAGCTAAGCATTTCTCGGTCCTTGCTGGTTTGGCGGGGAATGCGAGATTTAATAGGAAAACACGATTCTCTAATGTCAGGGGATCGTGTTTTTTTTTTGTTATTCGGTGATTTGGTGGCCGGCGGTTGTTAGAGTCGTGATTGCGAGGTCTAGATTGGCTTGTTTCATGAGGATGTAGTCGGTGTTGTAGGTGGAGACGGCGAAGATGCTGATTTCTTTTTCGGCGAGGGGAGTGGCTATTTTGTGTAGAATGCCGGTTAGGGAGAAGTCGAGGATTCCTTCGATTTTTAGGAGGAACCAGTCGGATTCGGCCGTGTCGAGGGATTCGGTGGGCATGATGATGGAGCATTCTTCAGCGGTGTACGTGATGCTTTTGAATTGGCTGTGATCGGTTTGGAACCATGTGGGTACTGGGAAATCTGGTCGGAATTTTGCGATGGTGTAGTTGGTTTTGTCTAGTTTTAATTTCATTGGGAAACAGCTCCTTTTTTTATAAGCGTAGCATGAATTTTGGTGGGTTGCAAAATCTTTTGTCAGGTGGTAAAGTTAAGGAAGATTATAATTCTATCTGGTAGAGTAATTTGAGGGGTGATTTTGATTCGTAGTGATATTTTAAGAGGGCATGTGGACTCGATTATTTTGCGGATTTTGGCGGATGGGGATTCTTATGGTTATGAAATCTCGAAGCAAATTAGTGAACGGACGGGTGACCGCTTTCAAATTAAAGAGGCAACGCTATATGCGGTTTTTCAGCGGTTGGAGAAGAAGTTGTTGATTGAGTCGTATTTCGGGGAACGCTCGCATGGTGGAAAGCGAAAATATTATATGATTACGAGTCTCGGTCGGGCGTATTTGAGCGAGATGGCGCGGGAATGGCGAGAGATTAAGGGTATTATGAACCTTTTTTTGGAGGAGATTGATTAGTGAATAGGATATCGGAATTTGTGGAGAAGCTATTTGAGAATGTGCCGGAGAGCGATCAGGCGGCGCAAATTAAGGAAGAAATTATGTATAACTTAGCGGAAAAAGTGGCGGACTTGATGGAGGAAGGGAAATCAGAAGAGGACGCGGTGAATAAGGCGATTATTGAGTTCGGTGACATCGATGAGATTGTCGCGGAATTGGAAGTGGCTAAGCCGAATACGAAGAAACGACGGGCGCTTGCGAAGGTGAATTTAGGGTTTTCAATTTGGGGCGCGGCATTGCTGATTATCTTATTTATCGTTGTGAATGTGATGTATTCACCAGATGTTTTGTGGTGTATTTTCCCCATTTTTGCAGTGCTTTGGTGGCCGCTCGCGATGTTTTATTTTTGGTATCGGCGTAAGGCTGAGGATAAATAGGTTTGGGTAAGTCAATGCAATTTTCTTCTTGATGAAGAGTTGTTATTGGCTTTTTATTTGGTTGCGAAGAAGAAAAGAATTATACATAATGAAGGCAATTCGTTGTATCCTCCTTTCTCGTTTGGAAAAAAGCAGAACGGGAATATTGGAAGAAACATGAGGAGGCGAACTTGGATGGGAGAGCGGTATTTGAACTATTATTCCCAGGAAGCTATTCGAAAAAATAGCGTTGTTATTGTGTCTAATCATGAGGCGTTTATAGAAGGTATAAAGCAGCATCCGATTTTTCTAGGAGTGTCCCTAGAATCGATGAGCGATAAGGCTTTAGCAAGCTCGGCGTATGTTGTTTCGGATGATGCGATGCCAAGTTATTTTATAAAAAAAGACGGTCAAACATATATTCATTTTTATCGTGGAGAGGCATTGGAGCCTTTGTTAATGCGCAGTTTGTTACATGCGGATTATATTGTAACGGATGAAGTGTTACCTCTTTATTTGCAAGAAGTTATGACTGGGATGGTTATTACCTCGAAACAATGGGCTGCGGGTGTATTGTTGGATAAACCAGCGGGCGATGTCAAAAAGACGATTTTGATGTATTGTGGTGGCTTTAAAAATAATGGGATTACGACGTCTGCTATTAATTTATTGCATAATTTAGACTACGAGCGTTATCGGGTTATTGTGATGGATACGGAGGCACTTCACGATGATTGTAAAAGGAATTTCAAAAAATTGGATCCGCGTGTGTTGCGGGTGACAGTTGTTGGCGGTATGCTACGGACCGAAGAGGAGAGCAAAGCGGAAGAGCGGCTTTTCACGGCGAGTCACGAACTATATGTGGAGTTTGGCCCAGAAGGTTTTTTAGAAGAGGAAGTGAAACGGTTATATCAGCGTGAATTGCGGCGTATTTTAGGGGAAACGAAGATTGATATTGCGATTGATTTTGATGGTTATTTTAAGTATTGGACCTTGTTGCTTGCGACGAGTGGGGCTAACCAGAAATTGATTTATCAGCATAACGAGATGATGCAAGAATATCGCAAAAAATTAGGTGTGGACTACAAGCATCGGGTGGATTTAAATGTGATTTTCTTACTGTATAATTATTTTGATAAAATCGTTTCGGTGGCGGGGCATACGCGAGATTTGAACGAGGCCAAATTGCGACATTTAGTGGAAAATAGTTCTGAAAAAATGGTTTATGTGCATAATTCACTGGATTATGAGGCTGTGCTTGGGGCTGCGGATGAAGCTTCGGATGTTGAGCTAGATGAGGATAGCTTTTATTTTATGACGATGGGGAGGCTTTCTCCTGAAAAGAATCAGCGAATGTTGATGGAGGCTTTTAAAGATGTTGTTGCAAAGCGGAATGAGGCCAAATTAGTGTTGATTGGTAATGGGGAACTGAGGGACGAACTTGCGGAATTGATTCGGAAACTGGATCTGGAGGAACATGTCACGTTGCTTGGACAGGTGGTTAATCCATTTCCATTATTGAAGCGATGCGACGTATTTATTTTGCCATCGAATCATGAGGGACAGCCAATGGTCTTGCTAGAAACGTTGATTTTGCGGAAGGTGATTGTGGCAACGGATATCCCTGGATCGCGGAGTATTTTGGAGGATGGTTATGGTTTGTTAATTCCAAATTCAAAAGAGCGTTTGGTGGAGGGGATGTTGCGAGCGCTGAATGACGAGGTGCCTACTAAAGAATTTGATTACGTGGGGTATAATCAGCGTGCGATGGAGATGTTTTATGATATATTAGAATGGAAAAATGCCGCTACGTGATGTGACGGCATCTTTGTTTGTTATTTTAATCCTGAAACATTGAATCCTTTTAAAATATATTTTTGGAACATCATGAAAATCAAAATAATCGGGATAACCATGAAGGTAGAGCCGGCCATTTGTAGTGCGTAGTTGCTGGCGTATTGGCCTTTTAGCAAGGATAGCCCGACCGAGAGTGTGTAGTATTTTTCGTCGTTTGCAATGATGAGTGGCCATAGGAAGGAGTTCCAGCCGGCGATGAAAGTCAGGATGCCTTGAACGGCGAGGACGGGTCGCGAAATCGGTAGGATGATTTTCCAAAAGATGAAGAATTCGCTGGCACCGTCGAGTCTTGCGGCTTCCATGAGCTCGTCTGGAATCGTTGACATGAACTGACGGAACAGGAAAATTCCGAAGGCGCCGACAAGGCCGGGTAAAACGATACCGGTCATCGTGTTGGTCAGGTGGAACATGTTTAGAATCAGATACACTGGTATCATGGTGACTTGTCCGGGAATCATCATCGTTGCGAGAACCATGTAGAACATCTTGTTTTTACCGCGGAATTTGAACTTGGCGAAGCCGTAACCTGCCATGGCGTTCAGGAATAGACCAATGAAGGAAAACAGAACGATGACAAGTGTATTGCGTAAGTAAACGCCGAAATTCAGTTCTGTGAAGAGGCTTCTGAAGTTGTCCCATGTGAATGTTTCTGGCCAGATGGTCGGCGGGATTTGCAGGATTTCTGCGTCCGTTTTGACAGAGGAGAGGACCATCCAGATGAAAGGAAGAATCATGAAGAATCCACCAACTGCTAAAATAAGACCTACGAGCCATTTGGCGCCGCGTGATTTGTTTGCATATTGATTCATTTTTTTCACTCCTCCTACATTTGGGTGTCGTCATGACGGTTTTGAATTTTGAATTGCATGATGGTAATGATGATAATCGCGATGAATAGGATGAATGAGCCTGCTGCGGCGTATCCGAATTTACTCAGTTGGAAACCGTTTCGATAGATGAACAGCGCCACGGATGTTGTGCTATCAAGGGGTCCGCCCTGCGTCATAACAAACGGTTCTTCGAAAAATTGCAACCAGCCGATCATTGTTGTAACGGTCACGAAGAAAATCGCAAAACGTAATAGTGGAACCGTTACATTTGTGAGTTGCTTCCAGCGATTGGCGCCGTCTAGTTGAGCGGCCTCATAATATTCGCGTGGAATGCCTTGTAGTGCGGCTAAAAAGATGATCATATTAACGCCGATTGCCCGCCACAAAGCGAGTATAATTAAGGAAATTTTGGCGATAGTCGGGTCTTGCAACCAAGGTACCGCGGGCAAGTCGAGCAGGGATAGCAAATAGTTGAATAAACCGAATTGCGGGTTGTATAAATAACTCCAAACAACAGCTACCGCAACAACATTCGTGATGGATGGTGTATAAAAAATCAGCCGGAAGAACTGGAAAATCTTCGCTTGGCTGAAATTAATCATAAGCGCGATTCCGAGTGAACAGACGATGACTAAAGGTACGCCGATGATAACATAAAATAGCGTGTTGCCAATCGATTTTAGGAATATCGGGTCGGATAGGACATTTTTGTAGTTTTCTAGGCCGATGAAATTGATTTTTGACCAATCGGCGAGTCCGACTAGATTGATATCGGTAAAGCTGATAACAAAAGCGATGACGATTGGAAAAAGGGAGAACATGATTAATAGTAAAAGTGCTGGTGAAATGAATAGGTATGGTGTTTTTTGATCTATAAAACGACGCAAATTTGAAACCTCCTTAAGTAATATGTATTCAGGGCAAGAGCAGCGTGGTTCACTACTTTTGCCCCGAACGGTTTATTATTTTTTTAGAATGGTATTGACTTCGTCGTTGAATGTGTCCATCTGGTCTTGGACGTCCGCGCCACCACGATAGATCTGCTCGAAGCTCTTCATGTAGGCTTGCGCGATTTCTTCAAATTCGGGGATTAGAGGCATTGGTTCTGCATTCGCCATTTGTTCGCCAAATATTTTATAGAATTGGTCGTCTTTTAGCGTTTTATTTTCCCATGATTTTTGAACGGTAGGAAGGGAGTTGGTTAGTTCCATCCATTTGAGTTGGGTTTCTGGTTTGCTCATATATTGGAGGAATTTCCCCGCGTCATCTTTGTTTTTCCCATATTTGAACACGGCTAAATTTGCTCCGCCAAGGCTTGACATGTTGTTTTCTTTGGCTGGAAGTAGGGCTGTTGCCCATTTCCCGTCGATATCTGGCACGGTGTCTTTAACGGCTTTTACCATCCACGGACCGCTGATGAACATAGGGACAATCGCGTCACCGCTAAATGTTTGTGCGACGTCTAGGCCGAGATCATCTTTCGGTGCTGAGCCATTTTCAAAAAAGCTGTTTAGATAGGATACGGCATCGACAAATGGCTTTTTGTTGAAAACGGGGTTACCGGCATCATCGAAAAGTGGTGAACCGTTTTGACGACCGAACATGAAACCGAGGCTTTGTTCTTTGCCATCGATGTTAAGACCATACATATTATCTCCGCGTTTGGAGAGTTTTTCAGCGACTTCGGATAGTTCATCCCAGGTTTTTGGGGCATGATCGTAGCCGGCTTTTTTCAGTATATCGGTACGGTAGAAGAGCACGCGTGTATCGGCGTACCACGGAACCGCGTAAGTTTTATCGTCAAATTGGGTTGTTTTTGCTGAACCGTCGAAAAAGTTTTTGGCGTCTAGTTCGGGATATTTATCTGTGTATGTTGCTAGGTCTTCCAGCGCGCCTGCTGCAACGAATTCGGGCATCCAGGTTGTTCCCATTTGAACGACATCTGGTCCGGATTTTGAGGCTACAGCAGTTAGCAATTTATCATGTGCGTTAGCCCACGGGATGGCTTGAACCTTCACTTTTATACCTGTTTCCTTTTCGAAATCTTTCGCGAGTTGTGGTAATTGCTTGGCTTCATCTCCCATTGCCCAAACGTTTAGAACCTTTGTATCAGCAGCGTCGTTGGAATTTCCGCAACTGGCAAGTGCCGCTCCTACTACTAAAATAATCGTTAACAATAACATAGTTCCTTTTTTCTTCATCTTTTTTCCTCCACCTTTTTATTTTTATTGAAAACTGGCGTTGCAAAAAATACTTTGTTTATAGAAACGTTTCGATGAACTCATTATAAAACAAAATGAAATCGGTTACAAGGGTTAAATGTGATAGTTATCTGGATTTCGGGGTTGTTTTTAGAGGCATTTATAGGAAGATAAAATTTGAAAAAATATTTATTTTTAAGTTTGAAATGATAATCTGAAAGGATAAATGTGATTTTATTGAGAAATTTGTTTGACTGTAAAAAAGAAAACGCTTATACTGTTGATATGATTTAATAGAAACGTTTCGAAATATTAGAATAGAGGACGTGCATTATGAAAAAAGTAGAGCTTGGAGAATTATTAGAACAGATGACAGTATCGGAGAAAGTAGGACAGCTTTTGCAGTTGGCGCCGATGTTTTATAAGGGGACGATTACGAAGGGGGAAATGACGGGACCGATGGCGGAGATGGGTATTACACCGGAAGTCTCGAAGAATGCGGGATCGGTTTTAGGGTCGGCGACGGCAGGTGAGATGATCGCGATTCAAGAGGAGTATCTGAAAACGAATCGGCTGGGAATTCCGCTTATTTTTATGGCGGATGTGGTGCATGGATATAAGACGATTTTTCCGATTCCACTTGCGATTGGGGCGACTTGGGACGTGGAGCTGGCTGAGAAAATGGCGGCGATTTCGGCAAAAGAGGCGACGGCGGCTGGACTTCAGGTTACATTTTCGCCGATGGTGGACTTGGTTCGCGATCCGCGGTGGGGGCGTGTGATGGAGTCGACGGGCGAGGACCCGCATCTGAATAGTGCGATGGCGGCGAGTTTTGTGCGTGGTTATCAGGGAAATCCGGATGAGTTGGCGGAAAATCATGAAAAAATGGCGGCTTGTGTGAAGCATTTTGCGGCGTATGGTGCGGCGGAGGCTGGGCGTGAGTATAATACGGTGGATATGTCGATGCGGGAGTTGTATCAGAATTATTTGCCGGCTTACACGGCGGCGCTTGAAGCGGGTTCGAAGCTTGTGATGACGGCGTTTAATGTGGTGGACGGTGTGCCGGCGACGGGGAACGAGTGGTTGATGCGGGATGTGTTGCGGGATGAGCTTGGTTTTGACGGTGTGCTAATATCGGATTGGGGCGCGGTTAAGGAGATTATCAATCATGGCACGGCGGCGAATTCGGCGGAGGCGGCTGATGCAGCATTGCGCGCGGGTGTGGATATCGAAATGATGACGACATGCTACTTGGAGAATTTGGAGCGTTTGATGGCGGATGGTGTTTTGCCGGTGAGCTTGTTGGATGAAGCTGTGATGCGGATTTTGGAATTGAAGCGAGATGTTGGGTTGTTTGAGGATCCGTATCGTGGCTTGAAGGGAGACGTGAATCGACAACGGGATATTTTATCAAAAGAGCATCGTGAGGCGGCGCGCGAGATTGCGGCGGACGCGATGGTATTGTTGAAAAATGACGGGGACTTGTTGCCGCTTGCGACGACGGGTAGAAAAATTGCGCTTGTTGGACCACTTGCGACGACGCAGGACGTGTTGGGCGCTTGGTCTTGGCTTGGAGATATGAAGGATGCGGTGTCCGTTGCGGACGGCATGAAGGCGCAGTTTGGTCAGGTGGATGTGGCTGGTGCGGGGAATACAGAGAACGTGACGGAGGCTGAGATTGCAGAGATGGTTCGTGTGGCGCAGGACGCGGATGTGATTGTGTTGGCGCTTGGCGAGTCGGCTAATCGGAGCGGGGAAGCGAACAGTATTGCAACGATTCGGTTGCCAGAGACGCAGTACCCGATGATTGACGCGATTCGTGCGCTTGAAAAGCCGGTCGTGACAGTCCTTTTTAATGGTCGGCCGCTTGATTTACACGGTTTGATTGAGGCTAGTGATGCGTTGGTCGAAGCGTGGTTTCCTGGGACAGAGGCCGGAAATGCGGTGGCGGATATTTTAAGTGGACGCGTGAACCCGAATGGTAAATTGCCGATGTCGTTCCCATACACAACGGGACAAATTCCGGTTTATTATAATCATTTGCGTACAGGAAGGCCGGCAGATGCTGCGGATGCGCAAGAGCATTACGTGTCGCAATACATCGATATCCCGAATCAGCCGCTGTTCGATTTTGGCTTTGGACTGAGTTACACGACTTTTACGTACAGTAATCTCGAACTTTCAAGTGATACGATGACAAAAATGGATACATTGAATATCTCGGTGACGGTGAGAAATACGGGGTCTACTGCTGGAAAAGAAATTGTAGCGCTTTACGTGCAGGATGTTGTCGGAAAAGTTAGCAGGCCATGCAAGGAATTGAAACGCTTTACTAAAATTGATTTGGCGCCAGGCGAGGCTGAGGTAGTTACTTTTAGTTTGACGGAAGAGGATTTACGTTATTACAAGCCAAATCTAGATTTTACAAGCGATCCAGGTGATTTTAACGTATTCATTGGAACGCATTTGCAAGCTACATTTTGTTTGGCTTAAATGAGGTAGGAAATAGACATTCGGCTGTAAAATAGTGCATAATAAAGAAAAGAAAACAAGGAGCGGATCGCAGTGGTTGGGATTAAAGATATAGCGAAAAAAGCGGGTGTCTCGATTTCCACTGTTTCTTATGCGTTAAATGGCAGCCCAAAGGTCACGGACGCAACGAGACAACGAATTGTGGCAATCGCGGATGAGTTGAACTACATTCCGAATATGGCAGCACGAACGCTAAAAACACAGAAAACGAAAATCGTTGGTATTTACTTGGCGAATTATAGTGGTGTGTTTTATGGTGAGTTGCTACACGGACTTACGGATACGTTGCTGGCCAAGGGTTATGAGTTGATTGTTTGCAGCGGTATGAAGGCGCATCGTTTTTTGCCAGAGCGAATGATTGATGGCGCGATTATTTTGGATAGGGGATTTTCGACGGAAGAGTTGTTGGAGTACGCAGATCGCGGTCATAAAATTATTGTCCTAGATCGCGAAGTGGAACACCCTAATGTGAGGCAGGTACTGCTCGATAATAAGGCTGGCGCAACGCTAGCTATTGATTATTTAAAAACAGGCTTCACTGGTAAGTTCTACATTGTGACTGGACCTACAAATACGTATGATAGCGAGGAGCGGTTGCGCGCGGCGCTTTCGGAGTTGGAGCGTTTTCGTGACGAGGAAGTTATCGTGATTCCTGGCGATTTCTCAAAAGCAACGGGTGAAAAAGCAGCACAGCAGATGGAACGGGAATGGACTGGCGAGCCGGTAGCTGTTTTTGCACTCAATGATGAAATGGCGATTGGTATGTATAGTTATTTTGCAAAAACGCAGCTTGTGATTGGTCGCGATGTGAAGATTATCGGATTTGATAATACGGAAGTTGGGCAATATTTGCACCCGCGTTTAGCGACGATTGAGTACTCGAAGTATAAATGGGGCGCAGTAGCTGCGGAGAAATTGTTGAAGTTACTAGAAGATGAGACGGTGGAGGATGAGATTATTTACACTTCTCTGATTCCTAGCAATTAAATGATGATAAAAGTTGTCAAGTTGGGCTGTTTATAGGACCAATTTGATAACTTTTTTATTGGTTTGCTCTGTAATTTGCAGATATAGATTATAACGATAGTAATTCTTGTTATTGTGGCGTGATGGCTTCGATTTATTTAGAGAGGCTTTCCAAATAGGCATATGCAACCAAAATGAAAAAGACACAAATGATTAGGGTAAATAAGAAAATGTGAAATAACTCTATGTATTTCCATTGGAATTAAAAAACTGCCAACCTGTTTTAGGCGTGGCAGTTTTTTCTTTATTCTTCATCTGTGTCCTTTCTAGATCTCCTACCCAGCAAGAATACAAGCAGAAGTACTAGCAGGGCAAGTATCGACCCAGCGATAATATATAACCATGTGTAGTTTTTCTCAATGTCGAGTGCTGTTTCGTTTAAATCATTTGCAGTTTCACCGTCTATTGTGAAATATTCAGACCATTTCCAGACTTGTTCACCACTTGATGCAATCATATCTAGGCGGTACTTTCCAGGCTCAAATTCCTGCGACCCCCAACTAATTGGGAAATTGAAATTGGAGTTTGGAGCCATTCGCATGTTTTGCTTAAAATTTTCATGCAATACTTTGGTGCCATCTTTTTTATAAATCTGCGCTTCGACGTCTAAGTCTTTGAGGATTGTGGCTTCTGTATTTTGCAAGTTCGCTGTTACGACATTCCGATAGTTGATTTGAGTCGGTGTAATCTCGTTTAGTGTCAGGTCTGCTTTGACTTTTGTATTATTTTGGGAAAGCATCATACCGATGACGTACGCGTATTGATTTTCAATTTGAATATCCTTAGATTGTGATTCTTTCTTCTCTGCTGTCTTTTCTTTAAAATAAATGCCACCAAGGATAGTGCCATCGAAAGCTTCGTTTGGCATGCTTATTTTGATGGGATATTTTTTGCTTGAGTTGGCTGGAAGAACGACTTCACCAGCTGATTCTGTGAGCTGGGATATCGGGTATTTCAACGTTGCGTCAAGCTTCGGATCATCTTGGCTGTAGTCAACAATACCGTTATCGTTCGTAACAGCAGTATTCACAGAGGTCAGGACGGTCAATTCTTGATTGGTTTCGTTCGTAAGCGTTACATTCACGGTCTGCTCTTTCCCTGGTGCTAAATTCAGATGGAAGTAGCTCTTCGTTTTGTCGATTTGATTTTCAGGGATGTTTGCGCTTACGGAGAAGTTCATTTCAGATGCATCGCTGTGTACTGGAAATAAGAGCGATGAGGCCAATAACGGTACGATTAAAAATAGGGTCATTAGTTTTTTCATGCAGCGTTCCTCCTAGAATAGAATAGCGATAATAAGAACTCTCTAGCGGAGAGGGGCACGTACTAGAGAGTTTTGCGGGGGAAAAAGGGGGTTATGTCTGGAGGGTGTGAAGTTGTTTACATATTAAGTATACGCTATAAAAGTAAGAAATTAAGAATTATATCATAAACTTTTAGAAGTGAGAAAAAAATGATATTGGAATTTAATGTCGATTAATAATTATTTAATCTGTAGCTTATTTTTAGTTTAGAATTGGGCGCTATGATGTAGAGAGTATCAATTTTCGAAATAAAAGGAGAATGTAAAAATGACACAATCAAAAAAAGTATTCACTTCTATATTAGTAGCCACGACGATTATCGCAGGTGTAGCGCCACAAATCGCACCAATTGGAGCTTCGGCTGCAGGAACAAGCGCAACTACGGCGAGTGTAGCGACAATCACTGAGTTGCGTTCACTTAACGCGATGACGCTTCAAATCAAGTTTGACGGCACATTGCCAGCAGCGGATGTTGCAGATAGTAATTTGGCCGCGATTAAGGAACATTTTAAGTTTAGCGGTGGACTTAGTATTGTCAATGTACCGCGTTTGAAATCAGGTTCCACTGATACGTATATTGTGCCGGTGACGATTCAAAATCCGGGCGCGACTTATACGCTTAGTTATAAAGGTGGTGCGACGCAGACTTTCACAGGGAGCAATGTGAAGGTTGGGATTCGCGATACGAACCAAGTGACGAGCGATACGTTTGAGTTGGAATCGTTCCAAGCGGATGGTACCGTTGATTACGCGAATATTATTGCGGCATATGCAGGCGGACGCGGTGACCAAGCATTTGTAGTCGATGACGATAATAAAAATGCGGCTGGTCAAACGCTCCAAGTGATTTCGTCCTTACGTGATCGTAGCGTGACGCTTACTGGAACGAATGGTGATGTGTATACGGTGAACTATGTACCATTTACGCAAGCATCGGATCGCCGTCAAGCACCGAAATTCCGATTACCTGCGGGGGAAACATTGACGCCAGGCGTGACGTATACAGTGACTTCTAACTGGGCAACAATTGCTAATCCTTCATTTACAGCTCGCGCTATGGCACCACTAACGATTGATGCTGCAGAATTTGTAGACGCAACTTCTTTCAAACTGACATTAGCCTCAGATCCGGGAATGGACTTGCTAGCTGGACGCAGTGTTATTCTAAAAGGCACGGATGGCAGTGAACTAACAGCAAGCTATCGTTTCTCTTCACGCCAAGGTGCGACAGGTACTTTTGATGTGACTGGTGGTGGAACGTTGGATGAAGCAATCGCTTATGAAATTGTACCACAAAATAACTGGGCAGCAAGTACAGATGTTACACTAGGCCAAAAAGCGGCGTATAAAGTGGAGTCGCTAAACGCGATGACGCTACAAATTATTTTTCCAGAGGCGCTATCAGCAGATGAAGTAGCAGACAGTAATTTAGACGCTATTAAGAAAAATTTTGTATTCAGTGAAGGCTTGAGTATCGTGAATGTGCCGCGTTTGAAATCAGGATCTAAGAGCACTTACATCATTCCAGTGACAGTGCAGGAACCTGGAAAAAACTACACGTTAAGCTATAAAGGAACACCAGTTGAGACATTTGTTGGTAGTTCGGCTAAAATCAATATGCGAGATTCAGCGCAAGTAACGAATGATACGTTTGAAATGGAGTCATTCCAAGCGGATGGCGTGGTTGATTATGCGAATATTATTGCAGCGTATGCAGGAGGGCGTGGAAACCAAGCTTTTGCAATTGATGATGATAATCGTGATTCGAACGGCAAACAATTCCAAGTTATTTCCTCTTTACGTGATCGTAGCGTGACATTGACTGGAACGAATGGTGATGTGTACACGGCGAATTATGTACCATTTACGCAAGCATCCGACCGTCGTCAAGCACCGAAATTCCGTTTGCCAGTCGGTGAAAAACTGACACCAGGCGTGACGTATACAATTACTTCTGATTGGGCAGATGTTGCCAATGCTTCCTTTACTGCAAAAGAAATCGCGCCACTAGTTATTGCGAAGGCAGAAGCTATCGATACTAAATCGTTTGAATTAACACTGGATAAAGATCCAGGAATGGACTTACTTGCAGGGCGTCAAGTAGAACTTAAAGGCGCAGATGGTACGACACTAGTAGCGCAATATCGTTATTCTTCACGCCAAGGCACGACAGGGATTTTTGACCTTCTGAGTGGCGAAATTGATAAAGATACTGTCTATACCATCACACCGCTTAACAATTGGGCAGTAGCAACAAATGTAACACTTGGCGAGGCTAAAACGCTACCAGAAGTAGTGGAGCCAGACAAAGAAATCATTGTTGCACCTGAAAAAGAGAACAATACTAAACCGACACTTCCAGAATCAGTAGATAGCAAAAATGCTCCGGGTGTTGCAGATGCGCAAACAAATAACTCAGGGAGCACAAAAGACTTGCCGAAAACTGGCGATACAATCCCGATTATCCCGATGACAGCAGGACTTAGCGCTATTTTAACAGCAGTTTACATGCTTTTGAAACGTAAATTCACAAAAGTATGAGACTAAGTTAAGGCGCTTATGGTGGGAAAGAATGAGTTGCTATAATGCAGATGATTTGCTATAATGAAGACGAAAAGAGGGTCGTGCGTCAACACAACCCTCAAGTCAGAGCCGTCTGAAACGGTGGCCGTATTATAACGAAGAGATAACCGTTACTTTTTGGTCAAAGTAGGGACGGTTATCTCTTTTTGTCTTGGTCACGATCGATGTAGAGAACAAGCATAGCAAAGGATATTGCAATGCTCAGAGCTTCATACACAGACACTAGTTGCACTTCCTGGGGCAACGACAAATTAAGATAGATAAGGCATCACCCTTCCAATTGGACTAGCCTTCCGTCTTACACTTCTCTATGGATAGTATAGCAGATACAGCACAGGAAAGGTATTTATTTAACAAAAAAAGTCTAATAGTCTACAAAAACGGTAAATCAGCTTTAAAATCGCAAAGATGTACCGAATCCTTGTTCTACTAATCTTTAATGATAGTCTATTCTGGCTGTTCATAGGAATATTGGGGTTGTAACTCGATTTACTTCGAACAACCGGGAAGGATTATATGCTCGTTTCACTCTCATGCATATTGGGGTTGTAACTCGCTTCATTTCGAACAACCGGGAAGGATTATATGCTCGTTTCACTCTCATGCATATTGGGGTTGTAACTCATTTCATTTCGAACAACCGGGAGGGATTACATGCTCGTTTCACTCTCATGCATATTGGGGTTGTAACTCATTTCATTTCGAACAACCCCAACAAAAAAAACCATTATTCGACGGATTTGGCGTCGAATAATGGCTTTTGAAAATTAAGGTAATAACGGTATGTTTTGCTTGATTTCTTGGATAGAGCTCTTCGAATCAAACGTATACGCACCAACTAAACGTAGGCCTTGTAATGCAGGAGGAACTGTTCCTGTGTATACTGGGTTATAGCCGTTTGTGCCATCGATACCAATGTAGATTGTTTTATCAAATGCTAACTTATCTAGTGTGAATTTGGTAATAAGCGAGGATGTTGTTACGGATTGGATGACGTTTCCGTTTGCATCGTAAGCTGTTACTTTTGTTGCTTTACCAAACTCTAGTAGGTCTTTTTTGCCGTTCTTGTTTTTATCCACGAAAAGATCACCAGTGATGACTGGGAGTTTACGAATTCCGAATTGGAAGTCTGTTGTTTTCGTGAATTTTAGAGCTGTTAGGTCATAAGAGTTGCCCCAGATGTCGACTTTTGCAAAACGCATGGCTGGGATGTGGTTTAGTAGTGTTGCAACAGATTGGACATCGGCAAGCGTTGCATTGACACTTGTTGCAGCGTCAGTACCTAGAACTTTTTCTACATCTACTTTTTCTACGGCTTTAATGGCTTTTGGTAGGAAGTTTGCAAGAGCCTTGATGTAGTCGTTGTTCGGTGTTGTTGAGATGTCGCCTGTGTCGAGCAATGTTGGGTTATCCAAAATTCCTTGGATGTCGCCACCTGAAATGATGTCGATAATAGCCGTTACTTTATTGATGTTACCAAGTAGATCGCCAACTGTTAGATTAAATGGTGAACGAACCATCACGTACATGCCTGGATCAACGTTTGGCATTGTGATTGCGGCACCTTTAGCGCTTGTTCTGAAAAGGATCGCGTCTTCGATGTCTAAGCTACCGCCGAGCGCGCCCATAATTTTAGAGTTTAAATCAAGTTCTGATAAACGACCGCTTGAAATAAGGTCTGCTGTTTTTTCTAAGTTAATGAAGATAAGTGTTTTTCCATCTGAAATGGATTCGTTGCTGTCTTTCATGCCGTTACCATTTAAGTCTTGAAAAGGTGTCATTGTGAGGTTTGTTGTTTTCTTTGTTGCTAAGTCTGCCCAAGTGACTACGTTCAGCGTGTTGATTGTGATTGCCGCGATGCCTGGAATTTGTTTGCCAGTTGCGTCTGTTGCCGAATTGCCTTGTACGACTGGTTTTGTTGTTGTTTCTGTGCCGTATTTGATGAAGTAGCTCCCTTTTGCAAGTTTCGTGAAGTTGTAAACACCGACTGCATTTGTTTTAGCGCTAGCAACGGCATTTGTTCCTGCTTGTGCGTCAGCTAGTGTTTTGTGAAGTGTTACGGACATGTTCGCGAGTGGTAAGTCTAAGTTGTGTAATTCCATCACGCCATTGCCATTTGTGTCTGCGTATACTGTTCCAGAGACTGTGTAAATAGCCGGGTTCAAGATACTAGCGTTCGCTGCTGGTGCAAAAGATGCAAAAAAGACCGCAAAAATAATGACTAAAGCAGCAAAGCGTTTATTGAAAAACTGTTTCATTAATAATTCCTCCCTTTTCGGTTCTCATTTTAGTTTAGCGGGTGAACTAGTAAAAGGCAATGGGATGGAAAATATAGAACGGGAGGGAAATAGGTCATTTTGACGCCGTTTTTAAAATGTTATATTTATTCCTAATAAAATCAATGGAGTTACTGTTTTTCATAAAAATAAGCATAAAAGTATTATTTAGTTATTTAAAAGAAAAATGCATTTTAATCTAAATGAGGAAAAAAGTTTGAGTTTCTGCAATAGAATGGCTAATTGAATAAACATAAGAAACAATTTTGCCGTAAACGTTCATAAAGATTTCACATATAGGAAATGGGGCTTGCTTTGAGTAGGATACGTATAAGGGTATATCTATAAAAGTTTTAATTATAACTTTAATGTAGGTTCCTATACATTATGTCATCATCGGTGTGACATTTCTATTGTTTTATTAGTAAGCGTTATCAACTATACTGAAATAGGACAAGGAAACAGTGTCAATGTGGCAAGTAAATAGAATTTGGAGTTGAGTGAAAATGGAAATCATGACAATTAGTGGAATAAACTTAGAGATGCAAGGAAAGACAAAACCGGAAATTTTGCAAGAGTTTGCGGACTTGGCTGTTGTGAATGGCAAGGTGACGGATGCGGCGGGTTTTTATAAGGATCTTTGTTTGCGGGAAGAGGAGTCGACTACTGGATTCGGCGGCGGTATTGCGATTCCACATGCGAAATCGGCTTTTGTAGCGGAGGTTGGCGTTTTAGTTGGTCGTGGGGAGCATCAAGTGGCTTGGGAAGCGATGGATGATCAGCCGGTGCATTGCTGGATTTGCTTGCTTGTTCCGGAAACTGGCGGGCAGGAACATTTACGGCTGTTGTCGCAGTTGAGCCGGAAACTGATGGATCCTGAATTTGTTGGGAATTTAAAAACAGGTACAAAAAGCGAGATTTTGACGCTGATTCAAGGCGTTATTTCATAAAAGGGAGCGAAGGACGATGACAAGTTTAAACATTGTAGCGATTACGAACTGTCCGGCGGGCATTGCACATACTTACATGGTGGCCGAGGCGCTGGAACGTAAGGCAGTTTCACTAGGGTATACGATAAAAGTGGAGACGCAAGGCGCGAGTGGTGTGGAGAATCATTTGACACCGGCGGAAATTAAGGCGGCAGATTATGTGATTCTGGCGCTTGGACGGACGATTAGTGAGGAAGATCGATTCCGTTTTGCGAATAAGAAAGTGGTGGAGCTGAAGGTTTCGGAGGCTTTGAAGCAGATTGAGACGATTTATGATGATTTGGAAAGTAAAGCAACGTTATTTACGACGGATAGCAATATTAAAATTGGGAATCAAGAGGCGCCGACTGGAAGCGTGATGAGTCATTTGATGGCAGGGGTTTCTGCTGCATTGCCGTTCGTTATCGGTGGTGGATTACTCGTAGCGATTGCGAATATGCTCGTGCAATTTGGTATGCCGTATGTCGATATGGCGAATGGCGATCCGTCGTTTACTTGGGTCGTTGAGACGATTGGTTATTTAGGATTCAAATTTATGATTCCAATTATGGGTGCGTATATTGCGAGCTCGATTGGGGATAAACCCGCCTTTGCACCGGCGTTTCTGGTCACGTATTTGGCGAATGATAACACGATGCTTGGAACGGAGTCGGGCGCTGGCTTTTTAGGCGCGGTAGTTCTCGGACTTGCGATTGGTTATTTTGTGAAATACTTCCGAAAAGTCAAACTGGGCAAAGCGTTGCAACCGCTACTTGGTTCGATGTTGATTCCATTTGTGACGTTGTTTATCTTTGGTATTTTGACATTTTACGTATTAGGGCCTGTGATGGGTGGCATGATGGACGGAATGCTTCATTTCTTGAACACGATTCCGACTGAAATGAAACTGGCTGCAGCGTTCTTGGTTGGCGCGATGCTTGCATTTGACATGGGTGGTCCGGTGAATAAAACGGCTTGGTTCTTCTGCTTCTCGCTGCTTGACAAAGGAATTTATGATTGGTATGCGATCGTTGGTGTTGTAGCGTTGATGCCTCCAATGGCTGCTGGTATCTCGACTTTTATCGCACCAAAATTATTCACAAAACAGGAAAAAGGTGCGGCGATTAGTTCGATTATTGTTGGTTCGACGGTTGCGACAGAGCCTGCGATTCCGTACGCGCTCGCGGCTCCGTTTCCGATGATTACGGCAAACACGCTTAGTGGTGGGATTGCTGGGATGTTGACGATTATGTTTGGGATTCAAAGGCTAGCACCTGGGATTGGAATGTTTGACCCGCTAATTGGCTTGATGTCACCGTGGTACTGGTTCTATCTTGTTTTAGCGTTTGGTTTAGCTTTGAATATTTTCCTCATTATTGTACTGAAAACTTGGTGGTTAAAACGGAAAGAGGCGAAACGAAAAGATGGAGACGAATTTACTGAAACAACTGGTGATGGCATCGGGAACTAGTGGTGATGAGCAAGAAATCCGGGAAATTTTGTACAAAGAATTGGTAAATGAAGCGGACGAAATCACATTCGATGGTTTGGGCAGTTTTATCGCGCGCAAGGGTTCCAAGGGGCCAAAAGTGGCGATTATTGGGCATATGGATGAGGTTGGTTTTATCGTGAAGCATGTTTCGGAGGATGGGTTTCTGTCTTTTGATACGGTCGGTTCATGGTGGAATCAGAGTATGTTGAACCATCGGGTGGAAATTCGGACTGGGTCAGGAAAAGTGGCGGGGATTATCGGTTCGATTGCCCCGCATGCGCTGAGTGAGGCGGATAAGGCGCGCCCGATGAGTCATGACGCGATGTTTATTGATATCGGGGCGGACTCGGCGGAAATGGTGGCGTCTATGGGCGTCGCGGTGGGTGATTTTGTTTGTCCAGAGCCTAATTTTGCGGAATTGACGTCGGATCGAATTTTAGGGAAGGCGCTTGATAATCGGGCTGGGTGCGCGCTTGTGACGGAGCTTTTCAAACGATGTGAGAACGAGGAAATCACGTTGTATGCGGTGGCTACGGTACAGGAAGAGGTCGGGCTTCGTGGTGCGCAAGCGTCGGCGGAAGCGATTGCACCGGATATTGCGATTGTCATTGACACGATGGTTGCTGGAGATACGCCGGGCTTTGATCGGATTAAATTTCCGCTAAAACTTGGTTCAGGTGCTGCATTGGCGCTTTTTGACAAACGTTATATTCCACATCAAAAATTGAAGCAGGACTTGATTGATACGGCGCGGAGTATGGAGGAACCGTTGCAGTTTTGTACGATGAAAACGGGGGCAACAGATGGTGGGCGCTATAATGTGATGGGTGGCGGTCGTCCGGTTGTTGCGTTTTGCTTGCCGACGCGTTACTTGCATGCCAATTCGTCGATGATTTCGCGGGCAGATTATGATAGTTTGGCGACATTGCTAGATCAGTTTTTAGCGACGTATAATGCGGAAAAACATGCGACGATTTGTCGTTATATTGGATAAAATTCGGAAAGCTCGGCGGACGCGCGGGGCTTTTCATAGGAAAGAGCTGAATGAACATGGGAAAATACGATTTTAATGAGGTCGTGGATCGTAAAAATACATATTGTACGCAGTGGGATTATATTGAGGATCGGTTTGGTGAAGCGGATTTACTGCCATTTTCGATTTCGGATACGGAGTTTCGGGTTGCAACGCCAGTGCTTGAGGCGATTCAGGAACGGGTTGCGCACGGTGTTTTTGGCTATTCGAGGTGGAATCATGAGGCGTTTAAGGGGAGTATTATTGATTGGTATCAGAAGCGCTTCGATGCGCATTTTGACATGGATTGGGTGTTATATAGTCCTACGGTTTGTTATGCGATTTCGGTTTTAATACGCTTGAAAAGTGTAGAACGGGATCGTGTGGTGGTTTTTTCCCCGATGTATGATGCTTTTTATAGCCTGATTCAGGAAAATAATCGCGAACTAGTTGAAAATGAGCTTTTGTGGGATAATGGTACGTATCGCATTGATTTTGAGCGTTTGGAGGAGCAGTTGCAGGGAGCTAAGATTTTACTGTTGACGAATCCGCATAATCCAACGGGGCGTGTCTTTCAAAAAGCGGAATTAGCAGCTATTATTGAAATTTGTGAGCGATTGGGCGTTTTTATTATTTCTGATGATATTCATATGGATATTGTGTATGGGAATGCGCGCTATACGCCGATTCTGAGTCTGGTGGAAAATCCTACGAACATGTGTATTTGCACGTCGGCTAGTAAAACGATGAATACGCCGGGATTGATGGGGTCTTATTTGTTGGTGCCGGACAAGTTACTTCGTGAAGCCTTTTTGAAGCAGTTGAAACAACGTGATGCGCTTTCGTCGGTCAGTATTCTAGGCATGTATGCGATGATGGCCGCCTACAATGAAAGCGCGGATTATGTGGATGAACTGGTGGTACATTTGGAAAGCAACATGCATTTTCTGAAAAGTTATATCACGAATCACATGCCAGAAATTCATTTTGAGATACCAGAGGGAACGTACTTGGCTTGGCTGGATATTTCTATGCTTGGTGTGTCGAAAGAAGTCTTACAAGATGCGCTGATTCATGTTGGAAAAGTGGCAATCATGCCGGGTGAAACGTATGGTGGGCAAGGATTTTTACGAATGAACGTGGCGTGTTCGCGAAGCAAGCTAATCGATGGTTTAGAACGGATGCATAAAGCAATTTTGACATTAAGGGGGTAAAACGATGCTAAATCAGCGACAAATACAAATCATGGAACGGCTGGAAAATGGCAAAGCAAGCGGTTTAGAACTCGCAAAATTAACAGGAACCTCAAAAAGAACGATCTTGCGGGATATTTCTCAAATGAACCACTTACTTCAATCGGTGGGGGAAATCAGTTCTAGTCAAGCGGGTGGATACCAATTGTATATTCAGGATAAAATGGCTTATCGGAAGCTTTTGCATCAGTCAATGTACGACGATGAGCTTATTTTGCTGGAGCTGTTGCGCCATGATTTTCGGACACTCGATGATTTAGCGGCTACTTTATTTTTGTCAAAACCGATGATATCGGAGAAAATTGTTTTTTTGCGGGGACATTATGCGAACCGTTTGGAGATTAAATCAAAGCCGAATTATGGGCATTATTTGGACGAGGCCTTATTCCGAAAAATGATTGTCTTGGCGAATTTGATTGATAAGAATCCTATTTTCTTCTGTGAGCGTTTAGAAATTCCAGAGGGTGAATATGATGCTTTATTACGGAGGATTAGGGAGCTAGACGTGGCAAACTATTATCCAAATATTCATTCTGCCCATCTAGCGAGTTTAATTTTGGCGGCGATTGTTTTGGGGGATAAGGAGGATGCACAGGAAACTTCTTTTTTGGAAGAGTTAGAGCTTCCGGTGGCGGCGCAACATCTGTTGTCACAGTTTTTTACGATGCAACAACGGAAAAGTCAGGCGATTACGGCGAGCGCGATGCAGGAAATTTTGCAGAGGCAAGGAGAGCAATATGGTGCGCTAGTCTTTGATATGGAATTGGTGGAGCAGTTGGTGGGGCATTTGAAGCGAAGTATTGCGTACCCAATTATTTTGCATGATCGCAAGTTGCATAACATTTCTAATATTAAGGCGGTCTATCCATTGGCTTTTGATTTGAGTATTACGTTTGTGGCTAATGTGAATGAGTTATTTGGTATCGAATTGTATGATATCGATTTAATTGGACTTTATTTCTCGTGTGCGATGGAGCGAGGAAGGCAAGCCGCGGCAAAAGTGGTATTATTTTCGGATCAATATGCAGTGGCTAGCATTAATAAACAGATGATTGAGCGGGAGATTCAGACGGTGGAGGTCATTGTCGTGATGCACCAAAAGGATCTGCAACAGACGCTTGAGCAGCAGGATATTAAGTTGTTATTGAATAATCATGCAGTTTATCCGGATATGGATGCAGGTGTGGCATGTATTGAAATTAAGAAAATAATTACGAAACTGGAGTTGCAGGAAATTCAAGACACTTTAGAAAAAATTGATGTCCGCAAAAATATTTGTACTTTTTTCCCCAAGGATTTGGCGATGGATTATGATAACAAAGCGGAAGAAGATTGGGACATGATTGTGCGCGGAATTTGCGAGGAACTTGTAGAAAAAGCGATTTTAACCCCAGATGAAGCGTTTAAAATTCAGGAACGTGAGCAAAAAGGGAATAATTTAGTGATTAATCATCTGGCATTACCGCACTGTACGACGGAACGGAATCAAGCATTTTTTGCTGTTTTTGTACATTTAGTGAGGCCGGTTCAGGTGGATGGAACGCTTGTACAGAATGCTTTGATTGCTTGTGTGAATCCAAATGTGAGTACGGAGTTGAAGGTTTTCAGTTATTTATATTATGTGTTAAATGAGCATGACGACGAGACGATTTTAGGACTACCAGATTATGATGCTTTTATCGCTTGTATTATAAAAAATTAAAGCAGGACTCGCGCTGTGATGCGTGATCCTGCTTATTTTTTAGGATGTTTATTTTCCAAACAGAACGCTAAATGATTTGCCATTTTTAGCAGCGGTATTGATTTGAATGCGCCAGTTCTTTCCTTGTGTTGTGACACTTGCTTCTGGGGATTTACTTTTGATTTTGTGACCTGTAACTTTGGGTACTAAAAATACAATTTTACTTTGTTCCATCGATGGGTCTGATAATGTGACTTTTTGTAATGTCGCGGATTTGCGGATCATGATGGAGCCGCGGGTTTGAGCTACGATACCGTTTAGCGTGCTAGCTTGGCGGAAATTTGCCATCCAAAGATTCTGCGATTTATCGAACACGGCTTGTTGATTTAGATTGTTAGCGCGGATTTCGATATCGATTTTTTTGCTGTAAGCTTCGGTTGCTTGTTTGGATTTTCCTGGTAGTAGGATGTAGCTGTAGGATTTATTTGTTGGTTTTTTGCCGTGGGAGATCGTGATGCCTGCATAGTTTGCGCTCACTAGTTCGTTGCGATTTCGAATGTTTAGTGTATTCCAGTTGCCTGCCTTTGTTTTTTTGTAGGCTGTGACGTTGGTGGCGGTCGGGAAAACGTAGCCGATACTTTGACTTGGGCTTGCACCGTTTAGATAGGCCCACTTGGTCGTGATATTTTTGGTTTGACCGAGATTTATTGTTTGACCGCCAACGACGAATGTATTGAGATTCGTATGGAGCAATTTACGGTTTTCAACAATAGTTTCAGTGTTTAGATTTTCTTTTGAGGTGATGCCGGCTCCTAAAGCGACGATTCTACCGTTTAAAAAGAACCAGGATTTGCGTGCATCGAGCGTGCTTCCAGTCACATTTTTCATGTTGTAGTGCATCGTTGCTGAGCCGTTTTGTTGATCGGAGACGCCGCCAGACCAGGGTTGGGGGTTGAAGTATTTGGCATTGTCTACGGTAATCGGTTTTGTTTTATGATCGGTGGTGGTACCCGCGAGACTAGTCATGTCAACGGTTGGGTAGTAATTGCCCTCGTATGCTTCATCGCCATTATAGAGATAAAGGGAGCCGGTACCTGTATAGTAGCCGAGTTTGTTTTGGCCACCGATACTTTCAAAAGCGGATACTTTTTTAGAAAACATACTGATTCCAGCGACATAAGAGGGTTTTGTGTCAACCATTTGACTTGCACTGGCAATCATTTTGTTTTGGGTCCGCGTTGGATAGGTGGCAGAGATTTTTTTGTTCAACAAGATAGCTTGGAATGCTTGGGCTTGTGGCAGTGTTAGATTTTTATAGAAATCAGTTTTTAAGGATTGACTGATAATTGAAGATTTTATAATATTGGCATATTTCGCGCGATATGCGATATTTGTATTTTTTTGACTGATGGTAAACATATCATAGATTATTGTGTGCGCGACTTGTTCATTTGTAACAGCTTTTAGCGAAACGCCACGGCCTCGGGTCATATCCAGCACCTCATCTTTATAGAGAGCGGGAAGGTACGTATTATCGAGGTAGCTGAACATGGTTGGGAGGGAGCGGAAACTGCCAAAGGATTTCGTACCAGCCAGCAATTGATAAAAATCAGCACTTCTAGCTAAAACATCAGCGCCGTAACCAGTTGTGTACGGTGTATTGGTGTGTTGAATGAATGATCCATCTGCATAAAAACCGTCGCCAGAAGTGACTGGTGTGTAAACGCGCCTTACAATTTCAGCACCGAGATTTATTTTGGATTGGTCATTCCCTATAACACCCCGTAATGTTATTACAAAGCCTTTATTAATGCGGTTAGCACCAGTTCCAATCGTCCGTTCACCAGCAGTTGCTGGTTCAAAATGATCAATAGCTTTTAGATAAGTTTGTAGAGTAGCAGCAGGGAGGTCTGTTTTCATTAAGGCTAATGTATTCACAAGCGCAATAGGTGTACCAATTTGCAAATCATACCAGTTATAAGGGGATGATGCGTTGACTTTTTCATTATAGATATTGGTGTGAAACCAGTTTAGTGAGTAGAGAATATCTTGTTTAAGTGCTGGTTTGTGATAGTAAATCGAGTTTGGTGTTTGGTATAAAATCGCCATTTTTTGAATGTTTGAAGCGATAATGGTGATTTGTGTAGAAGTCGTTTTCCAAGCTGTAATGTTCGAAAAGAGATAGTTTTTCTTTGGATCTTTGTTTAGTCTGCTTAGTACGCTTTGCTGTAGTTCGCGTTCCTTTTCAGCTAAAGTTAGTTTTAAGGCAACATTAGAGTTGGGGAAAGCTTTACCAGTCAATGATACTTTCCAGTTGTTGAGTGACATATTTTGTTCAGCGGCTGTTTGAGCATATGTTTTATCACTAATGACGAGTAATAAGGATATCGCTAGAAAAAAGATCATTACGTATTTTTTCATGGTAATTGCACCTCTGTCTTCATATTTTAGACACATTATTTACGATAAAGTGACTTTCCTTACTTGATTACCCAAGAAAATGCGAGGGAAAACACAAAAAAATATATAAAGACACAAAATAGACACATTTAAGAAAGGCTCAAGTTATATAAAAGTATAAAAAGTTACATTTTTTTGTGTATATGGCGAAATGTTTTTAGAATTTCGTGTGAAAAAAATTACTTTATATATATCGACAAAAATTTTTTTTGATAAGCGTAATTTAGACACAGAAAAACCTACTGAGAGTCCAGTAGGTTTTTCGTTGGTTTTGGATTATTTTATTTTGCCTAGGTCTAAGATGATTTTGATTGCGAATAATAAGATGATAAGTGGTAGGAAGACGCCGCCCAATTGTCCACTGAAGATGCTGTTTGCTGCCGATAAAATAACAAACACACTTAGCGCGAAATAAAGCATTTTTGGGACGGCAATGCCTTTTCTGAGCTTGGAGTAATTATTGAATAGTAGTAAGGCAAAAATCGCGTACAGGACGCAGAATACGGATGCTAGAATTCGCGCGATTTGTAAGGCATGAATCGCGTCGGCCCCAACGCCCTTCGTTGATAACGTGAATAGGAAAAACGCACCTAGCAAGGTGAATAGGGCGAACAGCGTACAAATAATCGCGAGCGTTAATGTCATCCAGCGCGGATTTGTCAACTGGGCACGTAAAACGGCTTTTTCGTCTAGTTGATTTTCCATTTTTATAATAGCTCCTTCAAATAAAGTTTTTGAGTCTATTTGAATGTACCATATATGCGCCGAATTATAAAGTTGTTATGTGACGTTTTGCACTAAAAAAGTACACTGAGATTGGCCACCATACAACAGCGAAAATTGGATAAATCGCCCAAATTACGCTTGGTGAGAATGCCCAGTTCATGCCGATCACAAAGGCGCTAATCCAAATACTAGCTTGAATGGAAAAGGCGAAAAAGGACTTGTGTTTGGCATGGTATAGCGATAAAGGCCACCAACCGACTGCGAAAATAATTGCGATGACCCATGGATAGCTTGGTGAAAAGGCAATGTTAAGCAAGGCATAATAGATTATCGTTGTCGTAGCGCCAATCACTGCGGCAGTCATCGTGTAAGCTTTTTTCCCGAAAGCTGTAAAAACAGGCCAGAAAACAAGCGGATAAAGGGCATATAGAACCCAGAGGACGTTTGGCGTTTCGCGTAGATTGATAACAGTTAGCAAGATAATGAAGACAGAGCTTGTGAAGAATGCGAACTGCTTCAAATTTTGGCGGTAAACGAAATACATGGATAAGGGCCAAAGAAGTAGGGCGATGCATGGATAGATGCTCCAGTCGAGCGTTGGTGTTAGGAAATAATTAAGCATGACTAGGAAAAACATACAAATCGCGCTACCGACGATAGAAAAACTGACTAAACCTTTCAATTCATGACCTCCCCTTGAACGCGAAGACATCTAAAGTACATGGCGAGCGGCCACCAAACGATTGCAAAAGCTGGGAAAACGACCCAAAGAACGGTTGGTGTGTAGGAAATATTGATGAATAGCAGCAAACCAATGATGAGCGCCGCACCAACGAGTGAGAATTGGAAATGCGTCCAAGCAAGATAGGCTTTAGGCGGTTTTACACGAGCCTCGGCCAGTTCCATACGTAAATCTGTCAAATCACCGAGCTCCACAATCGCTTTATTGATCGCGTCCTCCTCCGATTTTCCTTGTGCCATAAGAATATCAACTTTGTCCTCGAGACCGTGCAAGATTTCCTCTTTCATGAATAAACTTTCCTCCGTTACCGGAATATCTGCGAATAATTGTTCGACATGTTTTTTAATAGTTATCATTTTTAAAACCTCCAAAGTATTCAAAAATACAACTGCGCGCACAGTGTTCTATCTGATAGAGTAATAATACCACGGATTACTCTATGTGTCAAAGTAATTATTGGGGGACTTGCGAAGAGTCACACCCTGAGCTAGTCCCCCAATATGGCTAGGAGCGTGAGCGAGTTGGCGAAACCGACAAGCGTATGAAATGTGAGAAAAATAAAAACTTAGATTCTATCAGAGAATTAGAAAGTTGGCAAGCAAGAACATGAAAAACTACAGAACAATTAAGGACCAGTAAACGACCGAGCCTCAATATGCATGAGAGTGAAACGAGCATGTAATCCATCAGTGGGCGATTGCAACGGGAAATGAGGAATAATATCAAAACAGATAGATACGCGGAAAACCAAACGCCTGTAGCAGGTAATATGTTTAATCAATCCGACCCCAAATCCCGAACTTCTAAACCAAATCTTCAAAACTTCTTTAAAACCTAATATTTTGGTAATAATTTGTTCATCTTTTATGGGTAAAGTAAGTATATGAGAATGAAACAGAAGGGGTTTGATGTGGTATGTGGCGGAAATTGGCGTTGTTTGGCGGATGTTTTTTTGTGGCAGTTGCTTTATTTGGATCAATAAAGGCATATTCAGCGAAGGTCAAGGATGTTGATTTATCGGACACGACCCCGATTGTGCTTGTTCATGGAACGCATGGAACCGCGAATTCTTTCAACGGGATGATTTCGCGAATCACAGCTACATATGGCAAATCCACGGATAAAGTGATTGTGTTGGTGAAAAAAGATGGCACGTTGGAATATCAAGGAACACTGAGCGATAAGTCGAAAAATCCTTTTATCCAAATTGTGTTTGAGAATAATGATGCACCGATTGACCAAGAGGCTGAGTGGGTCGACTCGGTAATAAAAGATATTCAGAAGAAGTATAACGTGACGCAATACAATGCGATTGGGCACTCGAACGGTGGCTTGGCGCTAACGACGTATGCGGAGGAATTAGCGGATGATTCGTCGCCTACGATGGAAAAATTGGTCGTGATTGGAACGCCGTTTAATGATTTGGATTCGGATGATAATACAGCGACGACGGATTCTGTAGATGTGGCAAATAGAACAGCGGAATTGCAGCAGTATATTACGGCAAGTTCGAATTTGGATGCGAGTTTGAAGGTGCTTTCGATTGCGGGAGATTTGGATAGCGATTCGGTATCGGATGGCGTTGTGCCAGTTCAGAGCGCGTTAGCTTCACGCCTGATTTTTGATGATGCAGTAGCGGATTATAGTGAACAGGTTGTGACGGGCTCGAACGCGCAACATAGTGATTTGCATGAAAATACAACGGTGGACGCGTTTGTCGCAGCTTTTATTTATTGAATATAGGATGAAAAACGATCAATTAGTGGTCGTTTTTTGTTATACTGAAAAGATTAGAAGGGAGTGTGTGATTGTGAAAAAAATCGGATTAATCGGCGGGATGAGCTGGGAATCGACGACGGAATATTATCGAATTATTAATGAGACGGTTCGTGAAATGTTGGGTGAACTCCATTCTGCGGAGATTATTTTGTATAGTGTGGATTTTTATGTGATTGAGCAGTTGCAGCATGAGGGTAGATGGGACGAGGCTGGACGCATTTTGGCGGATATTGCGGTGAAATTGGAACGGGCGGGTGCGGATTTTATAGTGATTTGTACGAACACGATGCATAAAGTGGCACGTCAGGTGGAAGATGCGACTCGTATCCCGCTTATACATATTGCGGAGCCAACGATTCGGGCGATTGGAGCGCGGAAATTGGAGCGGATTTTGCTGCTTGGGACGCGGTACACGATGGTCGAGGATTTTTACAAAGGATGCTATGCGGGAAGTGGGATCGAGGTTCAGATTCCAGATGAGACGGATCGCGACGAAGTGAATCGAATTATTTTTGAGGAATTATGTTTGGGTGTGATACGTGAGGATTCGCGGGTGAAGATGCTGGCGGTGATTGAAAAAGCGATTGCAAAAGGGGCGCAGGGCGTTGTTTTGGGCTGTACGGAATTGGAGTTGTTGATTCGAGAACAGGACGTGACGCTTCCCATCTTTAAAACAGCTGAACTTCACGCGGAATATGCGGCAAAGGAAGCCTTGCGATAAGGCGCCAAAACCGTTATAATTTGGATAAGGCGTAATGAAATTTTGAAAAGAGGTTTTTAAAGAATGGAAAAAAGCTCGATTTACGGGTTAACGATGGCGCAGCTTGGCGACTGGTTTGAGGAAAAAGGCGAGAAGAAATTCCGCGCGACGCAAGTGTGGGACTGGCTTTATGTTAAACGGGTCACAGAATTTGCGCAGATGTCGAACTTGAATAAAGCGTGTGTGGATATGTTGGAGGAGAACTTCACGATGCACACGTTGAACGAACAAATTAAACAAGAATCTAAAGATGGTACGACGAAATATTTGTTCCAATTATCGGATGGTAACTTGATTGAAACGGTTATGATGACGCATTCTTACGGGCTGAGTGTTTGTGTGACGACGCAAGTGGGATGTAATATCGGCTGTACTTTTTGTGCGAGTGGGTTGTTGAAGAAACAACGTGACTTGAATGCTGGTGAGATTGTCGAACAAATCATGAACGTGCAGCTTTACTTAGATTCGAAAGGGCAAGGCGAGCGCGTGAGTCATATCGTGGTTATGGGTATCGGCGAGCCGTTTGATAATTACGATAACGTGATGGATTTCCTTCGTGTTGTGAATGATCAGAAGGGCTTGGCGATTGGTGCACGTCACATTACGGTTTCGACGAGTGGTTTGGCGCCGCGTATTATTGATTTTGCCAATGAGGATATTCGTGTCAATTTGGCCGTGTCTTTACATGCACCGAACAACGATTTGCGTACGCGTGTGATGCGAATTAACAAGACATATCCACTGGAAAAATTGATGGAAGCGGTCGAGTATTATTTGGAGAAAACGAATCGTCGTATTACGTATGAGTACATCATGCTAAAAGATGTCAATGATCACAGGCAGGAAGCGCTTGAACTGGCGGCTTTAATCGGTGAGAAGCGCCATCTGGCTTGGGTGAACTTGATTCCGTATAATCCGGTCGACGAGCACGATCAGTATCAACGTAGCGATACGGAGGTTATTGACGCGTTTTATGAGACATTGAAGCGTAAAGGAATTAACTGTGTCGTTCGTCGCGAACATGGGACGGATATTGACGCGGCGTGTGGTCAATTGCGTAGTAAGCAAATTAAGAAAAAAGGCGTTCGGGAACGGATGCGTGAAAAAGCAGAGGCAGAGCAAGCAGCAGCTGCAGAATAAGCGAATAGGGATGATAGCCAAAGTAAATCGGCGACAAACGCTCGCATTCGATAAATCTGGCGGACTTCCGGTTCTCACATACACCAGTATGCTCCGCTTCCGGCTTCCACCAGATTTATCGAATACAAACGCTTTCGCTCGATTTGTGCAAAGCAGAATTTTCGTCTTACTCAAAGTGATGGGTTAGGCGTTTTTCTGCTCTATTTGGAATTTAACCCTATTTTTTTCTTACATAAATGAGAGATTGGAGACGATTTTATGAAAGCGTTGGTTTTTAATGAGTTTGGAAATTCGGACGTGTTGCAATATGTAGAGATTCCAGATGCCGTAGCAGGAGCGGGTGAAATTTTGCTTGAAACGACTGCGATTGGTTTGAATTTTGCGGATATTTATCGGCGCAAAGGAAACTACCATCTTGTTGGGGAACCGCCGTACATACTTGGTTATGAGGGGGCGGGAGTTGTGAAGGCGCTTGGTGCGGGTGTGACGGATTTCGCGATTGGCGACCGGGTTGCGTTTGTTGATGTGCCACTTGCGAATGCCGAGCTTGTTGCCGTTCCAGTGACACAAGCGATTCCGATTCCTGATGCGATTTCGGATGCGGTCGCGGCTTCTGTTCTGCTGCAAGGCTTGACGGCGAGCTATTTGGCAAAAGATAGTTACGCGATTAAATACGGAGACGTGGCGCTTGTTCATGCGGTTGCAGGCGGTGTTGGCCAGATGTTGACGCAGATTATTACGTCACTCGGCGGTAAAGTGATTGGCCTCACCTCTACGGAAGAAAAAGCCGAAGTTGCACGGAAACTAGGTGCGGAAGAGGTTTTGCTATATAGTGATAATTGGGCAGAGAAACTCGCTGGAAAAATGGACGTGGTCTATGATTCTGTAGGTTCAACGCTGATGGATAGTTTCCAGACGGTACGCGAAAAAGGGACGGTTGTTTTTTACGGCATGTCTGGCGGCGATCCTGCTGCGGTCGATCCACGGATGTTGATGGATACTTCAAAAACATTGACAGGCGGCGATTTGTGGAGCTTTTTAACGAGTAAAGAAGAACGGATTAAGCGTTCGCGTGCTTTGTTTGATATGATTAGTACTGGAAAAATAACGGTGAACAAGCCACGGAAATTCGCCTTATCAGACGGAAAAGCGGCACATGATTTGCTGGAAAGTAGAAAAAGTACAGGTAAAATTTTGTTGATGCCATAAAAAGATAGCAGGTGAGCTGGATTTGTATACATAGTCCAACTTACCTGCTTTTCTTATGCTCTCTGGCGCTCTAAAATACTATCTAACTGAGCGAAATCTGTTAACGAAGGCGGAATATTCCAAAGTAAGCCATCCGCTTGAATCTCCGTCTGTTCATAGAATGGGAAGTCACTGATAATTAAATCGATATTCGAATGTTGTTCGTTCATCGTCATGTCATTACAAATGCGAATCTGATTTTTTGAGTATTTTCGCTCAATTTCTCCACGAAGATAATTTTCCCATAAATAGCCTTTTTTCGAAATGACTTTAATATGGAGCGTATCATAGTGCTGTGTTTGCTGTGTGAGGATACTATAAATATCGGTTAAATGATTTGTAATCACCAACTTATTTTGACGAATAAAGCGGAAATCAGGATGTGATTCATATTTCGTTAAGATTTTATGAATTTGATCGGCGAGAGTAGCTTTTTCTAGGGGAACTTGAGGTAGAGGTATATCTGGTAAAATATTTATGTTATCTATGAAGGTGAAACAAGATAGAAAATCGATCGTTTCGGTAATCGCAAAATCCCTCTCAGTGCTAGGATATTCAGCCAAAATACTAGTAAGTTCAGAGGCGAGCGTATATTTTGGCACATAGGTGGAGGGGCTAAATGTGGCGCGTGCGGTTAGGAAAAAATCGTCTGTATGTGTGAAGTGACTCCAGAAAGTAGAGGCTAACGTGAAAAAACGTTCACTTCTTGATAATGGCATGCCAATGAGTTGTTCAAGTATACTGTAATCAATCGAGATGCCCTCGGGTTGTGAGGCAGCGAATGCGTCCCAAGTTTGTAACCAGTGCTCTTGAAATGTGTGAGTATTGCCTTGCTGCATGCGTATTAAGGAAACTGCAATAGAAATCGCGTATTGGATTCGTGAAGATAGTGAAAAACGGATGTGGTAAAAAGCTTCGACTTGGAGGATAAATTGGTTGACGATTTCATAAGGGATATCTGGAAATGGCCATTCGGTGTACGGGTAGGATTTACTGTAGATTTGGTAGTAAAAAAAACGGAGGTTAATCTCGGAACCTTTAATAGCAAGCGGTTGCGTTTCTAAAATAAGGTTACTTTCGGCGAGATACGTATCGATTTGACGGACGCGGCGATACATCGTAGGGAGGCTAGTGTAATGCTCATTCGCCCACTCAGCTAAGCTCATCTTTTGGCCCGTAAAAATATCCTTTGCCAGTAAATAAAGATGGGAATTACTGACTACAAGGGCATAAAGATAGGAAAAATTGACTTGTTCACCGACATCAAGCAGGATGTTTTTGGAGGAGTCTTCATAAACATGAGCGACATCTGAATCAAGTAGTTCTTGCAGAGACAAAATATCGCGCTCTAACGTTTTAATAGAGCAATCTAAGATGTTTGCCAGTTCTTTTTTTTGATAGTTTTGCGGGGCTTCGAATAGTGTTTGTAACAGGTGGAGTTTGCGATACTCAGAAGCGACGATTAAATTTTTCAAAAAGATACCACTCCTAGCTCATAGATTCACATTGGGCTGTAGGGACAATTAATTGGCATGATGTTTGAAATATTATTTTAGAGAGTTAACTATATCATGAAAATTTTAATTTGTCACTAGTTTAAGGGGAAAGTATCCATAAAACGACTGGAATTGTGACAATACTGAGAACAGTGCTGATAAAAGTAGTGCTGGAAACAAGATCGGGCTTGGTGTTAAATTGGACAGCGAGCAATGTTGTATTCGCGGCAGTTGGCATTGCAGCAAGCAGAATCATGATTTGCTTCGTCATCGTATCCACCGGCAAAATCAGCGTAAATAAAACGGCAATCAGGGGTGAAATGAGCAGTCGCAAAATAAGCGAAATCGATACTTTTGGGATATCAATGCGGCGAAACGAGATGACCGCAAGTTGCATGCCGAGTACAATCATAATCGTTGGAATCGCAGCATCACCAACTAGTTTCACGCATGTCATGACGCTAGCTGGGACCGGGAAATGAACGAGCTGCAAGAGAATTCCGAGTAATGCACCGTATGCGACAGGCATCCGAATGACGCGTTGCCAGACGATTTTCATACTAGCATTTTGCGAACTTCCCCGAGCTGCGAAAAATACCCCAATCGTGCTCATCGCGAGTTGTTGTAGCACCATCAAAATAACTGCAATATCAAGCCCAGCCGCGCCGAAAATCAGTAAAACGACAGGCGTTCCGTAATTTCCATTATTCATAAATGCCGAGGCTAAGATCATCGCGCAGGCATCTTGAATATCGTAGTTCATCACCTTCGCGATCACATAAATAATCGCAATAATTGACAAACAAAGCCCAACGACGAAAATCAGCAAATACGCGTAATCCATCGTCAATGCATTCGTGTAAAACGTATTAAACGCCAAAAACGGCGACATTAAATAAAGCGTCAACTTCGACAAATTCGGAATATCAAACTTGAGCGTTTTCTGCCCAATAAAGCCAATCGCGAAAATTCCGAAAATCGGCAACAAAATCAAAACAAATTCCATCTAAAACACCCTTTTCTTAAGTTAGAAACTCTTTTACTATCTTAGCATATTTTTATGTTGAAAGGAGCTAGGTAAAGAAAGAAACGCATCACTGATGATTTCTCAGCGCATGCGTTTCTATTTTTCGCTTATTTACTTACTGTTTTTTTACCTTGAGGACGGATATCTTTCACGAATAGGCTCAGAATCAAACCTACAACCGCGAAGGCTACGGCAACGAGGAACGCTGCTTTCATACCGTCAAGGTTCGCTGTTAATGCTTGGCTTTGGAAGGCTTGTGGATCCGTCATCGCCAAAGCTTTTCCAGGCATATTGTCTTTCGTTACGTTACTCAAGACTGTAATTAGAATCGCTGTACCAATCGAACCGGCAACTTGGCGAATCGTGTTGTTCACCGCTGTACCATGGCTCATCATGTTCAGTGGCAACGAGTTCATACCAGCTGTCGACATCGGCATCATAACCATCGAAATACCGAAGAAACGCACGGCGTAGAAGACGATAATGTACATAGTAGACGTGTCTTTCGTCAAGAACATGAATGGAATCGTACCCGCGACAAGTAATGTCATACCAACAATTGCGAGTAATTTAGGTCCAATTTTATCGAAAATAATACCGGTAATCGGGCTCATAACACCCATCACGATCGCCCCTGGAAGTAGTAGTAAACCAGAGTGTAGCGCGGTTTCACCGAGAACATTTTGGATGTAAAGTGGTAATACGATTTCAGCGCCGATCATGGACATCATGACGATGGCACTAATAATAGTTGATAACGTGAAAACTGGTGATTGGAAAACGCGAAGTTCGAGCATCGGTTTTTCCATTTTCAATTGGCGCCATACGAATAGGATTAAACCAACCACACCGACTGCGAACATGGTAAGCACAAGGCTGTCTGTCCAACCGTCTGTACCCGCGCTACTAAAGCCGTAAAGCAGGGCACCGAAACCAATAGTCGAAAGTACAATCGAGAGGATATCGATTTTCGGATTCGTTAGCTCTACCACTTTTCTCATGGCGAAAAAGGCGAAGATAATATCAATAACGGCAATCGGAATCAAGATAATGAAAAGCATGTGCCAATCATAGCTGTCAACGATCCAACCTGATAAAGTGGGTCCGATAGCTGGCGCAAAAGCGATAACTAGTCCGACCATACCCATTGCTGCCCCACGACGATCTGGTGGGAAGATAAGTAGGAAAATCGTTTGCATTAGAGGCATTAGAATACCGGCCCCGGCTGCTTGGATGATACGTCCAGTTAGTAGTAAAGCAAAGCTATCTGAGAAAGCCGAAATAACTGTACCGACTGTAAAGACAATCATTGCTGTTAAAAATAGTGTTTTCGAGTTGATTTTACCGATTAGCATAGCCGTAATCGGAATCATAATCCCGTTTGTAAGTAGGAATGCTGTCGTTAGCCATTGCCCAGTTGATGCTGTGATGTTTAAATCTTCCATAATGTGAGGAAGCGCCGTTGATAGAATCGTTTGGTTTAAGATAGCAACGAATGCCCCCACAAGCATTACTGTCATTAGTAACATACGATTATAAGGTTTCCCCTGAATATCAACAGGCCGTTCCATTTGTGCAGTTTGTGTCATGTTCAATCTCCTTTTGATTTAAAAGTAATTAGTTCACTTAATTAACTATTTGATTATTATAGGGCAATTTGGCAAAAGAGTCAATGGAAAACGTTGAAAAAATTTTGGATATAAAAATGATAGCGTTGTCTTTGTTTTGTGACTCCATTTTTAGGACGAAAAAAAATACGGTGAACAGAAACGAAAATACTGTTCACCGTATGTTAACTATAAAATTAGCGACCATCGCCGTATTCCCAATTAGTGATAGTATCGTATTCATCGAACGTCACGAGGACATCAACGACACCTTTCACAGTCAGGATGCTTTCTTCTAGTCGATCTTTGACGTCATCCACCTGAGCGAGCGTCATTTCTGGATCGAGTTCAACCTCCACTTCGACATGGAAAAAGTCGCCTTCTTTTAGTACCGTGATAACTTGGATATCCTGCACGTCGGGATCTGTCATGATAAGCTGGCCAATTTGGACTTGCATCACCTCGTCAGACTCACCAATCGCGCCGGCTGCATTATCAAGAAATACTTTGCCGACAACGAGGAACATGAGAATACCAATGAGGACAGAAGCGATTCCCTCTGCTTGATGGAAAGGCGTATAATAGGAAATAATAATTGCAATCATGGCCAAAAGTCCACCACCAGTTGCGACCGAATCTTCGAGAAAAACGAGACGGGTTGCGGCTTTTGCTTTGCCAAAATTGGCGAGGCTATCTTTGAACAACTTGAGGCCACGCGATTCTAGACCGACATCATGGGCAATTTCACGCATGGCTTTCACGAGTACAAAACCCTCTAGAATGGTACAAACGGCCAGAACGAGCAGGTTAATGAGGAAACCAGTCGATTCTGTCGGATGGAAAATATGGGCGAGACCTTCTTTGATTGTTTCGAATGCCATGATACCAACGATCAGGACAGCGCCGAGAAGCACGAGATTCACGACACGGCCAAAGCCATTCGGAAAGCGCTTCGTTGGGCGTTTTTTGCTGAGCGCCGAGCCAACGAACACGAAAAATTGGTTTGCCGCATCACCAAGACTATGAAGTGTTTCGGCGAACATGGCGACATTTCCCGTGAAGATGTAGGTAGTTCCTTTAATAATGGAGACAAGCACATTGACGATTGCTGCTGTGAGTGCCGATTTGTTTCCCTTTTTTAGTAGTTGAAATATTTCTTTCAAATGAGTACCTTCTTTCTAAAGTTTGATTATAATTTTAGGTGCATATTTTAGCTTTTTAAAATCACTTTATCATGATATGTTGTAAAGCGCAATCAAACTATGTTAGATGGCATGAACGGTCTATTCCTACTCAATTTCGAGCCCTCCAAAAAAGTCAGAAGAGGACTTTTCTTGCGGCCCCTAACAATTTTTTCGGCTCTATCGGAACGTCCCAGTTTTTCATGGTATACTAAAAGAAAAAAGATTGAGGTTGAATTATGAAATTTGATAATATAGGTTCGGATATTGAGAAGGCGCTGGCTGGATTGGGCTATACGGAGGCGACGGAGGTGCAGCGTGAGGTTGTGCCACTTGTTTTAGAGGAGAAAGATGTGGTCGTGAAGGCGCAGACTGGGAGTGGAAAGACAGCTTCGTTTGCGATTCCGATTTGTGAGCTCGTGGATTGGGGCGAGAATAAACCGCAGGCGCTGGTCTTGGAGCCGACGCGGGAATTGGCAGCGCAGGTTCAGGCGGATTTTACGAATATTGGCCGTTTTAAACGCATCAAGGCGACGGCGATTTTCGGGAAGTCTCCGTTTGCAAAGCAGAAATTGGAGTTGAAGCAGAAGAGCCATGTGGTCGTGGGCACGCCGGGTCGGACGCTAGATCATATTGAAAAAGGTACGCTGAGCTTGGAAAAGGTACGGTATTTGGTCATTGATGAGGCGGATGAGATGCTGAACATGGGCTTTATTGAGCAAGTGGAGGCGATTATTCAAGCGTTGCCGACAAATCGCGTGACGATGCTTTTTTCGGCGACTTTACCGGCAGATATCGCGATGTTGAGCGACAAATACATGAAGGCGCCGCAACACGTGGAAATCGCAGCAACAGGCCTGACGACAGCGGATATTACGCATGAAAAAGTAACGGTGAAAGATGATCGCAAAATGGTCGCGTTACGTGATACGTTGATTGTGCAGAATCCGGAGAGTGCGATTATTTTTTGTCGGACGCAAGAGCGCGTGGACGATACGTATGATCAGTTGCGGCGCATGGGTTATCCTGCTGAAAAGATTCACGGTGGTTTGACGCAAGAAGATCGTTTTGGCGTGATGAACGATTTTAAACGCGGGATGTTTCGCTTTTTAGTGGCAACAGACGTGGCAGCGCGCGGGATTGATATTGAGAACATTTCGCTTGTTGTGAATTATGATGTGCCGCTTGAAAAAGAGAGTTATGTGCATCGGACTGGCCGGACTGGTCGCGCTGGTCGAAGCGGGAAGGCGATTACTTTTGTGACGCCGTTTGAGAATCGTTTCATCGGTGACATCGAGGAGTATATCGGCTTTGAAATTCCACAAGTTGATTTGCCAAATGAGGCGATTGTGGCGGCGCGAAAACCAGCTTTTGATGAGAAAATGGAAGAAGCGCCAGTCGTGAAGAAGGACAAGAGCGCGGCGCTGAGTAAAGATATTATGAAGATTTATTTTAATGGTGGTAAGAAGAAGAAACTGCGCGCGGTGGATTTCGTGGGCACGATTGCGAGGCTGGACGGGATTAGCGCGGATGATATCGGGATTATTACGATTGAGGATAACGTGTCGTTTGTGGAAATTCTGAACGGCAAGGGTGCGCAAGTTGTGAAGGCGATGCAGACCGTGACGGTAAAAGGGAAGAAATTGAAAGTCAGCAAAGCACGGAGATAAGTTAGAAAAAGATGCCTAGTCAGCGCGATTAGGCATCTTTTTTCTGCAATTTTTCAACAGCGGGAAGATTGGCTGGTGACCATTTCAAGCCGACCATTTCGCTGGTATCGAGCCATTTCATTGCTTGATGGACGTTCAAAATCGGTTCGCCAGCAACGAGTTCACAAAGAAAACAAGTGAGATGGACGTTGGCGAATTCGTAGGCGTAAACGGTGTGATCGAAAGCCTCGGTTAGCGTGATCTCACAGCCGATTTCTTCTTGAACTTCGCGTATGAGTGCTTGTCCCGGTGTTTCACCAGGTTCGATTTTGCCTCCTGGAAACTCCCAATCGGCGCCGTTGACAGCGGAATCTGCACGTTGGACGCAGAGAATTTTACCGTTCTTTTGGATGATAGCGCCAACCACATGGATATCTTTTTGCATTGGGATTCCTCCTTTTTCACCCCTTATCATAGCATAGTAACCCCTGATTCGTATATTTTGTAATATATGTAAATTAATGATTCCTTTAGCACTGCTTATGTGGTATAATAGCAATACAGCAAATGAGGAGTGGTTGAGATGCGAGATAGAGAAAAATACTTGGCGATGACCCGATTTGATCCTAATTTAGGAGGTAAGGGTGCGGACAATAAGCACATTATCGATGAACCGCAGCTATTTCTCGATTTTTACGATGCGAAGGAGAAGCTAACTCACAATTTTAGAACGAAACGATTGGAAAGTAGCATTAGGTGGTTGCTAGGATTTGAGCGTTATGTGAAAGATAAAGAGACAGCTGTAAGAAGAAAGTATCGGAATTATTCTAAGGGTAGTATTGTTTATGTTGATTTTTTCGGGAATTATGGGAATGAAATGACATATGATCATCCTGCTATTGTGTTGAAGGAACAGGGTGGCTTGCTAATTGTGGCTCCACTAACTTCTAATTCAAGAAAATTCAGAGATAACAATAAATATCACATTAAGCTTGATCGGAATATGATCGATTTAGGAAATCAGAGCAAGGATTCTACTATTTTACTTGAGCAACTAAGATGTATCTCCAAAAATCGAGTACTGAAAAAATTCGGTGGACGAGTTTCAAATAATGAAATACTTGAAAGAATAGATACCGTTGTCATGGAGTATATTGGTGGATTCACTTATAATAAATGGAGAGCCAACCTAGAAGAAAAAGAAGCGATTATTCGAGAAAAAGAAACGGAGATAAGGATGCTTTCAGAACGGATAAGTAAATTGGAAGAAAGTTTATAAAAGTAATTGACATAACCAAAATAATGGTGTAGTATTGAGATATCAAAGGGCCACAGAGTCCGTGCACTAGATGCAAAAAGAAAGCAGCGTTCGAAGGGTCTTGAACCCGTATAAACCCAACAATTTCGTTTCGGCGAGGTTGTTGGGTTTATTTTTGTGTCTGAGATTATTTTACAAGTTATAGCTAGTTCCGCTAATATGAATATATTATGAAATTTAAGGAAATGCTAGTGGAGTTTTTTATGAAAAGAAAACATCTTTATTTGCATCATGGGATAGAAATTGATGAGAAGTTACTTTTAATTTTTTATGGAATTTTTTAATATAAATGAATCAATTTCATAAGTCGAAGAATAGCTTAAACAGCCTGATTTTTATCTTATTTCTCTTGAAAACGAGTGGAAACCGCATCATATCAATGGGGAGGTAAATGGCCAATTTTAGTCATTTTATCTAATCCCTTATTGATATTGCAGCAATGTCATCTGAATTATGGGGAGGTAGTCCATTTTTGGACATTGAAAATCATTGGGCTGCAACGCTTTTGAATTATGAAATTGGTTCAAATGGGAAAATGGTATAAGGTACTTTTGCAAGGAAAACGGTTTTAGGATATAGTTTTTTAGGTGAGTGACTTTCATCAATTATATATGGTGTCAAAAGAAAACTATGTAAGTAATGAACCTAGTATTCGGTACTTGCATAGTTTAATTTAGGTTTCTGGTAACACAAGTTTAATCGGTATAAGTCTCATATAGGTATACTGATATATTTTCTAAGTTATTATTAGGGTTGGGAATGAGTTCTTTGTGTACAATAAGTTTCCCATCATTTATATATTGAGATAGATCTGGCTTATCATCGAGCTGAAGGAAATCATCTTCTGGAATTATTAAGTTTACCTTTGTTGCTCCATCAGGTATATCTGTAAGTGTTAAAAATTGTTGGAAAATTGCTTCTGGATGGGCTAATTCCCACATACCTCGGAGTCTCAAATTGGTATTCCCTAATGGATCAACTCTTTTTATTCTTCCAAACTCTTTGGAAGGGACAAATTCTGAACTTGTTAAGTTTTCAATTGTTTCTTTGATTTTACTTTTTAAGCCGTTGTAAATACGTTCATCTGCGATGAAAGTATTTCCATATGCAAACCAAAGTCTAATTAATTTATCGCTTTCTTTATCCAGATTACCTACAGCGTAAACTATATTTTTTTTATTCCATAATGTTTCCTCATCAATCAGATTTTGAGGAGGAATATTTTGTGTGTCAGGATATATATAGGCTTTTGGAAATGAACTATTAAGTGAGAGAGAGGCATTGCCTTTTCCATTCATTTTTTTTGGTTCAACCCCAACCCCGCCCCTTACTATGAAGTCGGGAAAATTAGTACTATTTCCTTTCCAACTAAGATATTTATCATAAATTTTATTTTTATCTTCTTCTATGCTGTGAAGTATACCACCAGTACAAAACATATCCTTTATAAAGTACTCTAAAGAATCTCCTGCTGTATTTGCTGAACCATTACTTCTAAATAGAGGAGTTAATCTACAAGAATTTCTATCTAGTATGTTTTTTAAAGCGACTAAAACATTTGTTGTAGCTGTCATCTCAATATCATCCCTTTTCTATACTATAATGTTTTCATTATCTCATGAAATATAATACTGGCCAATAGATAGTATATATGTTATGATTTAAGTATTAAAAGCAGGTTAGGAGAGAAATAATTGAAAGAAGAAACCAAAAAGAACAAGTTTGTATCATCTTCGAAATTGACGAAAGTCGAGATAAAGGAAACCTTACTCTCTAAAATTGCTGAGGAAAACTGTAAGATTAAGGACCTAAATGTACCTAATATTGATTACAGCCACTTAAAGTATGACACCAAGAAAATAAACGTAGTCAGTCTTTTTTCGGGTGCAGGTGGTCTAGATTTGGGAATGGAGTTAGCAGGGATATATGCAAATAATCGTAATTTGAATACAAATCCTATGGAATTATTAAATGATTACAAAGAGTACAAAAAGGAACGAAAAACAAGTATATTTAATATAGTATATTCGAATGACATGTTCAAAGAAGCCAATGAAACTTATGTATCTAATTTCTCAAAAAATGTGTTCAAGCATGAGATGGACATTAGGAAAATACCGAACTTTCCTAAGTGTGAATTAATGATTGGGGGGTTTCCCTGCCCGGGATTTTCAGCAGCAGGCCCTAGGTTAATTGATGATGAACGTAATTTTTTATATATACATTTCATACGTGCACTTTTGCAAAGTCAACCAGAATTTTTTGTGGCAGAGAATGTTAAAGGGTTAATGACTTTGGCAAAAGGTGAGGTATTTAAACAGGTAATTGAAGATTTTTCCTCTGCCGGCTATGAAATAAAGGCTTTTTTAGTGAATTCAAAGGATTACGGAGTTCCTCAGCTACGAGAGCGTGTATTTATGGTTGGTGTTCATAGAAGTAAACTATCACAAAAATTTGAATATAATCTACCAGAACCAACAAATGGTCTCTTAAATGGACAAAGTCCTTATGTTACTTTGCAGGATGCAATTTATGATCTAAAAGATAGTCCTGGAGATTATTTTGAGGGAGGTTTCTCTTCAATGTATCTATCGAGAAATAGGAAAAAAAGATGGGACGAGCTAAGTTTTACTATACAAGCATCTGGAAGGCAAGCACCTCTTCATCCAGATGGTGAACCAATGAAGAAGATAGATAAAGATATTTGGAATCTTATGGGTGCGGAGAATAGAAGGCTATCTGTGAAAGAAGTATCAAGAATTCAAACATTTCCAGACTGGTTTAAGTTTTCAGAGGGTAACAATATTAAAGTATCTAAGAATCATAGACTAAATTTGCAATATAAACAAATTGGAAACGCAGTGCCAGTAAAATTAGCATTTGAAATGTTTTTACCTATTGCTAAATATTTAGGAAATAATGTTAATTGAGGGGTAGCATGAAAATATAGTTAAGAAGTAGGATGGAATGCAGCGCTTGACCTTGCAGACGTGTCAATCACCTGATATAATATGGATATGTTTGGTATATAACTGAAGGCACTTTAATATTTTTTCTAAAAAAACAATTGTGGTGTAAGCAATGAATCTAGATTCATTGCTTACACTGCTTTTTTTAGATACTTATTTTGTGGCTAGATAACTTAATACGTTTTTAATAATTTTTCCTTATAGTATAGAGGTTCAAAGAAATAGAACTAGCTATAAATGCATTGATTGTTTCGCATAAGAAATATCCAACTCTAAATCTAAATAAGGGTATTTCAATGCCAAGCCCTCAATACAGGTAATAAACTGTTCACTCTGCAAGACTGCTGAGATATCTTCAAATACCTCACTCAACCAATCTAGTATCTCAGGACTGCAGTTTTGAAAGTAATCTAAAGTCTCATTTTCGTTCTGTATAAATATGTTCGTAAGCTTCTCCCATTCTTCTTGAACGCTAGGATCATCGGGGTGAAGGCTTTTTCTTCGGTTTACTATATCGGTAACTAGCTGGTTGTCTATCATTTCAATCAGTCCTTTTTGATTTTATGGTTGTCTAGAGTTATCAGGGATTATTGTGCCGACCTTGCCATCAGTTTTAATAATTCCAACGCGAACTCCTTTATATTCTGAAAATGTCCATATACCATCGGGAAGGTTAGCGTTACTTGGTAACTTAGCTATATAATCGCCTGCTTCGAAAATCTGCTTTTCAGACCAATTATCTGGAAACCAGGCCTGCCCCTCACCAGTTCTTTTAAATTTGTTTTTATGGCTTGGAATATTTCCAATGCGTACACCATTAGGGTATTCTTTTAAAACATTGAATTCTATATTATTTTCCTTTAGATAAGATATGTTATCTTGTCCATGCCCACCATTTATTATCCGATTATTAGTATTGAAATCCCCGATATTTGCATGCCTTACAGTTTGATAAGGGACATTTTTTGATGAATTATGTGCCCCGTTTTTGATAAGTAAATTACTTTGTATCTCATTGAAGTCAGTTTTTGGGACTTTAATACCTCTGTTCTTCATTACAACTGCCCCTGCAATAATACCGCTTATAATTGAAAAACTTTGTGCTTTGCTAATAGGCTCATCTGTATAATAGTAAATCCCATCTATTGCTGCTTCCATTACTTTAGCATCGATATCTTCTTGCTCATCTTTCACAGGTTTGACAGAGCCATCCGCCAAACTTTCGTTATATGCAATCGTCGCTTCTGCACAATCTGCATCTGTTTTTCCGTTCTTCGTCAGTACCCAATAGCTTCCTTGTAACGTCTTGTCGTATTTATCAAAGTTAAACGATTTCTTCGCTTTTTTAGGTTCTAGGGCGCCTAGTTTTATTTTTTTAGAATGGAACGTATGGGAAGAAGCGTCAAAAGCAACGCCACTTTCTATTTGTGCTAAGCTTTGTTTGACTTGGTGGAGTTTTTCTAAAACGTCACGGAGGACATTTCGATGTGTGGCTTCAAATTGTTCGTAGTTCTCTACTATTTGTTCTTGTCTTCGGAAATTTCCGAGGGCTGTCTCCATTCCTAATTGTAAACCAATATTTTTCCCAATGGAAGCTATACTATTTGCTGTGGAATTGACATTTGCTTTTAAATTTTCTATCTTGTTTTCATATTTTCGCATGTCTGCTTGTAATTCGTACATGCGGGCTAAATCGAGTTTTGCATTTGAAGATGGATCTACTTGCGCGTGGAAATCAGATATATACTTTTTCAGGCGTTCTTCGGCATCTATTAAACTTGTTTTCGTTCCGTCTAGAAGTGGATAATAAACATCTCGGTAATAAGCTTTTGCTTGGTCACCAATGTTTCCTTGAATGTCTGAATCGGATAAAAAATGCCCAATCGCAGTCTTTTTATGGTCTAATTCCATTTGTACACGCTTGGATTCTGCAATGAATACGGTCACAAAATTATGTATTTCTGCAATATCAATACGCGCCATTGGTGTTATTCTCCTCTAATCGTTCTAGTTGGTTGCGAATTTGTCGTTGTTCTTCTACCAATTGATCTTCTAGTGCATTCGCATTTTTACGTGTTTCCCGCCACTCTGCTTCCATTTCATCTTGTAGTTTCCCGATTGCTGTGTAGGCCTGATTTCCTTGCCAAGCGTCGCTAAAATTCATTAAGATTTTCGCCTTCTCGCGATTGAGCTCAATTAATCCAATCTGTACATCTTCTAAATTCCGACGTTTTTGTAGTGCTTGTTCTAACTGTTTCTCAAGTAAAGCTTTCTCTTTGTCCATCTTCCTGAGTGCCTCCCCTTCATCATTTTTTCCAAGAAAAATCTACGCCGCTTTGTAATAACTTAGCAATTTCTTTTTCGGATGCAACAAACGCTTTTTCTACATTGCGTAGATTTTGAACATCTTTTGAAAAGGCTGTAGGAAACATTTGCAAAAATTGTATCATTTCCATGCAATCATAGACTAATTCTTGTGCAGTTCCTGTAGAATAGGATACATTCGGCCTCAATTTCAACGCCAAAGCATCCGTGTTTTTTCCAATCGCAGTCGCGTGTTCGGATAATCGACCGCTAGGAAGTTGTATTTTCTTTGCCACTTCTTACTCATCCTTTCCTGATTTTAGTTGTCTGCAGAGATATTATACCATAAAGATATATGGAGGTATAAGTTGAAATTCATTATTTATCATCATTCAATTTGTGTTTCTTGTTGTTTTTGTTTTATAATTGAATGCAAGATGCAATTAATTCACGAGGTGATGTTTTTGAAGAAGACTATAAAAGGTTCTAAATGGTTTTTAATTCTTGCAACGGTGCTTTGTTTGGTGCTATTGGTTATATCTGTATTCACTTTTATACAAGATCATTCGGCATTTAGCGTGCTAGCCATTGTCATCGTACTGGGCGTAATGCTGATGAATTTTATTTACTTTAAGCGGGAAAATAAATAGAGGACATGTGGTTACAAACGAAATAGTATAATCTTTGTCACAATTTATCCACCCCAAAACTCCAAAATCCATGTTATACTAAATCATGTGAATATATAAACAAAGGAGCTCCGCGAAATGAAAAAAACTGCCCTTGCATATATTGCGTTACTGAGTCTCGCGTTAACTGGATGCGCGCAACCAATCGAACAAACTTCTGAACCTACTATATCTCCAAAAATCCCAGCAAACCAACCGCTCACTATCTACCAAGCTACGGATATCCACTATCTCTCGAACACCCTCACTGATGGTAAAAAAGCGTTTAAAACCTACCTCGCGACGGGGGACGGCAAGCAGCAGAATTATATTACCGAAATTACGGATGCTTTTGTGGACGATGTGAAGGCGCAGAAACCGGATGTTCTCGTGCTCAGTGGAGATATTACGAATAATGGTGAAAAGGTCAGCCACGAGGAAATGGCGGAGAAATTGGAGGATATCGAGAAGGCGGGTGTCCAAACCTATGTTATCCCTGGCAACCATGATGTTTTGAACCCTTATGCTCGGAAATTTGAAGGGGATAAGCAGATAAAAGCGGAGGATATCACACCGAAAGAATTTGCTTCGATTTATCATCATTCGGGCTATGATGAGGCGGTGATGCGGGATGATTCAACGCTTAGTTATCTAGCGACGCCGTCTAGTGATGTTTGGCTTTTGATGGTGGATACGGCGGATTATGAGAATAATAAGCGGTATGGTGCGCCGGAGACGAACGGGTATATCAGCACGGAGACGTTTGCTTGGATTCAGAAATGTATTGATTTGGCGAAGAAGCATGGTGCGGAGTTGGTTACGGTGACGCATCACAATTTGCTCGATCATAGTGAGCTTTTGACGAAAGGGTTCACGATTGTGCAGAATAAGGAGGCGGTGTCGCTTTTCGCGAAGAATGATATTCCGCTGAACTTGAGTGGGCATGTGCATATTCAAGATATTAGGTCGGAAACGTCGCATGACCGCACGATTTATGATGTTGCGACGAGCTCGATGGCGATGTATCCGCAGCAGTATGGTGTCGTTAACTACGCGCCGAATAAGGGTTTGTCTTATAAAACGCAGCGTGTGGATGTGGAAAAATATGCGCGGAAGATAAACTCGAAGGATCCGAATTTGCTCGGTTTTCAGCAATACTCGAAGGCTTATTTTGGCCAATTTAGCTATACGAAGGCGCTCAGCGATTTATTTTTAACTGGAAAATATGATCCAGATGATGTGGAAGAAATGGCAAAAACGATGGAACAGGTCAATTTTGCGTATTTCACAGGGGATAAGCGCTATTTGAATGGTGTGGAGAAGACGCCGGGTTATGCGTTGTGGCAGAAGGCGGACAGTGAGTTTATGACGCAGTATATTGATTACATCGTGGCGCATAAATCGAAAAATGACCTAACGTTGGAGATTCCAGGAAGTTAGATAATGGTCAATGAAGGTTTGGCGTGCTATACTTAGTGAGAATGATTATCACTAGGAGGACTATCGATGGCTAAAGATATATCAGAAATTATAATGGAACGACGCAGTATCAAGCAGGTGGACGAGGCGCCAATCGAGCGCGCGGTTATTGACGGCATTTTGGAGAAATCGGCTTTTGCACCGTTTCATAGTAAAATAGAGCCGTGGCATGTGGCGGTTTTGTCGACGGAAGCGGAGAAGCGCCGTTTTGTGGAGGCGATTGTGAACTCGATGGAGCGGATGCAGGGCGAGCCGTTGACGCATGAGCGACGTGAGCAGATTCGAGCTGGGAATGAGCGCAAGATTGTGGCGCCGCCTTACACGCTGATTGTGACGACAGATATTATCGGGAGTGGCAAGAAGGATTTTGAGGCGATTGCTGCGACGAGTGCGTTTATTCAGAACGTCCAACTTTTGGCATGGGAAGCTGGTCTTGGCGTGCTGTGGCGGACGAATAACTTTATTTTTGATTCGGAGGTTGTGACGGAGCTAGGGCTGGATGGTCAGCAGATCGTTGGTTGTCTGCAGATGACGCGGTTCAACGAGGTACCTGACGCGAAGCCACGCCGCGCAATGGATACGTGGGTTAAGAATTTAGGCGAGTAAAAAATGAGGCTCTAGTCATGCATCACTTGGCTAGGGCATTTTTGTCATTTTGTGCTATAATAGTTGTGTGATTAGTTCGAAAACTAGGAGGGATTCTGATCGTTAATTATCAGGGTAAAAAGTTCACAGTGGTCGAAAACTCGGGAAATGGCGAGGTATCTGAAAAAACGGTTTTTCATTATTTTCAAGATGGCGATGTTATTTCGGGGACATACGAGGGAGGCGAGATTGAGCGTGGCACACTGATTGGCGTTGTTCATAAGGACGGGTCAATCGATTTTCGCTATAATCATGTAAGCGTCCATAAAAAGATTCGAAGCGGGACGTGCCATTCGACACCAGAATTTTTACCAGATGGAAAACTTCGTATGCACGAGAAATGGCAGTGGAATGGGCTGGAGAGAGATTCTGGGACATCGATTGTGGAAGAGATTTGAGAGGTTTTTGCTCCTTTTGAGGGGCTTTTTGTGGTTTTTAAACACATTTAGAGCTTTTTATTCATGATGAATTCAATTGGAGTTTATTAATATGAAGAATGATTAATACGTATAATTTTATACATATATAACTTTAATTCGGATGAAGAAGTATTCAGAAGTTATATAAAAATATCAATAAGGAAACTGGCTAGAAAGGTGTATAAGAGAATTATTTGCCTGTATAAAAGACTTTGTAAGGAAGATATCTAAAGTATTCTATTAATATTAGAGGCTATTAAAAGCATCTTTCTTTACATTGAAAAGTAACATTTGACACTTTGTTTATATTGATGTATGCTAAGGATTGGTCAGAAAAATAGAGAAGAAAAGAGGAGATTGAATTATGTTAAGTAAACAGAAAGTTAAAATACTAGCGCTATCATTTTCTTTTACCATTGCGTTCACAATGGTCGCACCAACATTAAATGTCAATGCAGAAGAGAGTTTTAGTGATTTAGAATCTTTAACGACAGCTCAAGCAATTTCTGAAATTGATAATGTTGGGATTGAAGAAGTAACAGGGGAAGAGCCACAAAACACTAAAATGTTACTCAAAGCAGCCGCTTATAAAAATAAGACATACTCATATAAAAGAGGCGGTTTTGCTGCTTGGTGTAAAGATTATATAAGTTATAAATACAATGGTACTACTGTGGCAGAGAATAACAAATGGCAAGAAGCAGGGTATATCTTTCCGAATATAATTGGGAAAAAAGGAATTACAAATTACGCAAATGGTACAGGGTACAAAGATTATAGAGGAACAAAAACATATAAGATTGGTACACCCAGTCCTTGGGGCGATGTTGCATTTGCACAATTTGATAGATCAGATTATTACAGAATGAAGTCTAATGGTACGGGTTATCTGAAGTAAGGGAATTTAGACTTAAGTGAAGCAGTTGCGCTTTAGTTTATTTCAAAGGTCAGCTGCTTTGCTTTTGTAATGGGTCAGTTATTGAGATAAACGAGGTGATAGGATGCTAGAAATTATTAACCTATATAAAAAATTTAAAAACAAAATAGTACTATCTGGCGTTAACATGAGGCTAGATTCCAATGGCATTATTTTTTTCTTAGGAAAGAACGGCGCGGGGAAAACGACTTTTTTCAACTGTATCATGGGGTTTGAGGATTATTCTGGTGAGGTTGTGAAATCGAGAAATATTACTGCCGTTTTTGATGAATCATGTTTATACAGTAATCTAAACGCGTATGATAATATCGCTTTACTAGTTAGACGGGATTTGGATGGGGACGAGCAGGGATTGTTGTTGAAATACATAGATGTCAGCGTGTTAAAGAGAAAGGTAAAATCCTATTCACTGGGACAAAAAAAGATTTTGTCGATTCTTATTGCTATATTGACAAAGCCGGAAATGCTTATTTTGGACGAAGTTTCTAATGGGTTAGATTATGAGACTGCGAAACAGGTCAGAAAATTATTAATGTCATGCAAAAAGGAAATGCTTATTTTAGTTTGCGGGCACCAGTTTGATTTTTATAATCGGATTTTGGATGAGGTTTTTGTGATCAATGATGCGGAATTAATCCATGTTGCTAGAAATGAGTTTGCAGATTTGGAGAGCGTATATGAAAAGTATGTGGGATAGTGTCAGGATGCAATTATTTTATCAATGGAAGGCGAAATATGTGATGACATTGCTGCTGTTTCTTGTTGTGCTATGTGGTTTTTCGAGCTATGCGCAATATAGTTCGCTGCACCAAAAAGAGGTTCGTTTTAATGATACGATGCAAATGTACGAAAAAGATGGTATTACATTGAAGCAAGCCTTATCGGAGGATTTAGAAATTACAAAGGACGGGAATTCAGAGGAGATAAGTAACGTATTGAAGTATGATTATTATCGTGTGATTGCGGCAAAGGTTGCGCTGAATCCACTGAATGCTCCGAATCAAATTTTTACGTCCATTGCGATTTTGTTTTTGCCTATTGTGTTTGGTATATATAGTTGTCACGTTGCGTTTTTTGATTTTAAGCATAGGACAATGAAGAGTCAGCTGCTATTGAAAGGTTATAGATCGTTATTTTTTAGTAAGCTTTTGTCGATAGCGGTTGTGGCTGTTGTTTCAGTTTTAGCTACGATTCTCATTTCTATAGGAATTCAGTATGCATTCAACCTAGTGATGGGGATTCAGCCGAACATAAGTGTGAATTATTTGTCAGAATTACCGATGCAATTTGTGTATCAATCTGTGGTCTTGATTTTATTCGGTAGCTTCTTCTTTTTGCTGACAGTTGCTGTGCGGTCAACGTTAGTTAGTATTATCGCGCTATTTGTATACATGCTACTTGTTCCCAATTTAGGTGGATTTGATGTGAAAAATTTGATGCTGCTTACTGTGCCGAAAATATACAATACTTCTGCTTCCACGATGGATGTGATTTCTGGAGAAAATGCGAATTTGATGCTAGGTTATTTGGTTGTGTTTGCAGTTTTTGCAGTGTTGATTTTTGTTGTGTATAAGTGGGATAAGAAGAGGTTGTGTTCGAGGCTTTGAAGGGTAGTTCATTAGGGGGAATGGCTAGCATGGACATAACATATGATCCTGCTCGTATTATTATCTTGGCGATTGCTATTCTTGTCGTGATGGTGATAACTTTGGGATTTCTTTTGAAAGGGAAGAAGTTGGATAGGTATTATTTTGCGACGATTTTGTTTGGTGTTTATTTGGTATTTTTGATTAAGTTTGTGATTTTTCCGTTTACGGTATTTGCCGATTTGTTGGATGCTGGGAGTTATGCGGTGACGGATTATATGAATGTTATACCGTTTATGCAAGGTGCGGGTTTATATCAAATCGTGGGGAATGTAATGTTGCTATTTCCTTTTGGTGTTTATGTGAGTGTGATCAAGCCGAAACTTTCTTTTGGGAGGATTTTCTGTGTCGGTTTACTTACTTCGGTGATGATTGAATCTGTACAGCTATTTTTAGATATTGTGTTTATTTATCCGAATCATTTTATGGATGTGACGGATGTGATTTTAAATGTGAGTGGGTTTGTTCTGGGGTGCCTGATTTGCCGAACATCAGTTATACGGAATATGTATCAGATAGAAAAAAATTGAGGCTTGGAATGCTAGATATAGCCTTCTCTTATCCTTTTTGTGAAAAAGCTAACTAATCTAAAAAGACAAACTATTTGTTGACATCTGATTTTGGAGATGGTAAGATACATCCAATCATAAAAATTATACAGTCCTTATTAAGAGTTGGGGGAGGAACCTGGTCCTTTGATCCCACAGCAACCTCTAGTGATAGAACGGTGCTAATTCCAGCAGGCGAGCGTTTTTGGCCTGGCAAATGGGGAGAAGAGGGATCTCTTTTCCAAATTCGGAAGGGAGGTTCTTTTTTGTCTTAATTCATAGTAAATGCATCGGATATATATGTTTTAAAAGAAAGTGGGGATGAGATGAGTCGAATCGTGATTTTGTCTGGTAGTCCATCGGCGCAATCGGGGACGGAGAAAGTTTTGCGGTATGCTGGTGGGATTTTGCAAGGGGATGGGGTGGAGGTTCATTTTCACTCGGTGCGGGATTTTGATGCGGAGGTGCTGGTGAACGCGAATTTTAAGGATGCGCGAATCGGGGAATTGGTCGCGGATATGAAGGCGGCGGATGGCGTGATTGTGGGTTCGCCGGTTTATAAGGCTTCGTATACGGGGGTTTTGAAGGCGGTTTTGGATTTGTTGCCGGAGAATATTTTGAAAAATAAGGTTGTTCTGCCGATTATGTCTGGCGGGAGCAGCGGGCATGTGTTGGCGATTGATTTTGCGCTTAAACCGTTACTCGGTGTGTTGAAGGGCGAGGTTTTGCAAGGGGTTTATGTGGTGGATGCGCAGGTGGATAAGGCGGCGGTTGTGCCAATTCGGGATGTGGAGTTGGAAGAGCGGTTGCGTGGGCAGTTGACGGAATTGGTCGTGGCGATTGGCAGACGTGAGGTTGGGCAAATTAGTTAAAAAGGAGGACGAGTGAGATGGCGGAAAATTTATCGATTGTGGTTTGGGCAAAACAGGGTTGTGCGTATTGTGCGGAGGTGAAGGATTATTTGACGAAGGAGGGGCGCGAGTTTCAGGTGGTTGATGTGACGGATCATGATGAGCAGCGGGAAATTTTGCAGGCGAAATACGGGGTGCGTTATGTTCCTGTGGTCGAAATTGGTCGGGGGCATACATATCGGGGCGTGACGGAGCTCGGTTTGCCAGCGCTTGAAACGGCTTTGAGGGAGGCGGAGAAATGGGATTTAGACTCAGTTTATTAGATCAGAGCCCGATTGCGGATGGAAAAAGTGCGTATCAGGCGTTGCAGCAGACGATTGCGCTTGCGGAGAAGGCCGAGGAATGGGGATATCACAGGTTTTGGGTGTCGGAGCATCATGATACGAAATTGCTGGCTGGTGTTTCGCCAGAGGTTTTGGTGTCGCATCTGTTGGCGCGGACGGAACGGATTCGGGTTGGTTCGGGTGGCGTGATGTTGCAGCATTATAGTGCGTATAAGGTCGCGGAGAACTTTAATTTATTGGCGACATTAGCGCCGAATCGAGTGGATTTAGGTGTTGGGAAGGCGCCTGGTGGTTTGCCGCTATCGACGAAGGCTTTGCAGTTTGGACGGTCGGGAAAAACGGATTTTGCGGAGCAGTTGGCGCTTTTGAAGCAGTTCGTGGATGATGAGGTCCCTGTGGATCATGCGTTGGCGGGTGTTGGGGTTGATCCTGATCCACCAACGAAGCCAGAGATTTTCTTGCTTGGTGCGAGTGTGGCGAGTGCGGAATTGGCGGGCGCGCAAGGTGTGAATTATTGTTTTGCGAAATTTATTAATAGTGACGAGGTGGCGCTTGGCGAGGCGGTGACGGCGTTTCGGGCGGCGAATCCGGATGGTGAATTGATTATTGCAGTTCCGGTTTTGGCGGCGGATACGGAAGACGCGGCACGAGCGCTTGCGGGTGAGCAGAAAGTGGTGCGGGTGACGCTTTCGACGGGTGTTTCGGTGACGGTGCAGACGGTGGCTCAGGCGGAGGAATTTGCGAGACAGGCTGGTGTGGTTGATTTCGAGATTGAGGAGCGTGCGGCGGATATTATCGTTGGAACGGCGCAGCAGGTAAAGGCGGAATTGGTGCGATTGCGGGCGACTTTTGATGTGGATGAGTTTGTGATTCATACGCCGGTTGCGAGGCAGGACGCGCGGTTTCGGTCGGTGCAGTTGATTAGTGAGGCAATTTTGACGGCGGATGTGAGATGAGAAGGGGGAAATGATGGATGGGAAAAATTAAATTTGGCGTGATGTTGCATGGTCCTGGTGGGCACATGAATGCTTGGAAACATGAGAGTGTGCCGGCGGATGCGAGTGTGAATTTTGAGTTTTATAAGGAACAGGCTTTGAAGGCGGAGGCGGCTGGGTTTACGCTTGCTTTTGTAGCGGATGGGTTGTTTATCAATGAGAAATCGATGCCGCATTTTTTGAATCGGTTCGAGCCTTTGACGGTGCTATCGGGGTTGGCTGCGGTAACGTCGCGGATTGGGCTGGTTGGAACGCTTTCGACGTCTTATAGTGAGCCATATACGGTGGCGAGGCAGTTCGGGTCGCTGGATTTGATTAGTGATGGTCGGGCTGGATGGAACGCGGTGACGTCGCCTCTTGAGGGTTCGGCGAATAATTATAGTAAGAAAACGCATCCGGAACATGCGCTGCGTTATGAGATTGCGGTGGAGCATTTGGAGGTCGTGAAGGGGCTTTGGGATTCGTGGGAGGACGATGCGTTTGTGCGGGATCGCGAGACTGGGCAGTTTTTTGATCGAGAGAAGTTGCACCGCTTGAATTATCAGGGACGGTTTTTCTCGGTGGAAGGACCGCTGAATATTGGACGTTCGAAGCAGGGGCAACCAGTGATTTTTCAGGCCGGGGCGTCGGAGCCGGGGAAGGATTTGGCGGCTAAGAGTGCGGATGCGGTGTTTACGAATGGTGGTTCGCTCGAGGAGGCGCAGGCGTTTTATGCGGATGTGAAGGCGCGGACGGTGGCGAATGGTCGGAACGCGGATGAGATTAAGATTTTCCCTGGGTTTGCGCCGATTGTTGGGGTGACGCAGGCGGACGCGGATGCTAAATATGAGAAAATTAAGAATTTGGTTTCGGATGAGGAGGCACTCGCGTATCTTGGACGGTTTTTCGATCATTTTGATTTCGGTAAGTTCCCGCTGGACGAGCCGTTTCCTGATATTGGGACGGTTGGTGAGAATAGTTTTCGGGCGACGACGCGGAAAATTAAGGAGGATGCAAAGCGTGAGAATTTGACGTTGCGTGAGGTGGCGTTACGGGTGACGACGCCAAAATCGGCTTTTGTGAGCACGCCGGAGCGGATTGCGGATGAGTTAATCGCTTGGTTTGATGGCAAGGCGGCGGATGGTTTTATTTTTGGAGCGCCAGTTTTGGGCGAGGGCTTGGATGATTTTGTTGCAAAAGTGATTCCGATTTTGGAGGCGCGTGGGTATTATGATCGGGAATATGTGAGTGATACGCTGCGTGGGAATTTGGATTTGCCATTTAAGGAAAGTCGTTACGCGAGCAAAGTTGAGGCGCAAAACTAATGAGCTGGAGCATAATCTCAATAAATCGGCGGCAAGCGTTCGCATTCCGCAAGTTTGGTGGACTTCCGGTTCTCATGTACAGTCGTACACTCCGCTTCCGGCTTCCACCAAACTTGCGGAATACAAACGCTCTCGCTCAATTTGTTTAAAGCAGAATATTCGTCCTACTCGAAATAATAGAGTGACAGTTTTTGCTTTATTTGGAGGTTTTATCAATCTAAAAAAACTAAGGAGGAATTTTTGTGGGGGATGTTATTCGGTTGGCGAAGTTGGAAGATGCGGCGGTCGTGCATGATGTCTCGATTCGGGGGTACAAGCCGCTGAAGGAGATGGATATCAAATTTGTTGGGGCGACGGCGGATTTGGCGACGGTGGAGGAGAATATTCGGCGTAATGCGAACTATGTGTTGGAGCGTGATGGGCGGATTATTGCGACGGTGACGGTGGCTTTCCCGTGGGCTTTAGGGGAGCGCTCGATTCAGCCGTATCCATTTATTTGGTGGTTTGCGGTGGACCCGGATTTCAAGCGGCAAGGTGTTGGGACGGCGCTTTTGGATTATGTGGAGGAGCAGGTTTTGGTGGCGCAGATTAAGGCTCCTGCAGTTTACTTGGCGACGGCGACGCGGCATCCTTGGCTTGTTTCGATTTATGAACATCGCGGCTATGTTGGGTTTTATGAGCATGAGTATGAAGGGGATAATATTGTGTTTTTGCGCAAGGTTTTGGATGAATCGTTGTTTGCTGAATTAGGCGATGTGGATGTGCTAGTTAATTCGAATTAAGGGGAGATTGGATGAAAAAGTGGATTTTTGGGGCGTTGTTAGTGGTGGCAGGTGGTGTTTTGCTCGCGGGTTGTGGGCTTGGAACGGATACGGGGGCGTCGAGTGATGCGCTCACCGATAATGGTAAGGATGTTAAAACGATTGTGGTTGGGACTGGGACGCAATTTCCGAATATCTGCTTTATTGATGATAAGGGGAATTTGACGGGGTACGATGTGGAACTTGTAAAGGCGCTGGATAAGAAGTTGCCGCAGTACAAGTTTGAGTTTAAAACGATGGATTTTTCGAATTTATTATTGAGTTTGCAAACAAATAAAATCGACTTCGTGGCGCATCAAATGGAAGTGAACGATGAGCGTAAGGAGAAGTTTTTATTTAATAAGGAGCCATATAATGTTTTTCCGCTGCAGGTGGCGGTGAACAAGGATAATACGGATATTAAGTCGGTCGCGGATCTCGCTGGGAAGACGGCGATTGTGAGTGCGACGAGTAATTCGGCGGTGTATTTGGAGAAATACAATAAGGAGCACGGGGATAAAATTAATATCGTGTATTCGGGTACGGGAAATAATGATGCGACAAATCAAATTCGGACGGGTCGTGCGGATGCAACGATTACGACACCTTTCGCGGTGAAATTGCTGAATGAACAGGCAGACGCGCAGCAAAAAGTTGTCGGGGATCCTGTGCTAAATTCGAAGGTTTTCTTCTTGCTACGCAAAAATGAGTCGCAGTTGTCGGATGATTTGGACGGGGCTTTGAAGGAATTGAAGGAAGAAGGCGTGGTTAGTAAATTGAGCAAGAAATGGTTGGGTGCGGATTACACGGTCGATTTTTAAAGAATAGATCCTAGGATAGATAAATCGGCGACAAGCGCTCGCATTTCACGATTTTAGTGGACTTCCGGTTCTCACATACACTAGTATGCTCCGCTTCCGGCTTCCACCAAAATCATGAAATACAACCGCTTTCGCTCGATTTGTTTAAAGCAGGATGTAGCTTTTACATTTTAAAGAATAAGGAGTGGAACGCGGATGGGGAAGGCGTTTGATTGGCATTTGATTTTTGATTTTATTCCGACATTGCTGGAATATTTGATGATAACGTTGCAGGTTTTGTTTTATGCGACGGTGATTGGGCTTGTTTTGGGGCTGATTTTGGCGGTGATTCGGTTGTTTCGGGTGCCAGTTTTGAGTCAGTTGGTAGTTGTATTTCTTTCCTTTATTCGCGGGACGCCGATGTTGATTCAGTTATTTTTGGTGTTTTATGGTTTGCCAGCGTTACTACTCGTGTTTGGTGTCGATATTTCGCGGATGGCGCCGGCGTATTTCGTGATTGTGACTTATGCGCTGCGTGATGGGGCGATTTTCTCGGAGATTTTCCGAAGCGCGATCAAGGGCGTGGATTATGGACAAACGGAAGCCGCGATGTCGGTTGGTATGAGTCCGATGCAGAGCTTTTTCCGGATTGTGTTGCCGCAGAGTGCGAGTATTGCGTTTCCGAATGTGGCGAATTCGGTGATTAGTTCGCTGAAAGATACGTCGCTCGCGTTCACGATTGGGCTGATGGACATGATGGGACGTGGGGAAGCGCTGATTGCGGCGACGGCTCACGCGCTGGAAGTCTACATCGCGATGTCGATCATTTATTACGCGGTCGTGTTGATTCTAGAACAAGCGGCAAAAGTATTTGAAAAACGCGCGAATCGTCATAAAGCACCGGTCGTAGTTTTAGACTAAAAAAGGAGGCGAACCAAACGATGCAACTCGATTATCCGTTTATTTGGGAGGCTTTTAAAGAAATTTTGACGGCGCTCCCGCTTACCTTAATGCTTACATTTGTACCCCTGATTGTTGGTTTTTTGATTGGACTTGGCGTCGCGCTAGCACGTATTTATCGCGTCAAGGGTGTCTATCATGTGGCGAATGGCTATGTGTCCTTTGTCCGCGGCACGCCAATCGTGATGCATATCATGCTCATTTATTTCGGCTTGCCACTCCTGCTAGATAGCCTGGCGAAGCGCTACGACTGGTCATTTAATATCAACGGCGTGCCGATCACGATTTTCGTACTTATCGCGTTATCACTTAGCGCCGGGGCGTATCTTTCCGAGATTATCCGTTCTGGTATTGTTGCTGTTCCTAGTGGCCAAATCGAGGCGGGTTACTCGGTCGGGATGACCAAATTCCAAGTGATGACGCGCATTATTTTACCGCAAGCACTCGCGCAGTCGATTCCGAATTTGACGAATGTCACGGTTGGCTTTTTGCAGGCATCGTCTATCGCTTTCCTCGTTTCTGTCAAAGAAATCACGGGAACTGCGCAAATCGTGGCCTCAAGCAACCTCAAGTTTCTCGAGGCGTTCATCGCGGCAGGACTGCTATACTGGGGCGTCACAATCGTCATCGAACTAATCGCGTCACGCATAGACCGCAGAGCCACGGCCTATAACCAGGGAGGGATTGGATGATACGCTTACAAGGAATTAAAAAGCAATTCGGCGAACAAGAGGTGCTAAAAGGCATCGATTTAACAATCAACAAAGGCGAGGTGATCACGATTCTAGGCCCCAGCGGCTCAGGGAAAACGACGCTTTTGCGCTGCCTCAATTACTTAGAAAAGCCAAATGGTGGCTTAATCGAAATCGGCGACGTGACGGTAGCTACCGAAAAAGCGACGAAAAAAGATATCATAGCTTTGCGCAAACAAACCGCGATGGTATTCCAACATTACAATCTATTCGCGCATAAAACCGTGATTCAAAACGTGATGGAAGGACTGATTATCGCCCAAAAAGTCAAAAAAGCCGAAGCCCGCGAGCGTAGCGAAGCCATCCTCGTAAAAGTCGGACTCGGCGATAAATTCGATTTTTACCCAAGCCAGCTTTCAGGTGGACAGCAACAACGCGTCGGCATTGCGCGAGCGCTCGTCCTAAATCCCGAAGTTATCCTATTTGACGAACCGACCTCGGCACTCGATCCAGAGCTCGTCGGTGAAGTTTTAGCCGTGATCAAATCCATCGCGGAAGAAGGCATGACCATGGTTGTCGTCACGCACGAGATGCAATTCGCGAAGGAAGTCTCCGATCATGTATTGTTCATGGCAGACGGCGTTGTGGTAGAAGAAGGAAGCCCGGCAGAATTATTCGGCGCACCGAAACAAGAACGAACCCGCCAATTCTTGAAACGGATATCCGGTGATGTAGCCGTTCCACCAGTAGTTGTGCCACCAATAGAAGCGTGGATTGCGACACCTTCCAATCCAGCAGCATTCTGAATTTTATTGTTGAAAAAGAAACAAAAACAAGTTATAATTGTCCTGAACGCACGAAGTAGGCAGGAGGGCAAGCCATGAACAAGGAAGAAGAAATCATGTCAGGCGTCAGGGATGTATTTAACAAAATGGCCTCGCTGAACAAGTCCAAGATGGAAGTGAGCCTCAAGGGATACAAATCGTCCGAAGTCCACGGCGTCGAATATATCGGAAAAATGACGGAGCCAAACGTGACAAAACTCGCGGAAGCCTTTTACATGACTCGAGGCGCCATCAGTAAATTAACGAAAAAACTCATAGAAAAAGACCTCATCGAAAGCTATCAAAAAGCAGACAACAAGAAAGAAATCTATTTCCGCCTGACCACAAAAGGACAAGAAGTTTTCGATATCCACGAAACGTTGCATAAAGAGTTCCAAGACCGTGATAAAGCCGTTTTCGAGCAAGTGACGGAGGAACAATTCAACGCCACGCTAAAATTTCTAAAAAACTACAGTAACCATTTAGATGCGGAAATCCAAAAACAGAATGCAGATGACAAATCCTAAAAAAGCGAAACAGCTTAACTCTATATTCAGAGTCGCGGCTGTTTTTTTATTTCCTGAAAAATTTGTTGACAAGGAAACAAAAATAAGTTATTGTTTACCTGGAAACAAAATAACGCCTCTTAAGGAGAGAAATCAATGTCAGAAATCAAATCAAACAACAAGCAACCAATCGTCAACAAGCACGCCTTAGTATTCGGCCTTATCTCTGTATTTCTTATCGGAATCGGATTCAGCATTATCACACCAGTCATCCCGTTCTTAGTACAGCCTTATATAACTCATCCCGGAGATCAAGCAATGGTCGTGACCTTACTCATGTCCGTTTACGCCGTCTGCATGTTCTTTTCTGCCCCAGTGCTCGGTGCTCTAAGTGACAGATACGGACGCCGCCCTATACTCATCGTCAGTTTACTCGGCGCTGCTATCGGATTCTTCGTTTTCGGAATCGGCGGAGCGCTATGGGTACTATTCGCAGGACGCATTATCGAAGGCATAACAGGCGGTAGCATCAGCACCATTTTCGCCTATTTTGCCGATATCACGCCTCCCGAACAGCGCACGAAATACTTCGGCTGGGTAAGCGCGATGGCAGGCGCTGGTTCTATCATGGGTCCAACCATCGGCGGGCTACTCGCAACCAGTTTCGGCTACACCGCCCCACTTTACTTCGGCGCGGTTATCGCACTACTGAACATGATTTACGGATTCTTCTTCATGCCAGAAAGCCTCCACGCAAAAAATAGACTCGAAAAAATCACACCAGCGCGACTGAATCCATTTTTGCAACTTTTCAACATATTATCCATCAAAAACTTAAACCGACTGCTTATCGCGGCGTTCCTACTGTGGGTACCAAGCGGATCACTACAAGCCATCATGTCCCAATTCACCATCGACACATTCAACTGGAAACCAGCGCTCATCGGACTCGTATTTTCCATCATGGGCTTCCAAGACATCATTTCACAAGCCTTCATCATGCCCCAACTCTTGAAAAAGCTCAGTGACAAGCACATCGCGATGTTAGGAATGGGCGCCGAGCTCGTGGGTTACGCGTTCATCGCCACATCAACATTGGTCGCATCCGTGCCACTTTTCATCATTGGATTCTTCGTATTTGGCTTCGGTGATTCGGTATTCGGACCATCATTCAACGGTATGCTATCCAAATCAGTCAATGCGAGCGAACAAGGCCGGATTCAAGGTGGCAGCCAGTCCATTCAATCGCTAGCCAGAATCATCGGGCCCGTACTCGGAGGCGCCATCTACGTATCACTCGGACACGCAGCGCCAGCCGTGATGGGCGTTATCCTACTCGCTGCGGCAATCCTGGTTCTATACAAAGCAAAACAGGTCAGCGCACAATAAAAAATGAGAACCTGATTTCTGTAGTTATACAATAATAGAAAATACATGACCGCTATTGTTAATGACGTAAAAGAGGTTTAACTGCTATAATAAAAGCGAGCATAGTTCTAATTTGTTAGAAATGAGGAAACCCAATGGATAAACAAAAACAGCAGCTAAGCATTGAAGTAGCGCGACTTTACTATCAATCCGACTACAGCCAGCAAGAAATCGCCAGCCAACTCGGCATTTCGCGTCCAACTGTATCCCGACTTTTGCAATTTGCCAAAGAAAGTGGTTATGTTGAGATTAAAGTTACCGATCCATTCGCTGATTTGGACGCGCTGGGAGCTGCACTCAAAGAAAAATATAACTTGAAAGAGGCACATGTCGTCTTTTCCCCAACTACTGAATATACGACGATTACCGATTTTCTCAGCAAAAAGGGCGCTGAATACCTAGAAGAAACCGTCAAAAATGGCGATATTCTTGGTGTGAGTTGGGGAACAACAATGTACGAAGTCGCGAAAAAAATCCGTCCACAAGATGTACGCGGCGTTGAAGTTATTCAATTAAAAGGCGGGATTAGCCATTCTAACGTCAACACCTACGCATCCGAAACGATTTCCTTATTCGCCGAAAATTTCCAAACGATGCCGCGCCATTTACCGCTTCCTGTTATTTTCGACAACGCGACTGTCAAAGAAATGGTGGAACAAGACCGGCATATTCACCATATTATAGAGATGGGGAAACAAGCGAATATCGCCGTTTTTACAGTAGGAACCGTCCGTGATGAAGCGCTTCTTTTCCGACTTGGTTATTTCAATGAATCCGAGAAAAAACTGCTAAAAACAACCGGCGTTGGTGACATTTGCTCCCGTTTCTACGATAAAGACGGTCAGATTTGTAGCGTCGAAATTGATGCTCGTACAATCGGCATTGAACTTGAATCACTCAAGCAAAAAGAGCGCTCGATTCTGATTGCTGGTGGAGCTAGGAAAGTTGCCGCGATTCATGGTGCGCTTCAAGGAGAATATGCTAATATCCTCATCACCGACCAGTTTACTGCGAAAGAATTAGTACAGTAGAAGAAAATTATTAATTCGTCTGAACATAATTTCAAATATAACTTTACAAATGTTCAACGATGTATTATGATGAAGACAAATAATAGAAAAGCGAGGAGATTAATCATGACGAATATCGCCAAAATGATCGACCATACAGCTTTAAAACCAGAAACAACGAAGGAAATGATTCTAAAATTAACGGCAGAAGCGAAACAATATAATTTTGCATCTGTATGTGTAAACCCAACTTGGATTGAGCTAGCACATGAACAATTAGCTGGAACAGGTGTGGACGTATGTACGGTTATCGGCTTCCCACTTGGCGCTAATACAAGCGTTACCAAGGCATTCGAAGCAGCAGACGCTATCCAAAAAGGCGCGACAGAAGTCGACATGGTCATCAATATGGGTGCCCTAAAAGACAAAAACGACGCGCTAGTTGAGTCTGACATTAAAGCCGTTGTCGATGCAGCCAAAGGAAAAGCTTTAGTTAAAGTCATTATCGAAACGTGCCTATTAACTGACGAAGAAAAAGAGCGTGCATGCCGTTTAGCGGTAGCTGCAGGAACTGATTTCGTCAAAACATCGACAGGATTTTCAACTGGTGGCGCAACAGCCGAAGATATCGCGTTAATGCGCAAAACAGTTGGACCAAATATCGGCGTGAAAGCATCAGGTGGAATCCGCACAAAAGAAGACGTGGATAAGATGATTGAAGCGGGCGCGACTCGTATCGGAGCAAGCGCTGGCGTGTCGATTGTTTCAGGAAATGACGCAAATCCAAAAGATAACTATTAACAAAATCACCGAAATGTGGCATGATGGAGGAGAAGTAATTTTTCCTGTGAAAAGAGGCGAGCCACATTGAGTGCGACGATTCGAGATATTGCAGAAAAAACGGGTGTTTCGATTACGACTATTTCCCAGATCCTAAACGGTAAAGGAAGTCGTTTTAGCGAAGCAACGCGTAATAAAGTGTTTCAAACCGCAAAAGATTTAGCCTATAAACCGAACTTTTTTGCGAAAAATATGGTGACGAATCGGACAAATACGATCGGCATGATTGTACCGGAAGTAACGGACCCATTTTTTTCGCAGATGGTCAAGGGCGCAGAGGACTATTTGAACGCGCATGATTACATGATTTTACTGTGTAACTCTTCGCAGGACAGTACGCGTGAGGACTTGTATGTCGAAGAGCTTTTACATCGTGCCGTGGATGGTTTGATAATCGCGAGTCCGAATATTTTAGCGTCAAACGTGTTCACTCAACTGGAAGCGCTACATAAACCGTACATTTTGCTCGATCGCAAACGACATCATCGCGAGGAAGGCAATATTTTTATCGATGATTATGAAGGCGGATACATGGCGACCGAACATCTTCTATCACTCGGACACACGAAAATTGGAATTATCACATCAGACGATTCTTTTTATTCGGTAGAAGAACGTTTGCAAGGCTATCAAGCATCCTTGAAGGAACACGGAATAACAGGCTCACCAGATTGGATTATGGCAGGCGACCAAACGATGGCGGGCGGCTATGTTGCATCGAAAAAGCTACTAGCATCGACGGATATTACAGCATTATTCGTAACAAACGATCAGATGGCGGCGGGGACTTACCGCGCAGCGCTTGAACTCGGCATCAGCATTCCAGACGACCTCTCGATCATCGGTTTCGACGACATCGAGCTCGCAGAATACATGGCACCAACTTTGACTACCATTCGCCAACCCATCTACAACATTGGCAAAACCGCAGCCAAATATCTACTAAAAGCCATACAAAACCCAACCGAAAAAATGCCCAACAAAAAAATGCCACTAGACCTCATAATTCGCCAAAGCACGAAAAAAAGTGTGGTAGAATAAAACGCAAAATAAAAAGAGTCACAGAAAACCCGCCCAACAAGATATCCCGCCACGCCTCCGTGTGCTCACAAATGCTTAGATTCTAGGCAAAGTCGAGCACTGGAGCGGAGCATACTAAGGTATGTGAGCACCAGCGCGCAGACTTTAACGACGAAGATGAGTATTTGTGAGCACACGGAGAGAGGATATTGTTTCACTTGGGGGGAAATTGATGATATACTACTAAAAGTAAACCGTTTTACTTTTTCGGAAGCTAAATGTAAACGCTTGCTGAAAAGGTGTAACCATTATTAGTAAACCGTTTTACCGAACATAGCAATGATTGTTTCATACTTTAAATTATTGGGGGATTCATAATGAAATATCTAATTGGTATTATTGGCTTGATTGTTGTTCTAGGCATCGCTTGGATTGCGAGTAACGACCGCAGAAAAGTGAAATTTAGACCGATTATCATCATGATTGTATTACAGTTCATTTTAGGATTTATCTTGCTGAACACAAGCGCGGGGAACTGGCTTATCGGTGGAATTGCAGACGGTTTTGGGAAACTATTATCGTACGCTGCTGAAGGTGTGAATTTTGTATTCGGAGGGCTTGTTAACACAGATCAAATGTCCTTTTTCCTAAGTGTGTTATTGCCGATTGTCTTTATTTCGGCGCTCATCGGGATCTTGCAACACTGGCGTATCCTGCCGTTTATCATCAAATATATCGGCCTTGCGCTGAGTAAAATCAACGGAATGGGGAAACTAGAATCATATAACGCGGTTGCTTCTGCGATTCTTGGACAATCCGAAGTTTTCATTTCCGTGAAAAAAGAACTTGGTTTACTGCCAAAACATCGTCTATACACGCTTTGTGCGTCCGCGATGTCGACCGTTTCTATGAGCATCGTCGGCTCTTATATGGTACTCTTGAAGCCAGAGTATGTCGTAACTGCGCTAGTTCTTAACCTATTCGGCGGTTTCATTATCGCTTCGATTGTCAATCCATACGAAGTCACCGAACAAGAAGATATTCTCGAAGTCAAAGAAGAGGCCAAACAGAGCTTTTTCGAAGTATTAGGCGAGTACATTATGGACGGTTTCAAAGTAGCGATCACGGTTGCTGCGATGCTGATTGGATTCGTTGCGATTATCGCGATGATTAACGCGATTTTCAGTGGTATTTTTGGACTTTCTTTCCAAGATTTACTCGGTTACGTTTTTGCACCGTTTGCGTTCCTAGTTGGTGTTCCGTGGAATGAAGCGGTTCACGCAGGAAGCATCATGGCAACGAAAATGGTATCCAATGAATTCGTCGCCATGACCGATTTAGCAAACGGGAACTTCCACTTCTCAGGCAGAACAACCGCGATTGTATCCGTATTCCTAGTATCTTTCGCGAACTTTTCATCCATCGGTATTATCGCTGGAGCAGTCAAAAGCTTGAACGACAAGCAAGGTATCGTTGTCGCTCGCTTCGGTTTGAAACTGTTATTTGGCGCCACATTAGTTAGTTTCTTAACGGCCACAATCGTTGGCTTAATCTATTAAGGAGGTTTTTGAAAATGGCATTTAAAAGAATTCACGTTGTAGTTATGGACTCGGTGGGTATTGGGGAAGCGCCAGACGCGGCACAATTTGACGATTTTGACGTTGATACGTTAAGGCATATTGCACGCGAAAAAGGAGGGCTAAAAATGCCGAATATGGCGATGCTTGGTCTCTCTAATATTCGTGAAATCCAAGGCGTACCAGTGGCCGACAAACCACAAGCCTACTTCACAAAAATGCAAGAAACGTCCGCAGGCAAAGACACGATGACTGGACATTGGGAAATCATGGGGCTTTACATCGACACACCATTCCGCGTTTTTCCAGATGGATTCCCAGATGAACTTATCCAAAAAATTGAGGACTTCTCTGGTCGTAAAGTTATCGGGAATAAGCCGGCAAGTGGTACGGAAATCATGGAAGAGCTTGGCGAAGAACAGCTGGCGACAGGTGCTTTGATCGTTTATACATCCGCGGATTCCGTGTTGCAAATTGCTGCGAACGAAGAATTGATTCCACTCGAAGAATTGTATCGTATTTGTGAATATTGCCGCGAAATTACGCGTGATGAGCCTTACATGCTGGGTCGTATTATCGCCCGTCCTTTTGTTGGTAAAACAGCGAAAACGTTCGAACGTACGTCCAACCGTCACGATTACGCGCTAAAACCATTTGATAAAACGGTGATGGATCATTTGAAAGATGGCGGTCTAGACTCAATCGCACTCGGTAAAATCTCGGATATTTTTGATGATGAAGGCGTAACGAGATCGATTCGCACGAAGTCGAATATGGACGGCATGGATAAATTTATCGACCTTTTGACCGAAGATTTCCATGGTATGAGTTTCCTAAACTTGGTTGATTTTGATGCGTTATTTGGACACCGTCGCGACCCAATCGGTTATGGGGATGCGCTAGAAGCATTCGATGCGAGACTTCCAGAAGTGTTCGCGAACATGCAAGAAGACGATTTGCTACTTATCACAGCCGATCACGGAAACGACCCAACATACCGCGGCACCGACCACACACGCGAATACGTGCCACTTTTAGCTTATTCAAAACAATTCAAAGACGGCGGCAAAGAACTCGATTTGCGCAAAACATTCTCCGATTTAGGCGCAACTGTCGCAGATAATTTTAAAGTAAAAATGCCTGAGTACGGTACAAGCTTCCTAAACGACTTAAAATAAAAAAGGATTGGTGAACTAAAATGAGAATGGTAGACGTAATTTCGAAAAAGCGTGATGGCAAAGAGTTGACGACGGAAGAGATTCAATTCGTGGTCGATGGTTATACGGCTGGCAAGATTCCTGATTATCAAGTTAGTGCTCTGGCTATGGCGATTTTCTTTCAAGATATGACAGACCGTGAGCGCGCAGATTTAACGATGGCGATGGTCAATTCCGGCGAAACAATCGATTTGTCCGCGATTGAAGGCATCAAGGTAGATAAGCACTCGACTGGCGGTGTGGGCGACACGACGACGCTTGTATTGGCGCCACTTGTTGCAGCGCTTGACGTACCCGTTGCAAAAATGTCTGGACGCGGATTGGGCCACACGGGAGGCACGATTGATAAATTAGAGGCGATCAAAGGTTTCCACGTTGAAATCACGAAAGAGCAGTTCATCGATTTGGTGAACCGTGATAAAGTCGCGGTTATCGGTCAATCAGGGAACTTAACTCCTGCTGATAAAAAATTATATGCGTTACGCGATGTAACGGGTACGGTAAACTCGATTCCGCTAATTGCAAGTTCGATTATGAGTAAAAAAATTGCAGCAGGCGCCGACGCGATTGTATTGGATGTTAAAACGGGCGCCGGTGCGTTTATGAAAACAGACAAAGATGCGGAGAACTTGGCGCACGCGATGGTTCGAATTGGGAATAACGTTGGTCGTCAAACGATGGCTGTTATTTCCGACATGTCGCAACCACTTGGCTTTGCGATTGGAAACGCTTTGGAAGTACAAGAAGCCATTGATACGCTAAAAGGCGAAGGACCGGAAGATTTGACGGAATTAGTTTTAATTTTAGGAAGTCAAATGGTTGTTTTAGCTAAGAAAGCGAAGGATTTGGACGAAGCACGCGAAATGTTAAAAGAAGTGATGGCGAACGGAAAAGCTTTGGCGAAGTTCAAGGATTTCTTGAACAACCAAGGTGGCGACGGTTCGATTGTTGATGATCCAAGCAAATTACCGCAAGCGAAATTCAAAATCGATGTGCCAGCGAAAGAAAGCGGCGTTGTGTCTGAGATTGTGGCAGATGAGATTGGTATCGCCGCAATGCTTCTAGGAGCAGGACGCGCGACAAAAGAGGATGAAATCGACTTGGCAGTTGGCATTATGTTGCGTAAGAAAGTCGGGGATAAGGTGGCAGCAGGTGAGCCACTTGTGACGATTTACGCGAATAAGGAAGATGTGAAAGCTGTTGAGACGAAGATTTACGAGAATATTCGAGTGAGTGATAAGGCTGAGGCGCCGAAGTTGATTCATACGATTATTACGGAATAGTAGGCATGAAAAAGACCACCGATTGTAGTAGTTGAATCGGTGGTTTTTGTTGCGGCTCTTATGAAGCGTCGTGTGCTGAATTAGAGCCGCAATATGCATGAGAACAGAGTGGGCATGTAATCCATGTTCGGCGTTGTGACCTGCGCCTCCGGATCCGGCTTCAACAGCCAGCCTCTCGGAAATTTCGTGGCCTCCGCAAAAACCAAAAGAGGGTTTTCACTGCGCCCCCTAACAATTTCTGTCGAGGCTAAACGGGCTGTTTCAGCACTTCGTTACACCACATAAAATATAATACAATCATCACTCTGTGCAACTTTATTAAAAAATGTCCGCAAGGCTTGGAAGTTTATCCGTAGTTCTTTCTCTAGCTTATCCTTTTTTGTCCGCCAATTTATCCCGTATAAACCCGCTTTCTTCAGTTCTTTAAAGCTGTACGTCGCGACGAATTCTTCCACCGTGATGCTAAATAAGGCGTCTTTGGCCATGCGTACTTGCTCTGGGTAGATGAAATAGACGGTGGCTAAGGAATCGCGAATTTCATTTTCGATTTTAAGTGGAACAATATAGCCCCACGGAGATTTCCCGTTTTTGGTTTTCCCACAAAATATATAATGAATAATCTCCCAATATTCATCTAGTGACAGAAGCATCGGTAGTGTAAAAACGGACTCATCTCCCGCTTTTATTTCGCGCATTCCTGGCTCGTCAATATAATAATAGTACCCATGCAATCCCATTTTGTCATTCCCCTTTCAAGTTGTCCTTGTCTGTTTTTGTTGCTTGATAAAGAAGGCGATGATAGTTACTTCACTGTGATAGAGTTTATTATGCGCAATTTTAGTTGATTTGTCAACGAAATGCTTAACTGTGTAATTTTGTAGTCGATAGTGGTAGAATTAAGAACAAACGTTTCTAATTTTGAGAAGTAGGTAAAATAATAAACGTGTTTTAATGACAAGAATGGAAAGGGAAGTGACCCATGATACGCTTCGAAAATGTAACAAAACAATATCAAAATGGTGAACATGCCGTCAGAAATATCGATTTGAATATAAAAGATGGCGAGTTTTTCGTATTGATTGGACCGAGTGGTTGCGGTAAAACAACGACATTGAAAATGATAAATCGTCTCATTCCACTGACAACAGGCACCATTTATATCGATGAAAAGCGAATTAGTGATTATAATATTCATGAATTGCGCTGGAATATTGGCTACGTACTGCAACAAATTGCGCTTTTTCCACATATGACAATTGAGGAAAATATCGCGATTGTGCCCGAACTGAAGAAATGGGAGAAGGAAAAAATGCATGATCGGATTACCGAATTGCTGAACAGCGTTGGTTTGGACGCGGAAAGTTATCGGAACCGTAAACCGTCGGAACTCTCTGGTGGGGAACAGCAACGGGTTGGAGTCGTCCGCGCTTTAGCCGCTGATCCCGAAATCATTTTAATGGATGAACCGTTCAGCGCACTTGACCCGATTAGCCGTCAAAAGTTGCAACAAGACATGATCGTTTTACAGCGCCGAATCAAAAAAACCATCGTGTTCGTCACACATGACATGCAAGAAGCGCTCATGCTCGGCGACCGAATTTGTATTATGAAAGACGGTGAAGTCGTGCAATGCGACACGCCAAATGAAATTTTGCAAAATCCAGCGAATGAATTTGTGCAGAATTTCTTGGAGTCAGGCAACGTAAACAAACACGTATTGTCGTCTAAATTTACCGTGCAAGATATGATAGAACAAGGCTATTTCGAGGCACAAGCCATAGCTGGAGAAGCTGACTTCGCGGAACGTATCGCAGTGGAAGTATTACTACAACAATTGGCGAACCAGGCCTATGTATCCGTTGAAAAAGACGGCAAGCCAGTCGGAACCATCACACAGCAACACGTCATCCAATTCCTGGCGAAACAACTAGAAAGGGAGGCTGAGCGCGTATGAGTCAATTAATCGATACGTTTCAGGTGCGACAGGACGCTCTCTGGACCGCTTTAGTCCAACATATTGAATTATCCTTCGTATCGCTATTTATCGCCGTATTCATCTCTGTACCGCTTGGAATCTATCTAACGAGCCACAAGCGTGCAGCAGAACCAATCATCCAAGTGACCGCTATTTTACAAACAATTCCATCACTTGCCTTGCTCGGTTTACTTATTCCACTAGTCGGAATTGGCACAGTACCAGCGATTATCGCGCTTGTTATCTATGCCTTACTACCAATTTTGCGGAATACATATACTGGTATTAAAGAAATTGATCCAGTTTTGATGGAAGCCGCCGAAGCAATGGGAATGAACAAATGGAAAAAATTATATAAAGTCCAATTACCGCTTGCGATGCCAGTTATTATGGCCGGAATCCGCACAGCGATGGTCTTAATCATTGGAACCGCGACACTCGCAGCCCTCATCGGAGCCGGCGGACTAGGGGATCTAATTTTACTCGGAATCGACCGCAACGATAACAGCTTAATCTTACTCGGAGCTATTCCAGCAGCCTTACTTGCTATCCTGTTCGACGTCATTTTGCGCTATATGGAAAAAGCGACGTTTAAACGGACCCTCATCACGATCACCGGCGCACTCGTTATTACCGCAAGCATCATCATCGTGCCTTACTTCACTGGGCCACAAAAAGAGCTTGTTATAGCGGGGAAACTTGGCTCTGAACCTGAAATCTTAATCAATATGTACAAACAACTCATCGAAAATGACACCGACCTCAGTGTCACCGTCAAGCCGAATCTCGGTAAAACCAGCTTCGTTTACAATGCCTTAAAATCAGGCGACGTCGATATTTATCCAGAGTTCACAGGAACCGTGTTAGAAACATTCCTCAAAGAACCAGCGAAAAATCACGATCCAGAAGCCGTGTATGAACAAGCACGCGATGGTTTGGCAAAAGAGGAAAATATGGCATTCCTAAAACCGATGAAATACAACAATACGTATGCCGTCGCAGTTGCACCAGAATTTGCAAAAGCTTACAATCTGAAAACCATTTCCGATTTAAAAGCCGTGCAAAACTCCGTCAAAGCAGGATTCACGCTCGAATTTTCCGATCGCGACGACGGCTATAAAGGTCTGCAAAAACTATACGGCTTGAAATTCGACTCGCTAAAAACAATGGAGCCAAAACTACGCTATTCCGCTCTAAAAGCAGGCGATATCAATACATTGGACGCCTACTCCACAGACAGCGAAATCGCTCAATACAAGCTCAAAGTATTAAAAGACGACAAACAATTATTCCCGCCATATCAAGGCGCACCACTCATGCTCAAATCAACATTGAAAAAATACCCAGAATTGAAAGCACCACTAGAGAAGCTAGCCGGCAAAATCACCGACCAAGAAATGAGTGAAATGAACTACGAAGTCAACGTGAAAGGCAAATCAGCAGAAGAAGTAGCCAAAAACTACCTCGAAAAAGAAGGTTTGTTAAACTAAAAAAAGGAAGACGGAACGCCAGTCAAGATAAAAATCGCCCTACCCATATTTTGGGTAAGACGAAAATGAAGATTTACACAAATCGAGCGAAAGCGTTTGTATTCAGGGGATTTGGTGGAAGCCGGAGAGCTGCGCATACTGGTGTATGTGATGACTGAAAGCAGGGAGAGGGTAGTTTCCTCGACCATGCAAGAAGTTAAGCGTAGCAAGTATTGCGTAGCTGAACCATAGAGATGTACCGCGTCCTTATTCTAAATATCCTGAAGGAACGCCTATTCGCGATGCTCATAGGCATATTGGGGCTGTAACTCATTTCATTTCGAACAGCCCCAACAATGCGAGCGCTTGTCGCCGATTTATTTGGGTTATGTGCCTACTAAAATCCAGTTTCGACTGATGCATTTACAATATACATCAAATCATTCTTATCCGCTTTATCCGCTAGAAAAATCCCACTCGTCGTCAACATTCCACCTGGCATCGTTTCCACGGTGACCGTCCCATAAGGAATAATCGCGCGAATCGCTTCCTCATCAAGCAACTCCGCATCCGTCGGCAAAGCAAGTTTCACGTTAACCACCATATTATTCAAATCCTTACCCGGCAATAAATCCTCAATACCAGGCATCGAATTCGTAAAAATGGCATTTCTCACCGCCCGAATCGCGGCTTTCGTAATATCCTGGCCATGCACATCCACACCGAAACCAGTTTGGATAAACAATATTTTCTCCATCTCGTCACGCTCCTATTTAAAGAATGCTAATCCTGGTCGTTCCTGTGCATACTGCTCTAAAATATGCGTCCAAATCTTCCCATCCGGATCATCACTCGCCGATAAGGCAGCGGCCATCTGACGCCTTTGAGCCTCCCCAAGCTCAGCTTCAATCGCAGCCCCAGCCTCCGTCAAAAACACGCAACGCACACGCTTGTCCTTGGCAGATGGCTCCATCGTAATGTATCTCTTTTCCTTCAATTCTAACAACGGCTGATGCAGTGCTTGTTTCGAAACCTCGAGCAACGTCAACAACTCATTCATTTTAACACCCGGCGAACGCGCCACAAAAAATAAAATTCGGTGATGCGTTCGTGTAATGCCATACTTCCCAATGAGCCGATCCGCTGTTTCAACAAAAGTCTTGTAAGCAAAATAAAATAGAGCGATCTGTTGATTTAATCGATCCTCTTTATCCATAATGTATCCCCTTTTTACTAAAATATAAATTCAGTATAGCACAGATTACGCAAAGTAGGAATACACGAAATGGCATAATACAACATCTCAAAGCTATGCATAAAAGTAGTCATTTAAGGGTACTAAAATAGTGAAGGAGTGGATGATGATGGGAAATAAATATCAACGTATATTAGTAGCCTTAGATGGGTCAACACAAGCCGAAATCGCCTTTTTAAAAGCCGTAGAACTTGCCAAAGCAACAGATTCAGAACTTGGAATTGCTAGCATTGTAGACATCCGGTCATTCTCACCGAATATATCCTATGATGGTGGACTAGAAAAGGCAGCACACGAAGAATCGACTGCCAGACTCGCCGAATACAAGAAGCTAGCAGAAGAAGCTGGGCTCAAGCAAGTACACACATTCCTAGAAGTCGGGAATCCAAAAACATTACTCGCCCGCGATATTCCCGCCGAATTTGACGCCGATGTTCTAATATGTGGCGCAACAGGCCTCAACCGCATTGAAAAAATCGTGCTGGGAAGCGTCTCCGCATACGTACTACAACACGCCATATGCGACGTCCTAATCGTTCGCGAGAAGTAAAAAAAGCATGATACCAGCTAGCTCCCAATTTTGAGCTACTGATATCATGCTTTTTTATTAATGCGTAATCTCTAAATCTTTCATTTTCTCAGGTTCATGTTTGTAGTGGAAGGTAAATTTGAAAACAATCGCCAGAATCAGCGTATAGGCTGCGAAAATCAGCCAGATCGTTTGCCAATCTTTTACGCCATCAATCGTGTAGTAATCGACAACCATGCCGCTCAAAATCGCACCAACATAAGCACCGACACCATTTACCATCGTCATAAACAAGCCTTGCGCACTTGCTCGAATATCCTTACTCACTTCTTGCTCCACGAAAATCGCGCCAGAAATGTTGAAGAAATCAAATGCACAGCCGTAAACAATCATCGAAAGTAGTAACAATACTGTACCAAACGGAGATGGATCACCAAAAGCGAACAGGCCAAAGCGCAATGTCCACGCAAGCATGCTGACCAACATTACCGTTTTGATGCCGTAGCGTTTCAAGAAGAACGGAATCGCCAAGATAAACACGACTTCCGCCATTTGTGAGACGGACAATAGAATCGATGGGTATTTCACGACCAAGCTATCTGCAAACGCCGGATCTAAGCCGAAGTCATGCAAGAACGGGTTACCAAAAGTATTCGTGATTTGTAAAACTGCACCAAGCAACATCGCAAATAGGAAAAATATCGCCATTTTTGGCTTCTTAAAAAGAACGAAAGCATTCAAACCAAGCATGCTGACCCAGCCTTGATTTTTCTTTTTGTTCGTCGTCGGAATCGTAGGCATCGTCAGAGAATAAAGCGCGAGTAGGAGAGACGCGCCAGCCGCGATATAAAGCTGGATATTACTAAGCTCAAGCCCCGCAAAACTGATTGTCCACATCGCGATAATAAAGCCAACCGTTCCAAAAACACGAATTGGCGGGAAATTGGTCACCGTATCCAGCCCAGCCTTCTCTAAGCAATAGTAGGAAACCGTGTTAGATAGTGCTAGCGTAGGCATGAAGAACATCGCGTTCACCAGCATCACCCAGAACATCACGGTTGGATCCGACACAGATGCCGCATAAAACAGCGCCCCCGCACAGATAACATGGCAAGCGGTGTACAAGTAATTCGCCTTAATCCATTTATCCGCAACAATCCCCATCAAGGTAGGCATAATCACAGCCGCGATCCCTTTAGAACTATAGACAATTCCGACCTCAACACCCGAAAATCCAAGCGTGTTAATCATATAAGAACCGAGCGTAATCAGCCAGCTCCCCCAAATAAAGTACTGCAAAAATGACATAAAGCGAAGACGCGTTTTAATCCCCATGATGTTCTCCCTTCAAAAACTTATTTTCAATATGATAAAAAGAAACCGTGATTAGAAACGAGCAACAACTTCGGCAACTAATTTCAAGAAAGTAGCTTTCACACGTTCGGCTGTCTCAATAACTTCATCGTGACTAAGCGGCTGGTCCAAAATACCACAAGCCATGTTCGTCAAACAAGAAATACCAACCGTTTCAATACCAGCATGACGGGCAATCAAAGCTTCTGGAACCGTCGACATACCAACTGCATCCGCGCCAAAACCACGAATCATCCGAATTTCTGCCGGTGTTTCATATGTTGGACCAGTCCACCAAGCATAAACTCCCTCACGCAAAGTCACGTTTTGATCCGAGGCCACGTCTTTTACAATCCCGCGTAACCGCTTACTGTACACTTCTGACACATCTAAGAAACGCACGCCAAGCTCCGGATTATTCGGTCCCATCAATGGGTTGTTCGCCGTCAAATTAATATGATCCGTAATCAACATCAAATCACCAGGATTAAAGTCGGTATTCACTGCGCCACAAGCATTCGTAATAATCAATTTCTCCACGCCAAGCGCTTTCATAACACGAACTGGGAAAGTCACTTCATCAAGCGGGAATCCTTCGTAATAGTGGAATCTACCTTTCATTGCGACGATATTTTTGCCGCCTATTTGACCGATAACAAGTTCGTTCGCATGGCCAACCGCAGCGGATTTCGCAAAATGTGGGATATCATTGTATGGAATGTGTATCGCATCTTCAATTGTGTCGGCAAATGGTCCAAGTCCAGATCCTAAAATAATACCGATTGTTGGTTTAACCGCTGTCAATTGTTCAATATAGCTTAGAGCCTCGTTAATTTGTTCTGTTTTATGCATTATTATTTCCTCCTCGAAATCATTTGGCATTTACAAAATGATATTGTAAAGCGCTTTCAGTGTAATCTTAACATGAATGAAACGGAAAGTAAATAACTTTTTTTCATTATGATAAAAAGAGTTGGAAATTGCTTTTTTGTTAGGTATTTGATACATTTTTACTATATAGAGGGGGGTCGTGGCCGTGGAAAGCAATATGTTGGAGGCGTTCCGGACAACGCAGAATTCAAAAATTAAAAAGTTAAAAATTTTATATAATTTGATACGAAAGCACGCGTCCATCACGGTGGAAGAGCTACTTGCCGAGACAGGAATGAAGCCTGCTACGTGTGCGCGCTTGCTTGATGAACTGAGTAAAAATGACTTGATTAATAGCGGGGAATTAGGTGCCTCAACAGGAGGAAGAAAACCGATTCTATACCGCATTAATCCCGAAAAAGCGTATTTGATAGGCATCGAAGTCACGAATATTTATTCTACGATTGTACTTTCTGACCTCAATTTGAAAGAGATTGGACATAAGAAAATCAAGATGGGTGCGCCGGCTTCGATTTACAGAACGCTCGATATGTTTGTGGAGCAGTTGCTGGATTTGCTGAGCGAGCATGAAAAGCAGATCGCGGAAATTCTGGGGATTGGCATTTCTATCGATGACTTATTCGATCAAGTGAATCAGAACACGGATGTGACGCCGAGTGATATTGAGCATTATTTAGCGGCTAAAATCCCGACATATATCATGGTTGGAAGTGGCGTTAATTTTGCGGCGCTCGCAGAATATCGCGTCCATTATTGGCAGACGAGCGACCGTTTTTTATTGACGACATGCGATATTGAAATTCGTAGTGCGGAGATTGTCGCAGGCGTCGTGATATCGGGAAGTGACGGAATGACGAATGCATTTGGACATACGATTATCGACACGAATGGTTCGCGCTGTTATTGCGGCTCTTACGGTTGCCTTCATACGTACAGTTCTTTGCCGGCGATTAAGGCTAAAATACAGCATGATTTAAAACAAGGGAAGGCGTCGATGCTGACGGATCTAGTAGAAAATCCAGATGAAATCGATTACTTCACGATTTTCCAGGCGTTAGAACAGGATGATCCGATGTGCCATGAAATTCTGAAAAATGCGGCTTACTATTATGGTATTGCTTTATCGAATTTAATCCTAACGACGCAACCCGACACCGTTGTCTGTGGCGGAACCTTGGTCCCAAAAGGCACGTTTTTCGAGGACGTCAAAAGAACTGTAGAAGAACGATTGAAAGCTTTTCCAAAAATAAAAACAACAATCCATCCAGCAAAAGAGTCATATGAAATTGTGGCTCAAGGCGCAGGGGGTATGGTTTTAGAGAGGTTTTTAAATAACTAGAAAAATGGCGCTGCATCTGAGACAGCGCCATTTTTCTAGTTATGGGCAAGTTCGATTTCTTTTTTATCCCCCTTGTACGTATACAAAAACCAGGCGACTTTTTCCTGGATATCCGGGTTGGCAAACATCGTTCGGTGGTCATATTCCGCCCCTTTATAATAGCTTTCCAAGTAAACCTTAGCGGTATCTTTAAAAATAAGACGCGATCCCAGAGCACTCAAAACCGGGACAATATCGTCGGAAAGACTGCCATCATCAATATCGCCAGCAATCGATAAAACGAGCAAATTAGAATCAATTTTACCGCGATTATCCTTATAGGCTTTCAAAAGAGGCGTCGTCACAGGAACATCGGTAAATGCCAAATCCCCGTCATTATCCTCCTCATCCAAATCATTATACGGCGCACCAATCGCGACCAAACGCTCGAGTGTCGGCATCGTCTTGGCATATTTTTGAGAATAAGTGGATAAGACAAGCCCACCATTCGAATGTCCAACACCATCAAATCTAGCAAAATGATAACGTTTTTCTAGATCCTGCATGGCGATTCGAAGCCAATCCGTCTGCTGCTCAATGGTCGCATCGATACTATCCTCAAATCCAATTTGAACGATGGGATGTTTGGCATTTTTAGTAAACACGCCATGATAGCTGATCTCGCCATCTGTCCCAATCTCGAGTTTGATCCGCTCATTGGAAAGCTGATAATCATCGATAAACGTATCGCTGAAGCCATCAAACGTATCGACGCTACCACCAGTCCCATGAACAAGAACTAGGGCAGTTTCCCCAGAGAGATTTGGCAAATTTTCGATTTCTTTTTCCGAGATTTTGGAATGACCGCATCCCGCCAAAACGAGAAGAAGAAATCCAATGCCGAGTATCCATTTTTTCATGTGGGTAAATCCTTTCTTTAGCGTGTTATTTGGCCTCACTATCCAGTTTGCGCCTAATTTCCCGCGCGATACATTCTACCGTATATAGAGCAGGGAGTTGAGATGTAATATCAGCCCCTTGATATGTTTCGCGATGAATATAGTATGGAATATTAACGTCGGAAAGTCGCGCCACCGTTGATTTTTCGCTATTTGTGATCGAAAGAATTTTGCATTGGTGGGCGTTTATATGTTGAATATATTTAATGACTTCACTCGTTTCGCCGGAGACCGAGACCGCGATGATGCACAGTTTCCCAGAAAGCCCTTTAGAAAGGTGATTAAACGGGTGATTCAGCGGGTCCTCGATGTGTAAAGCCAGCGTAAATAACGAGGAAAAATACAGCGCGCCATATTCCGCGACAATGCCCGATGAGCCGACGCCGACAAATAAAACTAGCTCAGCATCTTTCAACAATTCGGCAGCTTGCGCAATCCGCGACTTAAATTCCGCCTGTGATGTCCGTTTTAAAAAATCAATATATGTCGTTTCATCCGCCAAGTCGACCTGCGTAGCACTGGCTTGTTCCGCATACATCCGCAAACGCACCCGAAACTCCGAAAAACCACTACATTCAAACTTACGGCAAAATCGTAAAATCGTCGCTGTACTAACATGTGTCGCATCCGCTAAATCACGAATTCGCATCAAACTAACTTTATCCAAATTGGCAGTGACATACTTATAAATCATCATGTCCACATCGCTCAATTCAGGCGTCTTATCCAAAAATAGCACAACGTTTCGACCTCCTCTAGAAATCAACCTATATCAAAAGTCTAGCATATAACATCTTGCGTTACAACCTGTTACTTTTACGACACAAATTTCATCTTTGCAAACGCTTTTCTAAATAGTTTCACGCTATATCAATTCGAACTAGTAGCATCTATAATAAAGACAAGAAAGCGCTATCTTTGTTGAGGTCCTTTGAAGGAAACGAATTAGGGCCTCAATATGCAGAGGAACGAAGTGAGTCTGTAGTCATTTCAATTTTAAAAAGGTGAGGAGAAAAGACAATGAATAAGTTTTACGCATTTTTGGAAAATCGTTTGGCGCCAGTCGCAGCAAAATTATCGGCGCAACGACATTTAGCATCGGTTCGTGACGGTATCATGCTAGCCATGCCATTTTTAATTATTGGGTCTGTTTTTATGATTATTCAATACTTACCGATTCCAGGTTACGAAGATTTTATGGCGAACATTTTTGGTTCCCAGTGGCAAGTGAAACTCGGTTATCCCGTCGAAGCCTCCTATAATATTATGGCGATTTTAGCCTGTTTTGGCGTCGCTTACCGACTTGCCGAGAAATATAAAACCGCCGATCCATTGATGAGCGGAGCGGTCGCCCTTGTTAGTTTTATCCTAACGATTCCGCAAATCACGTCTTTCACACCAGAAGGTAGCAAAACGGCGTACGATGTTGGCGGTGTCATCCCAACGATTCTTACCGGAAGTCAAGGTCTGTTCGTCGCAATCGTCGTCGCCCTTGGTGCCACAGAGATTTTTCGCGTTATTTTTGAGAAAAATTGGGTCATCAAAATGCCAGATGGTGTTCCTGAAGCCGTCGGAAAATCGTTTATTGCCCTGATTCCAGGATTTATCACGATTACAACCGTCTGGATTTTACGTCTACTCATTGAATTAACACCATTTTCAAGTATCAATGAAATTATTTCGACAGTCATCGGTATCCCTATGCATTACATCGGCAGTACGCTACCTGGCATGATTGTAACCGTTATCATCATTGCGTTGCTTTGGAGCATTGGGCTGCACGGCGATGCTATCATCGGTGCCTTCACAAATCCCGTTTGGCTCGCCAACATGGACGAAAACCGCGCTGCATTCCAAGCCGGCAAGGAATTACCGAATGTTGTCACGCAACAATTTTACGAATTATGGATCGTACCCGGCGGAACTGGCGCCTTGCTTGGCCTCGTAATCCTGCTATTCTGGCGCGCGAAAAGTAAGCAAATGAAGCAACTTGCCAAAATTTCTGGACCAGCGAGCGTATTCAATATTAGCGAACCAATCGTATTCGGTGTCCCGATCGTTTTGAATCCGTATTTCATCATTCCATTCGTGCTCACGCCAGTACTACTCGTGATTATGACCTATTTCGGCATGGAATCCGGCCTTGTCGCAAAACCAGCCGGCATCGCGCTTCCGTGGACCACACCGCCAATCATCAGCGGTTTCCTAGCAACCGGCGGCAAAATCTCTGGCTCCATCATGCAAATCATCAATATCCTCGTCGCCATGCTCATCTACTGGCCGTTTTTCAAAGTCTGGGATGCGCAAAAATATAAAGAAGAACAAGCTTTAACAAATGAAGAAGTTGGGAGTCCTAAAGCATGAAAAAAGCATTGAAAATCGCAACAATCGGTGGTGGCTCAAGCTACACACCCGAACTAATCGAAGGCTTCATCAACCGCTACGACGAATTACCAATCAGCGAACTATGGCTCGTTGACGTGGAAGAAGGCCGTGAAAAACTAGAAATCGTGGGCGCATTGGCAAAACGCATGGTTGAAAAAGCCGGCGTTCCAATCCAGATTCACCTCACGATGGACCGCGAAGCCGCGTTAAAAGACGCCGATTTCGTCACGACGCAGTTTCGCGTTGGGCGTCTCGAAGCCCGGATGTTAGACGAAAGCATTCCACTAAAATACGACGTTATCGGTCAAGAAACAAACGGCCCCGGCGGACTTTTCAAAGGATTGCGGACGATTCCAGTTATCCTCGACATTTGCCGTGACATCGAGCGACTTTGTCCAGATGCCTGGCTCGTCAATTTCACCAATCCAGCTGGAATGGTCACCGAAGCCGTATTGCGCTACAGCAATATCACGAAAGTCGTCGGGTTATGCAACGGCCCAATCGGCATCAAAAAAGGTATTGCCAAAGAACTCGGCGTCGACACATCCCGCATCTATGTCGAATTTGCAGGCCTTAACCACATGGTCTTCGCAAAAAACGTCTATCTTGATGGCAAAAATGTCACATCCACCGTCATGGAAAAAATGACAAAAAATGAAGATGGCATCTCCCTGAAAAATATTGCAGACGTCGGCTGGGACCCACTATTCCTAAACACGCTCGGCATGGTCCCAATCGGCTATCTGCGCTATTATTACCAAACTTCCATCATGCTCGCCGAACAAAAAGCCGCCGTTGCTAAAGAAGGAACGCGAGCAGAAGTAGTGAAACGCGTCGAGACCGAACTTTTCGAGCTATATAAGAATCTTGATTTGGCCGAAAAACCAAAGCAACTCGAACAACGCGGAGGAGCCTATTACAGTGAAGCCGCTTGCAATTTAATCCATTCCATTTATAATGATAAGCGAGACATCCAAACCGTCAATACACGTAACAATGGCGCGGTCGCAGGCATTGATCCAGATTCCGCCGTCGAAGTAAACTGCGTGATTACGCGTCAAGGCCCAATCCCATTAACCACCGGGCCCCTTCCAATTGCGGTAAACGGTCTCGTCCAGTCCATCAAGTCTTTCGAGCGACTGGCCGCAGAAGCCGCAGTGACAGGCGATTACAACACAGCACTACTCGCGATGACCATCAATCCACTCGTGCCAAGCGACGCAATTGCGCACCAACTTTTAGATGAGCTACTTGAGGCGCATCAAGCCTATTTACCACAATTCAATAAATAAAGAGAGGAAGATGGAACCAACATGAACGCATTAAATTTGAAAGTACTAGCAGATTACGAAACGATGAGCGACGAAGCAACCGGACTTGTCATCGAAACCTTCAAACAAACACCAGAAGGCCTCTATTGTTTTGCCGGAGGAGACACACCAGTTGGCGCATTACGCCGACTCGTTGCCGCCCATAAAGCCGGAGAAATCGACTTGCAAAAAGCCTATTTTGTAGAGCTTGACGAATGGGTAGGACTAGACGGAGACGACGAAGGCAGCTGCCTGAATTACCTAGAAACCGAACTATTCGGCCCAGCGCAAATCGATCCATCCCATTACTATTACTTCCACGCCAAATCCGCAGATCTCGAAGGCGAATGCCATGCAGCAGACCAGTTCATAAAAAAACACGGCGGACTCGAATTAATCTTGCTAGGCGTAGGCGTCAACGGACATCTCGGCTTCAATGAACCAGGCGTCAGCTTCGACAATTACGCCCACGTCATCGATCTCGACAGCACCACACAAAATGTCGGGCAAAAATACTTCACAAAAGAAGTCGATCGCACAAAAGGAATCACGCTCGGAGTGAAACATATTCTCGAAGCAAAAACAGCGATTCTAGTCGCAAACGGTGAGAAAAAACAAACCGCAATCACCCACTTACTAGAAGAAAAAGTCACCGATGAATGGCCAGTAACAGTTCTCAGAGAACACAACAATGCTCACATATTTATCGATAAACTAGCCCTTGCATAACATAAAAAACTTGCGTTGATTATAACTCAGCGCAAGTTTTTTATGTAAAAATTGAGTATCTTCCCAATATGTAGTATTCTTAAAGAAAGAGTTGCACGGAAGAAACGTTACATATAAAACATTATCAAAATACAGAAATGTGAAAAGGGAGAAAGATCGAAATGGAAAGGAAATATAATCTAGATCTGCTAAGATGCTTATCGATTTTAATGGTCATAATCATTCACGTATCCGCCACACATCTACTTGGGAATGCTGCTGAAATGAACACAAACTTTGCAATCTCCAATTTTTACGATTCGATATCGCGCACTGCTGTGCCACTATTCGTACTATTAAGCGGTTATTTCACACTACGCAAAAGCAAAAATCTAACAACGTACTTCAAGAAACTAACATTAGGGCTAATCATCCCAACGCTCGTATGGATGGTACTCTACGAAGTATTCGAATTCCTAGATACAGGCGGTTGGAACGGCTTCATTCAATTCGTAAAAGACGGCGGATTATGGGGCTCATTTGACAACTTATTTCTAAACAATCTCGGCAGACATCTCTGGTTCATGCCGATGTTTATTGGGTTACAAATTCTAGCGCCACTACTCATTTTTATCAGGAAACACATTGGCGAAGTAGCATTCTTGATTCTAGGCCTATTTTTCCTTGCAGTCGGACTATTCGAAGCCTTTTTCGCATTCCGAGGAACCGATGTGGTTATAGCCAATCTATTCAGTTGCGTGCTTTACCTAGGCTACTTCATTCTCGGTTACAGCTTACCAAATACGATTCTATCTCGATTGAAAAAAGTAATCTGGTTCGCTATTTTTGCGATGAGCACAGCCGCCATCTATTTTTTCACCAACTGGGCCCTCGGAAATATTGGAGACATTAGCTTTAAACCACTGTACTTCTACGATTACCTATCGATATTTGTTGTCATCGCAGCGATTTCACTCTTCATGCTATTCACTAAAATCCAAATTCGTAGCACAGGACTACAAAAAATATCACGTAGCATCACACCACACATCTTCTTTATTTACTTCGTGCATCTCGTTGTTTTGCGCTATGTCACACGCTTCTTCGCTGAAATAATAACAATAGAACATCATCTATCATGGGCTATTCCGCTTATGAGTATCATCATTTTCATCCTATCCTACATCGTTAGCCTACTATTCAGCCTGTTAAAATCATTGTTTGTAAAAAAGAAACAACGTGGGACACCAGATTTTAAGATGATGAATTCTCCAATTGAAAAAGTATAAAAAAGAGTTTGAGTATCGTTCCTAGCTAGGACATATACTCAAACTCTTTGCTATTTCACCGTTACATAAATTGTTTTTTCCGTCGTTAATCCATAAAAATTCGAAGCCGTATACGTTACGAAATATTTACCAGGAACATCCGAATTCAAATCACTACTTTTCACGTGTAAGAAAATTCGAATATCGCCAGCAATTTCATCAAACGCCGAAACATTCGTCCAATAATCGAAAAAAGTTCCGCGAGTAATGGTTGCATCTTCCACTTCGATAATCGGTCTAGCAACGACATTCACTTCAACGCGACGCTCTTTCCAACGACCGTCACCTGCAATGGCGCGATACGTCACGTGATACGTTCCAACTTTACTCGAATCTACATCATTTTCAGTCACAAAAATGGAATTTGTTAAGTCCGTGTGATTATCATCATCATACGCAGTTAAAGAAATCGGTGGCATCATTGGATCGAAATCGCTATGCTTCTCAATGAAATACCGATGCGCATGCAAAGAAATACCTTTAATGCGATCACTGCCAGAAATCGCAAGTTTATTCTTATGCGGAATTGTTTTCGCTTTTGCCGAATGGTGGGCAAGACTTGCAGGAAGGACAAGCATTAGAGCGGATGTAACGAAGGCAGTTGTGGTCATTTTTTTATACATGTGTGTTCACTCCTAAGTTTCTTATAGCTTTATTATACAGCATAAGAGCATTGAAGAGTGTTAGAAATTAAACAAAATTATGGCGATATTGTGTATTTTTCGCCATATAGAGCCCGAAACAAAAGGCTCTCTTTATATCGAAAAGTGCGGACTCTCTATAACCGAGTGAACATTACTCAATATAAAATTTAGTTAGTTTCTTTTTTTATGTCAAAACTCTTATTATATTTAAAGAAGTATCCTTTGCCACTGCCATCTTTTAAGGAGAGGTAGAGAGTATGACTGGTATTTGCTACGCCTGAAGTTTCATTTACTTTACTACATAAAAGAAGGATGTGATTTTTATCGATTTGAGTATAGCCCTCTATATCATCCCCCTCAGTATCAATTGTCCAAAGTGTTTGTTCGCTGGAAATATCAATGCAGCTCAACAGAATATTGGATGATAATTCAGTCGAGGCACGGTGCACAACTAAGTACTGATTTGGATTTGCTAATTGAAAAGGACCAGTTGAATTTGTTTCTCCGTGTATAGCGACCTCCTGATATGTCGAGTAGTTGCGATTTGTTCGTGGATCAATTGAGCTATAGGGATCGATTAGAGTAGATTCTTTCTTAGGAAGGAAGCCACCCCCAATGAAAACTTGTTGATTCCATTTTTTTAACTCATTCGGTTTGTCTAGGTTTCCAGTATATAAGTATCTGCGGTCTTGTAATGAAGAGTTAGGTAGTTCTTTTGAACCTGCTTTGATGTTCTGAATTTCTGAATCAGAGAGGAACATGTTGTACTTGTCATTCCGCAGAACTTGGAGGGTGATCCCACGAGCAAAATGGATATCCGATAGATCCTTTTCTGCAAAATATTGGTTGGCTTGGATTGTAGGCTGCTTTTTGGTTTTTAAGGAAGCTAAATTAAGAGAATAGACTAACCCATCTGTGCAGGTGAATACCACTTCATTAAGTGATGAATCAAATTTGCAAAAATCACTTGATGATGAAATTGGAACCGAGTTTGCAGAATCTATTTTATGTTCAATTTTTCCGTTTTTTTGATCAAGCACGAATATTGTTCCACCATAGAAGGCGAAGATTTGATTATCACTGACAGATAATAGTTTTGCTGTGTCTATAACAGAAGACTTCTTTGGTATAATTTTTTGTGAAAACAGTTTTTTTTCCTGTTTCTGGTTCGAAAGCTATTATGCTGGAAGTAGATGATCCTGATACGATTCCCCGGACAGAACTATTTGCTGTAAAACGGTTTGTAATCATTGCAGTTACTTGCTTACCATCTTGTTCATAACTAATTGCCTCGGTTGTGGCAGCCGCACTTCCATCTGTTGATAGACTAACGTCGATGAGTAGAAACAATCCGAGTGGGAAAATTACCAAAAATAAAGTGGAAAAAGAAAGGATGTTGCCTGTCTTACGTTCCACACGAGAACTTCTTTTAGTCATTTTGATGATAAGTGCTACAAATGAAAGTAATATTATAGCATTTACGACTAAAGTGATTGCTAAGAATATGTTGTGCATGAGACTTTCGTTGAACTGTAGTGAGTATTTTATTCTATCTAATAGTGTAGTATCCATTGTGCCCCTCCAACTAGTCTGAGTATATATTCGTAACTCCTGTGCATTTAATTATCTATGCTCATGATTCAATCTGTATGTTTATACTCCTTGAAAGGCAGCTTGAAGAGTATTGCTATCCACCCCTGTTTTAATGACCAACTTTTCGGGATGCTGTGGCAAATAAATGACGGAAATCACACGACCTGGTTGCAACTGATCTATGGAAGCTCGTGGAACTGTCTTAACCACAGTAACGGAAATGATACTTTGATTTACTTGCGTTAGTTCAAGGTCTAATTCTAGCTCTACGCGTTCTGCTGTCAGCGAATTTTTAGGGCGCATCGCTTTTACTGTGGCATAACTTTCCACCCCGTTTTTACTGATTTCCAAGGATTCTTCACTTATCACCCCATTTTTTACAGCCATAATATTAAGTAGCGACTGCATTTCTTCTCCTGAAAGTTGTGGGTCACCTGTTCTGGGTAAACCAACTTTTTTATCTGCTCCAACAAGAACGGGTATAGTTGCATTCTCCTGAACAATTGCCAATTGTGTTAAGGGAACTATCGATGTAACAATAGCTTCAAATTGTTCGCCATTTTTTTCGGTTACTTGCATTTTTAATTCCAGTTCGGGTTGTTCATTTACATATGTTCCAGTTTGTCTAACTGATTTAACTAGGCCGAGTGCAGGAGTACCGTTTTTTATTCGCCCACCAAATAGTGTAGAGAAGACCGGCACAATGCTACTAAGAATTAAAACCGTAATACCGCCGTAGATTCCAATCTTGAAAATAGGAGACTGCATAATATCAATCTTATCTGAACCTAAGAATATATATGCCATTGTCCCAAAAATCATTATAAATCCAATTGTGCTACCAATACGTCCTATTCTTTTCATTTTCATTCTCCTCAATTCTTTTTTAATAGTATTGTCATTTTTTTATACATGTCTGAAGATTTTTTATATTGTCGTGATTGTTCTGCGCAAGTTGCGAGCGTCTCATAAACTACCAACAACCGATTAGGAAAATCATTTTGTTCAAGGAAGCACAAACAATCTTTCGCAAGTGCTTCGGCCTCTTTGAAGTTCCCCTTATGAAGTGCCAACTGGCTTTGATAAAATTTTACCGCATAAACCTGATCGGGAGTTTTATTTGTTTTTTGCAAGCTCTCAAGTGTATTTTCTAATTGTGTAAATGCACCACTAGCCAATGCAATATCAGCTTTATGTAATGCAATAAGCGTCCAGAAAGTTGGATCTATATTTTCTTGTTGCTGAAGATACTTTTTGAAACGATCAACCTCGAATGTAGCGTCTGCCAATTGATTCATGGTAATCAACATTAAAATCCGATTATTAAAAATCATGCATAGGTAAGTGCCAGCTGAATCATCCATATAAACTAAATATTCCTCTGCTTTTGCCAAATTCACAAGTGCCTCTTCATAAAGTTTCAAATAAAAGCAATAGGCACTTTCTGCAATATATAGACTTGACAGATGGTGAAGCAGATGTTCTTTTTGAACACGGTGAAGTGAGTCTTCGAAGCTATGTTTTGCTTTATCATACAGTTTTAGAGACACGAAAATTTCCATTTCTATTTTTTTAATAGTAACCCAAGCTTCCGTATCTTCATCAAGCATATGAAGTAGCAATTCAATATACTTACTACTCATTTCAAATTGTGACACTGATCGATAAAATTGCAACTTGTAATAATAGAAAGCCTTTCTTAATGGTATAGGTAGTTTCAAAATTGATAAATCATCAAAATTTTCTACATAAAAATTTAAATATGTTGTATGTAGTGTTTGATAACTCACCTTCATATTCATAGTTTGATAATAACAAGCTTTCATCAATGCAGCTGAAAGTTCGATCACAAGCGCATTATTTTTCTCAGGCAATGAAACAATGTATGCATCGTCAACTTGCTGGAATAACATAAAACGACGAACGATTGCTTCAGTTTCTTGAATAATTTCTTTAGATACATCTTCCGTATGCATTAGATAGTCTGTTGCAACTCCCAAACGCTCTCCAAACTGCTCGGCTAAATCCTCTGCTAGCAAGTAACGCCCGGCAAGAATATTTGATAAGTGAGGTAGTGTTATCAAGCCATTGACAAGATTTTTTCTGGTTATTCCTTGAACTTCTATTAAAAAATTAATTCGTTCTTTTAGCAAATTTCTCCTCCCTTCGATTACCATAACAATAGTTTACCATATTTATTACAATTAATTAACCCTTTTTTTACATGCAAAATGACTGGGTGATAGGATTCGTTAAGCTCTAAAAATGGGGGTTAATTTTGCTATCTCGTTTATTTTCAGCAAAATTTTTCATATAATCATTCATTCTTTCGGATCAAAGTTTCTATTTGATTATTTGTTAGTAAACAAAATACACATCGGAAATCTAAAAGAAGATTTTTGATGTGTATTTATTAGACTAAGAAATCCTTTTATCTCAGATTCCAGAATCGACTTATTTATTAATGAAGAACAATGGTAAATGTTCTTTGTGCGCCTCAAGTAACTCATCAAGTAAAACACGAGCATCCGTATCGCTTGGTACAAGAGGATTCACAGTTAAAGCTAACAAGGCTTTATCGTAATCACCAGTTACCGCTGCATCGACAGTCAAACGCTCTACCGTCTTGATTTGTTGAATAATCCCGTTAATTGCCACAGGAAGGTGACCGCTTGCAAGAGGAATTGGACCTTGACGCGTAATCACGCAGTTCGTTTCAATCGCAGACTCAGGATCGATATCCAAAATAGCGCCATTGTTGCGCGTATTCACGATTTGAATATCCCGTTTATCATTGTAAATCGAGTTAATCAAGTTACACGCCGCTTCACTATAATAAGCACCACCGCGTTGTTCTAATTGTTTCGGTTTCTCCGCTAAATCCACATCTTTGTACAACTCGAAAAGTTCTGCTTCCACACGTTTCACGACTTCGGCACGTGTCCCATGTTTTTCATACGCGGCTTGTTGATCTTCCAGCTGCGTACGCGTTTGCCAGTAGTAGCGCAAATAATCGATAGGAATCATGTTTAAAGTACGCAAGAATGTAGCATCCCAGCCAGTCGCATTGATATTTTTCAGCGTCGATCCAGATTCGCCTTCCGTCATTTTAGTTACAACTTCAGCCGTTACATCTTCACCATCTTTATAAACCGTTTTCGCGAAAACCATGTGATTCAAGCCGACAAATTCAACATAAATCTCTGTGTGGTCCACGCCTAGAATATCCGCAATGTTTTTCTCAATGCCGATTGGGCCATTACATAAACCAACAACGCGATTGATATTACTGTAGCGCAACACGGCTTCGGTCACCATTCCCGCAGGATTCGCAAAGTTAATCAACCATGCATTCGGGCAAAGACGCTCCATATCCTTACAAATATCAAGAATAACAGGAACCGTCCGGAACGCTTTAAACATCCCGCCAGGACCATTTGTTTCTTGCCCAACTACGCCATGAGAGTTCGGAATACGCTCATCTTTCACACGCGCATCCAATTGCCCCACACGTAATTGTGTCGTTACGAAATCAGCATCTTTCAATGCTTCCTCGCGGTCCATTGTCAAATGAATTTCCATATCCACGCCGGCTTTTTCAACCATCCGTTTTGCTAAATTACCAACGATTTCGAGTTTTTCCTTACCAGCCGGCACATCCACAAGCCATAGTTCACGCACTGGAAGTTCCTTTTGACGTTTGATAAAACCTTCAATTAATTCGGGAGTATAACTTGATCCACCGCCGATTGTCGCGATTTTAATACCTTTAGACATCATTTTTTCCTCCAATATATTTTAGATTTGATTATGTTTTGTATAACGCTTTCTTCTCCCAATAGTATAGGCTGAAACGGAAAAAATAGCTATTATTTCGCGGGTATTTGTTAAGGATTTTTGAAGTTGGAAATTGTTCCTTTTATGTAACGCCTTGTCACATTAGCGAACATCGTGCTAAAATGGTCATATAATGAAGATCGGGGGCATGAAAATGCTTTTTTTAGATAAAACGATTGAACTGAATGATACGGAAATGGATATTTATAATTACATCGCGACTAATTTGGATACCGTCACGTACATGCGTATCCGCGATTTGGCAGACGCCACGCATGTTAGCACCACAACCATTTTGCGTTTTTGTCGTAAGTTTGAGTGTAGCGGTTTTTCCGAGTTTCGGGTGAAGTTGCAGATGTATGCACAGGAACGGACGAAAATCAACGTGGATATGTCCGACGAAACAACGTATATCGACTTCCTGAAACGGACGGCACAACCTGAATTTAAAGCGAATATTGCAGCGTCAGCGAAAATTTTGCGTGATGCAGAATTAGTCTTGTTCGTTGGCATTGGCTCATCAGGAATTATCGCGGAATATGGCGCACTCTATTTCTCCTCGTTGTTCACACTGGCGCTCCACATTGAAGATCCACTAAATCACCCATTTTACCACCTATCCAGCAAACTATCCGATAAAATATGTATGATCGCGATTTCCGTTTCAGGCGAAAATGAGGACATTATTAAGTACATCCACCAACTCAAAATGCAAAAATGCAAAATTGTCACGATCACAAATAGCGCGAAGTCAACGATGGCGAAATTATCTGACGCGAATATTGCCTACTATATAAACAAAGAGATGTATCAAGAAGCGGACATTACCTCCCAGCTCCCAGCCATTTATACCGTGGAATGCATCGCGCGAGAAATCCGAACACAACTTGATCGCGAAGGTAAATAAGGGAAACCCCCGAGAGATTCCTGGAGGTAACTATGATATCATAAAGGTTGTATACCATTTTTTAGGGGGAATTAGGAATGACGATGATAACAGAAGAACAAAAGCAAATAGTCAAATCCACAGCACCAATTTTAAAAGAACACGGCAAAGAAATTACGTCGATTTTTTATAAAAAAATGTTCGAGGCCCATCCTGAATTACTTAATTACTTCAACCTTACTAACCAAGAAATTGGAACACAGCCACTTGCTTTGGCGAATACAGTTTACTTAGCAGCAGAGAATATTGAGCAGTTAGAAGTACTGTTGCCACAAGTCAAAACGATTGCGCATAAACACCGTAGCTTGACGATTAAAGCAGAACATTACCCGATTGTCGGCGAATACTTATTAAAAGGCATCGCGGAATACTTAGGTGACGCCGCGACACCAGAAATATTGGATGCTTGGGGCGCAGCGTACGGCATTATCGCGGACATTTTCATCGAGGTAGAGCAGGAAATGTACGATGCACTAGGTGACGCACGAAATCAAGATTTTATCGAATTCAAAATTACAGAAAAGCGCCATATTGCACCGAATATCTTCACATTAAATCTAGCCCGAAATGATGGTGGAGAGTTAGTAGATTTCACGCCAGGCCAATATTTATCGTTACGTGTGAAGCTGAACGAGCTGTTTCACAATCGCCAATACAGTTTGACGAAAGCATTTGATGGAAAAACCTATCAAGTCGCGATAAAACAGGAAAATGAGAAAGATCCAGCAGGTGTTGTTTCCAATCATATTTATGAGAATTATCAAGTTGGCGATACGATTCTTGCGACGCTTCCAGCAGGTGATTTCGAATTAGACAAAGCAGCAAGTCAGCACGTATTTATTGCAGGTGGTATTGGTATCACACCGATTGCGGCAATGATTGACAGCATGGAAACAGCCAATCAAGCACAACTGATACATTGCGTCAGATCTGAAGAATACGCTGTGTTCGCCGAAGCATTCCAAACAAAACTAGGCGCACGATATCATCTTTTTGCAGGTGAAAACATAAGCCAAGCCGACTTGTCGGAGCTTGTAGAACAAGGCGCGGCCATTTATCTATGCGGGCCAGTTCCATTCATGAGAGAGATTGAAGCGATCTTATTAGCGCAGGGACATGCCCAATCGGATATTCACTTTGAAGCATTCCAGCCAGCATTGAGTTTAATTAAATAAACGTATAGCACAGAGCCGCCACCACACGCGCTTTGTGCTATTTTAGTCTTAATACAAGAAAACATAATACATAGTTAAAATTTTATTTTCTAAAAATTAATGAAATTTAGAATGATAAGAAGTATAATAGAACCTATCAACGAAAAAAAGGAGCTGGATCAATTTGAAAGCAATTTTAACGGTTATTGGAAAAGACAATGTTGGTATTATCGCAGGCGTCAGTAATGAGCTTAGTCAACTAGAAATCAATATTTTGGATGTGTCACAAACAATTATGGACGGTTACTTCACGATGATGATGATGCTGGATATTAGCACGACAACGAAAGCTTTTGATGAAGTAAAAGAACAACTGGCGAAAAAAGGAACGGATCTGCAAGTCAAAGTTAGCATTCAACGGGAAGAAATTTTTAACTCGATGCATAAATTATAAGGAGGGACGGATATGGAGACGAAACAAATCCTAGAAACCATTCGCATGATTGAAGAAGAAAAGTTGGATATTAGAACGATCACAATGGGTATTTCATTACTTGATTGCATCGATAGTAACGGCGAGAAGGCACGCGCAAAAATATACAAAAAAATTACTACATATGCAGGAAAGCTAGTCGAAACAGGCGAACAGATTGAGTCTGAATTCGGGATACCGATCATAAATAAACGGATATCTGTGACGCCAATCGCGATTATTGCTGGCGCTTCTGCGGACAAAGATTATGTTGCTTTTGCCAAAATACTAGATGATGCGGCGAAAAAAGTCGGTGTCAATTTTATCGGTGGATTCTCGGCTTTGGTGGAAAAAGGATACACAAAAGGCGATGCGATTTTGATTGCGTCGATACCTGAGGCGCTTGCACAGACAGAACGTGTTTGCTCCTCGGTGAATATCGGGTCCACACGAACAGGAATTAATATGGACGCTGTTCGAGATATGGGAGAAGTCATCAAGAAAACCGCCGAATTGACAGTCGATACACAAGGACTTGGTTGTGCAAAACTAGTCGTATTCGCGAATGCTGTAGAAGATAACCCATTCATGGCAGGCGCTTTTCACGGAGTTGGCGAGGCTGATTGCGTCATCAATGTCGGTGTCAGTGGACCAGGAGTTGTGAAGCGAGCCATCGAGAAAGTAAAGGGCGAAAGTTTTGACAAAGTTGCTGAAATGGTGAAACAAACCGCTTTCAAAATTACGCGAATGGGCGAACTCGTTGGGCAAGAAGCATCGAAACGCCTAGGGGTTCCATTTGGCATTGTTGATTTATCGCTTGCGCCAACACCAGCCGTTGGAGATTCCGTCGCACATGTCCTAGAAGAAATGGGACTCGAGACAGTCGGAACACATGGAACAACTGCTGCACTTGCGCTATTAAATGATGCTGTAAAAAAAGGTGGCGTTATGGCGTGCGGACACGTCGGAGGTTTGAGCGGTGCGTTTATACCAGTTTCAGAAGATATTGGCATGATTGAAGCGGTCAATAACGGCTCACTAAACCTAGAAAAACTAGAAGCGATGACAGCCATATGTTCCGTGGGCCTTGATATGATCGCAATCCCAGGCGACACGCCAGCGACAACTATCGCAGCGATGATTGCCGATGAAGCAGCAATTGGGGTCATCAATAATAAAACGACAGCCGTTCGAATCATTCCTGCAGAAGGAACAAAAGTTGGTGATATAGTGGAATTCGGTGGGTTACTTGGAACAGCTCCGGTTATGAAAGTAAATAAAAAATCATCAGCTGAATTCATCGCACGTGGTGGAAGGATTCCTGCCCCGATTCACTCCTTCAAAAATTAAGTGTTTCGAGCGAAGCGAGGAAGGCTCATTGTTTGCGTTGTTCGAAATGAACTGAGTTACAAAACCAATATGCAGCTGAATATAGTGAATCTGCCAACCTTAAAGCCGGGCATCTAGGTATTCTTCCTAAGTTGTCGTCATCGCGACACTTTATGGCGCGACAACCGTGTCCAAACGCATCTTTTTTGCGCAAGGAATACCCGCTATCATTGCTTTAATCTTAGCACTCATCACAATATAAATAACGAAAAACGACATGAGCCTCAGTCTCTCATGTCGTTTTTCGCGCTACCAATCGAAATTCTAATTCCTGCAAAGGCTCATCCTTATCATCCAATTTATTCGAAATAATCCGAAACGCATTCTCAGCTTGCAGGTCAATCGGATAATGAATCGTCGTCATATCAAACAACCGCGCCACATTATTCGTATCGTCAAAGCCAACGACCGCCACATCCTCAGGAACCCGAATCCCAATCCGCCGCGCCTCCGCAATGAATCCCGACGCCAAATAATCCGTCGGACACAAAATCGCATCCGCCTTCACATCCTGCGCCAACCACCAATGCGCAATCTCCTCCCCATGCGTAATCCGACCCTTATTATAAAAATGTTCCATCGTATTCGAATCAAGCCCATACTTCTCACAAAAATCAGCAAAAGCCCGCATCCGACCACGCGTATTTTTCCCAGACATCCGTCCATAAATATTCACAATTCGGCGATATCCTTTCGTATATAAATGCTCCAAACCAAGCATATAACCATCATACTGATTCATAAAAACAGAGTCCACCTTCGCAAGCTCCACCCGTTCCCACGTTACAATTGGTCCATACTTCGCATAACTCTCAATCAAATCCCAAGGGCTCAATCGTATCACAAAAACCAGGGCATCTAACTGCTTATGCCGCAACATCTCCAAAGCCTCAAGTTCTCGCGCCTTATCCCCATTTGTCACAAAAATCGTCGTATTATATCCTTCACTTTGCGCCGCCAGCGAGAAGCTACGCAAAAAAACACCCATCGAACTATCAAATGCTATCGCCACAATCCCAATCATCATTGTCTTCCCACTTTTTAATGAAACCGCATTGCGATTTGGAGCGTAATCGACCTGATCTACAATTTTCTGCACACGAGCCCGCGTTTCATCACTCACATAACCACGCCCACTCACAACCCGAGAAACAGTCGCCGCAGAAACCCCAGCCAATTTTGCGATATCCTGAATATTTGCCATCCAATCCAACTCCTCACATTCCACTCTAGTATACATCAATTTTTAGCCTAATCAAAAAGTTTTCAAATAACCCTTGACCTGTAATGCATTACATAAACTACAATGAAGATGAGCAGAAATAAGAAACCGCTTTACAAAAATTCTTGGAGGTATGTAAAAATGAAAAAAGGCGTAAAAATCGTTACCATTGGTGGAGGATCAAGCTATACTCCAGAACTAGTAGAAGGATTTATTAAACGTTTTGATGAATTACCAATCAGAGAATTATGGCTGGTCGATATTGAAGCAGGCCGTGAAAAATTAGAAATCGTTGGCGCAATGGCAAAACGTATGGTGGCAGCAGCTGGAATCGACTGCGAAGTACACCTAACACTTGATCGCCGCGAAGCCCTAAAAGATGCCGATTTCGTAACGACGCAATTCCGTGTTGGACTACTTGATGCACGTATTAAAGATGAAAGCATTCCATTAAGTCACGGTATCATCGGACAAGAAACAAACGGAGCAGGAGGCATGTTCAAAGCATTCCGTACGATTCCAGTTATCCTAAGCATCGTAGAAGATATGAAAGAACTATGTCCAAACGCGTGGCTTATCAACTTCACCAACCCAGCAGGAATGGTGACAGAAGCCGTTCTTCGCTACGGAAAATGGGAAAAAGTTATCGGTCTATGCAACGTTCCAATCGGCGCGATCAAAAGCGCATCCGATGTCCTCAAAAAACCAGAAGAAGACCTATTCTTCAAATTTGCAGGAATCAATCATTTACACTGGCACCGCATTTTCGATAAAGATGGCACAGAGCTAACAGAACAAGTCATCGATGGTCTATACGCACCAGACGCCAACCCGGAAAAAGTCGTAGAAAACATCAAAAACATGCGTTTCCTATATGAACAAGTTCGCAATCTAAAAATGCTGCCATGTCCATACCACCGTTACTACTACATGACAGATGACATGCTAAAAGAAGAACTAGAAGCGTTCCAAACAGAAGGAAGTCGCGGTCAAGTTGTAAAACGCCTAGAAGAAAGTCTATTCGAACTTTACAAAGACCCAAATCTAGATCATAAACCAGAAGAATTATCCAAACGCGGCGGCGCTCATTACAGCGATGCAGCCTGCGAAATTATCAACTCTATCTATAATAACAAAGGCACAATAATGGTTGTATCCACACGTAATAACGGAGCAATCGACGACGTACCTTACGATAGTGCAATCGAAATCACGAGTGTTATCCGCGCACACGGAGCAGAGCCAGTCAACTTCGGCAAATTCCCACCAGCACAACGCGGTTTACTCCAAGTGATGAAAGCAATGGAAGAACTAACAATCGAAGCAGCCGTTACAGGCAGTTACGACACAGCACTCCAAGCCTTCACGCTAAACCCACTAGTTCCAAGCGGAGACATTGCTCAAACCGTGCTAGACGAATTACTAGAAGCACACAAAGAACATTTACCACAATTCTTCACAAAAGTAGAAGCATAAAAAATAAGAAGAGGCAGCCAAATTCGGTTGCCTCTTCTTATTTTATAGCCTAAATCTATTTTACAGCAGCTTCTATTGTGGAAGGCGTTAAGCCAGAGTCATTCACTTGGCGAATTTCACATACCTTACCATCCTTATCAAATTCGAAAAACTCTACACTGTTGTATTTAAATGCTTTATGCGTTTCAGATGCAGAGGTGCCATCAGGAAATGTAATACTACCAGTTAATGAACCGGATAAAATATAACGAACAACAGCAACGTTTCCTTCTGCATAAACTTCTTGGTCCGTTACTACTGCATCTGCGAATGAAGCAGTAATTTTACGGAGTGCATCAACAAAATTTTCAGCCCCTTTTATAACTTCTCCATTCTTGTGAAATTCAATATCACTGGTCACTAACGCAAATTGCTTGTCAAAATCTCGGTTATTGAGGTTCGTATGGAACTCGTGAGTTACCGCTTTCATTTCTTCTAATGTCAATTTCATTCAAATCGCCCCTATCTCTCTATGTTTTATTTGTACCTTTAAAGCATAACACAATAAAAGAAAGAATAAGGTGACATCTTTGTTAAATAATCAAAAAGATAGCGCTTACACACGTCGATATTACCCATCAGACAAATAAAAATAAAAATCCTGTAAAAATTCATCGTGTGTACAGCGCTTTTCCGCTTTACACAGACGTACATTATGTGTGTAAACGCTTCACTTTCACAAACGAACCCTGTCATATGAAGCGCTTCCAGTGTTTTTTACCCCTTTTAAAAACTTGGCACGGTTTTTGCATTATAGTTAAGTGAATCCATAAAACCTTAATCCGAATACGAGAGGAGGACATCCCTAGCCATTCACAGGTCGCATGGAGGTTGTTCGCATTCAGGCGCTATAAAGAAGCCGATAAACTCGAAGCAAAAAGGGTATCCATTTTAGAGAGTTTATTCGAGGAATGCCGATAAACCACAAATCGTTTTAAAATAGGGAGGATAATTATGAACGGACTAACTAATTTTTTAGAAAAGTATTTCGTGCCAGTAGCAGCTAAAATAGGCTCGCAAAAACATCTAGTCGCGTTACGTGATGCATTCATTTCAACAATGCCAATCACAATGGCCGGCTCAATCGCAGTTCTTTTAAATGCATTTTTCAGGGATTTCCCAACGTCATGGGGTTGGACAGGATTTGTCGAAGCCATGCAACCACTTATCGGAGTGAATGGATATGTTTGGGCAGCGACACTTGCAATCGTTTCCTTAGTATTCTCGGTCTCATTAGGTTATAACTTATCAAAAGTGTATGAAGTTGACCGCTTAGCCGGTGCACTTGTTTCACTTGCAGCATTCGTTATGAACTTGTCACAAACAGTTGCTGTCGATCCAATCAAAAATGCGATCTTAGCAGCACATCCAAAAGCAGACGTTTCGATGATTCAACCAGTTTGGGGCTTCCTAGACTTAAATCAAGTAAATGGTACCGGTTTGTTTACAGCCATGTTATTCGGTTTTATTTCTACTATTATCTACGCGAAATTAATGCGTGCTAACATCACTATCAAAATGCCAGATTCCGTACCGCCAGCAGTAAGTAAAGCATTCGCGGCGATTATTCCTGCATTAGTAGCACTTTACATCTGTGCGATTATCGACTGGTCATTCGTTAAATTAACAGGTCTTGACGTTATCACATGGATTTCTAAAACAATTCAAGAACCGCTACTTGCCTTGTCACAAGGTTATGGCGCAGTACTATTAGTAACATTCCTAGTTCAATTACTATGGTTCTTCGGTATTCATGGACCAAACGTACTGGCTCCAGTTCTAGAATCACTTTGGGGTACAGCACAACTTAACAACATTAACGAAGCAGCAAAAGGCGTTGCAGGATCTGATCTTCCGTACCAATGGGTTCGTGGTTCTTTCGATGCTTACGTATGGATGGGTGGTTCAGGTGGTACACTTGTACTTATCATCGCCCTACTCATGTTCTCTAAACGAGCGGACTCGAGAACCGTCGCAAAACTATCACTCGGGCCTGGTATATTCAATATCAATGAGCCAATCATGTTCGGTTTACCGATTGTGCTTAACTCAATCTATCTAATTCCATTCATCATTGCACCGATGATTATGGTTACAGTCGCTTACTTTGCAACTGTATGGGGACTCGTTGCACCAGTTAAAATCGCCGTGGTATGGGTAATGCCACCGCTACTCAACTCATTCCTTGCAACCGGAGGAGACTGGATGGCACCTGTCATATCGCTCATAAACATGGCCATAGCCTTTGTAATATGGGTGCCGTTCGTTATTACAGCGAACAAGGTTGGTATACCTGAAGAAGAAATGAAAGAATAAGTCTTCAGCGGAACGACAACCGCTCATTTCCGTCGTTAAAAGCTCCGCTCCGATGCTCGTGTACAGTCGTACATTCCGCTTTGGTGCTCGCTTTTGCCTAGGAACTAAGCAGTTGTCGTCCCGCTGAGGTTTGGTGACACGGACCGGTTTTGACGGGGAGTCAGGACCGGGATGTGGAACTTTTAATTTTTAGTGGGTTTGAGATATGACTCTAGTTAAGTCGGAGTTAGGGAATCGTTTTTTGAACGAAGAGCCTGAATTTGGACTTTACGCTAATTGAGCGCTTGTCGCCGATTTATTAGGAGGCAATCGAAAACTTTACCATTATGTGAAATCGTGTTTAGTTGATTCTTTACACTCCACACACCGAAAAGTATAATAAAGGTAATACGTAGAAGGAGGTAATGAAAATGATCGTAATTAGTAGTCCTATGAAACGAGATTTTTTTGTAGAAACATTGGAGAATTATAATGAAAATGGTGTCACTTTTAAAAAGGTGGACGAAAAAGGAATTAAATTATACTTCGAAACGACTGCTGAGGATGAAGAAGCTGCGGTTAGAATCGCGAAGGATGTTATGAAAGCAACGGATATTGGCGCCGTTCTCTACTTCCAGGTTACTGTGGAGTAATGATGAAAAGTGCTGCAAACGGACTATTTATAATGAGCCTTGGTTTAATTATTATCGTGTTCAGTCCAACGCTGGGCGGTAACTCGACTAATTTGCCAATGATGTTTACTGGAATTTTAGTGGTTGTTCTCGGGGGTCTCATGGTTTTCCTGAAAAAGAAGAAAGACAAGAATTCATAAAAGGGAGATGGCGTTATGAACGTTTCCAAAAAATTATACATCTCGCAAAAAGAATGTTTTCATACGATTGCAAAATCTGTTATTTATGACGTCAAGCAAGCGACCGGAAAAAATCTGCCGATGCAAAAGCTAAAAGGGCTGAAGTATCGCAGAACGATGTCCAATGGCGCCGCAGTTGAAACCAAGATTACCGAGTTTCAATTTCCAAACGTGTATCAATTCGAAACAACGAGTCGTGTAAACCTTCACCGGACAACGTATACGGTCACAGAAATTAGTGATCATGTTTGTGAAGTCACATATAAGGAAGAAATTGAAGCTGAGAAATGGATGCAGAAAATGAACAATATGGTGGTAGGTACCATTTTCGCATTTTTGAGGAAAAAAAGGGTAACGCGTTTGCTGAAAGCCATGGAAGATTCGGTTATTACAGCAAGCAAATAAAAGGGGATCATCAGGCGGTATTACCCCAATAATTGTGGTATCCCAAGTGCCATCAATAAGAAATATCGCTTTTTGATATAGAGTAAGAGCAGTGAGGCATGTCTCACTGCTCTTACTCGTGGCGTTTGTACTCTATTTTTCACTATAGTATAATACGTAAGAAAGATGAAAACGGAAAAACATAGCTTTTAGGCTACAGAGGAGATTTTTTATTATGATAGCACCAGAAAAGAGGAAACAACCAAAGCATCCATATCTAGTTAGGTCACTCAGAACACTAGGTCTTGGGCTCGTCCTATCCGTTATTTTGCACATTTTACTAGATGCATCGCTTAGTGGCTTCAACTTATCTGCTACTTTCGAAATGATCAAGACATATCCGATTCCATTTTTACTCGGAATTTTAGTTCTCATGCTAGTATACTTATTTCTAATTTCGCTCATTGGAAACGTATGGGCAAGTAGCACCATTTTTGTTGGTACCTCCATCGTTGTAGCCTTCGCGAACAATCAGAAATTCCTGGAACGTGGCGAACCGCTTTACCCACAGGAATTTGAAATGATCACACAATGGCGTTTCATGCTCTCGATGCTCTCTACATGGCTCGTCGTACTTCTGTTCCTCGGAATCGCAGTCATCATCGCCATCGCCTGGATACTCGACCGCTACTCCCGCAAAATTTCAGCTAAATACTACGGTCGCGATTTCAAGTACTGGGACCAGAAGACGCTTATTATTCGCGCAGCAGGGCTCGTTTTCAGCGGAGTTCTCCTGTTCTCGCTCACGAACTTTCAAAGCTCTGATAATTGGCTTAGAAAGGCGTATAACATCGATGCTCAATGGAAAGACGTCGATCCGAAAGAAAGCTATCAACAATATGGCTTTGTTGGAGGTCTCATTTATAGCGCCACAGCAAACATTATGGATAAACCAGTTAATTACACTGAATCACACATCAAAGACATAACGAAAAAATACAGCAAACTCGCGGACCAAATCAACGCAACACGCAAAAACAAACCGATGGATGACGTCAATATTGTCTACGTTATGAGCGAAAGTTTCAGTGATCCAACACGACTACATGGCGTAACAACTTCATCAGATCCAATTCCAGAAACTCGCAAAATTATGGAGAAATACCCGTCCGGATACAGTCTATCACAAGGATACGGCGGTGGTACAGCTAACATCGAGTTCGAAGCTTTAACAGGACTTTCTATGTACAATATTAACCCACAAATCACATCACCATACCAGATGTTCCTTTATCAAAAAGAAAATTTCCCATCCTTGGTGAGCTCGTTAAAACAAAATAACTATGAAACAATCGCGATTCATCCATTTAAACCGTCTTTTTACAGGCGCACAGATGTATATAATGCTCTAGAATTCAATAAATTCATCAGTCGAGACGAAATGAAGCATACTGAAACGCTAGATGATAGCGAATATATTTCAGACGCATCCGCTTTTCAAGAAACATTAGACCAACTAAAAGCAAATAAAACATCGACCTTCATTCACCTCGTTACTATGCAAAATCACATGACCTACTGGGATAAATATATCAATACGATAGGCGTCGAGGGCATACCAGAGAAAAATAAACAGACCGTGGAGTCATACATCCAAGGAATCAAATACTCCGACGATGCCTTGAAAGACTTCGTGACAGAGCTCGATAACATGAAAGAAAAAACAATGGTCGTTTTCTGGGGAGATCATCTGCCTAGCGTGTTCCCAGAAGAAATAGTCAATCAGAATACGGAACGAACAATGCATGAAACACCGTTATTCATGTATGCCAATTTCGATCTACCAAAAGAAGATTACGGCACAATCAGTCCCATTTACTTCGTTCCAAAAATGTTGGAGCTAACAGATAGTAAGGTTTCGCCATACTATGCATTGCTAACAGAAATGAGCAAAGAAGTTCAAGGCTTAGAGAAAAATGTCTTAATTAACGGCGAAAACCAAACCATCATTGAAGATCAATTATCTCCGAAAGCTAAAGAATATCTAGAGGACTATAAACTAATTGAGTATGATTTGGTAAGTGGGAAAGGTTATTCCAAACCGACGTTGTTTAAAAATAAATAAACGAAATGAGGTATTTCCATTGGAAATACCTCATTTCGTTTTGCAAAAAAAAGAGACTCACAAAAGTGAGTCTCTTTTATCAGCTAAAATTACGCTTTTTCAACGTTAGCAGCTTGAGGTCCACGTTGACCTTCTTCTACGTCAAAAGTAACTTTTTGGCCTTCATCTAAAGATTTGAAGCCTTCACCTTGGATAGCGCTGAAATGTACGAATACATCGTCACCGTTTTCGCGTTCGATAAAACCAAAACCTTTTTCGCCGTTAAACCATTTTACTGTACCTGTTTCCATATCTAAATTCCTCCTCGTGCACACTGGCACATAATATTACTATTCCTGCTTAGCGGTACGAAGTGGAAAGTTATTCACTAATCATTTCTTCACCAACAAAAATAAGTCTAGTTAAATATATCATGCTTTCTTTAATAAAGCAAACATTAACTCTTTATTATCTTCTTTCTAGTAAATCAGGATCTTTAAAATGGCTCTGGTAGGCTGTTTGCATCTAATAATTCTTTCAGCTTTATTACATCAGAAATAATCCAAGGCTTCTTATTAGATATCAAAACTTTATCTTCCCGCAGACCTAATAAAACTTTTGATGTGTAGCCCTTAGAAGTATTAGAAAGTTCAGCCAAGCGCTCGTAGGTAAGGAAAATAGGTAATTCAACTACATTAGTATCTTTGTGAAAACCAAGGTCAATCAAGGACAGTAAACTAAAATAAATCCGTTCCTTTGAATTAAGACGATCTTTTACAGCTAATCCGTACAATTCCTTGCGAGTGCGTGCAGTATAGCTTAATAAGATATAATTCCTAGGATCTTCAAGCAGTAATGTTTGTTTGAAGAAGGCAAAATCAATTTTCCACCAAACAACATCCGTCAAGGCTTCAAGTCGTGACTTAGTAGGTATATCTTCCTCATATAAAGGTAGAAACGGAAAACTGCCAGAACGAACAAAAAAACTGAATGTCTTCCCAGTTTGCCCCTCATACGTATATTTGACATAGCCGCTTTCAATTAAATAGAAGTGTTCTCTCCTTTTGCCGAACATTAGTTCCTGTCCCATTGGAAATCTTTCTTGAATACAGTGATGATTAAATTGCGCATCTTTTTTTAGCAGTTTTAAGATGTTGGAACTCGTTGCAAAGTTATCGATGGTTTCTTTTAGGTACATGGTGGCTCCCCCTTCAATAGAATGTTATACAAAAAGAATAGTTCTTGTACGACTGTTCATCTAGAGCACTAATTTTATAAAAAGAGTACTAGTATCATTGTTATTAAATTGTTCATGATTATCAAAAAAGAAGTGTAAATATAACATAATAGACATTTTTATGTGAATCTAGAGGAATAAAATTGATAGAAAATCGTCATTGAAGCAATAGATAGGTTCAAGAAGTACTGCAATCGAAGCGTTATACTGAGTGTGTTAGAAAAACAGCATAACTAGTGAAAACCGTTGAGTCCTTAGCTTTAGAATAACATACAAATGACTTTCATGTACAAGAATTAACTCAAAGCATGCGTTATTCCTGACAACTTGAACGATGGTGGTAACATTAGTAAGAAAAATGGTCAAAAAATGCATTTAAGGCAATAATGTAACACAATGTACAATATTAGTGCTCATAAACAAGAAATATTGTATTTTTTTTAAAAGTATTCAGTGATAACATACAGGTATGGCACTGGATAAAACTAAGAGAGGTGAGCTTCATGGCTACATTAGAAAAAGATATTAATTTACAACAGATTCTTACACAATATCATGATAACAATCAGCATTCTAATAATATCCGAATGATGGATGTTAAAAAGGGCGATACCATATGGGATTTCTCCAGTAAGTCCGATATATATTTGTTCAATATGAACGGAATTGTATATTTTGAAGAGAAGATAGCTATCCCTACAAAAGAAAAGAGTATACTAAATGCTTTTCTTCTATTTAAGAATCAATCATGTGATCTAGAATGGCTTTCTATTGATAAAAACGCAGAAAAGTCTTTGACAGCTTTATCGGAGTGCAGAATTATACTGGTTAATAAAGCTTTTTTAAATCGATTACTTGAAAATATGTCAAGAACGTCTGAGAAGTATCATATCAGATCCCAGCAAGAAATGTTTAAGCAATTACTGCAAATTAAATCATACTGGATGTTATTACCGGCTGAGCAACGAGTTTTTGAAGTAATTGCCTGGTGTATTACATCAAACAATTCAGGAGCTTTGCCGAATTGTATTACACAAGAGATAATAGCTAAACTTAGTAACTCAAGCAGAGAGTATGTCAATCTAATATTAAGTAAGTTCAAAAAACAAGGCGTGATATCACTGAAGCCAATTATTATAACCAAAGTTTTCTAAAGTTTTTGGAAGGAAGTAGTATACATGAGCACACTTTTCGCGGAGCTATATAATCGAGAGACTGTGGAAGGTCGGTTTAACGCCAATCGATTACTTGAACTTCTTAAAGAAGATCCTGTTTATAGAGTAGCATACAAGAAAATGGAAATCCCTAAAAATACAGAGTTGAACTCAACGCATATTTTAGATGAGCATATTCATTTTTTAGAGAAGGGGATTGTTTCCTATGAATATGAAGATCAGATTATATCTTTCTCAAGCGAAGGTGACATTCTTGGGATGAACGATATTTTTATACCGAAAGCAAGTAAGTATAACGTTAGGACAATCACAGAAACTACTATATACACATTTTCGAAACAAGATGTGTTAAATAACATTTTTAGTATGCAAGAGGGGTGGTTGTTTTTATATTTGAATAATCAAAATTATAATACCCTAGTGGCAGAAAAATATATGCTCATGCGCCAAATTGGCAAGACGAGGTTAAAAAATATTCTGGTGGATATCGCTGAGAAGTATGGATATCCAGATGATGATGGCATAAAGATACCAGAATGTTTTACAAGAAAAGATATTGCTAACTATGCCAATTTAAGTACGAATTCTATGTCTCAAATTTGTAAGATATTGGAGAATGAGAATTTCTGTGTTATTAAATCAAAACAGTTCATTCTATTAAATACAAATACTAAAAACAGGAATGCTTTCACCAATAATAGCGTGAAGCAACGAAAGGAATAAATCATGAAAAAATTAACTAAAATTACAAATACAGCAGCAATCTTAACTTGTTCGGCGCTTCTTTTGACTGGGTGTGGAAATACAAATGATTCGTCATCACAAGCTGCAAAACAGACGGAGACAACAAAAAAAGACCAAGCAGACCTTAATAAGATGAAAACAACAAAACAATTGGAAATTACACCTACCAAAGTAAGCAACGAAGTATCACCAGAAGAAAATAAAAAAGGAAATAAGATAGTTAAAATCCACTATAAGATTAAGAATACATCAGATAAAGATTTCACGGTAGCAGCTAATGATTTCATTATTAATATTGGTGAGAATTACTACTACATGGGAAGTGGCATCAACTATGCAGACGCAATTAAGCCAGGTGCAACATCAGAAGGAGACGGTTATTATGAAATTCCAAAAGATTATAACGAATTTAAATTGATGTATCAACCGCTGAGCAATGAAGAACGTGCTGCATGGGATATTATTGTTCCACAAGATAAGAAATAAGGAGCGTTGAGCTATTGAAAATATTATATCTTCATCAATATTTTGCTACTCGTAATTCACATACAGCAACGAGGTCTTATGAATTTGCAAAGAAACTCATCGAAAAAGGTCACGAAGTATGTATGCTTACGACAGATACGTTTTTAGCTGGAGATACATCATATAAAGAAGAAAAAAATGTGAAGTATTATCGTATTGATGGCATTGAGGTCATTGCAATCAAAAACGACTATTCTAACTATATGGGATTGGTAAAAAGAGGATGGTCTTTCTTTTCCTACATGCAACAAGCATACAAAATTGGTAAGAAGTTGACAGGAATGGACATCATGTTCTCCACTTCGACACCATTAACTATTGCGATACCAACATTGCGACTACAAAAGAAATTGAAAATACCCTTTGTATTTGAAGTTAGGGATTTATGGCCAGAAGCTCCGAAACAAATGGAAGCTATCAAATCCAATTTTATTTTAAATAGACTCAGTAAATTAGAAGTAAAAGTTTACCGAAAAGCAGACCATATTATCAGTTTATCCCCTGGTATGACGGAGGGAATTATCGACACAGGTATAGATCCAAAGAAGATTACGATGGTATCCAATTTATCAGATTTAAACCTATTCGATCTAGAAAAAGATTATGCGAACGAGCAACAAGTATGGCTCGAGAAATTCCAGTTAAATAACAAGTTTCTTCTATTACATTTGGGTGCGATGGGAGAGGCTAATGGATTGGACTATTTAGTAGAAGCGGCGAAGATACTAAAAGAGAAGAATCAAGAAGATATCAGAATTGTGATTGGCGGCGACGGGAAAAGCAAGCCAAGGCTAGAAGCGTATTGTATCCAACATAAATTGACAAATGTTATTTTCTTAGGGCATGTTCCGCGTAGTGATGTTCCGATGATTACGAGTTTAGCCAATGTTACAATGACATGCTTCAAACCGTTACCAATTTTGGCAACCAATTCACCAAATAAGTTCTTTGATTCGATGGCAGCCGGTAAGCCGATTATTGTGAACTCGAACGGTTGGACGAAAGATATCGTTGAGAATTATGAAATTGGATATTATGTAGACCCTGAAAAACCACGAGATTTGGCGGATTTACTCATCGAATTGGAGCAGCAACGGGAATCATTAGCAGAGTTACAGCCAAGAATTCGAGAGATTGCAGAAGAACATTACAGCGCGGAGAAACTTGCGAATAATGTAGAACAAATTTTGGTTGAATCGCTTGAGAGGAGCAAATTATTGTGAATATAGTAGTTATTGGTACAGGATATGTTGGATTAGTTACAGGTGTAGCGCTGTCAGAAATAGGACATGACGTTTGTTGCATTGATATTGATACGAAGAAAGTAGCAAAGCTGAAGCAAGCTATTTCGCCGATTTATGAACCAGGTATTGAAGCTTTAATCGAAAAGAATATCAAAGCTGGTAGACTTTCATTCAGTACAGATTTAAAACAGGCCGTAGCGGATAGTTCGGTTGTTTATCTAGCAGTTGGTACACCTCAAAAATCAGATGGCTCAGCGAATCTCGATTATATCGAAGAGGCAGCAGCGAACATTGCCCAATCGATAGTTCAAGATACGGTAGTTGTTGTAAAGAGTACTGTGCCAGTAGGGACAAACCGTTATTTAAAAGAGTTTATCCAAAATCAAACGCCTTACAAAATCTCGATTGTTTCTAATCCTGAATTTTTAAGAGAAGGTGTTGCAGTGCATGACGTATTCCATGGTGATCGGATTGTGCTTGGTGCAGATGATGCGGAAGCACTTGAAAAACTAGAAATGATAAATCAAGGCTTTCATATTCCAATTTTTAAGACGGCTCTGGAAAGTGCTGAAATGATTAAGTATGCATCCAATGCCTTTTTAGCCACCAAAATCAGTTTTATTAATGAAATTGCTAATATTTGTGAAAAAACGGGTGGCGATATTCGCGAAATCAGCGCAGGCATGGGAATGGATAGTCGAATTGGAGGTGCCTTTTTACAAGCGGGCATTGGATATGGCGGTTCTTGTTTTCCAAAAGATACGTTGGCGTTGAACCATATTGCCAAAAATGTCGGTTATGATTTCGGGTTAATACAGTCTGTGATTGATGCAAATAAAGTGCAACAATTGAAGTTAGTCGAGGTTCTAAAATCACATTATAGTGATTTAACGGGTAAGAAAATTGCTCTTTTAGGAGTTGCATTTAAGCCAGAAACAGATGATATTCGTGAAGCAGCATCTGAGGTTATCATTGAAGAACTTTTACGTGGCGGAGCTAAAGTATCTATTTTCGATCCAGTTGCTTCTGCCAATATGAAGGCTGTATTTGGAAATGCGATTCATGTTGCTGATACCGTTTCTGATGTTTTGTATCAAGCAGACGCGGCATTGGTTGTGACAGAGTGGAATGAAATTAAGAACATCCAGTTGGCAGAATTCACATCACAAATGAATCATCCAGTCGTGTTGGACGGGCGGTTAGTATTTGATAATTTGGAAATGAAGCGAGCAGGTATTAGCTACTACTCCGTTGGGACTGGCACGCTAGAAATCAATGAACCAGTATATATTTGAGGGTGAGGTTAAAAAATTATGTTGATAATTAAAACAGTCGCTGATACCATCGTAGCTGCCATAGCCATCGTTATTCTATGTATTCCGATGGCTATATTGACACTAGTTCTTGCCATTTATTACAAAGGAAATCCGATTTATATGTCACAAAGACCGGGACTTCACGGGAAAGCATTCCGGTTCTATAAATTTAAATCAATGAAAGAATTATATGACGAGGAAGGGAATCTGTTGCCAGACGAACAGAGGCTCACAAGGGTAGGTAGTCTCTTGCGAAAAACGAGTATTGATGAATTACCCCAATTAATAAATGTTGTAAAAGGGGACATGAGTCTGGTGGGGCCAAGGCCACTATTGCTTGAATATAACAATCTATACACGGAAGAAGAGCGGAAACGATTAGACATGAAACCTGGAATAACAGGTTGGGCACAAGTGAATGGCAGAAATGAAATTGATTGGAAAACGAAATTTCGAATGGATGTTACCTACGTAACGCAATATTCCTTACTTTTTGACATAAAAATTATTTTGCTAACTATCAAAGTGATTATTAAGAAAGAAGGCGTTAGTCAGGATGGATTTGTTTCGGCAGAGAGATACAGAGGTTAGAAAGAAGCTTGTTATTATTGGTAGCGGGTCCCAAGGAAGAATGATTCGTAATGTCATCGAGAATTATGATTTAGGATTTTGTGTTTGGGGATTTTTAGACGAGCAGTATGAGTCGGTTTTTTTTGAAGATGGTATGAAGCGCGGACCAGTTTCGCTGGCTGAATCACTTTACCAAGATGAAAATATATCCTTTATTATTGCGATTGGAGATCCAGAAAATAAATTTGAAGTCGCCGAAAGTCTTGGCTTTCAAGAAGAGCGATATGCAACAATTATTCATCCTTACGCGTATGTGGACCCCTCTACACATGTTGGATATGGTGTGTACGTATCGGCGAATGCGACGGTGATGCATCAAGGAATGATTGGGAATCATACTTTTATTTTAGCGGGCGCAACATTGGAATACGAGACGCGTGTTGCAGATTGCGTGTTGATTGCCGCCAACACCACTATATCAGGCAATGTAGCTATTCAAAATCAGGTATTTATAGGAGCAGGCTCTGTTATTACACAAGGGAAGAAGATTGGCTCGCATACGATTATTGCTGCAAATGCCACTGTTTTAAAAGATGTGCCGGATTATAGCATCGCGATTGGAACGCCAGCAGAGGTAAGAGTCAAAAGTAGTGAGAAAAGCGCTGTGAATAAATTGGTTAAATCGACTACAAAAACAAATGTTGTCCGCGAAGAACAGTAAGCAACAATGCATTCTAATAGATGAATAAATGCTCGTAAAAGATACCATTTTTTTTGTTCATTAAATGTTCATTATTCTATAAAAAAGCAGCCTATATGAAATAATGGACATTTTAATGTGCATCGGGAGGAATAATCAATCGCGGAAGTTGCTTGGACAGTAACAAAGGGCTGAAAAATATATTATTTAAGAAGCATTATACTTAAGGTGTTCAAAAAAACAAAGGCACCAAAAACACTGAGCTACTTAGACGAGTGATCGAACAAAAAAATAAATCATTGGAGTGATACGCCGTGAAAAAAACAGTTTTGGTAACAGGTGGAGCGGGATTCATAGGCTCACATATTTGCAACATGTACTTGGCTGAAGGATATCAAACAATTTGTGTCGATAACCTGATTTCTGGAAAAGAAGCGAATATTGCAGAGCTAATGAATCATCCGTCATTTCACTTTTATAAAGTAGATATAAGTAATAAGGCAGAAATGGAAGCATTGTTTGTCAAATTCAGACCGCAAGTAGTCAATCATCACGCGGCGCAAAAATCGGTACCATACTCACTCGAAAATCCAATATATGATTTAGACACGAATATCGGTGGATTGCTACAATTGCTGGCACTAGTTCAAAAATATCCTATCGAAACCTTTGTATTTGCATCATCAGGTGGTGCGCTCTCGAAAAAATTAGAAGGTGATGAACGATCAGCAGAAAAAGACACACCACAACTTATTTCTCCTTACGCGCTAACGAAATATGCGGGGGAACAATATATCAATATATACAGCGAAAAATATGATTTTGATTATACGGTTTTACGTTATGCCAATGTATTTGGGCCGAAGCAAGTTCCAGATGGAGAGAGCGGTGTAGTGCCTATATTTTTGAAGAACTTAAACGAAAATAAAAAATCGGTACTGATGGCGTATCCAGACATGCCAAGAGGTTGTACGCGCGATTATATTTATGTAGCAGATGTGGTAGAAGCTAATAAATTGGCGACTCAAAAGCCACTAAATAAAGTTGTTAATATTGGTTCAGGAACAGAGATTTCTATTCTAGACGTTTACGAACAAGTGCTTGATATATTTGGGAAATCAGAACCGATTGAAATTATTGGACCGCGGCCAGGAGACATTAGAAGGTCTATATTAGATACGAAAATTGCGACAGAAGAATTAAACTGGAAAGCGAAATATACATTGCGACAAGGTTTGCAAGAGTTATATACATTCAATTTAAAATGGGATAAAGAACTTACATTCCGTTAAATACACGAGGAGGAGCGAATATGAAAATGATGAGGACATTAATTATTGGTGCAGGAGCTGGAGGGAAATTTGTGATCGAGCAACTGCAGACAACTAAAAATAGTCGCTACCAGCCAATTGTTATTTTAGATGATGCTAGTTATAAAATGGATTTGGACTTATATGGGATTCCTGTGAAGGGGAATTTAGCAGATATAAGTAAAACTATAAAGAATGAAGATATTAAGCATGTTATTCTAGCTATCCCAACATTGGACACGATGACGCAAAGCAAGATTATCGATGAGTTAAGAAATTATGATGTTACCCTATTTGTTCTTCCGTCCGTGTTTTCGACGAGAGAAAGTCAAAAAATAGCTATTCCGGAATTGGACTACAAAGATTTGATTCAAGATAGACCGGAATTTCAGCTAGATTATCATGAAATAAAAAGGAAAATTAACCAAAAAACAGTTCTAATCACGGGCGCAGGCGGATCAATTGGATCTGAAATAGCCCATCAAATTTTTAATTGTCAGCCTGAGAAAATCATTTTATTGGGTCATGGCGAAGGTAGTATTTATCAAATCGATAGTGAGCTGCAGCAAGAAAAAATGATCAAGTCTTATGATGTTGAGATTGTGCCAGTAATTGCAGATATTCGAGATGAATTACGTATGACACAGGTTTTCAAACAGCATAAGCCACATATTGTGTATCATGCAGCGGCACATAAACATGTTCCTTTGATGGAGAACAACATTTATGAAGCTGTCAAAAATAATATTATCGGCACATACAATGTCATCCAAGCTAGCAAGCAAAACGCGGCGGAAGAATTTGTAATGGTATCAACAGATAAGGCTGTTAACCCTAGGAATATAATGGGTGCTAGTAAGCGATTAGCAGAGAAATTAACGCTTGAAAACGATATGACAAGTAGGACTGTTTGTAATGTTGTTCGCTTCGGTAATGTATTGGGTAGTCGAGGTAGCGTTTTTCCAAAGCTTTGGGCGCAAATTCATCAGGGTGTAGCGCTTACGATAACGAACCCGGAAATGAAGCGCTATTTCATGACGATTCCTGAAGCAAGTAAACTAGTTATTTCAGCGAGTATGCTCAAGCGAAAAAATGCTATTTTCGTGTTGGATATGGGTGAACAACTTGGGCTTTCAGGTATGGTTGATCAGCTAATTGAGCTTTCTGGGAAAAATAAACGTGATATCAGTATTAAATACGTGGGTGTTCGTCCAGGTGAGAAAATGGAAGAAGAGTTATTTAACCAAGAGGAGCTTTCAAGTAAAGTGACCGATAAAATGTATGAAGGAAATTATTATACGAGTGTCACAGAGTTAGATAGCATCAAGCATCTGATGAAAACATATACAGTGATTGAGCCAGAATCTTTACGAAGCCTGTTATTAACATTAGCTAATACGCATAACGCGTTACAAGAAACGATGTGAAGAAAATATGGAAGCATTGATTCGCTTAAAGCAAAAAAAAATAGCAGACTACGATTATATGATTCTGACATCTACAGCTAACAAAACCAATACAAATCAAATGTTGCCAGATCGTTTAAGCTCAGAAGGATCTATTTTAAATATACAAGTAAGCACGGAGGAATTTGTTATTGCTGTTTTACAACTGGTAGATGGTGTCATTCCTCATATTTTTATCGATGTGGAGCGAAAACAAGCGATTAATTTGTGGGAAATCGCAAGCGAAACATGTCGTGACTCGGCAGTGCATCCATTGAAGGCCAATGATATCACTGTTGATGCGGCTATAAGCATTATTATTAAAGAACTACAGTACAATTTCGATAAACGCACAGTCATGGTATATGGAACTGGCAACTTGGCTACAAAAACGGCTTTGAAGCTTGCTGAATTAGGTATGCATGTCACACTTTATGGCAGAAATGTTGAGAAAGTAACTCGAATTGTACGAGTTCTGAACGATATTTTACCAGCTTATACACCATGTCCCATCCAAGTTTTTCAAGAAAATAAGACTGGGAAGTTGGATGTATTAATATCCGCTGTTTCTGCCCAAAAGATTTTAGATGAGAAATGGTTGAACTATTTGCGGGCGGATAGTTTTGCGCTAGATATGGGTTTAAACAATTTTTCAGAGCAGTTCATCGACAAAATATTGTTATCAGGGCGTGCCTTATACCGTGTAGATATTCAAGCAAAGATTGGCACAGCTATTTTAGATTTGAAAACAGAAGATTACTTTTTTAGCAAAATTCGCGGAAAAATAAAATGGTTGGATCAAACAGCTGTAGCGGGCGGAATTATTGGTAATAAGAACGACGTCGTTTTAAACAGAGTGACACCGCCTTATGTTGTGATTGGAACTTCTAATGGCACCGGTGGATTGAAGTAGCACATTAAGATAATGAAGGAAGGCGAACAGGCGATGAAAAAGCAAGTTCCAGTATACGTTATTGAAGAAAATTAGATTCTATCAAACTTTTTCTATTATTATCGTCCTTACGATGTTTGTCCAAGTTATCTCCTTGTTAAGGACGACCGCACTAGCCACGAACTTTGGGATAAGCAATGACATGGATGCTTTTAATTTTGCGAATACAGCCATGGTCTGCTTGGTTAATATCATGGGACCCTCTGTTGCAACGGTCCTCATTCCATTTTTAGCGAAGATGAAAGATCGTATAGAAGACCGAAATATACTAAACACCTATATCACAGCGATCATGGCTATCACATATATCCTTTTGTTAACCTATTTTATCATCGGTAGTATTTATTTCTTTGCAGGAAATTCAAATCAAGGACTCACTTTTCAAGAATTGACGTTCCTGCTGACTTTTATTTTAGGAATCGCTCAGTATACCAGACTTATCTCATCGATTCAAACGGCATTTCTACAAATGGACGGTAAGTTTATCATTATCAAAGTTATAGCAGTGATTTCAGCGATACTTAGCTATATTTATATTATTATTACACCAAACTTAAGTATTATGGAAGCTGCGATATGTATTGGCTTATCTTATGTTGTAGAATGTGTCGGCTTGATTTTTAGTAATAAAAATAAGAAATATAAATACCAAGCAAAATTCAAATGGGCCGATGTGGAATTTCGTAAACTCATGCGATTGACGGTTCCAGTAACGCTCAATTCTGTTATTTACCAAGTCACCGTTTTGTTACCTAATATATTGGCTCGTTTTTTCGGAGAAGGTTACATCTCGACGATGGTTTACGCGAACCAAATTATTAGTATCATGCAGACGCTGATTATTATAAATTTAATCTCGATGCTCTATCCAACATTAACGCGCAGTTTTAATAGAAGTATCGATGAGGCGAAAAAGAAACTAGTTCTCTTTATAAATGGCTCGAATATGCTTGTAATACCAATGATTAGCGGCATGATTATGCTTGGCGGATTAGTCATTCAAGTGCTGTTCGAACGAGGAAATTTCACACATGATTCTACTATTATAGTATGGCAGTTTCTTATTTTTCTAAGTTTGGCCTTACCATTCGTTGTCATTCGGGAGTTTATTTTTAAAGCATTTTACGCGATGGGCGACACAAAAACGCCAGTCAAAAATTCATTGATTGTAATCATTATCCAAATTATATTCCTGTCTGTAGGCTCGCTTTGGATTGGAGTGTACGCAATCATGCTTTCCCCGTTACTTGCAGCCGTACTGTCAACTATACTTGGCTATAGAGATTTACGAAAAAAGATCGGAATACTCGGGAAAAATGTCGAGATGATAAAGCAGCACGCGCTCACTATTTTTAATTCGCTAGTTATGTGTGCCGGTATTTGGGGAGTTATGCAAGTCGTTCATTTCAACACAATCATCAACCTGATTATTTACATCGTTGTCGGGATTATGATTTATGGAGCCTGTGTCCTGCTAACGCAAAGAAAGTACGTTAAAACATTATTAAATAGTCGTTAAAAATAAAACTAATAGAGGATGAATCAAACTTGAAAGTACTATTTCTAATCTCTTCATTTCCTAAACTATCCGAGACATTTATTTTAAACCAGATTACAGGTTTTATCGATAGAGGTATAGATGTTGAAATCTTATCTTGGAATAAAGTTGATAATAAAGTAGATCATGCACAAGTATATGAATACAATTTGCTTGAGAAGACTCATTTCCTAAACTTCCCAGCCAGCAAGTCAAAACGTTTAATTGGTGGTATGAAGATATTTTTGAAACAAGTATGGCGATCACCAAAAGCAGTTTTTAATGCCTTGAATTATAAAAAATATGGAAAAATGATTTTCACGACACGGTTCCTATATGCGCTCCCTTACTTTATTGAAAAAGAGCAACATGATGCGGTCATTTGCCACTATGGTCCCAATGGAAGCGTCGCAGCTTTTCTGAAAGATCAAGGATTACTTCCAGAGAAAACAGCGGTATTTTTCCACGGTCATGACATTACCTCTTTCATAGAAAATCGTGGAAGTGACGTCTATGATACGCTTCTCCAATCAGACATCGAGCTACTACCTGTGAGCGAATTATTTGCCGATAAACTTCTAAAAATTGGTGCTGTCCCTAATAAAATCCGTGTCCATCATATGGGAATCGACTTGAAGGAATATAGCCTCGTTTCGTTAGCTCCAATCGGCGACACCATGAAATTCCTTTCGATTGGACGTTTAACCGAGAAGAAAGGTATGGACGTAGCCATTCAAACCATAGGCGAGTTGAAAAAACGCGGACACAGAGTTTCGTTAGATATTATTGGCGAAGGTGAGCTACGTGCTGAAATGGAAGCCTTGATCAAATCGCAAAAGCTAGAAAATGAAGTAAAACTCCTCGGTTGGCAGTCGCAAGCAGAAATTAATCAAGCTATCCAAGAGGCAGACATGATGCTTCAATTAAGTAGAACAGCCACAAACGGTGATAAAGAAGGTATTCCTGTGGTATTAATGGAAGCAATGGGTCGCGGCAAGTTAATCATTTCAACAGAACATAGCGGGATTCCAGAGCTAATCACAGATGGTTCAAGCGGCTGGCTAGTACCAGAGAATGACGTTGCAAAATCAGTCGAAAAAATATTAGAAGTCAAAAATAACCCAGATACTTGGCTTGCCGTATCACTTAATGCCCGAGAAAAAATCAATGAACAATTTAATATCATGACGTTAAATGATCAATTAGCAGTTTACTGTAGTACAAAATAAGATAATTAGGAGGGATTGGAATTAGAAATCCAAACAAAGTTATGATGGCTAGCTCCGTTCACGTATGGAGCGACACACGGATTTATTTTAAAGAAGCGAAAACACTGGCATCACAAGGTTTAGAAGTTGATTTTTATGCCATAGATTATCCAAGTGAGAAGGCGGTTATCCCTAACTTGACAATGCATTACATGAAACCGCAAAAAAGATACAACCGCTTTGTGCATTGGCGCTTTCTGTATAAAGAGATGATCCAGTCTGATGCGATGTATTTCCACTTTCATGACCCCGAATTATTATTTGTCGCACGAGCATTGAAAAAACGTCTAGGCGATGAAATAAGAATCACATACGATATGCATGAACATTTACCAGCAGCGATAAAAACTAAACAATGGCTTCCAGCTTTTATAAGACCGACGCTTTCGAGTTTAGTAGAGCGAGTGGAGAAAAAGTTGATGAAGTACTGCGATACAGTCATTTTTGCGGAGTTGTCCTACAAAGAAAATTACACAGAGTTGGGCTTAAACAAAGTAGACGTATTAAACTACCCAATCCTTCCTAAAAACGATGTTGTACCAGTAAAGGAAGAAGTCTTCACGCTTATCTATGTAGGTATTTTGATAGAACAACGAGGTTTATTCAATATGTTGGAATTAGCCAAAGCGTTAAAAGAGAAGCAGACAACCGATTTCCACTTTAAATTAATTGGTCCAATTTTTACGAACGAAGAAGTGGTGACGCAATTTATCAAGAACAATGATTTAAGCGACAACATCACCTTATATGGAAGAATGCAGTACAAGGATATTTGGGAACACTATGCATCTGCACATGTTGGTGTATGTTTGCTGCATCCAACTCCAAATAATCTCAATTCGCATTCCACTAAGCTATTCGAATATATGGCTGCCGAATTGCCGATCATTGCGTCCGATTTCCCGGATTTTACTACCATGCTAACAGAGCACCAATGTGGTAAAACGAGCAATCCAGATGATTACGAAACCTTGGTCGAAATTGTTCAAAGTTATATCGCGGACCCGCAAGGCAATAAAGTAATTGGCTCAAATGGAAGAACGGCATTCGACACGTATTACAATTGGAACCACGAAGGAGAAAAGCTACTAGCCATTTACTCAAATGAAAATTAGTATCCCATTACTAGTTACAAGGAGCAATGAATATGAAATTAAAGAATCTCACGGTAGGGAATATATGGAAAACTTTCAAAAAAAGCTTCGTATGGTTGATACTAATTATTTGTTTGGCGCTAGCCAGTGTTTATACCTATAGTAATTACGTTGCGAAACCAGAGTATACCTCGTCTTTTCAAATTTTGTTAAATGCGGAACAAACAGACGCACAAGCGAAATCATCAGAAGGTGTCCGAAACAATATCCAATTAATCAACACCTTCACATCTGTTTTGCAAAGTGGAAAAATAATGGATTTAGTCAAAGAAAAGGTGAAAACAGATGATTCCTCATCTAAGCTTTCTGCTGATACTAAGATTACCTCCAATGAAAACTCGCTTGTATTAACAATTAACTACACTGGTACGGATAGCAAGAAAGTATCAGAAATATCAACAGCTATGTTAAATGTTGTAAGTGAAGAAATACCCAGCATTTTCAAAGGAACAACAGTTACAGTTTTAGAAAAATCATCTGCACCAACAACACCAAGCAATAATTCTATGTACATTTTAGCTATTATGGTGGGTTGCCTCTTGAGCGCTACATTACTGTTTGTCCTTTGTTCTATGGATACAACGGTTCAAAATATGGAACAGCTAGAGAATATCGGGCTACCTTTCCTTGGAGATATACCAAAATTTAAGAGTTCAGAGCTCTGAAATAGAGAGGGTTTTTATTACATGCTTATTCAAAGAAAAGAAAAAAATACCATCATAACGGATGGTAACGAGATGACGATGCAAAAAAATTCGGTAGCCTATGAGAAATTTAGTTCCATTCAAACGAACATTCAATTCATGGAACGTAAAGCAGGAAGTGTACAAACAATAGCAGTTACATCAGCAAATAAGGGTGAAGGTAAATCATTCTTCATCACAAACTATGCGAACACATCAGCTCTATACAAGCAGAAAACGCTGTTAATCGATGTAGATTTCTACAATCCAAAAATTTCAAAACAATATAAAACAAAGCTAATGCCAGGCCTATCTAATGTATTGGTAGACATGATTGCTTTTGAAGAAGCAGTTATTCCTTTAGAAAACAAATACCTTTCTTTTCTTCCTATTGGTACATTACCTCCAAATCCACTGGAATTATTGCGTTCAGATGAATTCAAAGCATTATTAACTAAGTTAAAAGAAGAATTCGATGTCATTTTGCTAGATTGTCCCCCTATTAATTTATTTACGGATGCTCGAGTAGTCGCCGCAGAGAGCGATGGCACCATTCTATTAATCAATAGCCAAACAACAAGCGAAGAGGATGTCAGGAAATCTAAATCATTACTCGATCAAGTAGATGCGAATATTTTAGGTGCTGTGTTAAATAATAAGCGCTACAACCAAAAACAGATGGCGTCGTACAATTATTATTAAATAAATCCATGAAGGAAGTAGTGTATCTATTATATGAAAGTAATAATGAATAAGGTATCTCAAAATAGGGTTACATTCCGAGGGATAGTCATCGCATCTATGATTTTATTAAGCATCCTCTCGCCAATATTCCCCTTGTTACTTATTGTCCCAGTTCTAGTTATTGGACTTCTATACGTTAATAAAATAAATGTGGATAAGTGGATGTACGGCCTCTTTATAGCTGTTATTATGGCAGGATTTTGGGGGGCATATGCATCACTTCCGCAACTCCCGAGCCTGTTCTTATTTCGAATACTGCTAGCCATCCACTTCATTTTATTCTTGTTTAGCAAAAAAGATTTCTCAACTATTAAACTACTTAAAGTGCCGCTCATTTGTATGGCAGTTTGGATACTTTATTCTGTGTTAACTTTGCTATGGACAGCAGACCCGATGCTTAGTTTGAACGCTATTTACTTTCAAATAGAGACCTCTTATCTCGTTTTCATATGCGTTTATTACATTACATCATGGAAAAAAATGCGACAAGTTCTTCTATATATATCATGTAACTATGTCGTGTCACTTGGAATCGGATTATATGAAGTGATCTCAGGGAAACATTTACGCTTTTCGGCTGGTACTTTGCTGAACTATGCTGACTCAAGACCAACAGGTTGGCTAGTCAATACGAATGATTACGCGTCGTACCTTGTTATTTATTTTGGACTAGTATCCCTCTATTTATTATCCTCAAAAAAGAAATGGCACTTTGCAATTTGGCTGGTGTTGCTCGCAGTTGTAACCTACCTAGTTATCGAGTCGCACTCCAGAACTGGCTTCTTGGGACTTGTAGCGATAGTCGCGCTGGTGCTGTTTAAAGTGCTACGGATACAGTATTTCTTATTAGCTATATTTGGAGGCGCGGTTGCTTTTTGTAGTAAAGCTATCTATTCTAGCATTGCGAGTTCAGGACTCACTTCGCAGTTAGTGGATTCATTTACAGGAAAAGGCGATTCAACAGAAGAAAGAATGTTTATGTATAAGTTCGTTATCCAGTTATGTAAAGACCATCATTTTCTAGGTGTAGGTGCTGGAAATACGCCACGTTTCTTGTTCGAAGCCCTGTATGGGACCGCAAACGTTGATATTACTGGATCACAAACAATGGCAGCCCACAATTTTTGGTTGAGCATTATATCGGATATCGGTCTCATAGGCTTCATTCCAATTTTGATCTTTTTTCTTTATTATCTTTACCAGGCGGCGACAATCTATATCACAAACAGTAATTTAAAAGGTGCCATCCCAGCCGCAGTACTTTTAGGATTTATCGGTGTATCGGTTGGGAGCAGTAGTATTTTCGAAATGCGCGTTATATGGATCGCTTTAGGTTTGGGTCTGGCAGTCATTTGCTTACTTCAACGCGAAAAAAATTCCAAACAGACGGAGTCAAACTTTGAGAAAATTAATTAGATAAACGGAGTGTTAATGATGAAAAAAAGTATGGCAAAAATATATTTCAAATTGAGAAGTCGTGTTTACAACGCGCCGAATAAGCAGAAACTAAACTATATATTAGAAAAAAGTACTCAAGATGACGCTCCGTTAATCGTTATTTTTAGCGCGTTTCCAAGAACAGGCATGAAAGCAACATATAATTATTTGCGAACATTGAAAGATGTAGACGCGCACAAATTGTTTATTTTAGATAATTTTGGCTTTCAACAAAGAGGCGCTTATTATTTAGCCGAAAATGGTGATTTTAAGATTCGAGTTGCAGTAGAATCGATTATTGCTGATGTTCAAAAGAAGCTAGCGACCCAAAATACGATTTTTATAGGGACAAGTAAAGGCGGTTTTGCGAGTCTTTATTTCGGTATTAAGATGAAAGCAGACTATATTATTAGCGGCGCCCCACAATACAAACTAGGCAATTATCTAAGCGATATCCCAGAAAAAGCACCAGTCCTATCAAGCATCATGGGAAATACAGATCAGAGTAGTATTGATCAGCTCAACGCCCTATTACCTACAAAAATTAAAGAGGCAAGTGGTGCATTACCTAAAGTATACGTTCATTATTCCAATCAAGAGCACACGTATGAAGAACACGTAAAGGACTTAATACAAGATTTGAGTACCGCCAAATACGATCTGACATTAGACATCTGTGACTATAAAATACACCAAGAAGTAAGCCAGTTTTTCCCCCCATTCTTGATTCAATCACTTAGTCAAATTATAAATAAACTAAATGTAGAACACTAATCGCTATTCTAAAAACAAAGCCAGGGATGTCCTCTATGGGCAAATTCTTGGCGGAAATAGAAGCGAGCATGATATAATAAAGAAAGCGCTTATATTTTCGTCAGGTAAATCCATAGGGGGCAATTTTATGCTAAACGAACAACAAATCACTAAACTATTAGAACGTATACTAGATCCAGTATTGGAGTTCACGCTGCAAGAAACTGGAGGCATTATGGAAGTAAGTGTCACAAATAATAGTATTGCCTTACAAATAGCACTAGCTGACCCAGAGCTTCATACAGATAAATTTACAACTAATATAACGGAACTACTTGGAGAATTTGGATGTGAGGATATACATTTTGAGCTCGCCTATTTACCTGTTTCCAAGATCGAACAGTTACTAGAAGCGAAGAATAATATACTGTCACCCGAAAGTAAAACACAATTCATAGCAATTGCTAGCGGTAAAGGTGGGGTAGGTAAATCAACAGTAGCAGCTAATCTCGCGGTAGCATTAAAACGCACGGGGAAAAAAGTTGGCTTGTTAGATGCCGATATTTACGGATTCAGCTTGCCTATTTTGATGGGAACTAAAGATGTTCCAAAGACAGTAGACGAAAAAATTATTCCAGTAACTACATATGGAGTACAACTAATTTCTATGGATTCATTTGTTGAAGACGGGGAGCCAGTCATTTGGCGTGGACCGATGCTTGGGAAAATGATTAAAATGTTTTTAGAAGATGTAAATTGGGATGCCCCGGATTATCTAATTATTGATTTACCACCAGGTACGGGAGATATCGCACTAGATATCCATACCCTGTTACCTACTTGCAATGAACTGATTGTCACAACGCCTCATCAAGCAGCAGCGACAGTTGCCGCGAGAGCAGGAATAATGGCTATAAAGAATGAGCATCATATTTTGGGAGTTATTGAGAATTTATCCTATTATCAAACAGAAGCAGGCGAGAAGGCATATTTATTTGGAGAAGGTGGCGGAAAAAAAGTAGCTATAGAACTAGAAACCGAGTTGTTAGGAGTATTTCCGATAGAGCAACCAGAACACAATAAGAATGGCTATCTATCAGGTGTTTACGAAGCAGAAAGCACACAAGGAAAACGTTTCTTTGAACTTGCAGTAAAAATAAATCACTATTTATAAAAAAAATATGCAGAAAACTATTGACGAATGGATAAATAGTTGGTATATTTATAAACGTTGCTGATGCACATAACGCAAAACGCAACACGAGAGATTGACCTTTGAAAACTGAACAGAAACAAAGATAAAACCAATAGAGACAGTGATGTTTCTAGGTAAGAATCGCAGGGCGGAAATAGAAAGCTATTTCCAAAAGTAATACTAGTAAAGTTATTTGCTAGCGAAGTCAATGTGACGCAAGGATTTTATTCACGGTGTTGAATAAGTATTCAGATTCATCTTTATTTTAAAGAGAGTTTGATCCTGGCTCAGGACGAACGCT
>NZ_JAASTT010000040.1 GCF_014322795.1 Paenilisteria portnoyi
ACACTTTAGTTATTCAATATTCATCCTCATTCTAAGATTCGATTTAGTTAAGACCTTATAAATTTTGTTCGAAAATGTGTTACCATTCTGCTACTCCCAATAGAAAAATTACATTAAAGTTCTACTTTCTTATTTGTCAGGTTATCCAAAAAATATTTTTTCCCATTCTCAGAAATAAGTTGCAAATCACTTCCAAAAGGAAAAAGATATATCGCAATAATAGCAGGCTCGATTTCTGCTACTGTATTAAAGTCACATATAACTAAGTTCTCCTTTTTACTTAAGTATTCATCATTATCTATTTCTGAAAAAAACCTCCATCCATTGTCACTTGCGTTAACAGATTCTTCCCTCAACGCCCATTTTAAATATCCTTTTTTATCCACAATGTTTTTAGAAACAATACATGCACCTGCATTCTTTATAAATTCAGGTGGCTTTTTTCTAAACATAAGCTTCCATCCTTTCAACTAATTCTGTACGAAACGGTAGTTTCTTTGCTAAATCTAAAGGAGAATAGCCCATTTTATTTTTAGTGGCTAAATCTATATTCGCCTGGCTAAACCATAAATCATACAATGGTTTTAATTCAGCATCTGTATGCTTCATATTAACTATATACTGTAAGGCTAGTCTATTTTGAGAATCTAATATATTTATATCTACTCCCATTTCTATCAATTTTTGGCATAGAATTACAGTCTGATTCAAATTATGTTTTACCTGAGCCAATAGTACATGCAATGTTGTTTCATTCTCAGCATTCAGAATAGAAATATCTATTCCTTTGTCTATCAAAAATATACTTATAGAATATCTTGAATCTAAGTTCTTGTTAGTTAATGAGTAGTACAATAAATTTTTCCCTTTATATAAGGATAATTCATCACCAGTCTTGTAAACTTTATCAAACTCATCTTTGGTTTTTAGTTTAGCTACTAAATCAATGTTCATTGCTTCCACACATCCTATTCATATTTATGACCTCTATTATTACTAGGTAGTTCAGGCTGGTAATTACCAGGATCATTATACCAATCTCTAAATTCCTTTGGTGTTAGCTCACCATCAAGGTATGCTTTATGCATATCGGAATATTTTTCCTCCGGAAGATGCCCCATGTCCCAAACACCTTTACGTGTTTCACCAGGCCTCCAAGGTAAGAGATCTTCTGTATTCGGGTCCCTAACAAGCCCATCATCAATGCTTCTTGCATTTTCATAGACTTCTTCTGCTACGCCTTTCCTAAATGATGGTCTTGACTTTGGATCGAGATAAGGTCTATTGTCTACAATTGATGTCACTTCACCCTCACCAATGATTTTTACAGTACCATCCTTACCAATGATCTTTTGAGCTCCCTCAATAACATCATCTGAACCTTGTGCTACATCATCAATAAAATTAAAGCCTTCTACGGAAGGACGTGGTCGACCAAAATTCAAACTCCTCATATTATCCCCGAAATTCGCCGTCATTTTTTTAACGGTGGTCAAGCCTTCCTGCGCGGTATTCTTCACGGTACTCGCCACATCACTTATAACTCTCGGCGCATTCCGAATCCGCTCGGCACTCTCACGCAACGCCTGTTTTCCCATCGCGTCCACATGAGACAAGCCTTGTTTCGCC
>NZ_JAASTT010000041.1 GCF_014322795.1 Paenilisteria portnoyi
GCTCGTGTATTGAAAACCTCGATCACTATGAATCACGGGCTTTACTTTGGGATTTCGCTTCATGGCTAATTTAATGGTATCCATAACTAACTTATTATCGTTTTTACTACTTAAAATATAGGCTACAATCGAGCGATCATATAAATCGATAATGGCGCTGAGGTATTTTTTCGTCCCGTTACTAACTTTGAATTCCGTGACATCTGTACACCATTTTTCATTAGGGTGCGCTGCCTGGAAATTGCGGTTAAGCATATTTTTAGCGGTATGCTCTGCGGTAGATCGAAACCATTGTGGTTTCTTGCGACGAATGACGGAATACAATTGATTTATCCGCATAATTCGACGGATTCTTTTCCAGTTATAGTTCGTATTTAACGCACGATTGACCGCTAAGGTCATCCGACGGTAACCATAAATATGATTCACGCGCTGCGCAATTTCGATAATTTTTTTCTCAAGTTGCTGATTTAGTAACTCACTGGCAGATACTTCACGGTGTAGCCACTTATAGTAGGAAGACCGAGCGATTCCTGCGACTTCGCATAATGTTACAATCGGATACATTTCTTTTAGTACAGTGATAGCACAGTAGAGTTCCTCTTGTCGGACTAATGAAAGGCTTGGTACTTTTGCTCGATCTCCTGCAACTTTTTTGCGATGGCATTCTCGATTTCTAAACGCTCATTCTGTGCCTCTAATTCTTTGATGCGTAGCGTTAAAAGGTCTGTTTCCGTTAGTTCTTCTTTGTGCTTGGAACGACCGCGTCGGTCCTGTAACGCACCTTCTCCAGATGCTTGATATTTCTGTACCCAACTGTACACTTGATTGTAGGAAACCTGATAGGTTTCGATAGCGAGTTGGTAATTTTTCTCGTGCGCGATGGTGAACTGCGCAATTTCTAAACGTTCTTTGAAGGTTGTTTTTCGACCTGCATAATACATGTTGGATTTCCCCCTACCCGGATTTGTCAATGGAATGACTTCTCCATTAGTATACTTGGAAATCCATTTTTTTAGAACACTTATTTCTGAAATATGATAGGTACGAAGCACTTTTTCCATGCTATCGCCGTTTAAAAGATGGGCTTCTACAGCTTTTTGTTTCAGTTCGTCCTTGTATTTTTTATTCGTGTGACTTTCTTTTAAACCTGATAGCCCCTCTAGCTCCCATTTCCTTATCCAAGTCTTGACGGTTTGAAATCCAACCCCTAGCTGTTTGGACATGCCGTTAATGGATATTTCGCCTTGGAGGCATTTTTTTACTGCGGTATGTTTTTCTTCGACGGAAAAACGTGTGCGTTTTGACATACAAAAAACTCCCTTATAAAGTAGATTTGGAATTTTTGTTTTTTCCATTGTCTACTCTATAGGGAGCATATCA
>NZ_JAASTT010000042.1 GCF_014322795.1 Paenilisteria portnoyi
ACAGTCCATTCATCCACTATATCCCAAAAATTCAAGTTATATTTTGGAGCAGTTTTTGCAGACCATAGAGTAGCCTTATCATTCATACAATCAGCCACATCAATTACGACATACCTACCCGTTCCACTACTAAAGAAGCCGTATGATGATTCTAAATTTATTTTTATCGGCTCATCTAATTCCTCAATGATTCCCCATTCATCTTCATCCATATAAGTTATGTTTTCAATTGAATCTATTCCCATGCTCCTGCTCGGAAAATAATAAAAACCATTATGGAGCTCCTCATAGAACTGCTTAAGTTTAAGTGGGATTTTACCCCAATCTCGTTTTAGCTCATTTTGATTAGAAAAGTTCTTTGTCAGAGGATTACCACCAGTGTAGAACAAAAGTTCACCTGTTTTTGAACTCTCAATGGAATACAAAATAAAATACTCGGTTCCTAACTTCATCAACTCAACCTTTTTTAAAAATTCTTTGAAATACATGATTGTATTTCTCATTTCAACACCCACAATTTCTTCCCATTGGTTAATTAAACGCTCTATTCTAGATTCGTCATCCACTTCATTAAATACATTGTTCCATAATTCCGGGACAATAGCACTATCTATATTTTTTAAGTCAATCATTTCAACTGTAAGTGATTTATTAAACGTATATTTGTTTAGAAAGTTTAATTTATCCAATTTAATTACCTACCTTTCAATATATCATCAATCATACTCTGTAACTGTATTCCCAAGTCTTTTTCAAGCACTATCATTTTTTCTCTAAACGCAGGATCAATCGGAATACCTTCTTTTTTATATATTGACCATTCTTCAAACGATTTTGAGCCTTTAGAAGCATTGGCTGATCTACTGAGACCAGTGAAATTCTCCTCATAATTAAGTATTTTCAGCTGTTCTTCCTTCGTCAGTTTCTCGAAGCCTTCCATTCTAGTTATCTTATCCATTGAAACTATATGGTCTGCTTCCAACCTTTTTGTAACTTCTTTACCTGGTATAGCTGGATCGGCAATTGGTAACTCTACTCCTTCATTCACTTTATTTCTTAACTCAGGAGTTGGAGTTGCCTCTCTCAACTCATCGTATAAATCATCTGGGATTCGTCTATCCCCATATCTAGGTCCTGCTGCAACCTCATCGCTACCACCAAATAAACCTTTTGCCATATTCTCAAATCGATGTGTATTTTCTGCGCCACCCATTACCACTTGCTTAGTTCCGAAAGGGGTAGCTACAACGCGTGATTGAAAAAAGTTCTTAGCGGTTGTCTCTCCAACATCAGCTACCTTACCTAGCTTACCTGCACCATTTCTAATTTGATTTTTTGTGGCATTCGCAGTTGAACTCGCCACATCACTTATAAC
>NZ_JAASTT010000044.1 GCF_014322795.1 Paenilisteria portnoyi
TGAACTAATTTCATAACTCCTAAGCCTTGCGGCACAAGAGATTTAAAGCAACAAAAAAGAGGAACCTCCCCATTTTTGATATAATGTTAGGTGCGAGCCAAACAAAATCAAAAAGGAGTGATCCCTCATGGCTATTATACACCAACCAACGTTATTTGACATGGAAACTTTATTAACACTAGAACCAATGAAACGATACAGTGAAATTTTCTCCCCATTACCGCTCGTAAAGATCGTACGGTTATTTGATAAACCTACTCGCATGGGAAGACCTTTGAGCCTCAACTATGAAGCGACGTTCAAAGCGCTTGTGATTCGTTATGTAGAAGGCATTCCAACAATCAAAGCACTTGTAAAGCGTTTAAATGAAGATCTTATGTTTAAGATGAATCTTGGATTTCTATACTCGGAGCGTGTACCATCAGAAGCTTCTTTTTCTCGTTTCACACATGTGTTATCGCAACATGTAGATGTCCTTCAAACAGTAAATCATGTGTTACTGGAACAAATCGATGCCATAAATGGCTTATTTTCAGAGCAATTAGCGATAGATGCGACGCATTTCTCCGCACATGATAAAGCGCATAAAACAGATAACCCAAAGCTACCATCGGTAGCAGAACAATTAACAATGTCATCAGAAGATTTGATGCGAACAATCCCAACTAACCCAACATGGAGCATCAAAAAGAACAGCAAGGGGAAAAATATGTTTTGGTTTGGCTACAAGTTGCATTTAGCTGTTTCAACGACTACCCAATATATCGTGGGCAGTTTACTTTCTGCAGCCTTTGTCTCGGATTCATCTGTTGCAATCCCTCTTTTAAGGCAGGTAACAGCTATTGGTAGTAAACCAAGTTATATGATGATGGACAAAGGTTACGATGTGACCGCAATCTACCACGCTGGCCATCAGTTAAAGATAGAACCAATCATTGATTTTAATCGGCGTCGAGAAATCACCAGTGGAGAAGTGAATGAACACTTTCATCCTACATGTTTTTTAGAATATCCCTACAAATATGATAGTGTAGACAAACGTTATCAAGCGCTGAAGTTTACTAGTCCGCAGGACAAATGCCAAACCTGTCCACTGAGAGATGAAGGTATGTGCCAAAAGGTGATCAAAATAAAGCAAAAAACTAATCTTCGAAAATATGCGGTACCTGCGCGTGGAACTCAGGCTTGGGAAAAGCTTTACAACCTCCGAAGTGCTGTGGAACGAGTAAATGGCTATTTAAAAAATAATTATCAATTATCCAATGTCCGTTTTAATGGTGGCAAAGCCACTGCAACACATGTAAG
>NZ_JAASTT010000045.1 GCF_014322795.1 Paenilisteria portnoyi
AATATGGTATTTTTGTTCCAAGTCATATTATTTCTTTTTGTTTTTTAGCCTGTCTACTTGACAGGGAGCAGTTCAAAAAGCAGATGTTAAAGGTTTTGATGTTAGTTTGTGGTTTGTTGTTAGTGGTAGGTTGTAGCAATACGAGCGCTGACACGAAGGATAAGGATTCCGCGGCAAAAGATGGGACGGTTACATTTTACGTTGTGAGACATGGCAAGACGATGCTTAATACAACAGATCGCGTGCAAGGATGGTCTGACGCGGTACTCACGCCCGCTGGTGAAGATGTTGTCACGGATGCCGGTAAAGGTTTGAAAGATGTTAAATTCGGCTCAGCGTATAGCAGTGATAGCGGACGGGCAATTCAGACGGCTGATATTATTTTGAAAGAAAATAAAAAATCGGATAGCGTGAAATTACAGACTGATCCACGGTTCCGCGAGTTTAATTTTGGATCATATGAAGGCGATTTAAATCACAATATGTGGACCGATATCGCGAAAAGCCAAGGCAAAACATTAGAGCAATGGCAAAGTGAAGGTATCTCGCCGAAAGACTTCGCAAATAGCGTTGCAGCACTGGATAAAGATCGCGTAGAAGCTGGTACAAACTGGCCTGCAGAAGATTACGCAACCATTACTGCCAGATTGCAAGAAGGCATTAACGAAGTCGCGAAAAAAGAAAGCAAAAAAGGCGATCACAATGTACTCCTTGTATCCCATGGCTTGAGCATTGGCGCCCTACTTGACAGCATTTCACCAGGCTACAAACTACCAGACGGAGGCTTAAAAAACGCGAGCGTCACAAAAATCGAATACAAAGACGGCAAATTCACGATTGGCGACGTTAACGACTTAAGCTATATAGAAAAAGGCTCGAAAGAAAAATAGAATAGAAACGAAAAATAAGCTTGATACTCGTAATCCTTGTTACGAGCACCAAGCCTATTTTTTCATTAAATTCTAATCTAACTCACAGCCTAATCTCTTCAGCGACGGTTATTATATAGTTATAAGCTAACAAATTAAATTTTTATTCTTTCCCCTGAGAATAAAATCCCAAACTCCCTTTTTGACCACCGCGGTTACTCCCTTTTCCGCGGTGGTTTTTTGTTGTGTTTTTAGAAATTGTTGTCTAATTTCCTAACACAGAAGGACTCTCCAAGCCTCAGCGGAGCGACAAATGCTTAGATCCTAGGCAAAAGCGAGTACCGAAGCGGAGCATACTAGAGTATGTGAGCATCGGAACACAGCTTTTAACGACGG
>NZ_JAASTT010000046.1 GCF_014322795.1 Paenilisteria portnoyi
TGATGTGATGTCAATATCTTGGACAAAATAAAATAGAATTAGTTTGCTATTTTTTCAAAAGCATTTGGTGTCAGATAACCTAAAGATTGGTGAATACGTTTGGTGTTGTAAAAGCCATAATTATAGCTAAATACAGCTCGATACACATCGTTGATGTCGTTTAAATCAAGACGATACAACTTTTCCCGTTTGATGCTGGCATGATACGATTCTATTTTTGCATTATCATAAGGGTAACCAGCTTTACTATAGGAGGCAGTTACGTGATGCTCCTTTAATATATCTCGATAGCTATGTGCTGTATATTGGCTTCCACGATCGGAATGAAGTAGTGCAATACTCGAGTATTTATTTAGTACTTGTTCTGTATGTCCGTCGACAAAAGCGCTATTCATTTGTTTTCCTACACCAAAATGAAGGACTTTCCGTGTGAACGCATCTAAGAACGTAATCACGTATACCCATTTATCTTGTAACGTCCACACATAGGTCATGTCGGGTAATACATGCGTCCCTGCCGATACAGGTTGGTCTGTTTTTATCTCATTAATGAGGGTTTCTTCCGTGCTCTTTGCTTGTTTTTCACGCCATTTTTTTACATAACAACAACGTAGTTGTAATCGTTTCATATCTGCCGAAATGGTTCGTATACTCGCTATAATTCCTTCTTCTCGTAGTAAATAGTGCAATTTGCGCGCACCATAAATTTGGTTATTTTCATAAAAAAGTACTGTGATACGAGCTTCTCTTATTTTTCGCGCTTTTTCCTGTTCGCTGACGGTTCTTTTCTTGTATTCATAATAGGTCGCTTTCGCTAGCCCTATCATTTCTAGCAATGTCTTCATTGGATGCATCTCCCGGTATTCATCGACCCAAGTTACTTTCTTCTGAGTACTTAATTTCCCTTTTTGTCCGTAAAGATGCTGATGCACTTTTTTAATATATCATTTTCCTCCTTCAAGCGCTGGATCTCTTTTTGTAGCTCCGCGTGTTCTGTTGCTAACTCTGGACGATTCTCGACGGCTGCTTTTACCTGTCTACTTTTTATCCATGTGTATATGGTTGCTTTAGCAATACCGTAGTCCTCTGATAAAGATTGCACGGAAGTGCCTGCTTCGTAGAGCTCTACAATCGTTTCTTTAAATGTGGTGTCCCATTTCCCTATTTTTTTCATTGAACAAATTCCTCCGATGTATTTGATATGTTTTATTCTATCATCTTTTGTCCAACTTTTATTCTACACCCA
>NZ_JAASTT010000047.1 GCF_014322795.1 Paenilisteria portnoyi
ATCTGACACCAAATGCTTTTGAAAAAATAGCAAACTAATTCTATTTTATTTTGTCCAAGATATTGACATCACATCAGGTGTATGATTTATGGTGTATCATTCAATGTCCATGTAATACTCGTTTGATACTGACTTCCAGCTTTCACACCGGTAGGATTTATTTTCATATGAAGTCCTTCTTCAGGTGTGTATTGAATTGTCGTAACCTCAGTCGGATTAGATGTGCCTTCCCCCATGACAAAGACTTGATTATCCATTATTCGCGTTTCTATGCCATCTTTCGTATAGGTCAATGCATCATGCAATTGCTTAGCATTTGGATTATCGACATCGACAAATGGGCCATTCACCGTTCCAGTTACTTGCCATTTTTCACCATTATTTCGAGTGTCCTGAACTTGTAGATTCCAATCTGGATTTTGACGTAAAATTTCTATTTCATTACTACTAATTTCTGTTGTTTGAAACATTAAATCATCTGGAGCTTGATTAAATCTAAAGATGGTGTTGTCATAAACAGTGATTGCACGAACTAATGTAGTTAAATTACTATCACTGTCTGTCACTGTATAAGTAAGTTCATACGTACCAGCCCGGTTAGTATCAACAATGCCATCAACTTCTATTTGACTAGTTAAATCTCCATCTTCTGTATCGCTCGCTGTAACATCTTTTTTTGCATCAAATGATGTCCCTATGTCAATACTTTCATCTTCTGCACCATTGATAACAGGCTTATCATTACTTGTTACTGTAATTTCAATCGTCTTACTGCTTGTATTGCCGTCAGAGTCACTTACTTCATAGGTAATGGGGTATGTTCCTACTTTACTTGTATCCACATCTCCTATTACTATTATTTGATTTGTCAAATCTCCATCTTCTGTGTCGCTCGCTGTAACATCTTTTTTTGCATCAAATGATGTCCCTATCTCAATACTTTCATCTTCTGCACCATTGATAACAGGCTTATCATTACTTGTTACTGTAATTTCAATCGTCTTACTGCTTGTATTCCCATCAGAATCGCTTACTTCATAGGTAATGGGGTATGTTCCTACTTTACTTGTATCCACATCTCCTATTACTATTATTTGATTTGTCAA
>NZ_JAASTT010000048.1 GCF_014322795.1 Paenilisteria portnoyi
GAAGTGGCTAAACGCGGCGGACTGTAAATCCGCTCCTTCGGGTTCGGCAGTTCGAATCTGCCCCCCTCCACCATTTTATAATAGGGGCATAGTTTAAAGGTAGAACTAAGGTCTCCAAAACCTTCAGTGTGGGTTCGATTCCTACTGCCCCTGCCAAATAGTAAATTTAATAGTGGCGGGTGTGGCGAAGTGGTTAACGCACCTGATTGTGGTTCAGGCATTCGTGGGTTCGATTCCCATCATCCGCCCCATTTTTAAACGGTGGGCTATAGCCAAGCGGTAAGGCAACGGATTTTGATTCCGTCATGCGCTGGTTCGAATCCAGCTAGCCCAGTTTTTAGTTTTTGCGGAAGTAGTTCAGTGGTAGAACATCACCTTGCCAAGGTGGGGGTCGCGAGTTCGAACCTCGTCTTCCGCTTATTTTTCTTACGGATGTGGCGCCATAGCCAAGTGGTAAGGCAGAGGTCTGCAAAACCTTTATCACCGGTTCAAATCCGGTTGGCGCCTCCATTGAAGTTTATTTTATATTATGCCGGCGTGGCGGAATTGGCAGACGCGCTGGACTCAAAATCCAGTGATCTCACGATCGTGCCGGTTCGACCCCGGCCGCCGGTATCCAAGCAACCCCAACACTTTTCGGAGTGCTGGGGTTTTTGCTTTTTTTGTGAAAAAGCCCGAAACCTTTCCAGATGCTTTCCATTTTCATGGCTCTATGTCAATTGTTGGGGTGAAATATCGAGGTACAAGCTAGGGAAACAATGGTTTGTGCCTCTTTTTAGCCTACAGAAATGTCAAAATCTTTGATAAAGTGCTGGGTAAGTATTTTAGCGCGGAATCTTTCGAAGCATTGAAAGCTATAAGCGCCACGTTTTAAAACTTTGGTTCGGTTGTTAATGCCTTCTACGAAGCCATTAGATAAATGTGGGTAAATAAAAGCGTTAATAATTTCTGTTTCCCAGCGTTG
>NZ_JAASTT010000004.1 GCF_014322795.1 Paenilisteria portnoyi
AGGGGAGTGCTTTACCACCCAACTGGTGTTTCAACGCTATCTCACGATTCCCCTCCAAATCTCAGCGGAGCGACAAGCGCTCAGATTCTAGGCAAAGCCGCGCACCGGAGCGGAATGTACTAAAGTACATGAGCACTGGAGCACAGGCTTTAACGACGAAGGTGAGTGCTTGTCGCTCCGCTGAATGACTAGACGATTTCGGAGGCCTGCGACACCTTACAAATATCAGCACCTATACCTTCTAATTTTTCGATAATGCGACCGTAGCCTCGTTCAATATGTTCAACGCCATGGATTTCCGTAACACCATCTGCAGCAAGACCCGCGATAACAAGTGAGGCTCCCGCGCGTAAATCTGATGCGGTTACTGTAGCGCCCCTAAGCTGCGTTGGACCTGTGACTATGGCTGCACGGCTTTGAAGTTTGAAGCGGCCACCCATGCGTTTTAGCTCATCGATATGTTTAAAACGGCTTGGATAAATAGTGTCTGTTACAACGCTACTTCCGTGGGCACCGGCTAATAACGCAGTCATCGGTTGTTGTAAATCGGTTGGAAAACCTGGATAGGCATAGGTTTTGATATCTACTTTTTTCAGGGAACCACTCTTCCCGATGTAGGCAGAATCTTCATCCATTTCAATGGATACGCCGGCTTCGACGAGTTTCGCTTTCACTGCTTCCATATGAGCTGGAATAATGTTTTCGACCTTGATTCCAGAGCCCGCTGCTGCTGCTAAAATCATAAAAGTTCCTGCTTCGATGCGATCAGGAATAATCGTGTGACGGCATCCGTGGAGTGTTTCAACGCCTTCAATACGGATAGTATCTGTGCCAGCACCTTTTATTTTTGCTCCCATGCTAGTAAGGAGAGTCGCGACATCGATAATTTCTGGTTCCTTGGCTGCGTTTTCGATAACTGTTTTTCCGGTCGCTTTTACAGCGGCAAGCATGATATTAATGGTCGCGCCAACGCTAACAACGTCTAGATAGATCCGGGCACCTTTTAGTTCATCCGCACGTAAATAGATGGCTCCTTGCTCATTTGTGACCGTAGCTCCCAATGCCTCGAATCCTTTAATATGTTGATCGATTGGACGCGGGCCTAAATAACACCCACCAGGAAGCCCGATAACCGCTTTTTTGAAACGGCCTAGCATCGCACCCATGAGATAATAGGAAGCGCGTAATTTTTTTACATTGCCGTTTGGTAGTGGCATATCCATTAAATGAGACGGGTCAATTGTGACTGCATCTGTGTCAGCATGAATCGTTCCGCCAAGTTCTTCTAAAATTGCATATAATGTGTGTACATCGGATATATCGGGTAAGCCTTCAATGGTAACATCTGAATCAGCCAGAATTGTAGCAGGAATAAGCGCCACAGCACTATTCTTAGCACCATCCACACGCAACGTCCCAGATAATTCTCTTCCACCTTTTATTACTAATTTCTCAATCATACCGTTCCTTCTTTCTAATTAAAAAGATTTCACTTGTTGCTAATTATCCCTGATATTGAGGAAATTTGCAAATATTGAAAAGCTGAAGAAGCCCGTTAGACCCGAAAAAGCTTGGAGCGACCGCAATGAAAACCCACTCTTGGTTTTTATGGAGGGCGCGAAAGCTTCGAGGGGCTGGCTTCTGAAGCTGGATCCGGAAGCGCTGGTCTTGACGCAGCACATGGATTACATGCTCACTTTCGTTCTCATGCATATTGGGCTTCTAATTCAGCTCAATACGCTTCTTAAGAATCCCAACAAAGCTGAAACGGCCCGTTCAGCTCCGACAAAAACTGGAGCGGCTACCAGAAAAAGCTGGTCTTGACGCAGCGCATGGATTACATGCTCACTTTCGTTCTCATGCATATTGGGGTTCTAATTCTCCATTCCTCAAACCCCTCCACTATCCAAATCCACATCATATATATAATCCAATTGTTTCCGCTGTGCTGAGACTGGTGCTAAGCGCATCCCCATATTCCGCACCTTACATACAAACGGCGCCTCCAATTGCGCAACTTTTCCGATCAGCCGTGAGCGCTCTGTGATTTTCTTTATTCTGCCGACCCTCGCTTGGCTGAATGCCTCGAAAGCTAGCTCCACATTATCGATTTTTTTCAAATAATTGCGCAAAATAATCGCGTCTTCCATCGCCTGACAGCCACCCTGTCCCAAATTAGGTGTCATCGCATGTGCCGCGTCTCCAATCAAAACTACACGCCCTTTTGCAAAACTTTTCATAGGCTCCAAATCAAAAATATCTCCACGTATCAGCTTATCTGGATTTGTAGCTTCCAGTATGTCCCGAATCGGCTGATGATAGGAACCAAAACGCTCTACGAGATGCGATAATTCATATGCTTGATGCGCAATGCTGTTCTCAGAAGCCCCAACTACCGCAAACCAATATGTTTCCTGGTTTGCCAGAGGGACAATTCCTACGCGTCCTTTTGTACCCCAAGTTTCTGTGAATAGCTTTGTATCTGCATCTTTCGGCCAGGTTTTAGCAACGCCGCGCCAACAGGTGTAGCCCGCATAACGAAGCGGCTGTTTGCCAAAAATACGACTCCTCGCAACAGAATGAATCCCGTCTGCAACGATTGCGTAATCCCCGCGAACCTCAGAGCCATCTTCCATTTGTAACGCAACTCCTGAAGCGTTCTGCACCAAATCTCGACATCTGCTCCCTAATCTTAGCGTACCTTCTTTCAAAGCATGTAACAAAATTCCCTGCAAATCGCCTCTATGTATCGCATAAATCGAGAAAGCAGACTTCTCATCATCTAATTTCGTAATAGCTTTTCCAGCCTCATCCACAATTGCTATTCCTTTCGAGCTGACATTTCCCATCGCCTTTACTTGGTCGGCCAAGCCTAGTATCTCTAACGCTGACATCCCATTTGGCGCCATTGTGATACCTGCCCCAACTCGTTTTATTTCCTCAGCCTGCTCATAAATTTCTACAGAAAAACCGGATTGTTGTAGTGCTATACCTGTCATCAAACCGGCAATTCCACCACCTATAATTAAAAATTTATCTGCCATTTCTCGCACTCCATTCTTTGTATGCGTTCTCTTTTTAAGTGTATCAAGCTTTGGGAAAATTGGATATCCGACTTTTGGTATATGTATTTGGGTTCGGCTGTCTTGACTTGGTGCATAAAAGGATTACTTACTCTCATGCATATTGGTACTGTCATTCACTTCATTTAAACAGTACCCACAAAAATAACGAGCCGAAATTTGGCTCGTTATCATCATTTAGTATAAAATTATGCTTTGCCGTTTGAACCAAATTCTTGGATCTTAGCAACAACCGTTTTAACAATCGCAGCTTGGCCAGGTCCGATAACTTTACGTGGATCGTAAACTTTATCGTCTGTAGCTAATTTTTCGCGAACAGCGGCTGTCCAAACAATTTGGCATTCCGTGTTAACGTTGATTTTGCTGTGACCGTGTTCGATTGCTTGTTTGATTTGGTGTTCAGGAATTCCAGAACCACCGTGTAGTACTAGAGGAGCACCAGTTAATTTCGAGATTTCTTCCATTTCTTTGAATCCTAGAACTGGTTCGCCGTGGTAAGGACCGTGTACAGAACCTAGTGCTGCAGCAAGTGCATCAATGTTAGCTTCTTTAACAACACGTAAACATTCAGCAGGATCAGCGTAGTTGATTCCACCTGTTACGCCGTCTTCTTCGCCACCAACAGTTCCAACTTCGGCTTCAACAGAAACGCCTTTTGGATGTGCGTAGTCAACAACTTTTTTAGTCATTTCAACGTTTTCATCGATTGGGTGATGAGAACCATCGATCATAACTGATGAGAATCCTGCATCGATTGCAGCTTTACAAGAATCAAAAGATGAACCATGATCCAAGTGAATTGCAACTGGTACAGTGATTTTTAGGTCATGCATAAGTCCTTCAGTCATTTTAACTACTGTAGTAAATCCGCCCATGTATTTTGCTGCTCCTTCAGAAACACCAAGGATTACAGGGGATTTTTCTTGTTCTGCAGCTTCTAAAATAGCGCGAGTCCATTCAAGGTTGTTGATATTGAATTGACCAACAGCATATTTACCAGCTAACGCTTTGTTCAACATTTCAGTCATACTAACGATAGGCATAATACATTTTCCTCCTCAGGAATATAAGAGGTCTCGAGCATACATCGGGTAAATCGGCGGAATACAAACGCTTTCGCTCGATTTGTGTAAAGCCACGTTTACGTCCTACCCAATTTCCATGGTTTGGCGGTCTTCGGCTTTATTCGAGTTTGCTTTAGACTCTTACAAAATTTGATTTTCTGCTGTGAAAAATAACGGTTGCTATTTTTCCTAACACTGTAATAATACCAGATTTGTGAGTAGTTTACCATAGTGAAGGTCGATATTTTTGATGTAATCGTTTTATTTCTGTAAGCGATGCTCGATTCGGGTTGCATCTGCCAAAATTGCCAATTTTTCTGGTAAAACTTCCAAGCTGTATGGCGTTTCGCCTCCGTATACCCCGTCATAACTTATATTCAAACTCGTATCGCATTCGATTTCTACGTGTTTTGTTTTAACGTATACCACATCTTCGCTTTCGAGATGGGAACCGTTCTTAATAGAAGCAAGCAACTTGAGTAGTTTTATTGGTGAAACCTTTTCCAAAATTAGTAAATCCAGATATCCGTCGTTCAATAAGGCTGGTGGGCACAGTTTTTCCATGCCTCCAACACTGTTTGTTAGCGCGCCAAATAACAACAGGATTTCGCCTTCGAATACGCCTTTATCGTGTGTTATTTTTACTTGTTTTGGTGCTAATTTCGGTAATAGTGATATTCCGCTTACTAGGTAGGCTAGGCGTCCGATTTTATTTTTCATCGATTCTTTGACAGCATACGTGATTTCGGTGATTTTCCCGCCGGCTGCATTATTGATGAAATACTGATCGTTTGCTTGCCCCACATCCACTTTTATCGTCGCACCGGCTGCAATAATATGCAAAGCTTCCACTGGGTCTTTCGCCATCCCAAGTGCGCGCGCGAAATCATTTGTTGTTCCCACTGGTAAAACGCCAAAAACAGGTTGCGTCGGCGCTTGCATTAGCCCATTAACAACATCGTTTACCGTGCCATCTCCACCCGCCGCAACAATAAATGCAAAACCGTCTAATACACCTTGCTTCGCGATTTTAGTCGCACTTTTTGCTTGTTCTGTTGTTGGAATCAAGGTGACGTCGAACCCCGCCGCTTCCAAAACTTGTTCTGCAACTGGCATCAGCTTGTGAAACTTGCGCTGCCCAGCAACTGGATTATAAATAATTAACATCCGCTTTAACATCTGTTTTCCCCTTCTCCCATGCAGTGATAGTCTTAGTTTCTTATTTTCCTTCTTTCTTGTCAAACTGGGCGCCTCGAAGAAATATTTTTCATGTAAAAAATTTGACGCAATATGTTCCATTTTTTTATATTTAAGAGCATATTGGTCACTATTAATGCAATATATTTTTCTAAATGACTTTTTTGACGTTATTTCGACATGAAATTGTAGGTAATTTGTCAATTTTTGAGTTGGATCTCCTAAAACTGTTGGTATCACTCGCCATTACGGTCCTAATCAGTAGTTACATTCGCTCAAATTGGACACAAGATAGGGAAACTCTATTGACTCTCTTCTTGATTTTCTACATAATAGGAGTATTCTTTGTATACGTGGGGAATATACTGAAAGCATCCAAGTTTATGCTGTATAGTTTTTATTACCAAAGGGGACTTTTTTAGAATGGAGATGGACAATTGAAGACTTTATTAAAATCAGTTATTGTGACTGTCGGGCTGACAACTGTTGTTTTACCGATATCAGTCCTAGCTGATGAACAACAACCTGCTGATAATAGCGCGGTCACTGCAAAAGATGGATCACAAACGATTCAAGATGATTCAATCTATGTACCAAAAGCAGAACGAGAAGGCACGTTCACCGGAGATTTACATGCCGATGAGGAGCAGGAAGCACCAATCCCTGATCGTAGCCGAGTTTTAAACGCAAAAGCTGCCTATCCAAATGTGAACAACTATATCAAATCAAATAATTTTGCAAACGCAAAGTTAAGTAGCCAGATTCAATCGCAGTTCACGAAATTCAACTATCGCAATGGTTACGGTAAGCCAGAAGGTGTTGTCTTGCATGAAACGGCTAATCCGAATTCAACGATTCAGAACGAAGTTGACTACATGAGTCATAACTGGGAGAACGCTTTTGTGCATAGTTTTGTCGATAAAGGCAATATTATTCAAATTCACCCAACCGATTATGGTGTTTGGGGCGCAGGACGTTTTGCCAATGCTCGCTTTGTTCAGTACGAACTGGTGGAGCACAATACATTTGATGAATTTGCACGTTCGATTAATAATTATGCCTATTACACGGCCTACATCCTAGATAAATATAAATTACCGATTGATAGCGCTGAAACAGATGGTGTTGGAACGGTTTGGACGCATAATGCTGTCAGTAAATATCTTGGTGGCACAACGCATACCGATCCAATTGGCTATTTCAACAAATGGGGCTACAGCTACAATGAGTTCCTGGCACTTGTAACTGAGAAATCCAAAACGTTTAGTAAAGATACCATTCTTTCTAACGTTCCTTTTGCAGCGACAACTTACGCCAATGTCAAATCTGCGGCTGGAAACACGGTTTGGTCGGCACCTTTTAATACAGCAGGAGCCAAAGAAGTAAATCCACTTTCCACTTATACTGGCAAAAATTTAAAACTGTTACGCACAGCAAAAACGCAAAGTGGTACGTGGTATCAATTTAGCATTGACGGTCGGACAATCGGCTGGGTGGAAGATAAAGCGGTAACTGCTTTTTACACACCTAGTATGGAAAAAACCGCGAATCTAACGCGCTATGTCAACGTTCCTACAGAATCCATTTATTACTTCCCAGTTATAGATAGCTCGATGCGTAAAGGAACATTAGCTTCTTATACGAATAAACCGTTGCTTGCAAATAAGCAAATCACACTAAACGGCACATTATGGTATCGCCTAATGAATGGATCCGAAGCAGTCGGCTGGGTTCGCGCTTCAAGCCTGACAACAACCACTTTCGATCAAATTGCTTACGATAAAGTAATGGGTGCTACGACTTATGCGAGCGTTAAAACAGCGACCGGCAATAATGTCTGGACCGTACCAAACGGAACACTTGGAGCTAAAGTTGTCAATCCACTTTCTAGCTACAACGGTAAAAACCTAAAACTTGTTCGTGAAGCCAAAACAAGCAAAGGTATCTGGTACCAATTTGCCATCGATGGTAAGACAATTGGTTGGGTAGACAGCAAAGCCGTATCTATTTTCTACACACCAAGTATGGAACAAACGGCTAATCTACCGCGTTATGTCGCACTTCCGAAAGATTCTATTTATTACTTCCCAGTAGTTGATAGTTCCATGCGAAAAGGTGATTTGACGAAATATCTGAACTTGAAGCTAACGGTTCATAAACAAATCAAGGTTAACGGTACGCTCTGGTATCGCCTAATAAATGGCTCCGAGTCGATTGGTTGGGTTCGCGCAATGAGCGTTACGCCGACTAATTACGACCAACCCGTTTACAACAAAACGTTGACCGCTTACGGTAAAATGAAAACAACAGCCGGTCAGTATATTTGGAAACTAGTTCCGAACACATACGGTATAAATTCTAAAATTGCACCACTTTCCAATTACAGCGGTAAAAAGCTCCGCATCTTGCGTGAAGCTAAAACAACTGGCGGTCTATACTACCAAATCAGTTCAAACGGTCAACTTCTTGGCTGGGTCAATGCAAGTGCCCTGACGAAATTTTATGATGGTGCGATTGCCGAAAGACCAGTAAATCTAACGAAAAAAGTCGCCAATACAGCTGGTGTACTGTATTCGTTCCCAGTTGATGATCCTCCGATTAAAGTTGGAACACTAGCTAAATTTGCTGGTAAAACTTTAACTGCAGATCGTCAAGCTAACATCGAAGGAAAAGTATGGTACCGCCTCAAGAACGGCAATGTCGTTATCGGTTGGACGTTAATGGCAAATATTAAATAACATGAAAAAGCAGTAAATCCACGTTAAAAAATGGATTTACTGCTTTTTTCTCGTCTAGAAATTAAAATTGTCAGGATCCGGGCCTGTGCGTTCATTCTGATTCAAACTATCAATCAGCTTCATTTCCGAATCTTTCAACTCAAAGTCAAAAATATTCGCATTTTCAATAATACGGTTTTGGTGAACTGATTTTGGAATCGTTACGATACCATGTTGCAAATCCCAGCGTAAAATGACTTGCGCGACTGACTTCTCATAGATTTTAGCGATGGAATTAATGACGCTATTATCAAGGATTTTGCCACTGCCAAGCGGACTCCATGCTTCTACTATGATATTTTTATCCGCACAATATTTACGCAACGGTTCTTGAGATAAGAACGGATGCAACTCAATTTGATTCACCATTGGAGCAATTTTTGCTTCTTTTAATAATTCATCCAAATGGTGCTCATGGAAATTACAAACACCAATCGCGCGTACTTTTTTATCTGCATATAATTTTTCAAAGGCACGCCATGTATCGACAAACTTGCCTTCTACTGGCCAATGAATTAAGTATAAATCGATATAATCTAAGCCTAATTTCTCCAGACTCGTGTCAAAAGCAGCTAATGTTGATTCATAACCTTGATCCGCATTCCATAACTTCGTCGTTACAAAAAGGCTATCGCGCGCCACGCCAGATTCCTTGATTGCGCGTCCCACGCCTTCCTCATTTTTGTAAGCAGCTGCCGTATCAATGCTCTTATATCCCGTTTCGATCGCCCACTTCACGGAATTCACTGCCTCTTCTCCATCATTCACACGCCAAACGCCAAAACCAAACTGCGGCATCTCCACGCCATTTGCAAGTGTTACCGTATCATTAATGTTCATTTTACCAGCCTCCCGATTTCTATTTACCTCTCTACTATACACCTAATGCCCCCCAGAGATGCAAGCCTTAAGCCTCCTAATTCTGGACACAAAAAAACCACCGCGGAAAAAGGGGGAAACCGCGATGGTTAAAAAGGGAGTTTTGTCGGATAAACAACTACTAAAAAGGGGGAAAAGTAATTGCTATCCTCTTTACATTCTCTATAATACAAGTCGTACATGATAACCCATCAAGAATTAGATGAGAAATTCATGAAAAATTTATTTCGGTGTTTATAAATCTTTTTTTGCAAAAATACGTAAAGAACAGAATAGCGATATCGTATAGGCTAAAATAGAAATAATCAGAAAGAGACCTGCAAGCACATTGTTCGATATATGCATCAAATACTGTAGCAGCCAATGACCAAATTCAGATTGATACATAGCCACTAGCAGCACGCCTAAAAGAACAACTAGAGCTGTATACATATAACTCAATCGCTGAAACCCAAGCCAGTAGTAACAAGGCAGAACAATAGCAAAAAAGAAACATAGTCCAGCAAAAACAAAACCTATCGAAATAAAATGTTCCGTTATCCCGCCTCTATTTCCAATAAATAAACCAATAGTTAATGTGACTATAAAAATGAAAAGCATAGCAAAAATCATATATGCCAAACTAGATACATATTTCGAGATAACTACCTTTGCCCTTGAAATCGGCCAACTTACTATCAACCCACCGCCACTTTTATCATCATAGCTAAGTGCTGCAAAAATAGGAGCCATTGAGATCATAGTCGCCCCTAAAGCATAGAGCACCCATGTTACAAAATCTTGGCTCATCCATAAAGTTAATAGCGCCACTACAAAAATAAGATAGTATGCCACTACTTTTGTCTGAACACGAAAATCTTTTCTTATTAATGCATACAATATAATTCCCCCCTTATAAATCTGTGAATCCTAAAACTCGAATGGAGAGGCGCATTGATACCAGATAAAGTATCATCATCAATCCAAGCAGTAGCATTAGTATCGAGCTATATCCCCATTCTGCAATCCATTTTATAACTCTCTGCACACTCGGGAGACTTGTTAGGAATGTCAATAAAACATAAAAAATAATCAATCCGCTCAATACATATTTCATCGAGTCGTAGCCAAGCCAGAAATATATTGGAAAAAGGAGCGCTGTTACACCGAGTACTATCACCAAAGCAGTCCCCGTGCTCACAAAAAAATCCGCTATCGGAATAAGTGTCCACATGACAATACTTGTTACGATGTACAGAAATACTATCGCTGTAAGCATACTAATTATCGTACCGATGTAACGCGCCATCACAACATCTTTTCTACTAACTGGCAAAGAAGTCACAAATAACAATGTATGGTTATCTTCATCTCTACTGATCGATTTGGCTATAAAACTTCCACCTGCAACCAAAACTCCCAACAACAAGAAAATAAACGCTGGCATTCCGATATTAGCGCCAAACATCACAATAAATAATAACAATACCGCAAGTAATATAATCGAACCTCGTTGAATCATCACATCTTTCCAAATCAATTGCCACATCTACATTACCCCTTGTCGTCTCTTCTTAGTAGCTTGGACTGTGTAGTACATAATGTCCTCTATGGTCGGTTTTTCAAAAATAACTTCATCACCAAAATAGAATCTAGCTTCCTCCACTTGTTTGGACAATCCTTGGAATCCCAACGTTCCAATTTCCACATCAACAAATAAACTTTTAGCCTCACTATCCAATAAATCTTGATCGCCCTTAACAATTACATATTGCTCCAATAAACTATCTTTCTCCTCGCTGAAAAATACTCGTCCTTCATGTATATAGGTAATAAAATCAGCCACTCTTTCTAAATCGGCGGTTACATGCGTGGAAAAAATCACAGATACTTCTTCCCTCATCACAACGGTTTGCAAAACACTAAGCAACTCGCGCCGCACAATTGGATCAAGTCCCGCAGTAGGTTCATCCATAATAATCAACTTCGCATGATGACTGAGAGCAATCGCAATACTGTATTTCATTTTCATTCCTTTAGAAAGCACTTTTATTTTCTTGTTGCTTGGAAGTTCGAACATCTTCATGTAATTCTGATATGCTGCCTCATCCCAATTCTGATAAAAAGGCGCAATAATCCGTTTCATTTGCTCACAGGTCAAATGCTCATAGAAATGGTTCTCATCGAAAACAAAACCAATGTCTTGCTTTATTTCTTCCATCGCATCTTTCGTATTCTTCCCAAAAATAACAACATCCCCATTATTTTTCTGCACTAAATCCATAATTATTTTTAATATCGTACTTTTTCCCGCACCGTTCACACCAATCAGCCCCATAATGTAGCCTTTTGGTAATTGGAAAGAAATATTTCGCAAGGTAAAATCTTTATATTTTTTCGAAACACGCTTTACTTCTAAAATATTATCCATACTCTACTCCTCCTCTGCCAACGAATCCATCATGTCACGAACATCCTTATATGTTAGTCCCAAATCCTCTGCTAACTGCAATATTTGAATTATCTTTTTTTCCAAGTCCTTTACCTTATATTCCCGAATTAGTGCCATATTTTGATTAGAGACATAGGTACCTTTCCCAGCGACAGTCTGAATAAAGCCATCATGTTCCAGCTCCTCGTATGCGCGCTTCGTTGTAATAACACTGACCTGTAACTCCTTCGCCAATGCTCTAATTGAAGGTAATTGGTAATCCCCAACTAATTCGCCATTGATAATCTGGTTGCGAATCTGTGAAGCAATTTGCTCATAAATCGGCAATCTGGACGTATTCGTAATGATTATCTTCATACGCACCTCCACATAATTGTATATATAACATATATACAGTATACACGGATAAGCTACATATTGCAATCCTAAGAACGCAAAAAAAAACAAGCTGGCGGGGGAACCAACTTGGGAAAAAGGAGTTTAGATATCCTATTACTAAAAAGGGGGAAAAAGTAATAGCTACCTTGTTTACATTTACTATATTACATGAACCGTCTAACATTGTGAGGAAAAACACATGAGATTTCCATTAGAGTTTATATTCTATTCATGCGAACTACCAATATGGAATTTCTTCTTCGTCAATAAGAAAATCGATAGCCCAAGCAACACAACGATAAAGCACAGCGTAACCATTAAATTCCCTACAAAATAATTCTTTACGCCGCCCATCATAATCATGTTAGTCGCATTCGCACTCAAATAAGCAGGATTGAAGATTTGTGCCCATCCCGAAGCTCCACTCACCAATTCTAGAATAATCGCGACACCAGCTCCTATCATCGCGACAACCGCTGTGCTACGAAATACGATTCCTAAAATGAGCACTACCGAGACTATAAATAACAACCATACAAAATAAATGCCAAATCCGGCAAAAATGCTTGCCATCTGAATTCCACCGTACAATAAGTAAACATAATAATATGCCGCAAAATATCCTAACCCTAGCGAAATAAACACTAATAAGGCTTGAGAAAAACATTTTGCTAAAATATACTGCCATGCTTTTACAGGCCTTGTTAAAATAAACGCCAGCATCCCATTATTTTTTTCAGAAATAATCGCGCCCATCAATGCCACAATCAAAATAATAATTCCAAGCTGATCGAACTGCGAAGAAAGCGTTCCAGCCATCACTTGTTGCGCATTCACAACTCCCATCAAATCAGCAATTGCCGCCCCCTGCTCACCGCCATCGCCACCCATTGCCCCCATAATTTCAGGCAAATAATACATCATCAGCGGTTGCATCATACCAAGAATCGCAAACACAATCGGCAACCAAATCCATTTCAAACTCCGCCACTGTTCCATCTGCTCTTTTAGAAAAAGCGTCATCACATTGTTCATTTGCCCACCATCCTTAAAAAGACGTCTTCAAGCGTCTCCTCGGCTTGACTCACACTCGTCCAAGCAATTCCAGTCGCCATAAGCACACGCAAAATAGCTTCGCGCGCCGCATCCGCATCTTCCTGATAGTACAAGTATAACGCGCCATGCTTATGCTCTACTCGACTAATCGCTGCCTCGTCCATAATCAAGCGCTCAAATTTCGACGTCCCTATCTCACCTTTTAAAACGAAAACAGGCGTCGCATTCGCTTGAACTAGACGAACAATCCTATCATCTGCCACAATCTCGCCATCTCGAATAATGCACACACGTTCACATACTTCTTCAACATCCGCTAATATATGCGTAGAAAACAAGAGCGTCGTCTCACCTTTCAAAGACTGAATCAACTCAATAATTTCACGACGCCCAATCGGGTCAAGCGCTGAAACAGGTTCATCCATAATCAATAACGCCGGTCGGTGCAAAATCGCCTGCGCAATCCCCAATCGCTGCCTCATTCCTCCTGAAAAAGTAGCAATTTTCTGCTTCGGCGCCGCATCCAGTCCAACTTGCATCAAAACCTCGGGTATCCGTTCCGCCAAAGCCGCCTTGTCCATACCAGAAAGTTTCCCCATGAACTGCAAAGCATCCGTTGCTGTCATCCAACCATAAAAATTAGGATACTGCGGCAAAAAACCAATTTGCGCTTTCATCTTCGTATTTTCTCCGCCACAAATATGAATCGTCCCGCTATCCGGATTTATCATATCCACAATCATCTTCAAAATCGTTGTTTTCCCAGCCCCGTTAGGTCCAAGCAAAGCCACACATTCCCCAGCCTCTAACTGAAAAGCAACATCCTTTACAGCCTGATATGCATCAAATCGCTTCGATAAATTCGTAATCTCCAATATTTTCTCCATCATCGATAATCCTTCCTACCAAAAATAAAGTAAATAATCGATCCAATTGTAGTAACAAACAAAATAACCACCAACCAAATAACTGGATTTTGCCGGCTGTTCCAATGACGAATTAAATCTACCAAAGCTGTTACTAATAATATTACGTACAAAATAAAAATTGGTGCTAATAGGGCTAACGTATTTGACATCATGCTCATCCTTTCCAAAATCATCTGTTATACAAATGATATAACAGATGCATATAAAAGTCAATACAAAAAAGCCGAGGATACACATCACGCATATCGCTCGGCTTCAAAAAACTTATTCTTTCAATGATGCCGCAATAAAATCATGGAATAGACGCTGCGGACGAGTTGGACGTGAGATGAATTCTGGATGATATTGACAAGCCACGAACCACGGGTGATCCGTAATCTCCACAACCTCAACAAGACGACCATCTGGACTCGTTGCTGATACTGTCATTCCTGCATTTTCTAACTGTTCGCGGTACTCATTATTGAACTCATAACGGTGACGGTGACGCTCTTCAACCAACGTCGCGCCATAGGCTTCCGCTGTTCTTGTACCCTCTTTAATTCGTGCTGGATAAAGACCTAGACGCAATGTTCCACCCATATCCTCCACATGTTTTTGCTCTGGCAATAAATCAATAATCGCATGCGGTGTTTTCGGATTGATTTCCGCAGAATTTGCATCTTCCAAGCCCATCACATTACGTGCATATTCAATCGTTGCCAACTGCATACCCAAACAAATACCGAAATACGGCACTTTATTCTCACGTGCAAATTTAATCGCAGTAATTTTGCCTTCGATGCCGCGATCTCCGAAACCACCAGGAACTAGGATACCATCCGCATGACCAATTTTTTCTTGGACATTCTCAGGCGTAATTTCCTCTGAGTCAACCCAGTCAATTTGAAGCTCAGCATCGTTCGCATAACCCGCATGACGCAGTGCTTCTGCTACAGAAAGATACGCATCCGGTAACGCAACATACTTACCAACCAGCGCGATACGAACTTTTTTCGTCAAATTCTTCACTTTATGGACAAGCTCTTCCCATTCAGACATGTCAGCAACAGGTGCCTCCAACTGCAAGTGATCCAATACAATCTGGTCCATTTTTTGCGCTTGTAAAGAAAGGGGGACATTGTATAACGTGTCCTCATCACGCGCCTCGATAACTTCTGACGCTCTCACATCACAAAATAGCGCGATTTTCTCTTTCATTTCTTGAGAAACAGGTTGCTCCGTCCGAACAACAATAATATTCGGCTGAATACCATAGCTACGAAGTTCCTTCACACTATGTTGCGTCGGCTTCGTTTTCATTTCGCCAGCAGCCTTAATATAAGGAATTAACGTTGTATGAATGTACAGCACGTTTTCTGCACCAACATCGCTCTTAATTTGGCGAATCGCCTCAATAAACGGTAACGACTCAATATCTCCAACCGTTCCGCCGATTTCCGTGATAATAATGTCAGAATTAGTCATACGAGCCGCACGGAAAACACGATCTTTCAGTTCATTCGTGATATGCGGGATAACTTGCACCGTTCCGCCAAGATAATCACCGCGACGCTCTTTCTTAATAACCTCGGAATACACTTTCCCCGTCGTTACATTGCTGTACTTGTTCAAATTAATATCGATAAAACGCTCATAATGACCTAAATCCAAGTCAGTTTCCGCACCATCATCCGTGACAAAAACCTCTCCATGTTGATATGGGCTCATCGTCCCAGGATCGACGTTAATATAAGGATCAAATTTTTGAATCGTTACACTAAGTCCTCGGTTTTTAAGTAGTCTACCAAGTGAAGCAGCCGTAATCCCTTTACCAATCGATGAAACGACGCCACCTGTCACAAAAATATACTTTGTCATTGTTCTAAAATCTACTCCTTTCGCCTTATCGAAATTTATTTTCGGGGTGGAGAACCTTTGCTTGCAAAATTTCATTGCTAAAAAAAGAAAATCACCAATAGCATCTCTATACTTTTGGCTCATACTTCTAACGTGCGGCAAGTTTCACCACACAAAAAGAAAACGCCCACTTACTCGTCTTGCAAAGTAAGGGAGCGCAATATTTATATCCGTCCTTATAAAAAGGAGCCCAAATAAAATATTACATAGATAGCGCAAATAAGTCAACCCTTTATTTCATGAAAACGCCCTCAAGCATTGCAACCAGAGGCTAAAAATATTTTTCAATCGATTTTCATTTCTTCACACAAAAAACCTGCCTCTTGATTCAGAAGCAGGTATGCATTTTTTTACTTTTCGAATTCATCTTCAAATTCACTATCGTCTTCAACAATAGTTGTCAGATCTCCTTCGATACCATCTGGTAAGTGACCTTCTTCTGGATCATCGTCATCACTAACAAGACCATCTGTAAGAACTACTTCTTCTTCTCCAAGTTCCTCTACCACATCGTCTTCTTCGTAATCGACATCATCGTCAAGAATGTCCTCATCGATTTCTTCGTCATCATCGTCGTCATCGTCTGATTTACGTTTCTTCTTAGGTTTTGTCTGCGTTTGAACTTCTTCGTCAATCGCATCGATCGGATACCACGCACGTAGTCCCCAAGTATTATTACCAAGAGAAATAAAATTACCCTCAATATTCATATCCGTGTAAAATTGAACAAGTCTCTCTCTTACTTCGCCTTCGCTTAAATCAAGAAACTTCGTAATCTCATCCACAATCGCTTGGAATGGCATTACTTCTCTTCTTTTTTCAAGAACATAGTGCGCCACTTCAATCAAAGATAACTCTTTACGTTCTTCTTTTGTCAATTGGCTTAAATCCAAAGCTGGCACGCCCCTTCTATAATAAAAAATAATTTCCTAAACTGCATTTTTCTGACTCTATCTATTCTACATGTAAATGACGCTGAACACAATAAAATTATAACATACTCTGAAATAATCCTTATATCACTTCCATATTCATAACTTTGTCAGGGCACAATAACCAATGTAAAACAGCAAAATCGCGAGCAATAGTATCGGGATAGAGCCTAATTGCATGCTATATAAAATCGCCGTCGCAATGACAAGCATCAAAAAAATAATACACATGAAAATGATATAGCGCATAATTCGCAAAACCCCGATCTAAAATTTTTCTAGTGCTCGTCTTGTCAAAATAACTTTCTAATTACATTTTTTCTGGTGCAGAAACACCAAGTAATGTAAGTCCATTACGCAACGTGATTTGAGTTGCTTTAATCAAAGCAAGGCGTGCTTCTGAAACCTCTTTATTCTCCATATCCAACACCTTATTAGAGTTATAAAAACGATGGAAGGCAGACGCTAAATCATTCAAATAGCGAACGATACGGTGTGGAATTCTTTTCTCTGCAGCCTCCGCCACAACATCTGGAAATTCACCTAATACTTTCAATAAGTTGTAATCCATCTCAGAATTCAACAAAGCAATATTTGCATCCTTACTCAAAGCAAAGCCTTGCTCCACCCCTGAGCGTAAAATACTCGAAATCCGAGCATGTGCATATTGTACGTAATAAACTGGATTTTCAGTAGACGTCGATTTGGCAAGACCCATATCAAAGTTCATATGTGTATCTGAACTACGCATCGCAAAGAAATAACGCGTCGCATCCAAGCCAACTTCTTCAATCAAATCGCGCATCGTTACTGACTTACCTGTACGTTTGCTCATCTTCACTTGCTTACCATCCTCGTAAAGGTGAACCAATTGGATAATCTCTACCTCAAGGTGATCTGGGCTGTATCCCAAACTCTCGATAGCAGCACGCATCCTAGGAATATAACCATGGTGATCCGCTCCCCAAACATCAATCAGAACATCAAATCCACGCTCTAACTTATCTAAGTGGTACGCAATATCTGGTAAGAAATACGTGTAACTGCCATCCGATTTAATAAGCACGCGGTCTTTATCATCACCAAATTCTGTTGTCCGAAGCCAAGTGGCACCTTCCTCTTCAAAAATATAGCCATTATCACGAAGTTTGGCTAACGCAGGCATAATTTTATCGTTCTCATACAGTGTCGTTTCCGAGAACCAACTATCAAAATGAACACGGAATTCCGCCAAATCTTCGCGTAGTTTTGCTGTTTCAAAAGCCAATGCTTCTTTACGGAACAACTCCCGTCTCACATCAACATCTTCATTGACATACTTATCTCCGTATTTTTCAGCTAATTGTTTTCCAAGATTAATGATGTCCGAACCACGATAACCATCTTCGGGGAACTCTGCGTCAATATTTAGCGCCTCTAAATAACGAGCTTCTGTCGACAAAATTAAATTATTAATCTGGTTACCTGCGTCATTGATATAGTATTCACGAGATACACTGTAACCTGCCATCGTCAAAATATTGGCCAATGAATCACCAATCGCCGCGCCCCGTGCATGGCCTAAATGTAGATCTCCTGTTGGATTCGCCGAAACAAACTCAATCTGAAACTTCTTGCCTTTGCCCGTATCACTTGCACCATAAGTATCGTCAGCATCCATAATGACAGGTATTAAAGCCGTCAAGTAAGCATTATCTAAGTAAAAATTAATAAACCCTGGTCCAGCAATCTCTATTTTATTGATTAGCGTATGGGTTTCTCCAATTGCCGCTACAACCGTCTCTGCAATAGCTCGCGGTGCTTTCTTGGCTACGCGCGCCAATTGCATAGCGATATTGGTAGAATAATCTCCATGTTGTTTGTCCTTAGGAACTTCCAATAAAATAGATGGTACCTGCTCTTGCTCAATACCCAATCCTTGTACCACTGCTTCTTTAATAATTGCGATTAACTCTTGTTGACTTTTTTGACTAACATTCATTCTTTATCCTCCTCTAAAATCATCGAGACATCAAAAATTCCAATGTTCACACCTCTGTCTAACAACTCATACTGAAAGTTAATTTTCCCAGAAAAAAGATCTTCCTGTACGTAAACTTCTTCCATATTCAAAAGCTCAGACTCCATCATCAGTTTACCGACACCGTAGTCTACGCTGACCGTGCTACGCTTACGCTCTCTGAAAAAATGCATGCGCATATTCACGGCACCACTTCGCATCAACAGAACTTCTTGATCTGTTATTTTCAAAACGGTCCTAATAGCCCCAGCTTCTTGTTCTTCTTCATAATGAAGGTAACGACTTCCCGTGGTATGATCCAAATAAAACACACCAGATAGCGTTAACTCCGTACGTTCCTCTTCCATTTCCTGCTTAGAAATCGTCTTTAAACGCAACTGTACCGGCGTCTTTTCCTTATTACTCACGCTTTAAAGTCCCCCCATATAATTTCGAATGCACTACATTATAGTGAAAAAAAGGCTAAAATGCAACCTCAAATTTGAAAAACAAAGTAATAGAAACTTGCCATTTCCCCCGTTATCCAAGGAATAAGTGTGTTAAAAATTGGCGATATCGTATACTTCGAAAGCGGTGTGATAACTAAAATCAAGAAAAACAACAACGCGTAATTCTCATAACCCTGTACCTTCAATCGCCATTTCAAAGGTAAAAACTCCGACACAATTTGATATCCGTCTAATGGTGGTAATGGTAATAAATTAAAAATAAATAAGATCACATTCAGCGACACGAACAAATTGAAGAAGGGCAAGATAATCTGTGAATAAGCCACATCCATTTGTAAAAATAAAAAATAAAGTCCTACTCCAATAAAAGCAAGCAACAAATTACTAACTGGACCAGCCAAGCTCACTAACACACTTCCAACTCGTCGATGCTTCATTTTATACGCATTAACAGGTGTCGGTTTGGCCCAACCAAATCCAGCGATAATAACAAAAATAAAACCAATCGGATCAATATGTTTCAACGGATTAAGCGTAATACGTCCCTCATTCTTCGCAGTATCATCGCCAAATAACAAAGCAACCCAAGCGTGCGCCAACTCATGTATCGTAAAAGCAATCAAAAGCGTCACAATGACGTAAGGCAAATCTTGCAACGGATAGGCTAAAAAATTGTCCATGAATAATCTCCTTCTGTATTGTAGTACTTCAATTATGTTATAATACACTCATTAAATCAATACTTAGGAGTGAATTTCATGCCGTTCGTAACAATAAAGTTTCTAGAAGGCAGAACAGATGATCAGAAAAAAGCGGTCGTAGCAGACGTAACAGAAGCTGTTTCGAAAAATTTAGGTGCACCAAAAGAAAACATCCACGTGATTCTAGAAGAAATGAAAAAAACAGATTATGGCGTAGCTGGTGTTCGGAAATCTGACATTTAAGCACTAAACTCTTTTCCACTAAAAGCGTTGCATCACGTTCTGCTTCTGTAGCAAACTATGATACAGCACTTTTTTTCAGCGCTTATATTCTTTCAAAGAATGCGCATGTATCAAACTTACAATTTCCTCCGAAATAGCGGCATTAATGCGTCCGCTCTCTATAAAATCAAGTGGATAGTACAGCTTAATATCCACACGTCTCTTACCAGCAATAGCCTCCACTATAGAAGATTCCGTCGATAGTTCATGCAATTCTCCGTTCGGCATTAATAATTGAATAGGCGACCTCCCAGCGACGTCTCCCGGCTCATATAAGTCATATGGTAAATCTGATGTCGAGTCAATCACCAAATAGTATTCTGGATCAATATCCGCCTGCTCTAGCAACCCCTTCAACTTCAAATAAAGTTCCGCGTCCACTTTTGAATCATAATTAATATATTGCAACAATCTTCTATTTAAAAACCGACTACATAAATCACTCAAAATAGCATCCTCTTCGTACTGCCATACTGAAAAGAAATACATTAATACCGTATCGTCGAGCGTAATATACTCCTCTAACGAAACATCGCGATTCAAAAACGGTAACAACTGCACTGGCGTCTGCGCAAAATGATAGTCTCTTTCATGTAAATTCTGCGCACGCTCTAGTATTTTCCACAGAAGAACCTCCGCACTCCTACTCACCGGATGAAAATAGACCTGTTGATACATCTGGTAACGGCTTACAATATAGTCCTCCACCGCATGCATTCCTGAAGCTTTAATAATAACCCCATTACCATCCGGACTGGGACGCATCACACGCATAATTCGTTCCATATCAAAATTTCCATAACTAACCCCGGTATAATAAGCATCTCGCAACAAATAATCCATCCGATCCGCATCAATTTGACTGGAAATCAACTTAACGAGCGTCTGGTTCTGATAGGTTTTATTGATAACCGCGGCCACTTTCTCTGGAAAATGTATCCCCGCTCGCTCCAAAACAGTTCGCACCTCGGTATTCCCTGTTATAATTGCCATCGTATAATGTTCATGATCCGTGCTAAAAACCTTCTCAAAAGCATGTGAAAACGGGCCATGTCCTAAATCATGTAACAATGCCGCGCACAGGGCTACCAATCGTTCTTCATTATCCCACTGAATCTCATTCGCAAATGTTCCTTCTACAATGTGTCGCGTCACCTCATACACACCTAACGAATGATTAAATCGACTGTGCTCAGCCCCGTGAAAGGTAAGCGAGGTGGTGCCTAACTGATGTATTCTGCGCAATCGTTGAAATTCTTTTGTCGCTATCAAATCCCAAATAATTTGGTCAGAAACATGCACATATCGATGTACAGGATCTTTAAATACTTTTACTTCTGGTAATTTCGTCTCTAAATATGTCACATGTCATCTTCCCTCTCTAAACTATAATAGATTTGCTAAAACTTTCTCATTCCTCAGTATAAGCCGTTCGTAATAAGCTGTATACCAGTCTAATTCTTCTCCCATTAGTCGACTGGACTCCAAACGTCCCGCAAAATGGTACAATGCATTGAGCAACTTCACCATCACATCATTCACTTCAAGCGGCTCTTCAAAAAGCTCCGACAACGTGGTCATAACAGCTGGATCGATATCTGGATACGTATATTTTTCTTGCTTATCTTTCCCACTAATACGATAGAATTCACGGATTAACTCCGCCCGCTTCTGTTGATCTCCATTGACCGCTAAATATATTTGGACCGCAACCCCCTTCGCCATACGACGCTGAGATATACCTGCAAATTTCTTACCATTAATGCTTAAATCATAACTTCCCGGACAATAAGACCCAACTATTTCACGCGCTTCCATCTTGTAAGCAAAGGCTGGAAACATGTGTTTAATAAGCGCGAACATCGTCTCATATCCACGGTCTATCGCAATCCCTCGCTCCACATCTGGAAAAACTAACGAAAGATTGAGCACACCAGAATCGAGTACTACTGCCAAACCACCAGAATTCCGAACAACCGCTCGATATCCTTGCTCACGAAAATAAGCAATGCCCGCTTTTAGATCAGGCAACTTCGTATCTTGAATCCCCATTGAAATCGTATCATGATGCACCCACGCTCTCGTTGTAGGAGGCGATATCTCACTCCCAACCGAGCGGCAAAGCGTATCATCCGTCGCAAACGATTGCAAGGCGTCAAAAGCAATTTGCACCATCGTTTGATCGATAAATCGCCAATTTTCTTGCTTTAATAAATCAAGTCCTTCTTTCATCTTATTGACTCCATTTCCAGTAATCTTTGTTGTTATTGTATCATCTAAATGCCTACGCGGTCACTATAAAAGTGCAATTGTTGATACAATAGCATTTCAACCGTTTTGTAGCTATTTAACATATGATTACATTTGACTATATAAATAAACTATCAGGGGTGGACTAGGGGCAAAGATGGATTATATGAAAAACACCGATCGCGTTCTGATTGGTGTTTTACTTCTATTTTTTTACCCATCATAATTCATACTTTTTTAAAATGGACCAAATATCTTTTAAAATCTTTTCTAATGGCGCATTAAGTTCCCTTCTTTTCTGAAAATCATCGTCCCAAACAAAGAAATCTGATAAACCCTCTCGCGGCGGGTAAAGGCTGCGATGTAACTTTACAACGTGCATAATCTTTGTTTTATCTCCATCAGCGCTATTATTTATATAGTCTATAATAGTCGCAATTGTTGACATTTGTGGCTTAATTTTTGCATTGCCGTATTGCTCTAAAAAAGTTAGTAGCTCCGGAAATAGTATTTTTAATTTCTTTAAATCGCGATTAGTACAAAACAATCCCTACTATTCCCCCCAAAGTGGCGATGGATAGTCTGCTTTATGTCCACCCGCTACGTCGCTTCTACTTATTTCTACTGTTAGAAATAAGTTTCTAAAGAATCTTTCTTTTGCCTCTTCGAAACTGTTAAATTCAAATGATTTTCCAATCACATAGCTTCTCTCATCTCTAGAATTGACTATAAATTTCCCATCATCCCAGAATAAATGAACAGCATATGGGGTCCTATCTTTGTCATTGAATAGCACATAACGAAGGGTTTCATAATGTTTATTTTCAATTTCCGAAATGATAATTGCTTTTAATTTACTAATACTTATACTATCTATACTCATCAAGCTACTTATCCCACAATGAACAGGAATATTCAGGCGGTTCTCCATCCCTTACTCGTCTGCGATTTGTTAAAATTCTACTCTGCATGATGCTTAAAAATTGGTCCATTGCATCAAAAGGACTTTCAAATGTATATTTCCCCATTACACTAGCACGGTCAGCTGTCATATATACTTCAAAGCAATCTTCATTTTTTTCCATTCTTAGTTGGTACTCTTCTCTCCCATTTTCTGCACCTTCAAAAATGGAATATCTCAACGTTTCATATCCTAATAGACGAATATCATCCTCTAATAGCGCTTTTACTTCATTTATATCATAATTCATTATTTGACCTCCTTTAAGAGTCCTAATTTTTCATACCAGTCTACAACTGTTCCCAATTGAATTTGAGATCCGCCGCCTGCTCCAAAAACCTCTGCAATTTTACCTTGTTGTGGACGTGCAATATCTTCAAAAGTGAATTTATAGTCTTTCATGGATTCTAAAAGCTTCCTTTGGTTTCCCATATCCAACTTACTAAAAGCCTCTTTAACATTTTCTAAATTTATGTCTTTCATAACCTTGTACTGGTAATAAGGCTTTACGCTTTCAGGATAGGGTAGGCCCCTAGTATCGTACTCTAATATTTTGCCGTTTTCAACCGGGCTTGTAAATTTACCAAATGGATCGCCATATCTGTCAATAACCTGTCCAGCTTTCAATTTCGCATCAAACGTAATAGCTTTTCCAGTGTTATCAACAACAAAACCATCTGCTTTTGGCCATTTTATATCGCCTGACTCATCTAGGTATTTAGGAGAGCGCACCAAGGCTCCCCATTTTGATTCATATGCTATTTCTCCATTTTCTAAAACGATTTTCTTAGGAGAGAAAGGCTTTACAACCGCTCCAACTTCTTCACTTATATTATTGACTTTAGAGCTAGCACTGACATCTTTCACATTTTTTATCTTGCTGAAATCGTTAATACCTTTCGTAATACCGAACATACTAGCCAAAAAGATAGTGGTACTAGCTAATCCATAGGCATCTCCCTTTTTATAGGGTTCTAGATAGCTAGACACGATACCATTCCAGAACATCCCCATTGTTCCTGATGGGTCAGTACGTAGGTTCTTCATCAGCATAGCCATGCTCTCTAAATGCTTTTCTGGATGTTTCAAACTTTCTATCGCACTTTTCCCAAACCCAAAAATAGAATCTCTCGTAGAAGCACCGATTTGTCGTACTTTATTTCGATCATAATGCCGATAATCTTCCTCAATTTTAGAGGCGTGTGCGTGATCCATTTCCATGAGGCGTCGCATATCTTGGCTAATCCGATGCATCGCTTCGCCTTCATTTTGCTGTAGTTGGGTTAATTTTCGCCTCAAATAGTCATCTAAATCTTCCATTAAACCTTGATTATGGCGCATCACCCATAATTCGTCAGGGTCATCTGGAATAGTACCTATACTTGGTTGTGGCACTCGAAAGACGTCACTTTTAGCATGGTCTAATATATCTCGTTGGGTTTCTGCTAGTTGTTGAAGCCCTCGCGCATCCACTAACATATCTCTATTGCGGTAGGTCGGACTATCTATGTCTTTCAAATCATTCACATAGTTTTCTAAATACGTAAACAGTTTTGTCACCGTTCCTTGTTGCCGAGAAATGTCGTCTCGATGGGCGCCAAATTCCATTGTCAACGCTTCAGCTAATTTCCCTTGTTGTTGAGCGATGGCATTTTGTATGTTGACTAATACACGGTCTAACGTTTTTAAGCTGGCTTTCATTTTATGGAGCGATGTCAATACATCTTCCAATTCTCCCATGTTTAGCTTGAAATCCATCAGCCTTTGCCTCCTAGCTTTGCATCCGTTTTGATAAATGCATGTACCGCCAGTTGACTATCCACAAAAGCCTGTTTTAATTTCGTCAATTGATCCGCTTTTATTTCTGTCACTAATCCCTCTTTCACCTCCATATAACGTGTCATAAAAGCCGGAGAAACTTGCTTATTTAATTTGTCCACGGTGTGTTGAATCTTTGTGGCTTCGGCTTTAAAACCTGATACTGCTTGTTCGCCCTTTTTTAATTGTTTCAAAACCCAAGCTGTGTCTATATCGATTTGCGTTGACATATCATATCTTCCTCCGTAAAGCATTCTCGGTCTGCTCACAGTGAGAAATCATGTCTTTGGCTTCCGCTTTCATTTGATTGAGCCTATGTATCATTTTTTCCTCTGCTTCATGATTTTCATCTTGAATCCCGTTTTTTCTACTCCTAATTCCATCTATGATGCTCTCTAAAGTATGTTTTCTAGCAGATATCGCATGCCGAACTTGTTCGTAATGTGGCATAGGACACTTCCTCTCGTGTTAGTATCTTCCAAAGAGTATTATAGCATACTCCCACCGCGAATTGGAGCACTCTATGCAATTTTGCATTTTAAATGAATACGCGTTTTTTCAACCCCTTACTACCATCATTTAAACAGCAAAGAACAGCAATATAAAATCCAAATTCCAGATTCTACATCACTGTTCCCACGCCTTATTACATGCTAGTCAATCGCTGTACTGCTTTTCCAATCCATTCATCTTTTGTTTCTTCTAACACGACAAAGCTATGCGGTTTATAGCGCGAAATAGTCGATAGTATCTCGTTCACACATATCTGGCCTTCAAATAAAGGAACTGGTTTCACCCCGCCGTTCTCTAGCACAAAATCCTTCAAGTGAACCGCACAGATTTTGTCTCCAAATAACTCAAAAGCCTGCTCAACCATCTTTCCTTGATTCGCATAACTCTCCGCCGTAATTAAATTAGTTGGATCTAAAATAATACCGAGAAAATCAGAATCCACTAATTCAATTAAACGCGCCGTTTTTTCTAGCGAGTGAATAGGATGATTCAGCCCAGGTTCGATACCAATCATCATACCATGCTTCTCTCCAAATGCCACCAGACGCCTAATCACCTGCACCGTTTCTTGAAAAACCTCTTCCGTAAAATTTTCTGTCGTGTAGGATATTTCGGGAAATACGCATCCGGTTTCGGTAGCAACCATTGAGGCACCAAAATATTTCGCGTTCTTCACATACGCTTCGAATTTCTGCAAAAGCCGTTCCCTTGTTGCTAAATCCGGATGAATCATATTGATATAACAACTCAGAATCGCTATGTTAACGCCACGCTCTACTAATCTTGTTTTAAAATAGTTTCCCATCCCTGGATTGATGTTAGAAGTATCCGATGGCATATTCGGAAAAGATAACCCCAGCGCCAACTGCATATTTCGAACACCTGAAAGTTGTGTTTTAATCCCTAAATCTTCAATTGAATTAATATTTGTTAAATCATGTCCACGAATGGCAATTTGCAACACAAGGAACACTCCCTCCGTATTTTTTCAACAAAATGAAACTAGTAATTCCGTCAAACAAAGGATGGTAAGTGACTGGCCATATGGCATTGCTGTCATGTCGATTTCACGATAAAAATCTAAATGATCGCCCATCCCAGTTCCCACCGATACATGCTGCACCTCTCCATTTTCATCAATCTCATTTAAGAGCCCAGCCATAGCCTTGTAAGCGACTTCCTCATATTCGGCGCTGATATAATGTTTATGCACCGCTTTTAAAATACCGTACGCAAAACCAGCTGTAGCGGACGATTCAAGATAGGAATCCTTGTCATTAATGAGCGTATGCCAAAGTCCCGATTCATGCTGATACTTTTTCAATGAAGCTACTTGAGCGTTTAGCGTATGAATCAGGAAAATTCGCAACTCGTCGTTCTCCGCCAATTCAAGAATCTCGATAATCTCCGGAATGGCAATCGTAATCCAACAATTCCCCCGAGCCCACAGCGCCTCAGCATAGTTATGATTTCCTTCAAATGTCCAGCCGTGATACCATAATCCTGTTTTACGATCCTGCAAATACTTCACATGAATCAAAAATTGGTATCTCGCTTCTTCTATATATTCGGGGCGATTCAGGAGCTTTCCAATCTTAGCTAAAGGCAGAACCGTCATCATCAACGTGTCATCCCATAGCTGATTTTTATTTTCAGGGCCATATGTCGCATGCTGCAAACCATCTTCTTCCGTTCTCGGCATGTCGTGCATCACCCACTCTGCCCACTGTTCTAAATAAGGAATATACTTCGAATCGCCAGTATCCTCATAAAGATACGCCATGGTGAGTAGCGGCGCCATCGTGTTCACATTTTTGGGCGGCGCTCCCTCCTTCATCCGGTTTTCGATCCAGTCCTGAACTACCTGCAACGCCTTATCATTCTTCGTAATTCGGTAATTTTTATAGATGCCAAACAAACCAACGCCCTGTGGCCAATTCCAGACAGACCAGCTTTTATCGTCCACTTTCAATCCGTCAAAATCGAGTAGAAACGCACCTTGATCATCGCGAATCGTCGTCAAATTCTCGATTAGCAAATCAATTTTTTCCTCTACAACTTCTTTTTCAATGAATAATTCTCGTTTAATAATCATACTAGTATCCTCATCTCTATATGCATTAATAAAAACCGTTGATATTCTTGTTAATCGCAAGCATCATTTTCTTAAAATCACTATCATTATTCAGCTTGAACTGGCTTGCTTCTAACTGATTAAATTGATTGACCAGCAGATACGACTGCAAGTATAGTGACAAGCTTTCTTTAGCCACTCTTTCCTTATCTGGCCCCTCAATTTGGTGATTTTGTAACACAGCATAGGCGAATTTTTCTGGATCAATCTTGATTTTTTCTGGCATTTTGTTTACTCCTTTTCTGGTTATTATTGTTTGTTAATTTTTCTAAGTGCAGCTCCAACTTCTAGCGTCTTCACTCGGGTTAAGGGATAAGCGAATAATAAGACAATTGCTGAAACGAACAGACAGACTGCTGGTAGTAAATTGGCGAGCGCATAAATTCTATTCTCCACAACTAGCGTTTGGATTGCGCCACCTGTTGTCGAAGATTGGTAGCCAATGAGGGTCAGCATAATTCCTCCGATTAAACCGGCACACGCCTGACCAAATTTTCGAGCAAAAGAGTTCACGCCGTATACCGTTCCATCTTCACGCAAGCCTGTAATGTATTGATGGTAATCGATGACGTCTGTAATAAACGCCCAAACCATTAAGTTGAACAGGCCAGTTCCAAGCGTGGCAACGAAAAGTAATACGAGATATACCCAAGGATTTTCAATATGCATAAAGTACATGGCGAGGTATAGCACCGAAGAAACTAGCAATGCGAATACACTCGCTTCTTTCTTACCAAACCGCTTCGTTAAACGTGTAGCAAAAGGTGCTAAGACAATAACTGTTCCATACGTGAATAACAGAGCAAATGACATGGCTTGTTTATTATGGAAATAGTCATTAAATAGATAAGTCGTATTCGTTCCTGCAAGAATCTGGTTAATAACGATAAAAATGTCGACAATAACTAAAACGACAAGCGCACGATTTGCTAGTAGCCCTTTTATCAGCACTTTTGCTTTTACAGGTTCGTGTTTTTCAACTTGAACTCGCTCTGTTGTCAGACGATACGATATATTATAGCCAACAAACGCGATTCCTGCACAAATAATCGCGATGATAAAAAAGCGCATTCCAGAAACCACTTGCTGACCGTTTGCTAACGTCACATACATAAAAATAGGAATCAAGAAACCCGTTGTTCCGCCACCAATAGCTGAGCCGATACTGCGGAATGTCGAGAGTGATACCCGATCATCTGGATTCGAACTAATCGCCGATGCCATCGATCCGTATGGAATATTAATTGCCGACAAAAGAATGCCAAAAAGAATGTAGGTGGCAAACACATAGCCCAATTTTAGTCCCATCGGAAAGTAGTTTACAAAGGGCAAAAATAGCACAATCGTAATTAAACAAAATGGATATTTCATTCTGCGTATCCACGGTCGAAATCTGCCTTCTTTCGTTAATTTACTGATATCGCATAGGCGGCCAATCGTCACATCTGCAAATGCATCAAGAATCCGAGCTCCAAAAAACAGCATACCAACGACTGCACCGGCAATTCCCAACACGTTTGTATAGTAAATCAGTAAAAAACTATTGACTAATCCTAAAATAAAAGTGTTAGCCAAATCGCCAAACATATAACCAACTCTATCTCTTACTCCAAAAGGCAATTTCTTGCTAGATTCTTCATACGCCTTACCTGCTAATTCTATTTTTGATTCTAAATTTGATTCTTCCATCATTTTCATCTCCTGATCGATACGAATTTTTCTTGATAGATTAATTGTCGAACTCAAATTTTTGATAGAAAGATTTATCTTATCCTCATCGATGTAAGGGCTTACTTTTTACAAATCTATTATTGTATAGTAAAATTCTCTACGTATGCTTTAAAATAGGGTGTACGTGGAATGCTGAATAGACGATACGTTCATGTACACAGCGATTTTCGAGGGGCAATCTCGAATGATTCTCGCTATGTGCATGAATCGTCGCTCAGCATTTTTTATTTAATTCGGTTGCTTGCCGATATAAGCTAAAATACCGCCGTCTACGTAAAGTATGTGTCCATTTATAAAATTAGACGCGTCAGATGCTAGGAAAACGGACGGTCCTGCGAGATCGATGGCTTCCCCCCACCTCGCTGCCGGTGTTTTGGCAATGATGAACTGGTCAAATGGGTGCCTCGAACCATCTGCTTGTGTTTCTCTTAGCGGTGCGGTTTGCGGAGTCGCGATATAGCCAGGGCCAAGACCGTTACATTGGATATTGTGCTCCCCGTACTCTGAGGCAATATTTTTAGTTAGCATTTTCAGTCCGCCTTTTGCAGCGGCGTAAGCACTTACTGTTTCACGGCCTAATTCGCTCATCATCGAACAAATATTAATAATTTTTCCGCCGCCTTTTTGGATCATCGCTGGAATGACTGCCTTTGCCATAATGAATGGTGCATTTAAATCGATATCAATCACTTCGCGGAACGCATCTACCGACATTTCTGTCATCGGCACGCGCTTGATAATTCCAGCATTGTTTACCAAAATATCAATGACGCCAACCTCTTTCTCGATTTGCTTCACCATGCGCTGTACAGCTTCTTCATCCGTCACATCGCAAACGTAGCCTACCGCATCAATTCCAGCTTTTTTGTAACCCTCTAAACCAGCCTCTACACTATCCTGATTCAGGCTATTAAAAACAATCTTTGCTCCCGCCGCAGCGAGCCCACTTGCAATCGCAAAACCAATACCATAAATCGCCCCAGTTACCAGCGCAACTTTTCCATCTAAGCGAAATTGTTCCATCTCAAAATTCATCATTTGACTCCTCCTATCTCGCTCATTTCAATTGATCCATGGAGACCATATCCATATCCGTATATGTAATATTCTCGCCGCACATAGACCAAATAAACGTGTAGTTACTCGTTCCTACACCAGAATGAATCGACCAACTTGGTGAAATAATTGCTTGCTCATTACTAACCACTAGATGCTTGGTCTCGTCTGGCGTTCCCATCATGTGAAATGCACGAGTATCCGCTTCCATATCAAAATATACATACGCTTCCATACGTCGTTCATGCGTATGACAAGGCATCGTATTCCAAGCACTTCCAGGCGCTAGCACCGTATATCCCATCTGCAATTGGCAACTTTCGCATACGTTCGGGTGCACATACTGATAAATTTTCCTTTTGTTCAATGTCAGCGAATCTCCTGTTTCCATCGGCTTAATGCTGTCAATCGCAATCTTCACGTTCGGATATTTATGATGGGCAGGTACACAACTGATATAAAATTTAGCCGGGTTCGCTTGATCCACGCTTGAAAAAACGACGTGTCGAGTCTCCTTCCCAATATAATAACCATCCTGATTCTCCATACTTTCTTTTTCACCATCAATTTCAATAAATCCAGGCCCACCAATGTTAATAACACCTAATTCGCGGCGCTCAAGAAAATAATCCACGCCAAGCTCTTTATCTAGTTTAATCTCGAGCGGCGTCTCAGCTGGCGTCACTCCACCAAAAATCATGCGATCATTATGTGTGTAGATCAAATGAATATTCCCCGGTTCAAACACCTGCTCCATTAAAAATTCTTTCCGTAACTGCTCTGTCGAATAGTGCCGAATATCCTCCGGGCTGTGCGTATAACGATTCTCCATTTTTTGCATAAAATCCAACTCCTATCTCATTATTTTTCCAGACTCCGCTGTCATAAATTCATGTACCTCTTGTTCACTAAACTGATTACAATCACCATAAATTGTATGCTTCAAAACTGCCGCCGCTGTTGCAAAATCAATAATCTCTTGTGGCGTTTTCTGCTCTATAATGCCATGTAACACGCCCCCTGAGAATGCATCACCTCCACCAATACGATCCACAATCGATCTTATTTCATATTTTTTTGACTCGTAATATTGCCCATTTTGCCAGTAAGCACCCGTTATTTTATTAAAGCTCGCAGATAGGACTTCCCGTTTTGTCGCATATAAGACTTGAATATTCGGATATCGTTTTTGTATTTCGGAATAATAGTGAGCAAGCTCCTCCTCACCTCCTTGATATGGCGGAATTCCCAACAAATAAAGCGCATCCAATTTACCCAAAGAACAATAATCAACTAATGGTAAAATCTCTGTCAACATCTCACTTGCCTCTTCTTGCGTCCACAGCTTCGCGCGATAGTTAACATCAAAACTGATTTTACATCCTGCCTTTTTGGCTTGTTGCAAAAGCTCGCAAGTTAAGTTCCGCCAATTAGAAGACAAAGCTGGCGTAATTCCAGAAATATGAAAAAGCTCGATGTCTTTAAAAAGCTGGGCACTATCCCACTCATTTTCAATTATCCTAGCAAATGAGGAATACGCGCGATCATATATGACTTTTGCGCCTCTTTCCCCAACGCCGCCCTCTACGTAATACGTTCCTAATCGCTCTCCTCCACGCAAAAGCGCATCTGTTTTCACCTTGAAATGTTGCAAATGGTTTTTAAATCCGTCACCTAAACTATTGTTGGGGACTTTACTTGCAAAAAAAGTATCATGTCCATAGTTAGCTAGCGATATCGCCACATTCGCCTCGCCGCCGCCATAGTGAAGCGAAACAGTTTCTGTATTGGATAAACGTGTACCTGTCGTTGTTGAAAAGCGAAGCATCCCCTCGCCCAACGTTAGAACTTTTCCCATAACTATTCTCCTTTAATTTGCTGATACTTTGCCATGTAAATCGACGCCATTTTCGTAACTTCGGCAAAATTATTTGTTTTGGCTGAGGCTAATAGATTGCCGCCTACACCAACCGCAACAGCACCTGCTTCAAACCAATCCGCCATATTTTCTACATCAACCCCACCTGTTGGCATCATATTTAAATGCGGAATTGGTGCTTTGAAGGCTTTGATAATAGCTGGGCCGTAAAGGTTTCCTGGGAATAGCTTGATAATATCCACGCCAGCCTTTAAAGCAATTCTAGCCTCACTAATGGTCATACACCCTGGTAAATATGGAATTTGATATAAATTACAAACTTCAGCCGTGTCCAAATCAAATGTCGGACTAACAATGAACTGGGCACCTGCCAAAATAGCAAGCCGCGCTGTGAACGCTTCCAAAACAGTCCCGGCACCAATGATTATTTCTGGATTATCCTGATACTTATTTCTCAGTTCTCGGATAGCTTGATCCGCATCTGGAACGGTAAATGTTAACTCGATTCCTTTCATTCCTCCTGCAATGACAGCCTCACTCGCTTTTATTGCACCCACTTTCGTATCGTGTCTTATAACTGCGATAACCCCTGCCAATTGCAATGATTTTAAAAAATGTAGCTTTTGCATGCCAATCCCTCCGATTTCCTATATAGAAACTATCATTTCCTATACGTAAAATATGTGTTTATTATATACAGATTTAAATGAAAAAGCAAGCCCTTCTGTTGAAGAACTTGGACAGATTATTATTTATACGGGCTATCGAATTAACTGCTGACCACATTATATACAAAAAAAACACCCCATTTTATTTTTTTGGGGAGCTTCTTAAAAATCTATAAAACAGCTTCAATTTCTTGTTTTGCACGTATAATTGCTGTTGTAATTTCTTTTTTATAGGAATCTGTGATGCGATATTTGGGAACACTAATACTAAATGCCCCAATAATTTCTTGCTCTTTTATCAATGCTACACCTACACAGATGATGTCGTTCTCTACCTCCTCATTATCATAGGCGATGTTTGTTTCACGTACCTCTTCAATTTCCTTCTCTATTTCAGCTGTATCCGTGAGTGTATGTATTGTATATTTCATCAAATCCGTTGTCCTCAAATATTTCTGATACGCTTCTATACTAAATTTGGCCAATACTGCCTTGCCCATCGCTGAACAATAAAGAGGTCTTGTAATCCCAATCTTAGATGACATTCGGATCACCTGATTTTTAGGATCTAATTTGTTAATATACAAAATCTCGTTCATATTTAAAACACCTAGATGTATCGTTTCATCAATTTGATTTTGTAATTTTTCCAGATAGGGAAGCGTTGTTGCCACTAATTCCGCTTGTTTACTATCTTGGTTCGAATACTTCATAAATTTAGCACCAATCCGATAATTTTTTCTATCATCACGGCTAACATAGGACACAAGTAAAAGCGTATCTAAAATTTTCAGTACGGTTGAATTCGTCATTTTCAGCCCATCCGATATTTCTTTCAAAGAACTGTTTGGATGTTCGAATAAAAAATCTAGAATATCAACGGCTTTCAGCAGAACCGATCCATATGGTTTTTGATTCGTCATTGTTCCCCCTCATTCCTTCCTTTTAAAATTATATTTACATCTGTGAGCATCTCTTATTTCACACGACGCTTTTTACTTGTCAAAATCAATTTGGCTACTAGTGCAGCTACAGCTAACTTCCCTACATTATTCCAACTTTTCTTTTTCACGATAACCGCCCCCTCTATACTAGTGTAAGTTTTTTTCAAGCATTGCACAAATGAAGCCACTTATTTTTTGTGTTTTATTTGTCGAATGCCATAAAAAAAGCCTGAACACATAGCTCAGGCAAAATTTAAAACCTAGGGAGTTTTAAATGAGTATATAGTTTAAAGCAATTTTACCATTCGTAGCGATCGTTCTTGCTTGCGTTACGACGGTGACAGTTACGCGGGTTGCCCCAAATGCGATATAGCAGATACACAACAAGCGCTAAGCCTAGAAGTGGGAATAGGAAGTGCATCGTGATACCAATAACTTTGAATAGGATATTAAGCCCAATAATAGCTAGAATAACAGTGAATAAGTATTTGAAAAAATTGTTCATTTTAATAACCTCCAAATTTTATTATATCAACTTTTAACGTTAGCATGATTAAAATCTATGTGAAATCGCTTAAGTGCCACGATTAGTTTTTAACGTCTAGAATTTGAGCTGTTGATGGCTCGGCTGGAATGATGGTATGTAGTTTTACCGTTTTCGCTGGTACGATAATTGGCTGTGTCTGTGTTCCAACTAGCAACATAATCATTAATGCTGACATTAGACCGAAAATCCCATTTTTCACGTCGTTCACGCCCTTTTGTTTGGTTGATAGGTTTATTATAGCTGGATTTATTTTTTAAAACGATAGGCTCTGGGCTGAAAATTCGTACGCCCCAAGTCGGATTTGTTGGGAGCCTTTGAAATGAAATGAATTAGGCTCCCAATATGCATGCGAACGAAGTGAGCAGGTAATCCTTCGTGAGCCTTTGAAATGAAATGAATTAGGCTCCCAATATGCATGCGAACGAAGTGAGCAGGTAATCCTTCGTGAGCCTTCGAGGACGCCACTCCAAACATAAAACCAACCTCCCAAACCCAACTCCTTTCATCGCACCCATAGTCCAAACCATCTTCCCCTTGGAACCCCACCCCATTTAATGCTATGATAAAGAACATATCAAACACTTGGAGGGAACAAAATGCTAGAACAAAATCAACCGCGGATTTGGACAATTATTTGGGTTTTCGGTGTTTATTTATTACTATCGCTTATATTCCAGATTGCGAGCATTGTTTGGGATGTGTTTGCTGGGAATGACGCTTTGGATATGGTCGTCACGTGGCACAGTGAACTGCTCAGTTTAGCCGCGATGCTCATTGCATTAATATTTGCGAGATGGCAACGCATTCGTTTTTTCAGTCGTGCTCGAATTAGTTGGAAAGGATTTCTGTTCGCAGCTGTTGTGATGCTTGCCGCGATTGGTATTAGTTCCCTTGTGGATTATCTCGGTCAGAATTTCTCTTCCTATACGAATACGCAAAACGAGATTCTATTGGAGGATGTTTATTCGCACGCTTCTTGGTTGCTTAGTTTTATGTCAATTGTTATTATTGCGCCATTTGTGGAGGAAATTATTTTCCGCGGATTTCTGATGCAGCAACTTTTCCGAAATCGGCTATGGCTGGGTTGGATTGTTAGTAGCTTGCTTTTCTGCGCGGCGCATGTCCCGACAGATTTCGTTAGTTTTCTGCTTTATTTGATTCCAGGCATTGCGCTTGGTGGGATTTTATACAAAACAAAACGGCTTGAGCTAACGATTTTTGCTCATTTTTTGAATAATTTTATTGCGTTTATTTGGACGTGAAAAAGCAGCGATTCTGGACTCGAATCGCTGCTTTTCTCTATATTAAATAACTAATGTGATAACGCGGTCTCCTGGTTTTACGGTTTCTTCATCGACTACCATAACGTCTAAATATTGATTCGTGTTTGTTACGATAATTGGTGTCGTGATGTCGTAGCCTTCACTTCTGATGCCATCAATGTCGAACTCTGTCAGTAATTGACCGGCTGTGATTTTATCGCCTTGTTTTGCGTGAACGGTGAAGTATTTTCCTTCTAATTGAACTGTGTCCATTCCGATATGCATTAGGATTTCAGCACCTGAATCGGTTGTGATTCCTACTGCATGACCTGTTGGAAACACCATTGTTACGGTTCCATTTGCTGGTGAATATAGTTTGCCTTCTGTTGGTACAATTCCCAAGCCTTTGCCGAGTGCGCCGGATGAGAATGCTTCGTCTTTAACGTTTACAAGCGGGATAAGTTCACCTGCAAGTGGAGATACTAAAACTTCTTGTTCGATTAGTGTTTCGCTTTGTGTTACGACTGGCGTTACCGATGCCGCTGTTTCTACTGGGTCTTTGAAACCGAAGATATATGTCAAAATTAAGCCTACAAGGAAGCTGACAATCATAGCTACAATAATCATATAGAAGGCTGAATCAATGGCACTTCCTGGTTTGATAAAGTTGGGAAGACCGAAGATTCCAAGTCCGCCCATAATGTATCCTTGTGCGCCAGACCAACCGATGATTCCACCGCCGACTGCACCACCGATACAACTCATGATAAATGGTTTTTTAAGTGGTAATGTAATACCATAAATCGCGGGCTCAGTGACACCGAAGATTCCTGAGATAAATGCTGGATAACCCAATGTTTTGATTTTTTGATTTTTCGTTTTCAATATAACAGCTAGGACAGCACCGATTTGTGCGAAAGATGCGCCAAATGTCATTGCTAAAACTGGATCTGCTCCAAGTGTTGTCAAGTTGTTGATTGCAACTGGGATGAGGCCCCAGTGAAGTCCAAAGATAACGAATACTTGCCAGAACCCACCAAGTAAAAGACCTGCAATAATTGGACTTAAATTGTAAACCCATAGTGTTCCTTGACCTAGTAAGTCGCCTGCCCATACTGCAATTGGACCGATGACGATGAATGTTAGTGGAACAACGATTAGTAATGTAAAGAATGGCACTAAGAAAGTTTTGACTACATCTGGAATGATATTTTTGAGTCCTTTTTCAACTTTTGAAGCGAAGAATGTTGCTAAAATAATTGGAATAACGGATGATGCGTAACTCATTAGAATGACTGGTATTCCAAGGAATGTAACGTGAATTGGTGATTCAAAAAGCGTTCCTGCAAATAATGTGTACAAGGGTTTTCCGGCTGTTAATCCTGATATTGCTGGATAGACGAGCGCGCCACCAATGGCCATCCCGACGAATATGTTACCGCCGAATTTCTTGATGGCTGTGTAACCAAGGAAAATTGGGAAGAAGTAGAAGAGTGCGTCCCCAATCGCGTACAAGATTTGGTAGGTTCCTGATGTTTGTGTCACCCAGCCGAACGCTAGGAACATCGATGCGAAACCTTTAATCATACCGGTTGCGGCTAAAACGCCTAGAACTGGTGTAAATACGCCTGAAATCATGTCGATAAATTTATTGAAAAGGTTGCCGCCGCCGTCATTGGCTGATCCTTCTGCGCCTTCTGCAGAGATCCCGCCAACAGCAAGTACTGCCGCATATACGTCTGGAACATGGTTTCCGATAACAACTTGATATTGGCCGCCGCTTCTAAGTACGGAGATGACGCCATCCATTTTTTCTAATTCTTCTGTTTTCGCAATACTCTCATCTTTCAGTTTAAAACGCAATCGCGTGATACAATGGAATACACTATTGATGTTGTCTGTTCCGCCGACTTTTTCGAGAATGTCTTTAGCAAGTTGTTCATATTTCATAATATAAACCTTCCTTCTTACCTTATTTTTGCACAAAGAAAAACCCAAACCGTTTCATGGGAGAATACATGCGTATCCCACGAATCAGCTTAGGTAATGCCCGTAGATTGGTAACAATCCTTTGCGATGTCTATAATATATCACAGGTTGAAAACGATTACAAGTAGTTTTTTAAAATTTTTATTTTTTATTTATCGCTTCAAAATTTGTGCGTTTATTTGATTTGATAGATAATTGTGGAATTATTTATATAGTTTCCTTTTAGTTCTGATATTTGTAATTTGATTTGGTTACCGCGAACGAGTTTGATTGGAATACTGAAGTTTGTTGCATTACTTTTGATTAGTTTTTGTTCGGATGTTAGTGCTTTGCCTGCTAGATTTGTGATTCGGATGTATTTTGTTTTTGTTTCATCGGCGTTCCAGATGACTGTTCCTCTTATTGCTTTATTCGAGTAAATAACGGATTTCAGCGTTGTGCCAATGTAATTTCTAGCTGTTTGATGGAGTTTACCGTTATTTTTGTTGTTATTTAGAAATAGGAGTTGCAGAGCGTCCTTTTTACTTGTGGAAGAACCATCGACCATACTTCCTAGATTGGTACTGCAAATAGTATTGTTAGAAGCGCTGTATCACTTATTCCTGCAAAAATTCGGATAGGATAATCGATGTTTCTGGATGTGAAGCTGTTGCCTGTGAGGACGATTGCTTTGGGTCTGGTCAGGGTATTGCTTTTACGCATATTGGTTGTGAAAAATGCGAATGTGTCTGGGCTATCAATATTAATTGTGTTGCCTTGATATAAGGCGTATTGGGCACCGCTTGCTCGGAGCGCCGTATATCTCGTATAATTTGGAACCGTTTTGAGACGCCATTTTTTTGCGATCAGTGGATTATTAGGGTTTACCTTATTTGCCCCAGCGGATAGATTGATTAGATTATTTTTTACAGTGATGTACTGGTTTGCTGGACCGTAGCTGTCGATTGCTGCATCTTGCATGCTGTCTAAGGTTTCACCGCTTTTTTTAACGGCATCGTAGTGGTAACTGCCATAACGCTGCATCCAATCGATGACTTGATTGTTGGAAATAGTGATACCGCTGTTTCCATAATACATCACAATGCCGATTCTACCAAGGTTTTTCAGACGATTATTTGCGAGAGTGACATTATCTGAATAGGTTAGCGAAATACCGCTTTGTAGACCTGAATTTAAGAGTTGCGTCTTTTGAATGCTGATATTTTTTGCTTTGGCGATGTTGATAATACTCGTACCAACATTGTTCGCGTTGAATGTCATATTGGAAATTTTGATATTTGTTTTTAACGCTTTCTTGGTGGCGGCTTTGTATCCTGCCGAGGTCTCTGTTTTTGTAATCATCCCAATATTCAGGAGATTATCTTGATAAAAGTTAGTTGGATTCAATAGATAGTTGAATTTAGATAGCGTGGGATTATATTGCAGTGTAAAATTTTGAAGAGTTATATCTGTAGCAGATTCTTGACTTATTTGTGTAGAATCTGTGGTCATCAGGGCATTGTTAGCGTTGTCGGAGATGTGGTTGGGCCGGTTAGGAAAATATGCGATTTCTGGTGTTGTGCCTTTTGTTAATGGTACAATTTCAGCCTTAGCTATTTGGGGAATAAGGAAGAGTAGAACTAGGCTAAAAATAATTCCTGCGCTATACGTGATGGTTTGCTTCATGTGAACCACCTCTTTCTTTAAATGTGTCGAAATTGTGACTTTTTATTAATATACTGCAAAAAAATACATTTCAAACGCATAATTCTGCGTTTGAAATGTATTTTTATTTACTTATTCGTTTTTGAGATCCATTTGTAATTCTCTGAACCGATGGGATATGCGATGTAATCTTGTAACTCTGCTTTTTGGAGATATGCGCGTCCGCCTTGGTATAGCGGCACCAATGTAGCGTTATCTTTGAGTAAAATTTGCTCGGCTTTTAGAAGTGCTTCCCATCGTTTTTCTGGGTCATTGGATAGTGATCCTTTTGCGCCTAGTACTAGCTTGTCATACTCTGCATTAGAAAAACCGGTGTGATTTCCTGGGCTGTCTGTTAGGAATAGGTTGAGATACGTTAATGGATCTGAGTAGTCTCCGCCCCATCCGCCTAGTAGCATTTCATAGTCTTGGCTAATATCGGCTACGAAACTTGCTTTTTGTGTGACTGTTTTAATGTTGACAGTTAAGCCTGGCAGATTTTTTTGAAGCTGGTCTTGCATGAACTCTGTTTGTTGTTTTTGCAGGGATGAATCGCCGGCTGTTAAGGCAATGATTAAACTTGATTTACCGATTTCTTTTAACCCTGATTCCCAGTATTTCTTAGCTTCTGTTGGATTATAGCTTAAAAGATCGCCATTTTGTTCGCGGAAATCTTCTTTTGTTTTTGGATCAAACATGATTTTAGCAGGTACATTTCCGTTTAGTACAGCTGAACCGTTAGCAAGTAAACGGTCTACCATGGATTGTTTATCGATCGCCATGGCCAGTGCGCGGCGGATATTGACGTTTGCTAGGTCCGTTTTCTGGCCGTCTTTGCCTTGATTCATTTTAAGGTAGACGGAGCGCCCTGTGAATGTTTTATTGAAATCGGGATCATCTTTGTATTTGGAAACGAATTCGCCGTCAAGTTCGATACGATCTAGTTTCTCTGTTGTGTATAGATTTAATGCCTGATTCGTATCTTTTACAACCTGAACGTGGATTTTATTCGCTTTCACGTTCTTTTTGTCCCAATATTTATTATTCTTAACGTAATCCCATGTTTTTTTCGTGCCGTCCCAATTCTCTAGTTTGAATGGGCCGTTGGAAATGAGGTTTTCGCTGGATAGAGCGTAGCGGTCGCCTTGGCTCTCAATGTACGCTTGGTTTTGCGGGAAAAATGTGCCAGTCGTCAGCAAGTCTTTGAAAATTGGTACTGGGTTTTCAAGCTCCACTTGTAGCGTTTTATCGTCCAATGCTTTGACACCAAGCTGATCTGGGTCCATGTCACCTTTCAAAATTTGCGTCGCGTTCTTCACGATTTCTTCCATCTGCGGGCCATATGCGGCAGCTGATTTCGGATCGACGACTTTTTTCCATGCGTATTCGAAATCGGCGGCGGTCACTGGTGTTCCATTCGACCACTCGGCATCTTCACGAATTTTGAAAATCAGCGTTTTACCGCCATCTTTTTCTTCTGGTTCTGCGGCAGCCATGGCGAGTGCTGGTTTGCCATCTTTATCTAAACGGTATAATCCTTCATATACTTGATTAATGGCTCTAAAACTGACGCTATTGTCTGCCGTCGTTGGATTCACGCCCGGTATTTCGCCTGTTTCCATGATGTTAATCGTGCTGGTTTCTTTTTTCTCCGTGTCTTTCACTGCATCTTTTGACTGACAAGCGGCAAGTAATAAAAGTCCTAACAGCATTAGGATGCCTAACATTTTTTTGCGCAAAATCATGTCCCCCTTTGTATTTTGGCCGAAAAAAAAGACCAAAGATTTGCCTCCTATTCGAAGACATCTCTTAGGTCTCATTAAACCATAAACTGTATCTATTGTAAACTGGAACTGTACTATTTTTTATTTAAGTAGACGCCTGATCCGACAATAACAATTGTCATCGATAATAGCGCTGCGAGCATGAAAATAGAGGGATCGTTAAACATGAAAATGCCGAATAATAAGAAGGTGAATCCAACTACCGATAACGTTATAACAGTTATTTTTCTCAAAATATTTCGTGATCTTGCGTCTATCTTTTTAAAGCCGATAAGTGTGAGCCATAAGAATATCTTTTTGGAATTTGACAGGTAGAGTGCCGTTAAGACTAGAAGGGCTCCAACAAGTAGTAGACTGTAGCGGCCTGTTGGGATTTCGTAGCCTAGACTGAACAGGATAATCGTCACCTGGATGATGGCTAGTAAGATTAGTAATGCGTAGAACATGTACTCAAATTCCAACCGATTATCTGGTTTTACTTTCTCTTTCCCGTAGTATTCTGTGCCGGTAAACATCACCATAAGGAAAGGAATTAAAATTAAGCCAAGCCATTTTTGGACGAACATATCAGGTGAAAAATCCGTTCCAAAATGTACCGCTACCTCGCTTGGGAGTAGTGGGTACGTTGCTAAGGTTAAAACTAGTGTCGAAAAAATAACCATGCTTGGAAACATTCCAATTCTTTTCATTCGTCTCGCCTCTTTCCTACATTTAAATTTGGCGATACGTGGCTAATTCAGCTCGGTCCTTGGCTATCCTGACGTTTTTTAAAGTTCCCAGATACGCTGCTGTGTCGTGATAACCGCGCTCTGTCAAAGCACGCGTCGCAGGCAAATATACAACAACCGAGAAACCTGCTCTTGAAAGCTGTTCCACCGTCGTTTTTACACAAAAATCAAAGGCTAATCCTCCAACAATAACTAGGTCTATGTCTCGCTCTCTCAGAAATTCAATCACGCCTGTCGACAAGTTCTCGCGAATATCGTGATAGCAGGCGCCATATGGATGCAAATCTGGCTCCATTCCTTTCCAAACAAAGAGATCGTATTCGGATGGGTGTGGCATGTCATCGAGTAGCTCAAAGCCTGGTGTGCCCGGAACGCAATGTTTCACCCATGTGAGATCAGCATCTGGAAAATCGAGTGACGCCAACATTTCTTCGGGCGCCTCGACGGTCCAAACGGCTTGTTCGGGATGCGCGTCTTTACTACCAATGCGAATGCTGCCCATCGTCGCCATAAATTGGAGTTCCGGCACGATGAGATGGCCTTCAGGAATGGGTAGTTCTTCTGGGCAAAGTGGCGTGAAACCTTTTTGTACGTCGACATCAAAAGTTGCTATTTTCATGATTCATTACTCCTTTTTGCGATACGTCATCTGTGTAAACTGGCCAAATTTCACGACTTCTTCAAGATGTAAAAGTTCTCGTGCTCCTTTTTCAAAAAGGGGTGTGCCGTCTCCGAGAATAATCGAGGCAACCGTGATGATGAAGCGGTCGATTTGATTTTCCTCCAAGAATTTTTTCACTAGTTGAGCGCCGCCGACAAGCCAAATACTCTTACCTTCTGTTGTTTCGAGCCAATTTTTAACAGAGCCATTTACGAATGCTGCGTTTTCGTCTTTTGTACCCGCTTTTTCATTGGAAAAAACATAAACGTGCTTCTTGCTGTATGGAAATGTGTCCGTGAGCGTGAATAATTGTTTGTAGGTTGTGTGCCCCATTACGACGGTATCGATCTCATCTAGAAACGTTGTGTAGCCGTTATCACCCTTGCCTTCAATCTCTTCTAACCAGCCTACACTGCCAGTTACGTCCGCTATATATCCGTCTAAACTCATGGCTATGAATAGGTCAATTCGTTTTTCTGTCATCCTAATCAAATCCCTTCACTACTAGTTTTCCGATTGATTTTCCGGATTCTAAAATTCGGTGTGCTTCTTTTATCGTTGTCGCATTTATCGGCGTTAATGTCTGGTTTAAGGTTGATTTTAAAAAGCCAGCTTCGAATAATTGCGCGGCCTTTGTTAGAATATCGTGTTGGCGTACTTTGTCTATCGTATTATATTTGGATCTGGTGAACATGAATTCGTAGCTCACCGTTACGCTTTTATCTTTGATGAGGCTCATGGAAACCGGATTTTGAAGCTCTACGATGGAGCAAATATGACCTTGTGGCAAAATAATTTCTTGCATCGCATCCCAGTAAGCATCTGTATTATGTAGGCATAAAATATAATCTACACCGTCAAAACCGAGTCCTTTTAACTGTGGCAAAAGTGGCTCGCGATGATTGATGACATGCGTCGCGCCTTGCTGTTTGGCCCATGCAACCGTCTCGTCTCTTGAGGCCGTCGTGATAACTTCAAGACCCGCCCACGCGGCAAGTTGTGTGGCAATCGAACCGACACCGCCTGAACCATTGATGATAAGGAGTGATTTTCCAGCATCGGCGTCAGGGTTGATCCGGATTCGGTCGAACAATGCTTCCCATGCGGTGATTAGCGTAAGTGGCATGGCTGCGGCTTCTTCGATGGATAAATTAGCTGGTTTCGCGCCAACGAGATGTTCATCGACAAGCTGGAACTCGGCGTAACTTCCTGGTCGTGTCACGTCCCCTGCATAATAAACGGCATCCCCAACTTGGAACAATTCGACAGCGTCACCGATTTCCGTCACGATTCCGACCGCGTCCCAACCGAGAATTCGTGGGGTTTCTTCCACAGTATCTTTTGGTGCGCGTAGTTTGGTATCGACGGGATTGACTGATATCGCTTGAATTTGGACGAGTAAATCGTGTCCGCTAGCTTTTGGTGTTTCGCATGTGAGATCTAAGAAGCTTTCTTCGGCTTCGATTGGTAAATATTTGTATAGTCCTACAATTTTCATTTTTCAACACCTCGCTTTTTATTATTCCCCGTCTCCTTGGAAATAATGCATGGATTGGGAATATTTTTGTGGCAAACGAAAAACGCGAACTGGAATGTCCGCGTGGTCCTTAGATTTGTAGGTTTTTATGAACGCTTGCCATAACGAGTGTACGCAGCTTATCTTGGTTGATCATAAAAGTACCTCCATGTAGTTTCTTAGAATTTTGTCTACTTTTAGTAATTTGGCATAGATCATTAATGTGTTTAGGTCTTTGTCCGATCTTGTAAAATAGCTTTTTAAGGCAGTGGATAGGATTTGGATATCGGTGTTGTTGCGATTAGCAAGGATGTCACAGATGGTTTTTTCTTTATCGTATACGTCAATCGGGTTGCCGTATGGACTGTTCATTTGGATTATTCCTGCGTTGTATCTTTCTTCCACCGCTCTTTTTACCGTCATTTGTTCCTTTTCTTTGAGGTAGTAGGATGTCGACGCCTGATTTTTTGGCTAATTTTGCGGTTTCTTGGTTGATGCCATTTAATCCACAAATAGCCTTACACCAAAACTAGATAGTCACCCAAGTTAACCATCTGAACTAGCATTATCACAAAAAATCAGTTATACTTATATCGCTATCTGAAAGCGTTAACAATAATATTGTAATAATCAGGAGGTATGAAATGAAGAAGAGTTATTGGTTCATTGGTTTAGGTGTTATCCTGCTTATCGTGGCTGGAATCGCCGGTTTTAATGTGTGGGGTAAAGATAAAAAACAGGAGCAGGCGTCAGAATTAGTCGAAAAGGCCCCAAATTCGGAAGTCTCGAATTTCAAGAATGTGATTGATATCTCTGCCAATCCTACCGAAAATATGTATGGAAATTATGATACGAATCACTTTAACAATTTTTCCGATTTAGGCGCTTGGCATGGTTATTATTTGCCTGATGGGAATACATCCGAAATACTAGGCGGTTTCGCTGGTCCGGTCATTCTTGCTGAGGAATATCCGTCGAATTTAGCGAAAACGTTTGATAAAATCCAAATGACGAATGATGATACGAAGTCGGTGTACGATTTGAGTAAAGCTAGTACCGATTTTGCATACTATCCAGGCAAATTAGTCCAAACGTATGAGCTCGAGGATTTGACGTTGAAATTAGACTTGATTTTTGCTAGCAATCGTACGGCACTTGTCAAAACGAAAATCACGAATAAAACAGATAAACCGCTGCATTTATCGCTTTCGTGGCAAGGGACTTTGCTTAATAAATTGAATGACGGTAGTGACCAAATCGACTTGAAGCAAACGCTTGAATCCACGCCAAATGGTATCCAAGTGAATTTTCCGAATATAAGAGAAATGTGGACGTTCTTCTCGACGACCCAGACGAAATATTCGATTTATCATGATATGCCGGTTACAAACGATGTTGCTGCGAATACATATACATCGAAGGCGAAAAGTCCGATTACAATCGCTCCCAGCAAGGATTTCGCGACATATGCCGTGGAAAGTTACACCTTCACTGACAAGGAATTGCAGGCTGAAAAAGCGAATTGGGATTCCTATATCACGGATCAGGATCAGCTTTTCCAGGATAACAACAAGCGCTGGCAAGGCTATTTAGACAAAACTTTTGCCGATAAAAAAAGCAAGAGCCATCCAGAATATAAAAATGCAGCTGTGAAAACGATTGAGACGCTGACAACAAATTGGCGTAGTCCGGCTGGTGCGATCAAGCATGATGGTATTGTGCCGTCGATGTCTTATAAATGGTTTATTGGGTTGTGGTCATGGGATTCATGGAAAGAAGCCGTCGCGACGGTGAATTTCAATCCAGAACTGGCCAAAAATAGCGTACGTGCCTTATTCGATTATCAAATTCAAAAAGACGATCCGAACTTGCCACAAGATTCTGGCGCGATTATTGATGCCATTTTCTACAATAAAACACCAGAGCGTGGCGGAGACGGTGGAAACTGGAACGAGCGCAATTCGAAGCCACCACTTTCCGCTTGGGCAGTTTGGAATATTTATACAGAGACAAAAGATAAAGACTTCCTCAAAGAAATGTATCCGAAGCTCGTCGCTTATCACGATTGGTGGTACACGAACCGCGACCACAACAAAAACGGCATCGCGGAGTACGGCAGTATGGTCAGTGCCGCCAACTGGAAAAAAGACGCGAACGACAAGAATATCAAGGATGCGAATGGTAATTTTGAGCTGAATGACGAAGCTGTTATCGAGGCCGCTGCATGGGAAAGTGGTATGGATAATGCCGTCCGTTTTGACAAAGATGGCGTTGGGAAAAATGATCCCGGCGTGCTCGTTTTTGAAAATAAAGATAGCGCAGATAAAGTCATCGGTTACTCGATCAATCAAGAATCCGTCGATTTAAACGCCTACCTTTACGCCGAAAAAGGCTTCCTAGTTTCCATGGCAAAAGAGCTCGGCAAAGATGACGATGCTGATAAATACAAAAAAGAAGCCGAAAAAGTCCAAACCTACATCGAAAAAAATATGTACGACAAAGACACCGGTTTCTATTACGACCTGCAGATAAATGACGATAATTCTAAAACAAAACTGCTTGTCAATCGCGGCAAAGGAACAGAAGGCTGGATTCCACTTTGGGCGAAGCTTTCCGATGAAGACAAAGCAGCGAGCGTACGTGAAAACATGCTTTCGCCAAATAAATTCAATACCTATGTGCCGTTCCCAACCGCATCAAAAGACAATTCACGATTCAGCGCAACAGAATACTGGCGCGGACCAGTGTGGCTCGATCAAGCATTGTTTGGCGTCGAAGCCTTACAAAATTACGGCTACAAATCAGACGCAACCTTCCTATCGAAAAACCTATTTAACCACGCGAATGGCTTAATGGGCAACGGACCGATTCACGAAAACTATGATCCGCTTACCGGAGATGGCCTGAGTACGAAAAACTTCAGCTGGTCCTCCGCCGCGTATTATTTAATGTACCAAAATACGATTGTAGGAGACAAAACGACCAGTCAAACTGGGATAAAATAAGACAAAAAAAGAAGCAGGAAGTCCTGTATAGCGCCATTATAAAAAATGGGGTATACGAGATTCCTGCTCCTTTTCCGTTCTAAATATCCTTTTATCCAAGTCTCACTCTTTTTTTCTACCAACGCGTCTCCGGATTTTGTTTTGAACCCGCTGAAATGCCAAAAACTGTCCACGCGAACGTTTGAGTTTCTTGTACCTTTTCGGGTTTTTCTGATAAAACTGTTGATGGAAATTTTCAGCTGGCCAAAAGGTCGTTGCGGATTCAATGGCGGTCACGATAGGATGCTTGTACTTCCCAGATGCCGCTAAATCTCGCTTTGACTGTTCGGCAATTTGCCGCTGCTCCCCGTTTGCCACAAAAATAACTGGCCTGTAGCTACTGCCACGATCCGCCATTTGACCATATGCATCCGTCGGGTCAGTCAGCTGCCAGTAAAGCTCGACTAACTCTTTATAATTCCAAACGCGCGTATCGAAAATAATCTCAACAGCCTCCACATGCCCAGTATAGCCGCCAAGCACCTGCTCATATGTTGGATTATCCATATGCCCGCCAGTGTAACCCGATATAACCGAGATAATCCCCGGTTGCGTCTCAAACGGCTCAACCATACACCAAAAACAACCACCAGCAAAAATCGCGCGCGCCTGATGTGGCCCGTCTTTCGCGTAATGTATCGCTAAGTCGAATGAACTGCCAGCCATTGGATCATCTGTTATTTTTAAATAAAAATCCGTAACGTCGGGCGTCAAGTTATTTCTTAGAGCCAGTGGACGCAATTCGGCTTCTAGTTTCGCAATCTGATCGTCAAAATTTGCTCCGCTGTCGATTTCCAGTTTGGCCGCCCGTAATAGAGTTCGTTCCCAATCTCGGGTAGCTGGATTGAGCAGTAAATTGTAGAGGTCAGCGATAATTTCGGTTTGGTTGGTTTTCATTTTCGGAGCCACCTTTGCGATTTGTTTGCCGTTTTATTGGACATAAAGGTATAGTTGGCGTCAGCTTGCGATAGCTACAGCAATTTTCGCATCCTGAAAATGCGCTGCTAAACCTTGTGAGAGCGCTTGGTCTGTCACAAAGCGTTCGATATCTTCAAAAGCCCTAGCCGCAGAGACGTTTAGCTACTCACTAAGTTCGTTGACGGACACTGTTTTTTGTTCTTAAACCCTATGTAAAATCACACTTTCATTCTACCACATGCCTGCCACTAATTGTAGTATCTGGCAACCAAAAGAGAGTCTAAGCAAGTTCTGTGCCCAATCCTGATTTTCTGAATGTGTCGATGGCGATGATTTCACCTTTGTCTTTCGTTCGTTATCGATTATCGCTAAAAAACGACAAAAAAAGCCGAAACAGTCATCGATTTTTAAGTCGATAGCCTGTTTCAGCTTTCTACATTGCTATTTTCAGAGCACATTCATCAGCCAAATAATAAAGAAGACGAGGGAAAACGTTGCTGTTCTCCAAATAAACTTAGAACCCTTCCAAACCAGCTGACCATTGGCCCCCTGTTGCTGTTCCCGATACGTTTCCACATCTAAGCTAGCCGTCCCGTCCGTCAAGATATTAACGACGATCGGCGCATGATTCCGCGTATCTATTTTTTCACGCAACGGAAAGCTATACTCCACCCCACAAATCGTGAAATTCAGCTCGCACACCGTTGACTTCGAAGCTGGAAGATACAGACTACGCCTCTCCCCAATTCGGAAAACATTCCCCCGCTGACGCTGATTCCCACTTACCAAATATGTATCAAAAAGTGTATGCCTTGTCTTATTCTCTATTTTTATCTCATGAGCAATCACCGGCCCAGCAAACAAATCCGTCAAATGAGACATGCTTTTCACCCCTTCAATCATTTACCCTTTTTTATTCCCGTACGATTTATCACCATGATGCGGACATCTCATATGGTACCGAATGAATAATCCCAACCAAGACATAACTTCCCGACATAGCACAATAGCCGTTGCGACCAACTCCCGCAAGGCTCCCCATAAACTTCCTCGCATACGCTTCATCCCTTTTTGATTTTAGAATCATTTATAACAAAAGGACTCGAAGCAAGTTCACTATATAACATAGAAAACTACCTGAATCCTCGTCACGAAACCCTATCACATTCATCTCAAAAATTAGTGATTTTGTCTTTATCTAACAAATAAGACCCAAATATATCATTTTTATTTACTTAAGTGCTAGCCGAAGTAAGTTGTATGTTATATAATGGATTTAAGCCTTATTTTTCACTCAATGATTACTTATTATAGTTAACCTACAATTAGCCAGATTAAAGTCTCTGCCATGTGCCTCTCACTCCTCTGTTATCTTTCGCTGTTATCACAATAATATAGCTAATCTGTGTAAGTTTGTTATTTCTGTTCCTTATTTCCATCAAATAAACTATATGTTTGGAGGCGCTATCTTGAATTTTGGAGAAACCATTAAGAAAATTAGAAAAGATAAAAACTTCACGCAAAAGGAGCTATCAGAAGGGATTCTAACTAGATCTCACCTTTCTCAAATTGAGACAAATAATTATTACCCTTCCTATGATAAGTTTTTCTTACTCCTAAACAGGTTAAATATTGTTTTTGAGGAATTTCTATTTGTTCAAAACGATCAAAAAATGCTTTTCAATCAGCATATAAGGTCACAAATTAGTGAAGCGGCAAATATGGATGATACAGAGAAACTTAAGAATCTAGCCGTTACAGCAAAAGACTTGTATGAAAAAACCGAAAATATAACATACTATCACTATATGTTGATTTGTAAAGCTTTAATATCATACAGTATTAGCCATACGGTGAACGACGATATGATTCAATTTGTCACACCAATCAAAGACTACTTATTTGGAATGGATAATTGGTATTTGTATGAACTAAAATTATTTAACAATATCATCTATGCCCTAACAGTAGATGAAGCTCTATTATTTGCACGTACATCATTGAGACGGCTAGCAAACTTCCAATATTTTCTAGAATTCCAACATATTGAACAGAATATTTATACGAATTTATCAACACTTTGTCTAGAGCATAAGAATTTCCAAGCTGCAAAAGATTTTGCAGAAATTGCGATAGAAAAAGCAAAGAAATATATGTTGGTTTATGAAAAAGTTTGTTCCGAAGTAAATCACGCTATTGCCCGCATTAAGCTTGGCGAAAATGGAAACGCATACGAAGTCATTGAGAAAAATATGCTTATTCTTGAATACTTAGAATTTGATAGCTTACATGGGCATTTTTCAGAGTTCTTGAAGAAATTTGAGATTAGCATAGAAGCTTGAGTTTGAAGAATCTAACATTTTCATAAAAAAAGAAGCAGAATATCACGAATCCCATTTTTTCGGGCATTACGTGAATTCTGCTTTACATTATCTATAATTAACCTTCTACTCTGCCATCCCAATATCCAAAACATGAAAAACGTTCGTAGTTTCCTTATCATGGTTCATAAATACTAAAGCAAAGTTAACACCATCTATTAATTCTTTTTTCTCTAATTCTGTAGGTTTACTTTTTAAGGGTAGTATGACTTTATATTCATACCCAAAATTCCCAGTTTTCATAGAGGTCAAATCGTTAGAATAGATTGGTGGATTTTCCTTATCTAGTAAGTTATTGAACTTATCATGACCCTCTGCCTCAATAACGCTATAATATGACGGTTGCTTTGTATTGCGAAACTTGGTATCTAACGCTTCTGTATACTTTACTTCGAAACTAATCTCGAGGTTGTTGCCAATAAGTTCAAATACAGGTTTATTCATCTGCATATTCGCCGGTATTTCTTTTTGATAATCTTCAATAGATGCATATTGTTTCTCTTTTACATCAACTACATTATTCGGTTTTGGTGTTTTATCTGTTTTTGTTTCATCAGGTGATGTACATCCTGAAATAGTCAATGCAAAAACAAGTCCGATTAACCCAACTGTTAAGTACCTCAAAACTTATAACCCTTTGGATGTTTTATTGGAGTACTCTGCTGTAGAATAGCTAGAGCTTACATAGGTCTTACTAGTAAGATTTCCTCTACTGTACCTAGCCATATAACCTGTAGTCGCATAGGTTTTTGATCCGTATTTGATTGTTGTCTTGGTTTTAGCTGGTATCGACCAAGCATAAGTAACTGTGACTTTAGATGTTTTACCAAAGCTTCCTTCTGCTTTGACACCTACTTTTGCTGTTAGAATACCGAACTCTGCCGATGTTGAAACCCCAGCCTTCACGAATTTTTCACGAGTAACAGAACGTGATACTTTATCTGCTGTTGAACTATTATTAGTAACCTCTGCTGTATAACTTATTTTGGTGCCCGCGCTTTTGGTAGAAGGCATATATACCGTTTCATCGTAAGCCACATAGCGTAAAAGGGGCTTACTCTCCTCAAAAACTTCTTCTCCATCAATAGCATCTTCGTAGTGTATTTCTGTTCCAACTTGCCCATCTTCAGTAACAAAAGTATCTTCCAAATCACTTGCTTTAACGTTTTGTGCTGCAACCGGGCTCAATGTTGACAATAATAGAGCCGAAGCAATAACAACCGTCCCCATCTTCTTTTTTGTTGACATGTACTACACTCCCTTTAAAATTATAATGTATTTCTTCATTCTTTTTATAACGTTAAATTACATATATTCATCCATTTCTTAACCACAAAACCTGAGTATACAAACCATTTAATAAATCAAAACATGCTAAGCCTATTTGATTCAATTTCACGGCATTCACCTCACAGTTAATTGTATTTAGATTTCTGTTTTATATAATTCATATAAAAAGTTGATATTATTCTTAATATTTAGTATAATTATTAATTAGTAGTTTACTAAATGCTAAGTTGGTATCTAATCTATACTTTCATATTAATTGTTTTATTTATAGAATAGTAATTGTGTTATCTATATCTATCAAGAATTTATTACGGAGGTACAAAACTATGAATTTTGGAGAAACAATCAAAAAAATCCGCACAGATAAAAAAATAACACAAGCCCAATTATCAGAAGGTATCATGGCTAGAAACCATTTATCACAAGTTGAAAATAACAACTATTTCCCAGCTTATGATAAATTTTTCTCACTGATTGATAGATTAAATATCAATTTTGAAGAATTTCTTTATATCCAAGATGATCAAAAAATCTTATTCAGTAGGAAAATACCCTCTCAGATTAGTCAGGCTGCGAGCTTAAATAATAATGCGCAGTTGGATTCTTTGGCTAATGAAGCAAATGAATTATACAAGCAGACTGGTAACATTACATACTATCACTCTATGCTGATCTGCAAAGCATTAATTGCGTATAATCTTAATCTTACTATTAGTCAAGAAATGATTGACTATGTTACACCTATTAAAGACTATTTATTTAAGATGGATAACTGGTATCTCTACGAACTTAAATTATTTAATAATATAATCTACGCGCTAACATTGGAGGAAGCATTATTATTTTCACGCACCTCATTGAAACGACTAGATATTTTCCAACATTTTTTAGAATCTCAACATATCGAACAATGTATTTATACAAATCTATCTACTCTTTGCTTAGAATACGGAGATTTTAAAGCCGCTAAAAAATTGGCAGTTACTGCTGTTGATACAGCAATGAAATTTACATTAGTTTATGAGATGGTTTGTTCAAAATTAAATCATGCCATTGCGTGTATTAAACTTGGAGAGGATGGAAATGCATATGAAGTAATCAAGAAAAATATGCGTATCCTTGAATACCTGGAACTTGATACTGCACATGAACATTTTTTAAATTTTTTGAAGAAATTTGATATTGATATACCAGTATGAATTGATTCAACTTTCAAGTACTTCTTCGCATATATAAAGAAGCAGAATATCTCGAGCCCCATTTTTTGTCAGGCATATATTTTATTTTGGAAGGTGATCTTATGAATCTTAAGCAATTTGTGAAATCCAACTGGTTCCTCATTCTGGGATTAATCTTTTTTATCGCAATATTTTCTTACGTTAGCTTTACTAGCCGATTTTTTTATTATCTATTAGTGAGTGGCGCAGGTGTATTAACTTTCATATTAATGATGTTAATAGACTACTGGAAGAATAAAGGCAAGTATAGAAGAATTACTTGAAATCTGGTTTTATCATAGATTAAAGAAGCCCTATCAGCGATTCCTCCATTCCTAATAAGAGCAAAAAACTAGGTATCCTAAAGAAAGCACCCGATAAGGAAGTATTATTGAATAGTGGTAGAGGCATATTTTGAATGCCTCTATTTTTTATGCAATCTGGTCTACGAGTGATGCTAGGTCACCTAATCCAAATTTATAGTGTACTTCAATTTGTTTGCCTTCATGAATAATTATCTTATCGATCAGTTCATGTAGTAATTCTGGAGTGAGCGTCTTAAAGTTGATATGCTTTCGTACAAACTTCCGAAGTTCTCGAATATATGCATTTACATCAAGCTCAGTTTGTATTTCTTGTGTTGCGTCCATTACTTGTTGTTTCAGTAATGCCTGCTCATCTTCATAGGTACTTGATAATTTATCAAATCGTTCGGCATTGATGCGACCATTTACCATATCTTCATACAGCTGTGGAAAAATAGCATCTAATTCAGCCATTCGCTTTTGTGCGATGTTCAGCTGTTTTTGCTCTTTTTCAGCTTGCTTTCGTCGTGCTTGTTGGTCACCTTTAAATACTGCCTGAAAAAAAGCTTGTTCGTTCGCTTGAATCGTTGCCATCGTTTTTCTTAGATTCGTCGCAACAAGCTCCTCTAGCACAACCGAGCGAATGTAATGTGCGCTACAAGTGACTGTTCGACGGCGATACGAAGAACATATATAATTTTCCTGATTTCGACTGACACTTTTACCACGACAAAAGTATAATTTCTGACCACAGTCAGCACAATATAGAAGTCCTGAAAAAAGTGGTAATTCGTTTTGTTTCGTTGGTCGGCGTTTATGCTGACGTAATGATTGCACCGTATCAAAGACACTTTGTTCAACGATTGCCTCATGTGTATTTTCGAATATCACCCAGTCTTTTTTATCACGGTGTATTGATCGTTTATCTTTAAACGATTTCACTTGGGTACGAAAATTGACTGTGTGTCCAATGTATTCCTGTTTTTCAAGGGTATCTGCAACAGCGTGATAATTCCAATGATAAGGGTCATGTGAAAGCTTGCTTCTTGGTTTCCTTCCTTGACTATGCGCATAATGCGTTGGTGTCAATACACGGTCTTCTCTCAGGATTCGGGCAATTTGTGATGGACCGTATCCATCAATACACAGTTGGAACATCCGTTTGACAATATTCCCCGCAATTTCATCTACGAGCCATTTGTTAGGGTTTTCTGGGTCTTTCACATAGCCATACGGTGGAATTGTTGCTAGTGGTATACCCGACATACCTTTTGCTTTAAAAACAGCCCGTATTTTCTTACTGGTATCTCTTGAATAAAACTCATTGAATAAGTTTCTAATAGGGGTTAATTCGTTTTCACCTTTTTCACTATCTACGCCGTCATTGATCGCAATAAAATGAATGCTATGTTCAGGAAACATAATATCGGTGTATAAACCGACTTGTAAATAATCTCGTCCAAACCTTGACATATCTTTGACGATAACCGTGCCAACAAGTCCTGCTTCAATGTCAGTTAGCATGGCTTGAAATCCTTTGCGTTTGAATGTTGTCCCACTGATACCATCATCAATATAGAATTTGGTATTTCGCATACTATGTGTCTTGGCATATTCACTTAACATTTTCTTTTGATTCACAATACTATTACTTTCGCCTTCACGCTCATCATCATTTGATAAACGTACATAAAGAGCGGTTATTTTGTTTGTTGATTCTTGTCTCATAATTCCTCCTTCTGACAATCAAACAAACAGGATAATGTATAACTATTATACGTTGTTTTTCCCGTTTGTTCCAATACATTCAGCAGTAGGTAGTTCACTCAAATGATTCATCAAAATACGTGTCATCTTTTGGTGCAACGTTTCTGTTGGCTGTGTTGGAAAAACGGAAATAATTTGATAGGTATGTTTACCAATCAGTTGTTCTGAAAACAGTTTATTTTCTTCGCTCAATATTGACCTCCTCTCATTACTATTACAAGTGAAACTCGTATTTTGGCAAGAAAATCAAAAAATAATTTAATTTCCCAGAGTAATACTTTTCGTTTCAACTATCCAATTTGGACAGAATAGTGACTATAAAGGTTTTTTATACCCCTACACTAATACTACAATTCAAAAACCTGATTTGGTCAGTTAAGTAGCAAAAAAGAGTATAAAAATAGATCCCTTACACGAATACTACGATTGAGTAGTGAAGTTTGGTCATGAACGAGCGAAAAAAGTTTATTTCGTTTTTATAAATTGAAGTCCTTCTTCAAAAGCGACACGATAAATATAAAGAAATGCCTCCACTTGATATTTTTCTAAAGCATCAAGATAGGTATTTATTTCGGGTTGTCGCAGTAATTCCAGTTGGTCGCGTACCTGATAAAAGTGATTACTTCTTTTTTGAAAGTCTTCATGGTTCGTATCAGCTTCAAAAATGGCTTGTATACGCGCTAAACAGAACTGGTCAAAATCATGCGCTATGGTTTGGCTATGCATCAGCTATTCACCTCCATCGTTGTAAAATCAAGATAGCAGGTATTGTCTTGGATACTGAAATTCTTTGTTACTAACTGCAAATTATAAGTAGCTAGTACCGCTTGTATTTCCGTATGCAGGATGGGCAGTAACGCACATAGTTTTGCGGTATCTTGAATATCAATGGAGTAGTGACAAAACTTGGTTTGAATCACGAATGCTACTTTATCAGCTGTTCCGCTTATTTTTTGAAGGTGAACGGATAAATCAGGTTTAACCAGTAATGAAAAGGTGTCTGTGTTAAAATCAAAATTCATATTCTTCTTCACCTTCCTTTCTGTTTGTGATGGCATCAAAAGCCACCTGCATACCCATTCTGAATCCTTGCATATATGTTGTTGCCGACTTTGCCAATTGCGCTTCTGATTTCTGGTCGTTCATACGGTCGTAGGTTACTTTCATTTCATCATCTAATAACGAATAGAAAGTTTGTTCTAATTCAGGATCACACCGATGCTTACTATCATGTTGTTTTGGATTCTTGTGTAATTGTTCTATTTTTTCGGTCATTATATCACCTCCCATTAAGTATGTATCAACATTATATCCTAATTAAGGATATAAAACAATATCCATAATACGGATGAAATATAATATGAGCAAAGGAGGCGGAATGATGGCTTATAAAAATATCCGTGCGATTCGGGAAGATAATGATATTACTCAGGCACAAATGGCAACCTACCTCAGTATTTCGCAACATACATATAGTCGATACGAAACTGGTGAAATTGAATGGACGGCGGGAACACTAATTAAAGTAGCAGACTATTTTGGTGTGAGCATCGATTATTTACTTGATCGTACAACTACAAAAGAATTAGCTTGATAGATAAGATATACATTTCAAAAAAGTATTAACCAAATTGAGGTTGATGCTTTTTTTATTGCAAAAAACACAATTCCTTTGACTAAATTAACTCTTATAATCGTAGTATTAGTGAGGAAAATTTATATTAATTGTTGTATTTAGTATAGGAGCTTTTCAACTAAATTCACTCAACTATGACCAAATCGAAAGTTTCAATTGTAGTATTAGTATAGAGAGCTATAGAATAGCAAGCACTGGATATGGTGCCCCATATCCAAATTTCACCCCGTTCCGCTATCGCGGTTCGTGTTTGAAATTGCTTGTTGGGGAAATCCCCAAACCCCTATTTTTACAATCATATACAGAAAGGATGGAAATCTAACATGACAAACAGAAAAAGAAATAACGAACTCAAATTCCGAGTAACCGAGGAAGAGAAGGCATTTATTGAAATGAAAATGAAAGAAGCAGGAATAACAAACAGAGAAGCTTATTTACGAAAGATGGCGATTGATGGTGCAATCGTTATTTCAAATCATACTGAAACCAAAAGGCTTATTTTAGAACTCAATAAAATTGGCAACAACATCAATCAAATAACACATGTTGCGAACAATAACAAAACCATTTCCCAAGAAGATATAGAAATAATAAAGGAGCTGATGCAAAACATATGGCAGTTACAAAGATATGGGCTATCAAAAAAACACTCGGCAAAGCAATAAAGTATATTTTAAATCCTGAAAAGACGCAATATGTTTCTAGTTATGCGTGTGCACCAGAGACCGCAGATTTAGAATTCGAATTGACACTGGATGAAAATAGTCGTTCAGGTGGTGTGAATAAAGCCTATCATATGATTCAATCATTCAAACCTGAGGAAATTACACCGATACTTGCGCATGAGATTGGGAAACAGCTTTTAGAACAACATCTACAAGGAAAATATGAATATGTTCTAACGACGCATGTCGATAAAGACCACATCCACAATCATGTTATTTTCTGCGCCTCAAGCTTTGTGACGCACACCAAATATAACGATTGCGATAAGACCTATTACCAATTGCGCGAAACAAGTGATACCTTGTGCGCCGAACATGGTTTATCGGTGATTCCACCGAACCAAAATAAAGGAAAAAGTTATCATGAATGGCAAAAGGATCAGCAAGGCGATAGTTGGAAAACACAGTTAAAAGAAATGATAGACACGTGTATTCAAACAAGTAAAGATTTTGAAACATTTACAGCGAGCATGCAAGCGCAAGGCTATGAACTCAAATATGGGAAACACCTAGCATTTCGTGCTGAAAAACAGAAACGATTTACCAGAGGGAAAACATTAGGTGAAGCATATACCGAAGAAAATATCAAAGCTCGTATTGCAGACAGTTGCACGCTGCCAGTGAAAAAGAACAAAAAAATAAACCTAACGAATCAGCCGTTGAGTGTGATGCTTGCATTAGATAAAAATAAGAAAGTACTTGAAAGTAAAGGTTACGAGCAATGGGCAAAGATTCATAATCTCAAGCATGGCGCAAAGACACTCAATCTTTTACAAGCATACGGTATCCACTCATTAGCGGAATGGGAAGAAAAGAAAATCAGTCATCAAGAAGTAATGAATACGTGTACAAGTGAAATAAAAACAATCGAAAAGGAACTCGCTCATGTACAAGCGATACTAAAACAGCTCACTATCTATGCGGATACCAAAACAAGCATGTCTAAAACACCAAAAAATAAGCGAAAGACACCCGAATATGAATCCGCTACGCTCTTAAACAAAACAGCTAAAAAAGCGCTCCAAGAGGATCATATTACACCGAGTAAGCAAATAAAGACTGAACTACAACATCAAGTCCAAATACTACAAAAGAAACAACAACAATTATACAAAGAACATAAAGCGCTCAAACAAACACAAAAGCAATATCATATTATTGAACAAAATCTAATGCAACTCCTCAAGCCAACTATCAAAAAATCATTTGACAGAGAACAATAAAGTCAGGAAGCTAACGCCTTCCACTTCGTTGCAGTTGTTCCCACACCAAAACCGAAGTGGTTGTCACCAACCCTTTCTATTTTGGTATGTTCGCAGGGTATAGATGCAATACTGGATTGGGGTGCATTTCACGGGTGAAAAACGCACTAAATCATGGGGTTACACCAAGACTTAGCGCATTATTTGTTACTCGTTCATGTCATTGTTCAACTTATCTTGGCGAGCTTTTTCTTCGCCTTCATCTTGTTGTGCTTTTAAATTATACAGAACCGATATGATCCCTGCAAAAATATACAAAAATCCAACGGTAGGGTTAACATATACAACTTCTATTAAATTGGCGCATAACAAAAGAATACCACTTAAAAGAAGAAAGATAATTTGTTTGGCAGAAATATACCAAGTCATAAATGAGGCAACCACTAAGCCACAAATACCATGAATAACTAATCCAAGTCCTATCAAACCAAGGATAGAGAGTTCCTGTTCTGTTCCGTCTCCCGTGAAAGAGATGATAAAGGCAATAAGCGCAAAAACAAATTCTACAACACAAACAATTCGTACTAAAATTCTAGCTGTTAATAGCATGTTTTTCGTTCCCTTCTCAGAAATGTAAGCTGATTTATTTTAATACATGTTTTGAAAAATGAACGCTCTTACGTCTATACGCTCGAGAGTTCACAAATCTATAATTTCATTGTAGTATACCTTTTTTTGTTGCAAGTATGACAGTAATTTCTATAGTCATATCAATTGTTAAATTTAGGTTGTGTCAGAATAAAAGTTAGATTATAATGGATTTAGGAACATTTTGTGATAAAAAGTGCAAATAAAAACGGGGGGAAGATACTATGTTTGATAGTGAGGAATTAACTAGTGCTAAAAGAAAACATCAGAAATACGAAGACTTGATCACAAAAGCCAACTATTTACAAGCTCAAATTGAAAACGCTCGCATGTGCGCTGTTGATTTAGATTCTGTGGGATGGCTAGATGCCAACTATGCACCTCATGTGCTCATAGATGACAAAACACGCCTTGTGCTCGAAATGGCTCGAGAAATGCGTAAAAAGCATAATGACCAAATGGAAGATTTGTACGCTTTGAAAAAATCAGCGCAAAACAAGCTATATTCGTGCGCATTAGAAATCAATCAGTTGGAGGCGAAAGCAAATGAGTCGTGAGCAATTATACAATGATAATTGGTATAAAGCATGGACAGAACTAGCGCACGTAAAAACGATGTTGGATGATACACTATCGCAAGCCAAAGCATTGCAAGCAAATGTAGATAGTATGCAATGGAGTGGCGAACACTATAACCATATCCGTGCATTGCTTGAAATGGTGGTTGCTTATCATGGCGCATTACTAAATAGTGCTGTGGAATTAAATGAAACACTGTATCAGTTTGGACAAACCTATAAAGCATTTGAAAACATGGATGCCTATCTTGGGATTAAAGGTGTTACATATGACTGGTAAAACATTATATGCAGATGAACTATATTACTTGGCAGAATATCAAGATATTTCCATGCTTTTTGGTATTCCATATGAGGCACCAAGTCCCGCATCGATGGAAGGCTTAATAAAAAAAGAAATATTAACCTCTACTGGAGGGTTATCACAAGTAACGGTAAACTATGTAGAATTAATTAGAAAATATACACAAGCTGACCGCTATGTGCATATTCAGCAATATATCTTCGCTCTTTTTGATGATGGACTTTGTATTATTTTAAAACAAGTCACCATCAAGGATACGATTCAATTTGAACTACTTGTTGGCGATGCTTTACTTATGCTTCAAATCGCGCTCAACCACCCAATATTGAAACACGCCGCAAATAAGTATTTTGAAGAAATAACCGCAAAACCATTAGAAAATATGACACTTCGCTTTTCCTTTGCAGTGCCAACCTTAGTGATAGAAATATTTGATCATGTGGGGCAATTAGAAGCACAGCTAGCCATTGGACTAGAGAATAATCAATACTATCAATTAGATGAGCAGAACAAATTGACAACCATTATGGATATTGACCCATTTGAATGGTTTGTCAGTAAAGTGCCACAAATTACAACGATTGCCGAAGAAAGAATCAAGGAGGCTCAACAATTATGAGTGAAATTGTTATAAATCCAGACGAATTAGAACAAGTCACTGCAACCTTAAATCAACTCATGGAATCGATTATTCATACAGCTATGCCTGCATTTAATAATGTGAAAAACAGTGCCTTTTATATAGAGGGAGAAGCAAAAGAAGAAGTTGAACGTATCTTGAATAAAAGTATGACCGAAGTCAATGGGATGGATGTCATGCAAATGGGTGCGGATTTTGCAGGTAAAGTACAAATGCTTGCGACCTACTATAATCTTATCAATGAGTATTGTATTGATGCTATGATCACATTCAAAGAAACAGATGAAAAAATGGCTAAGCTTTGGGAGAAAACCTGCGAGGAGGCTCTGGGATAATGGCAGAACAAATCTATATGAAACTTGACGACCTAGAAAATTATAAACAAGACCTATTCAAGCGCTTAGATGAAGCTGTCAATCAATTTTATAACGTTGACCGTTTGTTCAAGCAAATGGACGATTATTTATATGATGAAGGTTTATCCAATGAGTTCTATTTCAGCTATACGTCACAACATCAGAAAATTGATAACCTCCACGGAAAGCTATGGACTTTGACAAACAATATTGTTAAAATTTATCATGAGGCAAGTGAAACGATTGATAAGCCGTTTAAGAAGAATATGGAGCAGTTTGCGGAGCGCTTAAGTTTAGTGGATATTAATGAGTACAGCGTAAAAACAAGCGGTATATCCGTTCAAGGTGAATCATGGCAAGCTGGTGATAGCATTTCTGCCCCTTCTACTGCCTACGCTACATTTACAACGAAAAACAGTGTCGACTTTATGGATCTGATGAACAGTGATTTCACACGTAAAATGAAGCAAAAACAATATCAAGAGTTCTTAGAAATGACAGGACAATTAGATTTTCAGGTCAACTACGAAACCTTTGTAAATACACTCTATCGCCAGACAGATTTTAATTATGAAACTGGTATAGAAAAAGTAACGAACATTATTTCAACGGGTCTTGTTATCGTTTGTGTGGGTGGTCTGGTTGTCATGAGTGGTGGTGCACTCGTTGGTGTTGCAGTTCCAGGTTGGCTTGGTACAACAACAATGGTCGCTGGTGGTGTCCTGAGTGCACAAAATTTAGGGCATGCGATAACTGGACTTGATATTAACGGGAATCCTCTCAGTCAAAAAGAACGTGAAGCTTATATACTCAGTGCAGGAACAGATATTGCTTTTATGGTTGCAGGATTTGGTTTGAATAAGATTTTAGGTAAGCAGGCTAATATGCGCTTCATCAATAACCTTGATGAAACAGATAATATATATCAAAACTCAAAATATATAAATGGAGAATTTCGTCAAGGTGGTGCGGGACATACCTACCGTGGTTTTGCGAAGGCAAAAGGTGGTGTTGCTGGGGGACATGTAGAAAACACACTGGGCGACCAAATTAAAGTATTTGATCGCATTCCCAACCCACCTATCAATAATCAACCCTATCAAAGTGTTCATCAAAATATAATTTCTGGATTCGTTGAAGAACCTAAAACCATGTTCCCTAAAAATTGGACTGTAACACAAGTTGATACAGCAATTCAAGAAGCTTACCAAACGAAATATTATACGAATTTTAAAAATAGATGGGTTGGTAAAACAAGTTCTGGAATGAAAATAATGTTTTTCATTGATAAAGAGGGCAATATTTCTAGTGCGTTTCCGATAATAGATTAGAGAGAAGGATTAGTGATGAAATATAAAATTACACAAAAACAACATACATTTCCAGACGGGGAGGAATATTTTTTTCTTTCAGTTGATATTTTAGATGAAAATAATGAACGTATTGAAGAACTCAGTTCAAATGTAGATACATTAATTAGCGTTGAATATTTAAGCTATTATTATTTGGAAAAAGGTATTAATCAGGAGGACGGTTATCCTACAGATGATGAAGGTTCTACTTTACATGATACTGGCTCTGGAGTATACTGGCGTATTTATTCTGATAGAACTCTTATTTGGAACAGAATTGATGAGGAAGATAATCTGCCTGTTGAAAAAACATGGATAGACAATAATAAATTACTAAGTATAGGAAAAAAATATTATGAAGTTAAAAAGACTTATGTAAAAGATGAAGGTTACTTAGGCGTCACTGATGAAATATTTGTGATTTAAATATAATAAATAAAAAGCGTAGTATGACGGATTTTAATTCCGTCATACTACGCTTTTTATTTATTCGTTGTTGCGCTTCAACAAGCCTATTACCTCACCAGGGGAAGTATTGTTAAATCGTGAGAGAGATATTTTGCACTCCCTCAATATAAGATTCCAGTTTGCTTTTCTACTATGTTATCTGTCACTAATGAGATACTTTCATTTGCTGTCAGAATGTCATTACACCAATTTTCTATCATTGGTATTGGGGTTTCTTTACTATCATATTTCTTGAAATGAGCCTTAAGGTGCTGAGAATTAAGTACGTATATCAAGCATAAAATATCCTTAGCAGTTCTTTGCTTCTCCGCTGAAGATACTGTACTATAAAAATTTAAATCTTGTAAACTTTTTATATGTTCCTCAGAGTGGCTTTCACCATGCAAAATCAAGCGATACATAAGATTTTCAAAATAATCACTATACTTTTGATTATTCATTGAACTCAATATAGTTTGATCATAAGATATTTCAGCTATTCCCATTCTATATTCAAAGGTTGCAAATGCTTCCAAAGTTCGTCGCATGATATTTCCAATAACTAATTCATATTCATCGCTATTTTGTTGCATTGCATATTGATATATTATCTCCAATAAACTAGTGTATTCATTTCTATAAGGGAGAAATTCTGCTAGTTTAAAATTACTTAATTCTTGTATAGTAGAGAATGTACGTTTTGGGAGATAATTGAATTTGATCTTTTCGGCTTTACTGATTTCTTCAAACTGTTTTTCCAAGTCATAAATTGTCGCTAACTCATGAGAAAAAATAATTATCTTACTTTTTTCATTACCAAGAATAATCTTCAAGAATTCTGACTTTAGATATGATAGAATGCCCACTTTACTTTCTAAATCAAAACTAGATACAGGATCATCTATTATAATGAGTGATTCACTTTGATAAACATCCTTCTCATTTACATCACTCATCATAGATGTAAAAAAATAGCATAAGGCAAGGATATTTCTCTCACCACAAGATATATTGATGGGTTTAACAGCTCTATCGTTTGAATGCAACATATATTTATCATCTTTGGCAATAATAGATAATCTCTTATTTGAAAAAAATACATATTGTAAGCCACGATTAATAAAATCAACAGCGATATGCACACTTTTTTGCTTTTGAATGAGTTCTTCTAGTTGTCCCTTTTTTTCTATTCCTGTCAATCGTAATTGCTCAAGTTTCTGATCATCGCTCCTCTGCTCAAGGCGGAAAGTTTGATATAGTGAATTTTCGTCTTTCAAATCATAGTGTGCTATTTCATCATTTAATTTTAACAAGGATTCTTTAATTAAATCTTTTTTATCAAACTTACCGTTGTACGTAGTGCGCAGTTCTTCTAGCGTACTCATACTTAAATTAAAATCCGAGATGGCCTTAGTGATTTTCAGTGGTTGAGCTTCAACAGACTGATAAACATTACTAATTTTCGAATCAATTAATTTGTTATACTTTTCTACTATGCTATTGATTTTTTCTTTTTTATCTTTACAGGTTTGAAGTATCGCTGCATCTAAATTATTAAATAATGAAAAGTCTGTATCTATAGGAGATATCTTTGCTTTTTTAAGACTTTCAATATGCTCATCTACCGCTTCGTTCAGTACTTTTTCTACACTTATAAGGAGGCTTTCTTTATAACTATTACTCAACTCTTGTAAACAGTATGGGCATTCTGTAAGGAGTGGATTTTTAAACTCTTCTCGTATTTCAATAAAATGGTCTTGCTTTCCGTTTGTACTTAAATCTAAAATTACTTTATCGCGATCAGTTAATTTGGGTTGTTCGATTTTCTCGCTTAATAAATTTAATATCTGTTCTTCATCAAAATGTATTTCTGGCTTTATAACTGGTGTAGTTATTTTTTCCCAATCACCACTTATATGTATTAGCTCTGAAAATTTTCTGTCATATTCAGATTGAAGCTCTTCTCTTGTTTTTGAAGGAGTCAAAGAAATAATTTTCTTCACCACTGAATCATTTACTGGAAGATTTGTTTTTGATGTTTTAATTTTACTTCCTCTTTCAGCCCAATTATTCGCTTCTCTAAGTTTTTTTTGCATGTTATCCCAATATAATTGAGGAGACTTTACATTTCTAATATCTTTATACTCTTTACAAATATTCTCTTGCCCATTATAAATTTCTCTTTCTTTTGCTAATTCTGTTTCAAGAGTCTTGATTTGCGATGCTAAATTTGCCTGCTCCCCGAACATAACAATCGTTTCTAAACCACTGCTTTGCAATCTCACATTTTTCTCAATATACTCTTCATTAAAAATGAAAATTTGATTCTTCATTTCCTCAGTTACTAGTATTGTTTTCCCGCTATTATCATATAGTTCGGCACTTGATATATTTTCAATATTAGAATCAATGATTTTTGAAAATGCTTTTGTAATTGTGCTTTTCCCAGAACCATTTTTTCCATATATAGCAGTCATCCTAACCAAGCTTTTTTTCCCATCTAATAAATTAAATTTAATGTTTGTGTCAAACAATGCATTACTGAACTTTATTCCTCTTAATAATTCAAACATAAAAAAGCTCCTTCCTTTTTGTAACAAAATTTTCTATCCTATAAACATAGTATATCTAGTAAAAAAAGGATATGCAACAAATACATAGAATAGTTGCATGCTACATAAATATTTGTACTTCAAATTAATACTTGTAGAGTATTAAAAAGCATTAAGTTCAGGATAAAAATCCATAACTTAATGCTTCTATACATTATCTGTTTGTTCGTTGTCACTCTCAATAAGTTTATTTACTTCCTTATGAGCTACTACCTAAGTGATGCCTAGTTTTTGCTATTGCCTATTCACGTCTATACTATCAAGATAAGGAATCAGTGACTAACTATTTTATCCAAGCATAACCATACGGCGGCACATCATATTTCCCATCGCGAATCTGTTCACCTGTTAAAAGATTTTCCGTTCCCGCCGTCTCAATCGTAACTACCTGGTCGCTCACATTCGTGTAGCAATAAACATCGCCTCTTTTCAGTGCGAAAACACGGCTATCACTCGGGATAACTTCTTGTGGTTGATATGGATTGAACGAGGCTTCTCCTTGTCGAACTTTCGCCAATTTCTCAAGCCCTGTAAAAATAGCGTGGCGGTACGGGTTCGTTTCTAGTTCGCTTTGTAGTGTCGCCAAATCTAGTTTTTCGCGGTTGATTCGTCTTGGGATTCCGGACGTTTCGGCGGCTTTTTTGTCGTTTCTTGAGCCGAATAGGGAATGATAGTAAATCGCTGGGACGCCCATGACGGAGAATAGGATGTGATGGGCGGCGAGCATTTTTTGAATTGCTAGTTCGTCGGATTCGCCGGTGTTGCGTAGGGCATCGCTGTAATTGATGTTTAGTTCGTAGATGGATTTGCTGCCGTCTGGATTGTTTTTATAGGAAATTTGACCGCCGTTTTGGATGACTTTTTCAGCTAGTTTTTCGCGGTCGGTGTCGGTTAGAATGCCTTCTGTTGGGCGCATGCCGATGCCATCATGGGACGCTAGGAAATTGAAATAGGTCGCCGTTTTGCTCATCGGAGTGATTGTTTTTGCCCAGTTTGTTAGGTGGGTCGCGTCGTGTGTTGTGAAAGCGTGTAATGTGAGTGGCGGCAACGGGAATTGGTAGACTTGATGGGCTTCGTTGTTGCCATCGCCGAAATAGCTGATATTTTCTTTGTGCGGCACGTTGGTTTCTGTAATGATTTGTATATTTGGTGCGAAATAGTCTGTCAGCAAACGCCAAATTTGGATAACGGTATGGGTTTGTGGCAGATGGATGCAAGTCGTGCCGGATTCTTTCCAGAGAAAACCGATGGCGTCTAATCGAATGGATGTGGCGCCACGCGTGATATAGGTGAGTAGCGTTTCGGTTAGGCGGATGAACATTGCTGGGTCTTGGATGTTGACGTCGACTTGGTCTTTGCTGAATGTGGACCAGACTTGTTTTTCGGATGCACCATACGTGTGAAAAAGTGGACTCGTTCTTGGTCGGACAACGTTTGTGGCGTCGAATCCGGATTCTTTTTCCACGAAAGCATGCTCAAATCCTGGTTTTCCTTGTAGGAATTGTTGGAACCAGTCGCTTGATTCGGACATGTGGTTCGCTACGAAATCGTACATGAGTCGGTAATTTCCAGCGAGGTCGTCGATGTCAGACCAGTCGCCGAGTTCTGGGTTGATTTTCAGGTAATCGGTCACGGAAAAACCGTCGTCGGATGTGTAGGGGAACATTGGTAGTAAATGGACGTCCGTGATGATATCGGCGACGGTCTCGTCAAGCATGGTGCGCAAGGCTTGTAGCGGTTTTTGATTGGGTGACTGAATGCTGTCGCCGTACGTGATCAGGTAGATATTTTGCTCATTGAGCGCGGTGGCTTGTGGAATCGTTTGTTGTTCTTGCGTGTCGATGAGTTTTGCTAATCGATTGTTGATATCACTGCGTTTTGGCTCGTCGAAAAGTGTAGCTATGTGGTCGTTTAGCTGCTTATTTAAATCGGATCGCTTCATCGTGTTAGAGCTCCTTTATTTTTAGGGTTAAATGGCTTTGTGGTGCGATTTCTGCTGGGCTATTGATTGGTAATTCGGCCATATTTACGGTGACGTTTGCCCGGCTTGCTTCGATGTTGATTGGCTCGTCCGTTGGGTTGAAAGCGCGTAATATGATACCGTCGCCGTCTTCTGCTTGTTTTAATGTGCTGAAAAAGGCGTTTTCGCTGATTGTGAGTAGGCTCGCGGATGTTGGTAAATTATGCATCGCGGCTGGTTGTGGCAGTTCGAAACGTTCCACTCGTTCTTCAAAACTGTTCAGCGCTTGAAGGTGATAGCTGAGTTGGTGCGTGCGGACGCGTTCGGTTGCGCGGAACCAATCGGCGGTCGTGAAGCTTGCTGTGAAGCGATAATGGTAGCTGAATTCTAGGTCGCCGAGCATCTGCGCGTCTGGTGTTTCCACGACTTTATTGTTGATACCAGAGGCGCGGCCGGGACGCCAAGCGATATTGTCTTTGCCGAGCAGCCCGACACTCCGGAAAAGCGTGAGGGCAAGGTAATTCGTGGTCGCCTCGTATTCTTTCAGGCCTTGTGTCACAACGCCAATCGCGCCTTTATCACTGAGGCTTACGGCAAAATTTTCAAACGGATAAATCGGGACTGGTGCTTCGGCAAAACGGTTTTCGCGCCAGTTTGCAAAATGTGGATTCAGGTTGGCGCGTTTGATGGCGGTGAACGCTTGATCGGCGTAACTTGCCTCGCTATTCGGCGCTTCGAACCTGACGCGGATGCGATGGTTTTTCGTGTTATTTGTAAGGCGATGCTTGATGCCAAGCGTGTCTTCGCCCTTTTTGAGTGTGAACGTGGTCTCAATCTCCGTCCCTTCACCGCGCGTCAATGTATGGCGAATCGTCATTTCCGAAACGAGATCCGACTGCTTCACCGCGATGCATTCCGCCGCACTCGAAAGCTCCGCAATGTCCCCCGCCAGTGGAGAAAAATCATACGAATCGCCGTCATCTGCTACGTCTTCAAATTGCATGAAATTGGACAGTTGCTCGCCGAAATTCGTCGTTAATTGTAATTTCCCAGCGACAACCTCGATCGTATAAAATTCGTTCGCAATTTTGGCGTCAGCTGTTGGCACTACGAGATTCACCGTGCCTTCGATAATTTGCAAAACCTGATAGCTAAGTGGCTCCATCGCGATTTCGGCGCTTACAACCGTGCGATAGTACCCCGGAATTTCGACTTCCTGTTCCCCATTTGCCGTCACTACCACTTTTTTCCCGCCAGAAATGTAATCTTGTAACAGAATCGTTTGCGGTACGACAACGCCTGACATATCCGCCAAACATACCGCTTTTCCTTTCGTGAAAATGACCGTCTCGACTTGTTTTGTCATCGCTTTTGGCAGCAAGTGAAAAACAAGAACGGCGCCGTGTTCCAATTCCGTCCCAATGCCGCGTGCGATTTGCTTTTTCAAAACGTTGATAAGGCTATCACAAATACTCTCGACCTGCTCCAACCGATGCATAATCGCGCGGTTCGTCTCGTCCGAATTGCAACCACCGATAGAATCATGCGCGTGTACATCAAATAACAGTTTAAAAACCTTATCCAGCCAGCGTTTCGGGTACGGCGCGCCATATTTATTCGCCATCACCGCCAATGGTTCCAGCTGATGATATATTTTATCCTCGATTCGGCTATTCGCCAATTTAATATCCACACGCTGCGACCGAATCGTATTGTGAATCCGCGATTTCTGTGACGCAAGCAATTCTCCCTCGATCACCGTCTCGAATTCCTCATTCTCCCACGCGGCTTCCATAAACGTCTCATAATCCGACAACACGAAGCAATAATCCGATTGCTCGGCATTCAACGCCTCCACCGTCTCTGGAAAATGTTCACGCACCAACACCTGATCGCCGCCCGCCGGAAGCAACATGTGCGCCGTCGATGCATTCATTTCCCGCAACGTATCCAAAATCGGCGTCAACGTCCCCGCCACATACGCCGCATCCGTCGCCAAAAATTTCCCCGGTCCATAACCAAAATACATATAGTTCGTCTTCGCCATCACGCCATCCGGAGCAACCCAACGAAAATTCAAATCCGTCGCTACATCCTCGGTGTACAGACCACGCTGCAAAATCGCATATTCCATCCCAAAAGACTGAAATATCGACGGCAAATACGCATTTTGTCCAAATATATCTGGCAAATAACCGATTTTCATACTATGCCCCATTTTCTTCGCAGCACGCGATCCGTATAGCAAATTCCGTACAATCGACTCTTTATGCACAAGTAACGTGTCCGTCTGCGTATACCAAGGCCCAACAAAAAGCCGTTTTTGCGTAATTAATTCCTGCAATTGTTCCTTTTTCTCCGGTAAAATCGCGAGAAAATCCTCGATTACCGACATCTGCGCATCAAAAACGAACGACTTATACGCCTCGTCTTGCTCCAAAACATCGATTAAATGACGCAAATTTTCGATCAGCATCACGTTTGAATCTTCTATTGTAAAATACCATTCACGATCCCAATGCGCATGTGGCACGACGTGAACTATTTTTTGCTCGTTTATCATTTTTAAAACCTCACAATCTCTATAAAAAACGGATTGGGACCCCAAATTTCTGAGTCCCAACATGTCTATTTAATAATCAATTTTTTCGCCGTTACGTTCTTTGCGTTTAATAATCGCGTATCGAATGAAAATATTACCGAATGCGATGATGGCGACACCGACTAGCATGCCGACGAGATAAGCTGGTAAATTCTCAACGAGCGGCCAACCCCAGATTGCTGGAAGTGGTAACCATTGAACCGCGCCAAGTGCCACACCTGTACATGCACCAGCGATTGCGCCGATTATGTTTAACGGAATCGTGATCAGCGGGTTACGAAGCATGAACGGAATCGCACCTTCTGAAATCGCGAGAAAACCGAGCAGGAATGACGTGTTTCCAAGTAATCGCAAGTCTTGTGAAAAGACGCGACGGCCAACGACGAAACGGTCAATAATTGTCGCCAAACCAATGCCTAGCGGTGGAATCACGATCGCCAACACACGCGGTGTCAACGGGAAAATATGATCTGCCGACAAGCCAATCGCAATCGCGCCCGCCGCTTTATTTACCGGTCCACCAAGGTCAAACGCCGTCGCAGCAGCGATCACAGCGGATAAGCTAAGTGTTTCTGATGTGCCCATACTCGCAATCGTGTCCGCAATCCATTTATTCAGATGTCCGAATACCGGATCAATCACGTATAAATTCAGGATAAAAATAACCAAAACACTGATTCCCGGCACGATTAGCATTGGCTTCATCGCCGCCAGATTTTTCGATAATTTGACGCGTTGATTCAAGAATTTTGCAACGTAACCTGCTGTTAGGCCTAGGATTAGCGCTCCTAAGAAACCGCTCGGAATGCCGCCTTCGATGCCCCAAAACGTGTAATGCAAACCGCCTGCGAACAAACCTCCCGCAAAACCTGCGATAAGTCCAACGCGGTCTGCAATCGCATACGCCACGAACATCCCGAACACCGGATAAATGAACTTGAAGAGCATATTGCCAAAACCGTCAAGGTAATGTAGGAATTCCTGCAAACCGCCGACGCTATTGTAGGTCGGGTCGCCAATCATGCCGATATCAAGGCCCAGCGCGTAAACCCACGTCAGCTTCGCGATTCCGAGCATTAAACCTGCCGCAACAATGAGTGGAATCATGTAAGAAATCCCAGTCATGATGGCTGCCGTCATATCTGCGCCGACTTTTTTCCAGCCTGTTTTCTGATTTTTGCTCGCGACAACGCCTTCAGATTCTGCGCTCGCCTCCACTGTTCCATCTGGATCGGATAGGGAGCGAATCAGGATTTCCTTGGCGTGACGCAATGGATCCGCGACTTTGACTTCGACGTAATTTTTTCCAGCAAAGCGTTCTTTCTCTTTGACTTTCGTATCTACGGCAAAAAGAATCGCGTCTGCGCCAGCAATTGCCACCGCATCGTGTGTATCTTCCATCCCGTTCGCGCCTTGTTTTTCAACACGAACATCGATTCCTAGCTCCTTACCGGCCTGTTCCAACGCTTCCGCCGCCATGTAAGTGTGGGCGATGCCTGTCGCGCAAGCCGTGACCGCCAACACCGATTTCCCAGCATATGCCGAATCGCCAGCCACCATTTCCGTCACCGCCGCACCACCAAGCGCCTCAAAAAGTGCTTCTTTACTCGGCGCTGCAAGCAATCCGTCCAAATACGATGCATTCATCAGTCGTCCGCTCAGTTCCGCCAACAATTTCAAATGCGTCGTGCCGGCTTCCTCATCTGGAATCGCTAACAAAAATACGAGCGAAACTTGATTCGTCGGGTCAACAGACTCCCAAACGTTCGCCGCTAATGGTGTTTTCAGTTTTGCCACAGTAAAAATGGCTTTGTTCACGACGCTCGATTTGCCGTGTGGAATTGCCAAACCGCGCTCCATTCCAGTTGCCGAATGCGCCTCACGCTCCAAAACGGCCTTTTGAAACGCCGCTTTATCTGATATATAGCCTTCCTTGTCTAAATGATCCACTAAAAATGAGATTACTTCTTCCTTTGACGTAGCTTCGATGTCGTAGAAAACTAAATTTTGCGTCGTCATCTCTTTTAAATTCATTGTCAATCCTCTTTTCTAAGTTCATGAATTCGCTTACAGATTACCTTTCGAAAGTATAATCGAAGTATAGCATAAAGCAGAAAACCTTTTCATACAGAATTCGTATAATTGTACGGCGCCCACTATGATTCTCTTTTAAATCGTGATAAAGTAGGAAATGAAGCGATTGGAGGTTTTTTGAATGGGAAAAGTAGCAGAGCGTTTCGTCGAGGATATTGCAAATTTGAGCGACTCGGAGAAATACGTTTTTTATTACGCAGATAATCATATCGAACAGGTGAAAAACATCACGCTAACCAATCTGGCCGAAATACTAAATACATCCAACACCACGATTATCCGGATGTGCCACAAGCTGGGTTTGCAAGGCTTTTCGGAATTCAAGTTTATTTTAGCTAGTTTCAGCAATCAAAAAAAGACTCGCGAAAACGGGAGTCTCAAAGAAGATTATTTGGCCCAGCTGACCCAGACCATTCACGCCATCGACCTGCCGAAAATGGATTACATCGCCACGAAAATTCTGAACGCGAGCACCGTGATTGTGGTTTCTGTTGGCTTGACGAAGATGATTGGGGAATATATCGGGAAACGGCTGATTCAGGTTCAGAAACCGACGATGTACGCGTATGAATCCCATATCATTGACCTTTTGCCGAGTTTTATTAAGCCGAATGATGTTATTTTATTCGTTTCAATGAGTGGCGATACGAAGACGCTTGTTCAGGCCGCGCAGAAATTAGAGTACAGTGGTTGTTTTATGTTCGCGATTACAAACCGCGGGGATAGTGCTCTGGCGCAGCTGATGGACACGAATTTGAGCAGTGATATCCCCACGGTTTCTTATGCGGGGTATGATATTACATCGCGTTCTGGACTCATGATTCAAGCGGATATTTTGCTGGAAGTATACTTAAAAAAAATGCTGGAACGCGGGTAAATGATGTTTTTACCCCTCTATCACGCAACAATACGAACTCATCGGCAAAACAGTATCGACCTGAATCAAGTTCGCCTGCGTCAACAGCAACTCCTTAAATTTCGACGGTAACGCGTCTTGTTTTGCGATTTCCTCCGCGATATGATGGACGACAAATGACGCCTCCCAACCTGCATCTTGCATTTCCCGCGTCCAAATATCACCTTCACTCGTCACCTGCCAACCTTGGCTCTGCGCCATTTCCACGATGTCATCCGGCGTGATAAACGTCCGCACATTCGATTCTGTTTCGGACTTAAACGCCTCATATTGCGCCTGCACCAACACCGCCAACAAATGCGATTCCTGCCGCGAATCCGTAAGATGTGGATTCCATTCCGCAAAACAAATCCGCTTCGCCCACTTTTTCAGGACGCGCAGCATTTCTAGAAGCTCGGTTTTGGAGCTGAAATACCAGGACGCATGCGAGATGACTGCGACGTCGAACGTTTCGGTTTCAAACGCCAAATCACCACGCAGAATATCCGTTTCCAGCTTAAATTCAATGCGGCTTCCAAGTTCAGACTGCAACAAATAATACGTCGATTGCGCCAATGTAAATGGTGCACCGTAATCCGGGGACGCAATATCCACCGCAAAAACAGAGCCAGTTTCGCCGACATGATATGCCAATACTGCCGTTGTGTCGCCTTGTCCGCAGCCAACCTCCAGCACCTTGTCGCCCTCTTTTATGCCCCAGAATTCCGCAAGCTTGATGCGGTGCCCTGTTTGTACCGTTTGAATCTCATCCGAAGCCGCATCCCGAAGCATACACGCCACAATTTTTTCCATTTTTGCATTCATATGTAACATCCTTTCTAACTTTACATTTCCCGCGCGATTCTTTACCCCCTCTTTACAGAACCTCAAAACGAATCGGCATTTCACTCGCTATAATAAGGCGTATGAGGAGGGGAAAAATTTGAATAAATTCGTAACTATTACTGGTGTTGTCGTTGTTGGAAGCTCTTTACTACTCGCGGGTTGCGGGCCTACGGATGTGAACTCACTTGCTGCTAAAGAAACCCAAACGCAGGTCAAACCGGGTGGTCAAATTAAGCTGGATGGCGCCGTGAACATTCGCGACCTTGGTGGCTATAAAACCACTGATGGCAAAACGATCAAGCCCCACAAACTGATCCGCGCCGCCGAACTTGCCAATCTTTCCAAAAACGATATCAAAAAGCTGACTTCTACATATGGTCTAGCTGAAATTATCGATTTCCGTACCGATTCTGAGGTGAAAGCGAAGCCTGATCCAGTCATCAAAAACGTCGATTACCTGCACGATTCAATTATGAAGGATAACGGTTCGTCGACAAGCGCGCAAGATATGATCGCCAGCCTCGCCAAAATGGACAATCCCGAACAATTCCTAATCAACGCCAACAAAAGTTTTGTCACCGATCAGCAATCGATCGACGGTTATAAACTTTTCTTCCAAGAACTGCTGGCGAATAAAAATGGCTCCGTACTTTGGCATTGCACCGCCGGCAAAGATCGCACTGGTTTTGGGACGGCACTTGTTCTCGCAGCACTTGGCGTCAATCAAAAAACGATTATGAACGACTATCTACTTTCCAATAAATATCGCGAGGCAGAGAATCAAAAAACGCTCGACGCCCTCGCCAAACAAACCGATAATCCAAAAGTTCTGGCAGGCATGAAAGCCGTGCTCGACGTCCGCCCAGCTTATTTAAACGCCGCGTTCGATGAAATCAACGCCAAGTACGGCAGCACCGACGCATTCCTCGAAAAAGGGCTCGGCTTAACAAGCAAAGATATCAAAGCTCTCAAAAAAGCCTATCTACAATAAATATAAAAATGTGATCAGATTTCGCCAAATTTAGTGCGAGTTGCTGATCACATTTTTATATTCTAGTCTATTTTTTCGCTGTAGAATTTCTCTTTTGCTTTACAAATCGGGCATTTTATCTTGTGTTTCTCATGTGTGCACGACTCATCGCCGCTTGATGTCATCATCTTATAGGCTTTTTTCAGTAGTGGAATCGCGATAACGATCCCGATCAGTGTCATCAATGCGATAAAGCCAATGAAAATAAGCCCAGCCGCGATACCAATCACGAAAATTTTCTTCACCGTGTGTCCTAGATCAAAGCGTTCTTCCTCTTCCATTTTGAATCAGCTCCCTAGATAAAATTTCTTCCAATTTCAGCATAACACGTTACTTCTCAAAATCAAGTAAAAACTGGCCGAGTCCGCCGGTATCGTGATGACCAGCGACAAAATCCGCAATCGCCAGCGTCTCTGGAATGCTGTTCTCCATCGCCACACCCATTTTTGCAAGTTCGATCATGCCGATATCATTCTCGTTGTCACCAAACGCAATCGTCGTTTCCAAATCAAGCCAACCAGCTTCGTCCAAATACGCGAGGCCATGCGATTTATCGATGCCAACATTCATAATATCAATCAGCGTCGTGCCAGAAGCCATCACGGAAAGCGGTAGTTTTGCCAAAGCTTCGCGCACTGCTACACGTTTATCCGCGTCATCCGAAAGCACCAGAACCTTCAGTGCAAACGCGCCAGAACGCACGATTTCTCCGACAACATCCGCCGTCACCGTCAACGGCACCTGCTCGTTTTCAGGAAGCGTCTTATTCGCCTCGACAAACCCAGCAATTTTCCCCGTCACCGTCGGCCCAACAATCCGCTCCGTCGTGTACACATGATAATCCACGCCAAAACCGCGCACCAGCTCAATCACCTGTGCCAGTAAATCATACGAAATATCACTTTTCATCAGGATTTCATTCTTCCCAAAATCACGAACAAGCGCGCCGTTACACGAAATAACCGGCATCGTGATCCCAAGTTCATGAATAAAAGGCATAATCGCCAAATCCAGCCGACCTGTTGCCAGCACTAATTTTTTGCCACGTTTCTGCCAATCTAGTAGCACCTCTTTATTTAAAGGTTGAATCACCGCGCCACCTTTTGCAAGCAGCGTTCCATCCATATCCGTTACAACCGTTTCCATTATCAAATCACCCTTCCACACTCGTTTGAAACGCCTCATCAGTGGACGTCATTACTACTCGAATTATAAAGGAGTTTACGTAACTTGTCACGCCTTCCCATCATTTTATCTGGGCTTTTTTTGATGTTAAATAAGTGTTTCTTATCCTCCTTGTATACATGTTACTTATATATTAAAAAGCCAACTAACTACTTCAGTTAGCCGGCTTTTCATTCTTTTGAAAAATAACTTTTACCGTTTCTAAGAGTTTTGTGAGCAAAGAAGCTGGTACGGTTTCTACATAATTATATTTGCGAGCATTATAATCTATTGTGACCAGTTGATCTAGCAATACTTTCCCTGTAGTTTCTGTACCACTTAGGGAAACATACAAAGGATAGGATCTCGACGTATTACTTATTGGAGCAAAGACAGCAATATTGGCATAGTCACTTACTAATCGATGGCTGAGGCAAATATAGGGCCGATAACCTTGTTGTTCATGACCTTGTTTGGGATTTAGGTTAATCTTGATGATATCACCTTGTCTTACCATTTTTCATCCCCCATTGGTTCAAATTCTTGTAGCTTTGTTTGGAAAGTCTCACCCTCGTAATTTGCGAATAAATCTTCAATAGTCAACTCAGCCACTGTTTTGGTAAGAATCATTTGATTATCAACAACTTCAATATTTAGACTGTCATTCTCATGTATATTTAGAGCATTTAAAATATTATTGGGGAGACGTACAGCCTTGCTATTCCCCCACTTTTTAATACTGACGGTGGTCATGAAAATCCCTCCTTCACTTATAAATTTATTATAGCATAATGTGTCTACATTGTATATACTTATCAGCGCTTTATTATTTCTAAAAATTCCCGATTTTACCTTTAATCAGTATCTGTTGTTCAACCCCCGAGACATTTAATATCTCATCATTCGGCAACTTTGTATTTGGAAAAGTATCACCGCTTGGAGTCAAAGTCAATTTTCACATATAATCTATTTAAAACAATGTGTCGTATATTTCCCCAGTTTCCCCTCGATGTTACCGGAAATAAGCCTATCCTATACCCCCAACTCAAAGGAAAAACGTATAAAAGTATTGATATGTCTCGGTTTTTACCCTTTCAAACGCGCCCGTTGCTTCATCTAATCCCAGTTCCAACATTAAAATAAGATGTGAACAAACTGTGAACTCGATAAATTTTGTCGTCAAATGTACATTTTTTCGCTAGCCAAAGAAATTGATACCTTGTACAATGGAAAGTAAGCATATTAAAAAGGGGAGACACTCATGTACCTAAAAGAAAAATCGATTAGCATCGCGCTTGTATTTGGACTGACTTTTTCAACTGTAAGTCCTGTTTTCGCCGAGGAAATGACATCCCAACAAGATTCACAGCAACAACGTGATTGGGAAGTCACTGAAGTAGCAGCAAAACCTAATGTTCACGTAACACAAGGTTATTACATTATTCCAGCTGATTTTGTGCAAATTTTTAGCCAAGATCGCGCTCCAGTCTTAACTTACAAGGATGGTGTAGTAGCAAAGAACGACACAGTGGGAACTTTTGACACAACGATTGTCGTTACTTTCAATGACGGAACATCGAAGGAAATCACGGTCAACTATACAGTGGACGCAGATCCGAGCGTAACACCTACGCCCGATCCAGACCCTGTAAAACCTGATCCTGACAAACCGGTTACGCCAGATCCTGATCCAGTAGAACCTGTGAAGCCTGATCCGGAGAAACCTGTGGATCCTGTAAAACCTGATCCAGAGAAGCCTGTAGATCCTGAAAAACCTGTAACTCCTGATCCAGAGAAACCGGTAGATCCTGAAAAGCCTGTAACTCCTGATCCTGAAAAACCTGTGAAACCAGAAACAACTGAGTTTGCGACAGCGAAAAACAACGTTACATTGGAACTAAACGATGCAACAGCAACTCCAAGTACTTTTGTAACGAAAGATGCTGCTAACGTGACACTTTCATTCAAAACACAACTAGTAACTAACAAACTTGGCGCACAGTCTGTACAAATTTTGGCAACAAATGGTTCAGATTCAAAAACAATCACGGTTAATTACACAGTCGTAGACACAACGAAACCTGCTATCAGTCAAGATGGCGATGTTTTCTACGTGTGGCCGGGTGAAGAATGGACTGCCGAAGAATTAGTAAACGCGACGGATAACTCTGGTTATGTGAAAGTTTACTTCCAAAACGGCGCTACGCACTTAGACACATCAAACGTTGGCGCATCAAGCACAGTGATTGTAGCTGAAGACGCTAGCGGTAACATTTCTACACTTAATTTCCAATACCAAGTAATCTCTGTGACGGGCATCATGCTTTATTCTGCGCCATCTGTCAACTTTGATATGAGTACAGATACAGATATTTACGGTGGTACAGAGCCAGATACAACGCTTTTCGTTATTACAGAGGAGAGCGAAGAAGTTCTTGCTGAAACACGCGTGGACTACTCTGGTAGCTATCATGCCGTTCTTGATCGCGCACTACAACCTGGTGAAACAGCTTACCTGATTGCAGTCGATGATAACGGTGGTGTCAGTGACGTAACGCACTACACGTACGGTACGAAACAAGTGCAAGAAGTGAAATCAGCATCGATTTCTAAAGCTCCGGCGAACGAAAGCGTACAAACAGAGCAACAGCAAACACAAACACAAGCTGCTGGATCTGAAATTGTACCGGCAAGAGTAGAAGAGTTACCAAAAACAGGAGATTCCAACACAAACGGATTTGTTATCTTCGGTCTACTACTTTCTGCAACAGCTTTATTCTACATGAGAAAACGCTAAATATAAAAAAGACGCAAAATCCAATTTTGCGTCTTTTTTTTTGCGCGTTCAGCTAAAGCTAATCAACTTTTGCGCCCACTGTTCCCCGACTCCGACCGCGTGCGTCTTACTCCCATCCTGATTGAAAAACAACAACAAATCATCATTTCCCAGCTCAATAACTAGCTGCGCCTTCTTCTTTTTTCGCATCAAAATCACCGTCATGATCTCCGCTTCCATCCAACGATACTTCAAATCATCTGTTAAAAAAACGTACATCTCCAATCCTGAATTCTTATAAATCTCCATCAAATGCAGCATCTTCGGGTAATTGGACGGTACATTTTTCACGAGTATGTATTTCTTTTTCAGCGATATCTCCTCACACGCAAGCTCCGGAAACTCCATCTCAAAATCGGCAAGCTTCCAAATCTTCGTCGTGAATAGAATTGATACATTGCTTTCATGGAAATCCTGGTGTTGCAGTTTTTTCAGAATGTGTGGTTCTGTCGAGATCTTATGAAATTGGATTTCCTCGATTCTAAATGGAAAATAATTCACTAAAGAACTCATTTCTCAGCCTCCTAAAAGATATATTCATAACCAAAAAACAGCTTGATTTTCGCGTTCACGAACGAAAAAGCTACATTCACGACTAAAAAAAGCTTTTTCTACATATGTGTATTATAATACAAATGGGAACAATAAAAAAATATTTTAAAAGGGAGCGAAACATTTTTATGGGCACATTTCTGTCTTTGATTGGATTTTTAGGTTTTTTCTATGCTATTGTTATGTTAATTCTGGGTATCTTTATCCGCGGGAAACAACTATTTAGACGAAAGCTTAATTTTATTATTTTGGGGAGCTCGCTGGTTTTAGCTATAATCGGCGGTAGTTTAATGCCCACAACACAAACAGCGTCTGAGCCTAAACCGGAAGTAAAAAGCGCAGAGGTTCAGGCGAAAAAGCAAGAAGATGCAAAACAAGCGTTGAAGGAAAAACAGGATAAGCTAGCCGTAGCAAAGGTCGAACAACAGAAAAAAGAGCAAGCGCAAATCGCCAAGGACAAAGCAATCGCTGACCAAAAGGCGCAAGATTTAAAAATTCAGCAAGAGCAACAAGCCAAATTAGCAGCCGATCAAAAAGCTGCCCAAGCCGCAGAGAAAGAAATGCAAGCGGAAGAAGCACAGAAAGCGAAAGAAAAACAGGAGCAACAACAGCAAGAACAACAACAGCGTGAGAAACAAGAAGCGCAAGCCAAACAAGCAGCTCCTTCTACTGGCGGTAACAGCAGTGGCGGGACTCAATACGTTGATGCCAATGGTCAAGGGACGATTAAGGGTAGCGTTAATCACATTTACCACGTACCTGGTGGAACTTACTATAATCGTACGAAAAATGTTGTTGCTTGGTTTAAAACAACAGCAGAAGCGGAGGCTGCAGGATATCGCGCCTCAGAACGCTAAAACAAGGTAAAAAACTGCGTAAATAATGAACCTAAGATTCATTATTTACGCAGTTTTTTTACGCTCCCTTTTGCCTAAGTTTTCATATTTATTCAATCCTCTAAAATCCTATTTTGCCCGCTGTATACGCTAAACTCATCGCCGCGTATAAAACCAACCGCCGTAATATTGAGTTCCAGCGCCATTTCTATCGCAAGTTCCGTCGGTGCCGAGCGCGATAATATGATACCGCAACCGATTTTCGCAGTTTTCACTAAAATCTCCGAGGATATCCGACCGCTGAAAATGATCGCCTTGTCCGTCATCGGGATTTCAGATTTCAAGCAATGACCGTAAATTTTATCAAGCGCGTTATGCCGCCCAATGTCCATCCGCACGCAAATCACCTCATCACGACTGCAAAGCGCGGCGTTATGCACACCGCCTGTTTTACGGAATGTGTCGGAATCTGCTTCAAATCGTGACATCAAATCAAAAATTTCAGCTGGGCGTAACGCTAAATCCGTCTCATTCCGCGTCTCGACAAGTGATGCGTCCGACTGGAAATAGAAATTCTCGCGCGATTTCCCGCAACAAGACGTGATATAGCGCTTCGCACGATATTTGGCATTAAATTTATTCACAAAGTTCGCGCTAACTTTCGCGTGCCCCGTCGCCTCAATGATTTCGACGCGATCAATATCCGCAACACCGCGCACAATCCCCTCCGAAGTCAGAAATCCAATCACCAAATCCTCCGCATATTCCGGCGTGCAGACAATCGTCACCAGCTCCTCCTCGTTCACATAAATCGTCAACGGATACTCCACGGCTACCGTCGCCACGTCATCAAACATATGTCCCTCTTTAAAACGCCGAATCCCAAGTCCCGCAGTCGTTTCCATCCTCGTCCCCACCTAACGAAATTAAAATTTATACAAAACAAGCAGAAGCCGCCTATCCATTATTTCAGGGTAAGACGTACATTCTGCTTTAAACAAATCGAGCGAAAGCGTTTGTATCCTACTAGTTTGGTGGAAGCCGGAAGCGGAGCATACTGGTGTATGTGATGACTGAAAACAGGGAGAGGGTAGTTTCCTCGACCATGTAAGAAGTTAAGCGTAGCAAGTATTGCGTAGCCGAACCGGAAGTCCGCCAAACTAGTAGGATGCGAGCGCTTGCCGCCGATTTATCTCTACTATGCTCTATTTAAGCTCCTGTCCGACACCCTTTAAAAATGCCAAACCATATCGTAACGCCCGATTCACATCAGGGTCCTTCATCGCTCGTGCCAGTCCAAAAAGTCCCAGCGTCGTGTCCTCTTTCAAGCTCTCATTCGCCTTCGCCTGCGCGTTCGCAAGTCCAGCCAACATTTTCTCCGTCTGCTCTGGCTTCGTATCCGTCAATAATTTACTCGTCATCATCAAATTATTAATCGCATTCGTCGCCGGTTCTTTCCGAGCCTCATTCAAAAATGTCGTCGCGATATCCTCTTTCGCCTTCAAAGCACTGTTCAACATATCCAGCGCACCAGAGTCATGCAACGCCTTCACCAGCTCCAAAACTTCCATGAAAGCCGCGTCATCCGTCGCAATCTGGTCCTTAATCGCCGTCATTTTATCCTGTTTTATCTGATCATCCGTTTTTTCCACACGGCGAATTTTTGAAATTGGTTCTGCCATCAAGATTCACTCCCTTTTTTGCATCCACAGTTGCCACCACAAGCACAGTTATGTTTCGAAATCGGTTGGTAATCTGCACGCGCCCACTTGCGTTCAATCTCCACACCATTTTGCGGGAATCTCGCCGCATTTCGTGGATTATGTTTCGGTAGCGGATTCTCACCACATTTTTGCAATACCTCCAAGTTGACCTTCGTTTGTTTGTAGGCCGGCGTCTTCGTCCGCACATCGCCCGCGCTAGACGTCAATAAGTTGACCGCCGTTTCGTGGCTGGTCGAGTGCATCGGCAAGTAAACCTCATTTTCGCGAACCCGATCCGTCACGACCGCATGCACCTTAATGTGACCGTACGGCGACGTCAAACGCACCAGCGAACCGTCTTCGATACCACGTTTTTGCGCCAATTCCTTCGATACCTCTACAAAAACTTCTGGTAATTTGTAATCCAAGCCTTTCGTTTTATGCGTCAAATTCCCTTCATGGAACTGCTCCAACAAACGGCCATTGTTCAGCGTTAGATCGAACTCTTTCGGGAATTCAATCGGCGCAATGTACGGCAAGACAGAGAATTTCGCTTTGCCATCTGGGAAGTTGAAACGTTCTTCATAAAGTAGCGGCATATCCACACCATCCGCCGAAACTGGCCAAACGAGGCTATCAAAACCTTGCATCCGGTCATAACTCACACCTGCAAAGAATGGTGCCAGACTCGCAACTTCATCCATAATCTCGCTCGGATGCGTGAAGTTCCAGTTGCCACCACACGCGTTCGCCACTTCTTGAATGATCCACCAGTCCGGTTTCGAATCACCAAGCGGCTCCAATACTTCATATAAGCGCTGCACACGGCGCTCCGTATTCGTAAACGTGCCATCTTTTTCAAGCGAAGGCGATGCCGGTAAAACGACATCAGCAAATTGCGCCGTCTTCGATAAAAAGACATCCTGAACCACGAAGAAATCGAGTTTTGCGAGCGTATCTTGGACATGGTTCGTATTCGAATCCACCCAAGCCATCTCTTCCCCAATCAAGTACATCGCTTTAAGCGTCCCAGCCTCGATTGCATCTAACATTTCATTATTTTTCAGTCCCGGTACTTCCGAAATTTCCACGCCATACGCTTCCGAGAAACGCGCGCGAACTTCTGGATTTAGAAGCGACTGCACGCCTGGCAATACGTTTGGCAAGGATCCCATATCACAAGCCCCTTGTACGTTATTGTGCCCACGAAGCGGATACGCACCCGCGCCATGACGACCAAAGTTCCCCGTCACGAGCAGCAAGTTCGAAATCGCCGCCGACGTATGCGAGCCCGCAATATTTTGCGTCACACCCATACCCCAACAAATCGCCGTGCCATCAGCCTCGTGTACCATTTGCGCCACATTTTTCAGCGTCTCAATCGAAAGCCCCGTCTCTTTTTCCGCATACTCTAACGTAAACGGCGCGAGGAACGTCATGTAATCCGCCACATTCGAAATCCGCGCTTCCATAAACGGCGCATCATGCCAGCCCATATCAATCATGTACTTCGCAACCGCCGTCAACCACACGAAATCCGTGCCCTGTTTCGGACGAATAAACAAGTCCGCGCGCTCCGCCATCTCATGTTTCCGAAGATCCGAAACCATCAATTTCTGGCCGTTCAATTTCTGCGCCCGCTTCATCCGACTTGCAAGAACCGGATGCCCATCCGCTGGCGAACAACCGACCAAAATCACAAGTCCCGCCGTCTCAATATCTTCCGCAGTCCCTGAATCCGCCCCAATTCCGACCGTATTCGTCAAACCATCCGACGCCGGCGCCTGGCAATAACGCGAACAATTATCCACATTATTCGTCTCAAACACTTGGCGAGACAATTTTTGCATTAAATAATTCTCCTCATTTGTCGTTTTAGAAGAAGAAATAAAGCCAAGCGAATCATTGCCGAACTCATCACGCAAACTACCCAAACGCTCCGCAATCAAAGCAATCGCTTCTTCCCACGTAGCCTCCACAAACTCATCACCTTGACGAATCAGCGGTGACGTCAAACGCTGGTCACTATTCACAAAGTCCCAACCAAATTTACCCTTCACACACGTCGCAAACTTGTTCACAGGACCTTCACCAGTCGGCTCCACTTTCAAGATTTGGCGACCTTTCGTCCAAACCTCAAACGTACACCCAACTCCGCAGAACGTACAAACTGTTTTCGTTTTCTTCGTCCGCGTATCCCGCATCGATTTTTCCATTTCCGACAACGCGAAAACCGTTTGGTACGGCGGCTCCACTTTTTTAACCATATCGATCATTGGCTCCAGAACTTCCTCGCCAATTCCTGTCATAAACCCAGCTTGGCCGAGCATCGATTTCTCCATCATCGCATTACAAGGACAAACCGTCGAACAAAGCCCACACGACACGCACGACGACATATTCGCCGGACGATCATCATCCCAAATAACCCGAGGCTGCGGTCGATCCCAGTCAATCGAAAGCGTTTCATTCACCTGCACACTCTGACACGCCTCAACACAGCGCCCACAAAGAATACACTGATCCGGATCATAACGATAGAACGGATGCGAGAAGTCATTGATATAACCCTTCTCACGGAATGGCCGTTCCTGCGTATCCACCTCAAGCAATTCCGCCGTATTATGTACCCGACAGTTCCCATTATTATTATCACAAACCGTACAATACAACATATGATTCTCCAAAATCCGGTCCATCGCCTCAAGCTGCGCCTCTTTCGCCTTTTCCGAATCCAACTTAATCTCCATCGCATCCTTGAAATCCGTACTACAAGCCCGCATCAGTTCACCATCGACTTCACACATACACGTATCACACGACTGAATCGCGCCCATCTGCTTACTATAACAAATATGCGGATGATGCACACCCTCGTCATTCAAATAATCTAAAATCCGCGTACCTTCCTCCACATCATGCGCCTTGCCGTTAATCTTCACCGTGACTTTTACCTTCGCACCCATCCAAAAATCCCTCCTTGAAAACTAAGAACTCATGCCAATTAGTTAGAAACACTTGCCCCCCCTCACAAACAAGCCGAAAAATACCAAAACCCTCATCTTCAGGTAAGACGTACACCTCGCTTGCCGCCGATTTATTACGGCTAGGATCTCATTCGTTAGGAAGCGTTTCCATTCACTGTTTATTATATCAGTTATTGTGAAAATTGGACAGTATAAAGTTAACTGATAACCGTTCTCACTAACGTGCTGGCGCCCTTTCCGAGCTATCCTATAGATTGTGAAACCCGTACTAAATAAGACTTCATTAGCATAACATAAATCCATCTAAATTTTGCATCGAATTTCGCCTTAAAGCAAACGCCCTGAACGCATTCCAACTATTAAATAGTACTACTAATCTTCGCAACTTTTTGAAGAAATTTATTTATTTTGCCCTCATTAGAACCTTTTACATAAGATAACGACGTATGTTTGTAAGTAGAAACACCACACATTTTCAGAATCTGCTTACTTAGAATTCTGCCATAATCCTTTTGAATAAAATTCGCATAAACCGCCGGCGTATCGTGCGTATTAATAATCCAAGCCCGCTTCCCTTTCAGCAGCCCAATCGGCCGAATCCCCTTATATTTATAAGCAAAATCCTTCGCGAAAACCTTATCAATGAATCCCTTCAAAATCGCCGGCGTACTGCTCCACCAAATCGGATAAATAAAAATCAAAAAATCCGCCCAGAGAACATGATCTCTGTATTCCTTCGTGCCCGCATCTTTATGTAAATCTCGACGCTTATTCATACTATCAAAACGCAAAACAGGATCAAATTCCTCTTTATAAAGATCAATTTCTCTGACAACATTTTGCTTGCCTAGCTCTTTTTCCACGGTCTTCTTGATAGTGTAATTTAAGCCTTCATGATTTGGATATGTATAAATTAGTAGCACATTCATCATTGATCGCTCTCCTTATTTGTGAGTTAAGACACACTCTTTATACATGCTACTCTACTCCATAACGCCCTCAGATGCAACACAAGTATTATAAAAATGACTTGCGATAATCTGGACTCTGCCTTTCATTCAGTCATCCACAGGTGTATCACTTTCCCTGCCACTGCAAACCATCCCAATCCATCAAAATAACCTCCTCATGCTCCCCAACATTCGTGACAAACAACAACGACTGAATCCGTTCATCTGATGAAAAACGATGATTATCCGGGTACTCTGATTCAATCGTATTATCGTACTTAACATCATCCAAACTCGCTATTTTATAAGAAAACTGTTCCGAAATAATAACCCCCTTTCCATCATAATTCGCCCTCACACCATTATCATTCTCACGCAACAACGCCGATTTTTGCAGTTTGGTATCATATAGATAAAGCTCCTGCCCCCTAAAATAAGCCATTAAATTATCACCAACCGGCTTCAAATTACTATACTCCACCCCTAAATCATGTATTTCATAATTCCCATTTCTCAAATCATACACCTTTAAATATCCACTTCCTCGCCGAATATCCCGATACCACATTTTATGCTCCGAGAAAGCCAAAACCGTTCGCGTCGGATTTCTAATCAGCGCCGAACGCCAAATAACCCTCACAGAAAGAAGGAATATCCATGCACATGCAAACCAACAATAGACTCCGTGAAAGCCTAGTCGTCCTCATCTGCCTCCTATCCATGATCGGCTGCCTAGCAATCTTTATAGCCCAACAAACCAACCAATACGACACCAACTTCTTTCGCATGCAAATCATCTTCATCATCGTTGGCTTCACCGCTGTATTCCTCCTATCAAAACTCGACATGACCTTCGTCCGCGCCAACATTCTCTGGGTATACGTCGCGATGATGATCCTGCTCGCCGGTGTTGTCCTCCTTTTAATCATGAAACAACCCGATCTCGGCACGACGATTGTCTATTTCGTTAGAGCCTTCACGATTGGCCTCATGCCGCTGACCGGGATTCCGTTGCCGTTTATTAGTTATAGTGATAGTTCGACGCTTGGTAATATGATTGCGCTTGGTATTATTCTCGCCGTCATCAAGTGCGATGATGCGAGTCTTAGCCGAACCTAACAATCAGTCCAAAATCACCTTTTTCTCTTCATCTGGAATTTTTTCAATACGACCTAAGAAAACCGTAATCGATAAAATCCCAATCAGCATCACGACTCCCGCCACAACAAACGCAATCGAAAAACTGCCCGTCGCGCCGACGATAAACCCAGTCACAATCGGAGCTGCAATCGCCGTCAAATTCCCAATAAAGTTCATAAATCCGCCCACAGTCCCAACCGAGCCATTCGGCGCCAAAATCGACGGCATCGACCAGTTGATCGTAGACGCAATACAAATTCCCGACACCGCGATGCTAAAATATATAATCGCCGTCTGCGTATCCTTCGTCGTTGCAACTCCAATCACTGCGAGCCCGAGCAACATCCCAATCGTCAAAAATAACTTCCGAACCTTCGACGGATCAAATCCCCGCTTAATCAGAAAATCAACGAGAAGCCCTCCAATCAGGATACTAGATAACGCACCGCAAGCCCATGGAATCGCCGTATATAATCCCGATTTCATGATATCCAAATGAAGCTCCCGCATCAAATAGTTCGGCAACCACGTTAAAAACAAAAAGAACGAATAATTATACGCCGCCGCCCCAATCGCCAATGCCCACAACTTCCGCTGCTTCATCAAGTACACCAAGCCACTTCCCTCACCCGGCGCGACCTGTTTTTGCACATCGCCCGCCTGAATATAATCTAGTTCCTCCTTCGAAAGCCGCGGATGCTCCTCAGGGTCCCGATACAACATCCAAAACCAGACACAGTACACAATACTAATCAGCGCTGTCACAAGAAAAGCCTCACGCCAGCCCCATTTTGCAATAATAAACGCCACCATCGGCACACCAATCACATTCGATAACTTCGAGGACATATCAAACATCGCCGTCGCAAAACCACGTTCCTTCAGCGGAAACCAGTATCCAGTCGCCTTGGAAGCCGCACTAAACGCCGGAGCCTCCGCCACACCAAGCGACAATCTCAAAATAAATAATGGCAATAACCCACTAATAAAAGCCGTCAATCCCGTCGCAAAAATCCAAACAATCGAGCAAACCCGATTCAGCCACTTCACGCCAATCCGGTCCAGCACAACCCCCATCGGAATCTGCATCAACGCATACGTCCAAGAAAAAGACGACAACAAAATACCAAACATCGCCGGCGAAATGCTAAGTTCATCCATCAAAACCTGCCCTGCAACCGTCAAATTAATCCGATCAAAATAGTTCACCAAACACCCAAATCCAAGTAATAAGCCAATCCAATATCTAAATCTTTTCTTTGTTGTGATAACTTTCCCCAATTCTATCTGCTTCTCCATCTTTTTCCCTCCAAGTCTCACTAATGAAGTCAAACCTCTCGCGAAAAAATCTTCCCAAGAGGCACTTATCTATCCATTCAAACTTTTATGCAGTAATGTCAATACTTGGCGCAACTCATCCACCGGAACTTGTCCAGGCGCAGAAACCTTTTTCGCAGCTCCAAACGTCAGTGCCGATCCAAAAATCTCTCCAGCCAAGCGCGAAATAACACCCGTTCCCGCCATTGACATCGTAATAATCGGCCGATCCGCATACTTTTCACGCATCGTATTCGTCGCACCAAGTAACGTAAGCACGTCAGCCGCCGATTGTGGCATCACCGCAATTTTAGGCAAATCCGCGCCTATTTCCTGCATCTTCACGAGCCGCGACACAATCTCATCCTCACTCGGCGTCTTATCGAAATCATGATTCGACATAATCACTTTCGCACCAGCTTGATGTACAGCCGACACAAGTTGCGCAACTTCCCACTCACCCGTAAACAGCTCCACATCCACGATATCCGCCATACCTGTCGCCGCAATTTCCCGATTCAGCGCCACATAACTCGCCACCGAAAAATCACGCTCACCGCCCTCTTTCGCACTCCTGAACGTAAAAATCAGCGGTATATCCTTCAAAATCCCCCGAATCTCACGCAACATCTCCTTCACTTTCACCGTATCCGCGACATCCTCGTAAAAATCCACACGCCATTCCACGACATCCAAGTCAACAGCCATCAACATCCGCGCTTCCTCCACTAATTGCGCCGCCGTCACGCCAACCATAGGAACGCAAATACTTGGCGCACCCTCACCAATCACGACATCTCTCACTGTAACTGTCCTCATATCCGTTCCCCCTTTCAAAAAAGTAACGCCTTGATATCCTCGACCGGCATTTCTTCCCCAGTCCAAATTTCAAAAGCCTTCGCGCCTTGCCACAACATCATTCCAAGGCCATTCACCGCCCTGCATCCAACCTCATCCGCCATCTCTAACAAACGCGTTTTCGCAGGCACATACACAACATCCGACACAATCAAATCAGGACGCAAATACGACACATCCGGCACAACACTCTGCCCCACAAGCGGTTTCATCCCAACCGAGGTCGCATTGACAAAAATAACACTAGCCTGGATTTCATTCCGAAGCGCCTCCAAATCCGCCAAATCAAAAAGCCGCGCCTGACAATCCGTCTTCGCATTAATATCACGTACCATCTGCTCCCCACGCTCGTAAAACTCATCCCGCCGATTAAAAATCGAGATCTCCTTCACACCATCAAGCGCCGCCTGAATACAAATCGCCGTTGCAGCACCACCAGCGCCCACAATCGTCATTTTTTCCCCAATAATATCAATCTTATCCTCCGCTAGTGCCCGCATATATCCCGTTCCATCCGTAATATGCCCCGTCAAAACGCCATCATCGTTCACAACCGTATTCACCGCGCCCGCAAGTTCCGCAGCAGGAGACAACTTATCCAAATACTTCTTCACCAGCACTTTATTAGGCATCGTCACATTACACCCACGAACCCCCATTGCCCGAAATCCCTTCACAACATCCGCCAACTGCTCCGTCCCAACATCAAATGCCAAATACACATAATCCAATCCCAATTTTGCAAATGCCTCATTATGCATTTTTGGTGATAAACTGTGAGAAATCGGCGTACCCAATAACCCAATCAACTGCGTCTTCCCAGAAATCCGTTCCGTCATACTAAAAAACACCCTTCCTACTCTATGTATCTTTGTCAGCAAAATCAGTAAATTCATCCAACTCCATAATCATACCAGAAACAGCCACCCTTTTTCCAGTCACTTTATCTAGTTTTTCCTATTAAACACCAACAACCATGTAACCCATACAATCCCATCATTCGCGCCAAGCACACCCGCACGCAAAATATTTAACTTCTGACTCACCGTCGAGTTCTTCAAAACCCCATCCTCTAAATTATTATATCGAACTAGCGTCATTTAAACAAGAAAGCATAGCAGCTAGATTCTGGACGCACAAAAAAGACTTACCAGATAACCCGATAAGTCTTTTTTGCATATGTAAAATCGTGAATAAGGGGCTCCCCTTGATTCACAACAAAAAAAAGCCTGCGCTTCTCTCCACGCTATTTGCGAGAGAGAAGACACACAGAGCTAGACAAAGACGGCGAACCGCTCTATCATAACACTCCACTTGCTTTAACACATGAATTATACTAATTCAATGATAACCATTGGTGCGCCATCACCGCGACGAGGACCTTTTTTCATGATACGAGTGTATCCGCCTTGACGTTCCGCGTAACGTGGAGCAACATCATCAAATAATTTTTGTAAAGCGTAAACTGGACGATTTTTTGTCACAGTGTTACCATCTTTATCTTTCACTTCTTTTTGTACCACGTTAACAACTTCGTGACGTACAAAAGCAGCTGCTTGACGACGAGAATGCAAGTCTCCTTTTTTACCAGAAGTGATCAATTTTTCAACGACAGAACGAATCTCTTTAGCTTTCGCTTCAGTTGTTTCGATACGTTCGAAAACGATTAAATCAGTCGCTAGATCACGTAGCAATGCTTTACGTTGCGATTTAGTACGACCTAATTTTCTGTAACCCATGGATTTCCCTCCTTCACAAAGTAAAAATTAATTTTCGTTTCGTAAACCTAAGCCAAGATCAGACAGTTTCACTTTCACTTCTTCTAAAGATTTACGACCCAAGTTACGAACTTTCATCATATCATCCTCAGATTTGTCAGCTAATTCCTGTACTGTATTGATTCCAGCGCGTTTCAAACAGTTGTAAGAACGAACAGATAAGTCCAATTCTTCAATTGTCATTTCAAGCACTTTCTCTTTATGGCTTTCTTCTTTTTCAATCATGATTTCCGCTTTTTGGGCTTCATCTGTTAAATCAACAAAAATATTCAAATGCTCTGTAAGAATTTTTGCTCCCAAGGAAACAGCTTCTTCAGGGCTAATACTTCCGTCCGTTAAAACGTCAAAAGTTAGCTTATCATAATTCGTGGATTGTCCAACACGCGTTGTTTCCACTTGATAGTTAACACGGATAACCGGGCTAAAAATCGAATCAACTGGCAACACACCGATTGGCATATTTTCACGTTTATTTTGATCCGCAGGCGTATAACCACGACCACGTGCCGCATTAAGGCGAACATGGAATTTCGCGTTATCACTAAGCGTACAAATGTGAAGATCTGGATTCAGAATCTCAACATCACTATCATAGTTAATATCGCCAGCAGTCACTACCCCAGGACCTTGCATATCAATTTCCAAAGTCTTATCGTCTTCAGCATACACTTTAAGTGCAAGTTTCTTGATATTCAAAATCATGCTTGTTACATCTTCTACTACACCTTCGATTACAGAAAACTCATGTAACGCTCCATCGATTTGGATAGATGTCACTGCAGCACCAGGAAGAGAAGATAACAGAATACGACGTAAGGAGTTACCCAAAGTTGTACCATATCCACGCTCTAGTGGCTCTACAACAAACTTTCCATACTTGGCATCATCGCTGATCTCAATCGTCTCGATTTTCGGTTTTTCAATTTCGATCATTCAAATTTACCCTCCTTCAAAACGTCTCTTTGGCTAAGATCCTTATGAAGAATCTCGTGACAATAGTTCAAAGTTGCAAACAAAATACGACTACTTAGACACGACGACGTTTTGGAGGACGACATCCGTTATGAGGAACTGGAGTCACATCTTTAATAGCAGTTACATCAAGACCTGCAGCTTGAAGAGCACGAATCGCTGCTTCACGACCTGAACCTGGTCCTTTAACTGTTACTTCCAAAGTTTTCAAACCATGTTCTTGTGCAGCTTTTGCACACGTTTCAGCCGCTAATTGCGCCGCGAAAGGTGTTGATTTACGAGCGCCTTTAAAGCCTAAAGCTCCAGCACTTGACCATGCTACTGCATTACCGTGCATGTCAGTAATCGTTACAATTGTATTATTGAATGTAGAACGAATGTGTGCAATACCAGCTTCGATATTCTTTTTCACACGACGTTTACGAGTATTAGTTTTACGTACCATTCACAAACTACCTCCTTTACTTACTAATAATTATTTCTTCTTACCTGCGACCGTTTTTAATGGGCCTTTACGAGTACGTGCGTTATTCTTCGTGTTTTGTCCACGAACTGGTAGACCACGACGATGACGCATGCCACGATAAGAACCGATTTCGATCAAACGTTTGATATTCAAGTTCACTTCACGACGAAGATCACCCTCAACCTTAATTTTATCAACTAGTTCACGGATTTTACCAAGTTCTTCTTCAGTCAAATCACGAGTACGAGTATTTTCAGAAACACCTGCTTCTTTTAGTACATCTTTAGCCGTTTGGTTACCGATACCATAGATGTAAGTCAAAGATATTACGATACGCTTTTCGCGCGGAACATCAACACCTGCAATACGTGCCATTTATAAAAGCACCTCCTCTTATCCTTGTTTTTGTTTATGTTTCGGATTTTCACAAATTACCATTACTTTACCTTTTCTGCGAATAACTTTACATTTCTCACAGATTGGTTTTACTGATGGTCTTACTTTCATGTAGATATACCTCCTTGTTTACTAGAGAAAATGTCTCTATAAACCGATTGAAAAATAGCTGGCGAACCAGACCGGTATATAATTTCATTTCCGATAATTTCTTATTTAAAACGGTAAGTGATTCTGCCACGTGTCAAGTCATACGGGGAAAGTTCCACCGTTACTTTATCACCTGGTAAAATGCGAATATAGTGCATACGGATTTTGCCAGAAACTGTAGCTAAAACAGTATGACCATTTTCTAGTACAACTTTGAACATCGCGTTAGGCAATGTGTCTTCCACTGTACCTTCCACTTCGATTACATCTTCTTTTGCCATAAGTTGCTACCTCCTTACTCTTTTTAACTGGACCATTTACAGGTCTGCCATTTCTTTTCGCGTAAAATTTTATTACATGAAAAAACGCTAGACATACCAAAATTGTTCCCCACGACAAGGAATTAATTTTATACATCTTCAGACAATCGGTAAAAGTACGGTCCCGCAAAAATGGAAGTACAAGTGCATCTGGCTCGAGTTCGAACGCCTTCATATCACTATTTCCAGTAGCATTCCTATTTATCCAGATGATCTTCAGACAATCTCTCGTTCATCATGTTTCGCATAGTTGTTACTCATTGCACTGCCAATTACCCATTATACTACAAAACAAAACATTTTGCACTACATAGGTACCGACTGTGAAATAAGCGATGATTTCTTAAAATGAAGCTAGAATCTTATCTACGTCTTCGAACACAACATCAATGTCTTGCTCTCCGTTAACCGCAAATAATGTTCCTTTTTCACCGTAAAAATCTAACAATGGTTGCGTTTGTTTGATATTAACATTTAAGCGATTTTCCACAGTTTCTGCTTTATCATCTTCACGTTGGTAAAGAGTAGCACCATCGACGTCACAAATCCCCGCTTGTTTCGGAGGATTAAAAACTTCATGATACGTTTTACCACATGTTGGGCAGATCCAGCGACCAGTCAGACGTTTCATCAGGCTGCTTTTATCTACTTGAATATTAACAACAGCATCAAGCTTTGTTCCAAGGTCCGAAAGAATACTTTCTAATTCCTCGGCTTGCTCAACAGTACGTGGAAACCCATCAAGCAAGAAACCATTCTTAGCATCATCTTCAGCTAAGCGCTCACGAACGATACCGTTTGTCACATCGTCAGGAACCAAATTGCCGCTATCCATAAAGGATTTAGCTTTCAGACCTAATTCTGTGCCATTTTTTATTGCTGCGCGGAACATATCCCCAGTTGAAATGTGAGGAATATTGTATTTCGCTACAATTTTTTCAGCTTGTGTACCCTTACCGGCACCGGGCAGTCCCATTAACACTAGTTTCAACTGTATCGCCCCTTTATTTAGTAGCACGTCGGGGCATGAGGTTTAACACTCCTGCCGACCCACGTGTTTATTTGATAAATCCTCGGTAATTTCGTTTCACAAGTTGTCCTTCTAATTGTTTTGTTGTATCAAGGGCTACCCCGATAACGATCAGCAAGCTCGTACCACCAATGGCGATAGATTGCGGAAGATCGAATACAGCTGCACCAATTGTAGGCATGATTGCTACTACAGAAAGGAAAATCGCACCAACAAAAGTTAGACGGTAAAGCACACTAGTAAGATACTCTTGTGTTTCACGGCCAGGACGTTTACTTGGAATGTATCCACCTTGTTTCTTCAAGTTATCTGCTACTTTCTCAGGATTTACTTGAATGAACGCATAGAAGTAAGTAAATGCGATGATTAAGGCAACATACAGACACATACCAATCGGCTGCGTATAGTCAAAAATTTGTTTTAAGACTTTTACAACTTGACTAGTTGAGTCAACGAAGGCAAAACTCAAAATAGTTTGCGGTGTAATGATAAAGGCACTTGCAAAGATTACCGGTATAACCCCAGCAGAGTTAAGTTTAAGTGGTAAATGTGTTGCTTGCGCTCCACCAGTTTTTGCACCAGCGACACGTTTTGAGTATTGAATTGGAATCTTACGCAATGCTTGTTGGAAGTAAATAACGAGCACAATGATCGCTAAAACTGCCACCGCGATTGCAACAAGAATCATAACGTGCATGAACAGCTGATCACCAGCGTCTTCAATTTGCGAAGCATAGAGAGAGCGTATGCCATCAGGAATACGAGCTACGATACCAGCAAAGATAATAATGGAAATACCATTACCAACGCCACTCACAGTAATTTGTTCACCTAACCACATCAGGAACATTGTACCAGTTGTAAGAACAACCGCAATTGCTAAGTATTGAGGGATAGAAGGATCAATAATAAAGCCAGAACCCGCCAATCTATTGAAACCAAAAGCCATACCGAATGCTTCGACAAGCCCTAGTCCAATCGTTAAGTAACGCGTCAATTGGTTGGATTTCTTACGTCCCATCTCACCTTGTTTTGACCACTCAGTAAGTTTGGGTACAACATCCATTTGTAATAGTTGCACGATAATCGATGCGGTAATGTAAGGCATAACACCCATCGCGAAGATCGAGAAGTTCTTCAGCGCACCACCATTGAAAGTGTTCAAGAATCCTAGAATCCCTGTTTCCATCGATTTTTGAATTGTAGCTGCGTCCACTCCCGGTACCGGAATAAAAGTCCCGATACGGAAAATGACAAGCATAGCTAACGTAAACATGATTTTCTTACGAATGTCTGCAACTCTGAAAAAATTGATCAACGTCGAAAACATTAGATCACCTCAGTTTTTCCACCAGCAGCCTCGATAGCCTCTTTAGCAGCTGATGAGAATTTGTTAGCTTTCACTGTAAGTTTTTTCTCGATTGCACCGTCAGACAAAATCTTAATTCCAGATTTTGCATTACGAACGATTCCTGTTTCAATTAATAATTCAGGTGTTACTTCTGTACCATCTTCAAAGCGATTTAAAACATCAATGTTCACAACAGCGTACTCTTTGCGGTTGATGTTTGTAAAACCACGTTTTGGAATACGACGGAACAATGGTAATTGTCCACCTTCAAAGCCAAGGCGTACACCGCCACCTGAACGTGCTTTTTGACCTTTGTGACCGCGTCCTGATGTTTTACCGTTACCAGAACTCATACCACGACCAACACGATTACGCTCTTTACGAGAACCTTCTGCAGGTTTAAGTTCGTGAAGTTTCATGTCAAGCACCTCCTCCTATTTACGATTTTATTCATTTTAATAATTAATAGCTTAAACTTCTTTAACGTCCACTAAATGACTAACTTTAGTGATCATCCCACGAATTGCAGGATTATCTTCTTTTACAACAACAGAATTAGTTTTTCCCAAGCCTAGAGCTTGAACTGTTTTGCGTTGTGGTTGAGGGCGTCCGATTAAGCTACGTTTTAGAGTGATTTCTAATTTCGCCATAACGTTTATTCCCTCCTTATCCTAGTAATTCTTCAACTGTTTTGCCGCGTAATTTCGCAACATCTTCAGCTTTTTTAAGTTGTTTGATACCGTCGAATGTAGCGCGAACCATGTTGATTGGTGTGTTAGATCCTAGTGATTTACTAGACACATCAGCAACACCAGCAAGCTCAAGGACAGCACGAACTGGACCACCAGCAGTTACACCAGAACCGGCGCTTGCAGGTTTTAGGAGAATTTCTCCACCACCAAAATGACCGATTGCTGTGTGTGGGATTGTAGTGTCAACAGTTGGTACGAAGATCATATTCTTCTTAGCATCGTCAATTGCTTTACGGATAGCATCTGGAACTTCTTGTGCTTTACCAGTACCGAATCCAACATGACCGTTTTTATCGCCAACGACTACGAGCGCTGAAAAACGGAAACGACGACCACCCTTAACTACTTTCGCAACACGGTTGATAGTAACTACGCGTTCTTCTAATTCTAATTTGTTTCCATCGATTTGTTGAGGCATGTAAGTTGTCCCTCCTTCTTTTTAAAATTCCAATCCATTTTCACGAGCAGATTCAGCTAGAGCTTTTACACGACCATGATATAAATAACCACCGCGGTCAAATACAACAGCTTTAACGCCTTTTTCTGTAGCGCGTTTTGCAACGATTTCGCCTACTTTTGTAGCAGCGTCAACTTTTGACTCAGCTTTAGGGAAATCTTTATCTACGTTAGATGCGCTAGCGATTGTTACACCGTTAACATCATCGATAAGTTGAGCATAAATGTTCTTGTTTGAACGGAATACGTTCAAGCGTGGACGAGCTGCTGTTCCAGAAATCTTAGAACGAACACGACCATGTCTTTTTTTACGCACTTTATTTTTGTCGATTTTGGTAATCACACGACTCACCTCTTCTCTTAGCTTTATGCGGCATTATTTACCGGTTTTACCTTCTTTACGACGTACAAATTCGCCTTCGTAACGGATACCTTTACCTTTGTAAGGCTCTGGTGGACGTACGGAACGGATATTTGCAGCCAATTCGCCAACGTGTTCTTTGTTAATACCGCGAACGATAACTTTCGTATTCGCTGGTACTTCAACTTCAACACCTGGACGAGCTTCGAATTCTACTGGATGTGAATAACCTACGTTTAAAACAAGAGTAGTACCTTGTTTCGCTGCACGGTAACCGACACCAATAAGCTCAAGAGTTTTTTCGTAGCCTTCAGATACACCGACAACCATGTTATTTAGAATAGCACGTGTCGTACCATGAAGCGCACGGTGTGTTTTATTGTCAGAAGGACGAGCTACATTGATCTCGTTGCCTTCGATATTGATTGTAATATCAGGGTTAAAAGTCTTAACTAGCTCGCCTTTAGGACCCTTAACAGTTGCTGTTGAACCATCTAATGTTACTGTAACACCAGCTGGGATAACAATTGTTTTTTTACCTATACGGGACATTTATTACACCTCCTTGTGATTTTCTTGTCTTACCAAACGTATGCTAGAACTTCTCCGCCCACTTGTTTCGCGCGAGCTTCTTTGTCAGTTAACAAACCTTGAGAAGTAGATACAATTGCAATACCTAAACCGTTAAGTACTTTTGGTACCTCATCAGCTTTAGCGTAAACACGAAGACCTGGCTTACTGATACGCTTAAGTCCAGTAATTACACGCTCGTTAGCTGCACCATATTTAAGGAAAACACGGATTGTACCTTGTTTGTCGTCTTGAATATACTCAACATCACGTACGAATCCTTCTCTTTTAAGGATTTCAGCGACTTCTTTTTTAATTTTTGAAGCAGGAACTTCTAATTTATCGTGACGTACCATATTAGCGTTACGAATACGAGTTAGAAAATCTGCGATAGGATCTGTCATCACCATGAAAAATTTACCTCCTTCCCATTATTGGGTTTTTACCAGCTTGCTTTTCTGACGCCGGGAATTTGTCCTTTATAGGCAAGTTCACGGAAGCAGATACGGCATAGTCTAAATTTGCGAATAACGGAATGTGGACGACCACAACGTTCACAACGAGTGTAAGCTTGAACAGGATGTTTCGGTGTGCGTTTTTGCTTCGCGATCATTGATTTTTTAGCCACGTTTGCGCCTCCCTACTTATTTATTGATTACTATTTGGATTACTTTTGAAACGGCATTCCAACATGTGTCAGTAATTCTTTTGATTCTTCGTCAGATTTAGCAGTAGTAACGATTACTACGTCCATTCCGCGAACTTTACTTACTTTATCGTAATCAATTTCAGGGAAAATTAATTGCTCTCTAACACCTAGCGTGTAGTTACCGCGACCGTCGAAGGCTTTTTTAGAAACCCCACGGAAGTCACGAACACGTGGTAAGGAAACAGTAATTAATTTGTCTAAGAAATCATACATGCGGTCTCCACGTAGCGTTACTTTCGCACCGATTGGCATTCCTTCACGAAGACGGAAACCAGCGATTGAATTTTTCGCTTTTGTGATTACAGGTTTTTGACCAGTGATTAGAGCTAACTCTTCCACTGCACTATCCAAAACTTTCGCATTTGCTGTTGCGTCACCAACACCAGTGTTGATTACGATTTTGTCGATTTTTGGTACCTCCATTACGGAGTCATAATTGAATTTGCTCATTAAAGCAGGAACAATTTCCTTAAGATATCTATCTTTAAGGCGATTCATGTAATATTCCCTCCTTCCTCAAATACTTTTATTTAGTTGCGTCTTTTATAACTTCACCGGATTTTTTAGCTACGCGTACTTTTTTACCATCCTTGATTTCACGGTTCACACGAGTTGGTTCACCAGTCTTCGGATCGATAAGCATTACGTTAGATACGTGAATCGGTGCTTCAACATTTAAAATTCCACCTTGCGGGTTAACGTTTGATGGTTTTGTATGTTTTTTAACCATGTTAAGTCCTTCAACGATCACGCGATCTTTTTTAGGGAACGCAGCGATAATTTTGCCGGATTTACCTTTATCTTTACCAGTAATAACTTGAACTTTATCACCTTTTTTGACATGCATTGGGTCTAGCACCTCCTTGAGATTGAAACTACATATTTTAAAGAACTTCTGGAGCTAAAGAAACGATCTTCATAAAGTTGCTATCACGAAGTTCGCGAGCAACAGGTCCAAAAATACGTGTTCCACGAGGACTTTTATCATCACGGATTATAACACATGCATTTTCATCAAATTTGATGTAAGAACCATCTTGACGACGTGCTCCACTCTTAGTACGAACGATTACCGCTCTAACTACTTCACCTTTTTTGACAACGCCACCTGGTGTTGCTTGTTTAACAGTACACACGATTACGTCACCAATGTTCGCAGTTTTGCGTCCTGATCCGCCTAGTACTTTAATTGTTAATACTTCACGAGCACCAGAGTTATCAGCTACTTTCAAACGACTTTCTTGTTGAATCATTAGGATACCCTCCTTCCAGACATACAATCAGGAAATTTATTTTTCCTAGTAAAACTATTATTACGAATCACGATTTAAACTAATACAGCTTTCTCAACAACATCTAGTAAGCGGAAACGTTTAGTCGCCGACAATGGACGAGTTTCAGCAATGCGTACTAGATCGCCTGTTTTAGCTACATTATTTTCATCATGCGCTTTGAATTTTTTAGAATACTTCACTCGCTTGCCATAAAGCGTGTGTTTCTTATACGTTTCAACAACGACAGTGATTGTTTTATCCATTTTGTCGGATACAACACGTCCTGTATATACTTTACGTTGGTTACGTTCAGACATGTATTAAAACCTCCTCCTGAATTAATTTTAGGCAAGTTCTCTTTCACGAACGATTGTTTTCATACGAGCAATCGCTTTGCGTACTTCACGGATGCGTGCAGTGTTTTCCAATTGGCCAGTAGCTAATTGAAAGCGCAGATTGAAGAGCTCTTCTTTTAGAGATTTCTCTTTATCTTGAATTTCAGTAGTTGACAATTCACGGATATCAGTTGCTTTCATTTGCTTCACCACCAATTTCTTCGCGTTTCACGATTTTTGTTTTAACAGGTAGTTTATGTGCTGCAAGACGTAATGCTTCGCGCGCTACTTCTTCAGGTACACCTGCGATTTCGAACATGATTTTGCCACGTTTAACTGGGCTTACCCAACCTTCCGGAGCACCTTTACCTTTACCCATCCGAACGCCGATTGGCTTAGATGTGTAAGATTTATGAGGGAAAATTTTAATCCAAACTTTACCGCCACGTTTCATGTAACGAGTCATTGCAATACGGGCAGCTTCGATTTGACGGTTAGTGATCCATGAAGCATCAACTGCTTGAAGACCAAACTCACCAAATGCTACTTCTGTTCCGCCTTTTGCGCGTCCACGCATGTTACCACGGAACTCACGACGGTATTTAACACGTTTTGGAACTAACATTATTATTTTCCTCCTTCCACATTTGTTTTCTTCGTAGGAAGGACTTCACCACGGTAGATCCAGACTTTAACGCCTAGTTTACCATAAGTTGTGTCAGCTTCTTCCCATGCGTAGTCGATATCGGCACGCAATGTATGAAGAGGAACTGTTCCTTCACTGTAATGTTCCGCACGAGCGATATCCGCTCCACCTAGACGGCCGGAAACTTGAGTTTTAATACCACGAGCACCCGCACGCATAGTACGTTGGATTGCTTGTTTTTGTGCACGACGGAACGATACACGGCTTTCTAATTGACGAGCGATACCTTCAGCAACTAATTTAGCATCAAGATCAGCTCTTTTGATTTCTACGATATTGATATGAACTCGTTTACCTGTAAGTTCATTTAGGTTTTTACGTAATGATTCAACCTCAGATCCACCTTTACCGATAACCATTCCTGGTTTAGCAGTGTGGATTGTGATGTTTACACGGCTTGCAGCGCGTTCGATTTCGATACGAGATACAGAAGCATCTGATAAGTTTTTCGCGATATAATCACGGATACGTATATCTTCATGTAAGAAGTTCGCGTATTCTTTACCAGCATACCATTTTGAATCCCAATCACGAATGATACCGACACGCATACCAATTGGATGTATTTTTTGGCCCACGAATTATCCCTCCTCGACTTCAGATACCACGACTGTGATGTGGCTTGTACGTTTATTTATTGCGCTTGCGCGTCCCATTGCACGTGGACGGAAACGTTTCAATGTTGGGCCTTCGTCAACGAATGCCTCAGAAATTACTAAGTTATTTACATCTAAATCATAATTGTGCTCAGCGTTTGCGATTGCTGATTTTAAAACTTTTTCGATAACCGGAGAAGCGGCTTTCGGCGTAAGTTTTAGAATAGCGATTGCTTCGCCGACTTGCTTACCACGTACTAGATCGATTACGAGTCTAACTTTACGAGGAGCAATACGAACAGTTTTTGCAACGGCTTTTGCAGTTGTCATCAGGATATCCTCCTCTCAATTAACGTCTTGTTTTTTTATCGTCGCCCGCGTGACCACGGTACGTACGAGTTGGTGCGAATTCACCTAATTTATGTCCAACCATATCTTCTTGGATATAGACTGGAACGTGTTTGCGACCATCATATACAGCAATCGTTTGTCCAACGAATACTGGGAAAATTGTTGAACGACGAGACCAAGTTTTAATAACTTGTTTCTTTTCGCTTGCATCAGCTGCCTCAACTTTTTTCATCAAATGATCATCTACAAAAGGTCCTTTTTTCAAGCTACGACCCATGTCGGAACCTCCCTTCGCATAGTCAGGAATCGGAAAGCTTGAGCTTGCCCGTTCCTGCTACCTATAAATTCGTTTAAATGACAAATCCAATTATTTTTTCTTACGACGACGTACGATAAATTTATCGGAGTTATTGTTTTTCTTACGAGTTTTATAACCAAGTGTTGGTTTACCCCAAGGAGACATTGGTGATTTACGTCCGATTGGTGCTTTACCTTCACCACCACCATGTGGGTGATCGTTCGGGTTCATTACAGATCCACGAACTGTTGGGCGTTTACCCATCCAACGTGAACGACCTGCTTTACCAATGTTGATAAGTTCGTGTTGTTCGTTACCAACTTGGCCGATAGTAGCACGACAAGTAGAAAGAATCATACGAACCTCACCAGAGTTAAGACGGATCAATACGTATTTGCCTTCTTTACCAAGCACTTGAGCACTTGTTCCAGCTGAACGTACTAATTGTCCACCTTTACCAGGTTTCATTTCGATATTGTGGATAACAGTACCCACTGGAATATCTTTAAGTTCTAGCGCGTTACCAACTTTGATATCCGCCTCTGAACCTGAATAAATTGTTTGGCCTACTTCTAAGCCTTTCGCTGCGATGATGTAGCGTTTTTCTCCATCAACGTAGTGAATTAATGCGATGTTAGCAGAACGGTTAGGATCATATTCGATCGTAGCAACGCGTCCTGGAATACCATCTTTATTACGTTTAAAATCGATCACGCGGTATTGACGTTTATGTCCTCCACCGTGATGACGAACAGTTAACTTACCTTGGTTATTACGACCAGCCTTCTTTTTCAGAGGACGTAGTAAAGCTTTTTCTGGAGTACTTGTAGTAATCTCAGCAAAATCTGAACTCGTCATGTGACGACGGCCGTTTGTGGTAGGTTTATACTTTTTAATCGCCATTGTATTCCCTCCTCTATTAGTTCAATTCTATAGAAGTATTAAACTTCGAAAAATTGGATTTCTTTGCTATCGCCAGTAAGTGTCACGATAGCTTTACGACGCTTGTTTGTATAGCCAGCGTAACGGCCCATGCGTTTCATTTTACCTTTGTAGTTCATTACGTTTACTTTCGCAACTTTCACTTCGAAAATTTCTTCGATAGCTTTTTTTACGTGCGTTTTAGTAGCGCGTGTATCAACTTCAAATGTATATTTCTTGTCGTCTAAAACACTTGTTGATTGCTCAGTGATAATTGGGCGCTTAATGATGTCGCGTGCATCCATTATGCAAGCACCTCCTCTACTTGTTCAAGAGCTGCTTTCGTGATAATTAACTTATCATGTTTAGCAACATCTAGTACTGAGATACTTTGAGCTGGAATAACTTTAATGCCTTGTAAGTTACGTGCAGATAGTTCTACATTTTCACTTTCATCGGCTACTACTACCAATGCTTTTGTATCTACAGAGATATTTTTAAGGAAAGCCGTGAATTCTTTAGTCTTAGGAGCAGAGAAAGTTAAACCTTCTAGTACTACTAGGCTCTCTTCTTTTACTTTAGAAGAAAGGATCGATTTGATCGCTAAACGACGAACTTTCTTAGGTAATTTGTAAGCATAGCTACGTGGTGTTGGGCCGAATACGACTCCACCTCCACGCCATTGTGGGGAACGAATCGAACCTTGACGGGCACGACCAGTACCTTTTTGACGCCATGGTTTACGTCCACCGCCGCGTACTTCTGAGCGGCCTTTTACTTTATGAGTTCCTTGACGTAAGGAAGCTCTTTGACTCAAAATTACATCAACAACCACTTTTTCATTTGGTTCAATACCGAAAATAGTATCGTTAAGTGTAATTTCGCCAGCTTTTGTTCCATCTTGTTTCAATAAAGCTACGTTGGGCATTTTGTTAGTCCTCCTTTCCAATTAAATTATCTTGCTTTGTTCGCTGTTTTGATTTGGATAAGTGCTTTTTTAGCTCCTGGAACATTTCCTTTAACTAAAAGAACATTTTTCTCAACATCAACTTTTACGATTTCTAGGTTTTGGATAGTGATTTGATCTCCACCCATACGACCTGGAAGTAATTTATTTTTGAATACACGGTTAGGTGCTACGGGACCCATTGAACCTGGGCGACGATGGTAACGCGAACCATGGGACATTGGGCCACGGGATTGTCCGTGACGTTTAATAACACCTTGGAAGCCTTTACCTTTCGATACGCCTGTCGCGTCAACGATGTCACCTTCTGCGAATACGTCTACTTTAATTTCTGCACCAATCTCATACTCGTCTAAGTTTACATCGCGTAATTCGCGAATGAAGCGCTTAGGAGTAGTATTGGCTTTTTCTACATGACCTTTTTCGGGTTTGTTTGACAATTTTTCGCGTTTATCCTCGAAACCGATTTGAATTGCTTCATATCCGTCCGTATCAACAGTTTTCTTTTGAAGTACTACGTTAGCACCTGCTTCGATAACTGTTACTGGAATAAGTTCGCCGTTTTCAGTGAAAACTTGTGTCATCCCTACTTTTCTACCTAAGATTCCTTTGGTCATGAGTCACACCTCCTGTTATTTTGGATTTTTATTATAGTTTGATTTCGATGTCCACACCGCTTGGTAAGTCTAAACGCATAAGGCTATCAACAGTTTGTGGTGTTGGATTAACGATATCGATTAAACGTTTGTGTGTACGCATTTCGAATTGCTCACGTGAATCTTTGTATTTATGAACCGCACGCAAGATTGTGTAGATTGACTTCTCTGTTGGAAGTGGAATCGGACCAGATACAGAAGCACCAGAACGTTTCGCAGTTTCTACAATTTTCTCAGCCGATTGATCCAAGATACGGTGATCATACGCTTTTAAACGAATACGAATTTTTTGTTTTGCCATTATTTTCCCTCCTTCTCGCCTACTTTTAAAATAGACATTCTCCGTGAAAATCTCCTGGACACTCGCCATGGCAAAGCGGCCGGGTGTGTCAGCAACCTCTCACTTCATCACATCTACAGCCCCAACTAGTGGGGGTATTGCACGAAATAGACAGAGCAATGCCTGTTCATTTGCACTTTATCTATTATACACGTCTGCCCTAGTAATTTCAACGATTTTGTGAAAAAACTTTTTTATTGCTGATTTTATGATTTTCGGTCATGCAAAAAGGCTACAAATCGGCGGAATGATTTGTAGCCTTTTTAATTACGAGATTCTTAAAGTCACAAGTGCTGTTGTTAGTGCCACCAATACGAGAGCTGCTACCAAATCACACCAATGCCAATGCAGAATTCGGAACCTGGTTCTTTTTTTATCGCCTTGGTATCCTCTTGCTTCCATCGCGTCGGCAAGGTCTTCTGCTCGGTTGAAGGAGCTGACGAATAGCGGGATAAATATCGGCACGACGACTTTCATTTGTTCGAATAGGTTTCCTTCGCCAAAATCGACGCCTCTTGCTCGCTGGGCTTTCATGATTTTATCGGTTTCCTCCATTAAGGTTGGGATGAATCGTAGCGCAACGGAGATCATTAGTGCAATATCTTGAACTGGCATTTTGAAAATTTTAAATGGCCGTAGTATGTAAGCAATGGCGTCTGTCAGGTCCATAGGCGTCGTTGTCAGCGTGATTACCGTCGAGATGAAGATTATCAGCACGAAGCGAACGAACACGAATACGCCGTTGATGATGCCGAATGAGGAGATGGCGAATGGTCCCCAGCTAAAATAAATGGTTCCGCCGCTCGTGAATAGGGCTTGTAGCAGCACCGTGAAGAGGATTAGCCAGATGAGTGGTTTTACTCCTTTAATGAAAAAACGATACGATATCCCCGTCATGAAAATGACTCCAAACGAGAAGAGTGTTAGCAAGGCGTATGTTTGCCAATTGTTTGCGAGGAATAGAATACCGATGAAGTAAAATCCGGCAATTAATTTTGTTCTTGCGTCCAAACGATGAATAAGGGATTCCCCAGGCATAAAGCGCCCAAATATTAATTTATCTAGCATCAGAAATCCCCTCTTTTCTCATTATATATACTTAAAGATTAAACTTGCGGCGAGACAGACGACAATCGCGCTGTTCATGATAACGAAATTTTTGATGGAGATTACGAATGTTTTCGCCTTGACTTGCTCGGCGTTGAATTTCTGTAAATTTTTAAACACTGGGATAATCGCGATGAGCGTTACGAGCATGATTGGGCTAAGGAATCCGATGATGACGGAAACGATGATGGCCGCAAAAGATGCGTAGTACAGCGCGTTGAAGAGGACTACCGCGTATTTTTTGCTGATGTAATATGGCAAGGTGTAGCGGTGGTTCCGGATATCTTCCTCTAAGTCGCAAATGTTATTGGCAAGCATAATATTCGCAATCGTGAAAATGCACGGCAAGGAGACGACGGCTATTCGGATAACTTCTATTATATTCACTTTCACAGTAACCCATTCGCCCGACCAAATCAAGTTTGCAATTCCTGCGTCATAAGCGTTCACGTAAATCGCTAGGAACACGATGCCAAATCCCATCGTCACACCGGAAAAAATTTCGCCAAGCGGCATGCGTGACAACGGAACTGGACCGAACGTGTATAGAATCCCGATACAAAAGCAGACAAATCCGACGAGCAAAACTAACAAATCCGTTTCTACAACAAGCCAAACGCCCAGTCCTGTCGCGATCAAAAACATAACAAAAATCGTGATGATGACCGTTTTCTCCGATATTTGTTCTTGACCGATGACATTACTCGTTGTTCGATAGTCGTAATCATGATTATTTGTCGCTTTCCGGTAATCCATGTAATTATTGATAGCAGTCGTCGTCAAGTCGAAAATCAACATCGAGCCAAAGAAAATCAGCGTGTTTTCCCAATTAAATAAATCATATTGATATACCGCGAATAGTGTACCAATGATAAATGGAAAAACACTCGCAATTTTCGTCTGGATTTCTACCAATTTAAAAAAGGCTGGTATCGACACGTTATTACACCCCTTTTAGTCCGCCATTTGGAAATTCTTATCGGTTAGCTTGAACTTCCCTTTCAAACCGGATGTGATATATACTTTCTTCTCTTTACTTACAAAAATCGCTTCCACGCCTTTGTAGGTCTCAATAAATTTCATGCCACCTTCAATGCCTTTCGAGAAAGTCGCTGTAGATAATCCATCACCATCAATTGATTTTTCGGAGACAATGGATACACCTGCAATATCATTGGTGAACGGATAACCTGTTTTCGGATCGAGTATATGATGATATTTCACGCCATCCACTTCTAGGAAACGTTCATAAATTCCCGATGTGACAATCGATTTGTTCGCTTCCGGAATCGTACCAATGATCGTACCACGTGATTCAAATGGATCTTGAATGCCCACAACCCAATCGCCGCCTTTAGGACTATCACCTTTCACGATGATATTGCCGCCTAAATCGATAATCGCTGTCGTTACTTTATTTTCATCTAAAACTTTGGCTACTTCATCCGCAATGTAGCCTTTAGCAATCGCACCTAGATCCAGCTCCATGCCCTTTTCTTCTAGATAAACCGTCTTTTTAGCATCGTCTAGTTTCACTTTTTTGTAATCGATTAACGGAAGAACTGCATCGATTTCCGCTTGGCTCGGTTTTCTCGCGTCATCAAAGCCGATGTGCCATAGAGAAGTCAGCGGGCCGATAGTGATATCGAAACTACCACCCGAACTCGCGCTATACTTCAAGCCTTCTTTAATAAGGTAGTAAACATCATCGTTCACCTTCACAGGATTTTTACCTGCCGCCAAATTAACCTTATCTACTTCTGATGTTTTACCGCTATCACTCGTCGTAATTTGCTTATCTAATTCCTTGATTCGGTCAAAAGCTTTGAGAAGAACGTCCTCTTTTCCTTTGTCGTAAATTTTAATGACATTGATTGTCCCCATTAGAAAATCCGTTTTTGTATATGGTTGGGAAAGAATTTCTGAGTCATTATCCTCTGATGCGCTACTTTTCTTCGTATCATCCTTACCACAAGCCGTGACAACTAGCGCCAAAAGCATCAGCGTGATTAAAATATAAAATTTCTTCATTTAGATTGCACCTTTCAAATTGGAATGGAGTATGGCTATATCGCTATTTTAATGTATCGGTGATTAGAGTCCTTGTCAAGAAAGTCGAGTAGCCCAACAAAAAAGACTCCAGAGTTTTCGCTCTGAAGCCCTTCTACGTTACTTACTATTTACTTACTCAGAGTCTACTTTGTTGTAAACTTTAATCATATCTGTGTTACCAGATTGAGCTGCATTATAAAGTTGCGCTGCATAGATTTTGAATGCGTCAGATGAATGTGTCGCACCAGTTACTACTGCAACGTCTGCAGGATTTTGTTTGTCAACAAGCGCTTTGTTAAGTGTTGGAATGTATTCTTGTGGACCTACGCCAGTTTTTGCTTTCATGTTTTTCTCGTAGTCAGCGTCGTCTGTTTTCAACTTGCCATCTTTGTCTACATAGTTGTAATCAGATGTCGTAATTTTCCCATCTTTTACTTCCATTTTGAATACTAGACGGTAGTTGTTTGCATAGTTTTGCTCTTCTAGAGAATATGAACCATCTTGTAACGCTGCACCATTGTTGATTTCAATTGTCGCAGTGTCTGCACGTTGCGCCGCTTGAATCAGTTGGTTTGAGTAGTTGATGAATGAATCAGAAGAATGTGTTGCTCCTGTTACTACTTCTACGTCTGTCGCTGATTGCTTAGCTACTAGAGAATCATTCAAAGCTGGGATGTATTCTTGTGGACCTACACCAGTTTTTGCTTTCATGTTTTTCTCGTAGTCAGCGTCGTCTGTTTTTAACTTGCCGTCTTTATCTTTATAGTTATAATCAGATTCTGTGATTTTATTGTCTTTAACTGTGATTGTCATGAAACCTTTCCAACCTTTGTCGTCAAAGTTCTTTTCTTGCAATTTGTAAGTACCATCCGTCATTGTACCGTCTGTTTTAGCATCCGCTTTCTTCGTATCCGTCTGCTTCGTGTCGCTTGATTTGCTGTCACTGTCGCTACTATTGTCATTTCCACACGCTACTAACAACATGCTTGAAGCCATTACTGCCGTCAGGGCCATTACCAACTTTTTCTTCTTCATAAAATTTGCTCCCACCTTTTAAAATATTACTTGTGATGACATGAACAATGAAATTGACACGAAACCAACAAGCTCACCTTAATTCCACTTAAATATAACATTATTGTCTCAATTTGTCTACACACAGTATGCATGATTCGAAAACCAAGAATTTTCAGAAAGCGATTCTGTTCTTATTTTGCAATGATTTTTTTAAATTTTTCCCACTCAAATGGAGTTTGTTGCCCTGTGAAGCTTTTCACCTATAAATTCGCGTTTGCTTCACGTTTTTTGAGGGTAAAGACCCTAGACAGCCTTTGTTCTATCTGTTAAACTAGGTTAGGTTATCACTATAATGTTTTGGAACGCAGGACTTATAATTTTTGTGAATATACTTACAAGGAGTTGAGAAAGCATATGCCTGAAAAGAATATTGTTTTAATAGGGGCGGGATATGCAGGTGTACATGCGGCTAAGAAATTAGCGAAAAAGTACAAGAGAGACGAATCAGTAACCATCACGTTGATTGACAGACATTCTTACCACACGATGATGACTGAGTTGCACGAAGTAGCTGGGGGACGTGTTGAACCAACAGCGATACAGTATGATTTGCGTCATTTATTTAATCGTACGAAAGTGAAATTAGTGACGGACAACGTAACGCACGTTGATCACGAAACGAAAACGGTGACGACGGAAAATGGTAGCTATCCGTTTGATTACCTCGTTCTTGGCATGGGCGGCGAGCCGAATGACTTTGGAACGCCCGGTGTTAGCGAACATGGATTCACGCTTTGGTCTTGGGAAAACGCGGTTAAATTACGTGAGCATATCGAAACGGTTGTTCATGACGCTTCCGAGGAACAAGATGTAGCGAAACGCAAAGCCATGCTTACTTTTGCGATTTGTGGTTCTGGTTTTACCGGGATCGAAATGGTCGGGGAATTGCTTGACTGGAAAACGCGTCTTGCGAAAGATAACAAGGTCGATGTTTCTGAGATTGAATTGATTGTTGTCGAAGCGGCACCAACGATTCTGAACATGCTTGATCGTAAGGATGCTCAAAAAGCGGAAGACTTCATGGTTAAAAAAGGTATCAAGATTATGAAAGATGCTGCGATCGTTGAAGTTAAAGCGGAAAGCATCGTTTTGAAATCTGGCGACGAAATTCCAACGCATACATTAATTTGGACTGCTGGTGTTCGTGCGAATTCTGATACGAAAGATTACGGTATGGAAACAGCGCGTGCTGGTCGTTTGAAAGTCAATGAATACATGGAAGCTGAGAAGTTCGAAAACACGTACGTTATCGGTGACTTAGCTTACTATGAAGAGGAAGAAGGCAAACCGACTCCTCAAATCGTTGAAGCTGCCGAACAAACTGGGATGACTGCTGCGAAAAGCATCATTTCCGAAATCAGCGGAACGGAAAAAGAAGCCTACAAAGGGAAATATCACGGTGTCATGGTTTCGATTGGCTCCAAGTACGGTGTCGCTAACCTCGGCGGATTACGCTTGCACGGTTGGTTCGCGATTTTCATGAAACACATGGTTAACCTTTACTACTTCTTCGGAATCCGTAGTGGCTATTATATGGCGCAATACGTTTCCCATGAATTTTTCCATATTCGGGATAACCGGAATATTTTCCGTGGTTGGACGTCGCGTTACGGTAACGTGCTTTGGACATTGCCGCTTCGTATTTATGTCGGTTGGTTCTGGGTTGACGAGGCTCTTTCTAAGATTTACGGTGAAACAACGTGGGATAAAGTTAGCCTGACGAACTTGAAACCGTTATTCCAAGGACTCGGACCTGATTCATGGTTAACTGCGACAACTTCAAAAATGCCATTCGAATGGTTGCAAACAGACGCAACATCTGGTGCGTCACAAGCGGCCGGCGATGCTGCTGGAGCTGCTGCAACGAACGTAACAACACCAATTTTTGCGCATATGCCTGGTTGGTTTGAGTGGATTATGAAACTTATCATGCCAAACCTCGATGTTGCCCTTTTCATGCAAAAAGTCGTTCCGTTTGTAGAACTTGCTATCGGTCTTGCACTTGTGGTTGGTTTGTTCACTTGGTTAGCTAGTATCGGAAGCGCTGGATTCCTAGTAATGTTCACCCTTTGCGCTATGCTTGGTTGGGACAAATTCTGGGCGTTACCAGCTTCGATTGCTTTACTAAATGGCGCTGGACGTACATTTGGTTTAGACTATTGGGCTATGCCTTGGTTCCAAAAACATCTCGGGCGCTGGTGGTACGGCAAGGAAAGTTCCATCTACCGCGACAAATAATTTTATACGATTCAATCATAGCGAAAGGCAGCCGAAAAACTGCCTTTCGCTATATATTTTTGCGTGAGTGTATTACAATGAAGATAAAGCTAGTTAGAGGGGGAAAAGAAACGTGAAGGAATATTTACATATGGTGAAGCGTTGGGATGTCATTATTGTTGTGCTTTTGACCGTGCTTTCTTTTTTGCCTCTAGCTATTTTTACGTATGCGAAATCACAAGAACCCGCCCCACCTGCTGGATCGGAGTCGAAGCTGGTCGCGGTCATTAAGGTCGATGGCAAGGAGTATAAACGCGTCGATTTAACTGGTCACACGGGCGTTGATACGTTTAAAGTGACGGCGGATGATGGTGATTATAATGAGATTGAAGTAAAAGATGAGCGGATTCGGATTAGCGCTGCAAACTGTAATGATCAGGTCTGCGTTCGTGTCGGCGCGATTGGAAAACTTGGCGAGACGATTGTTTGTTTGCCACATAAAGTCGTGATTGAAGTGCAGTCGACAACTGGGGAGACAGAACCTGATGACGGGATTGTTATTCCGTCTTAGGGACAAGGGAGGTGTGTGTACATGACGAAGAATAAGCGTTTAGTTTATATTGCTTTACTGGCGGCTCAGGCGGTTGTCATTAGTTTGCTGGAACGCGCGATACCGTTCCCATTCGCCTTCGCACCTGGCGCTAAGCTTGGTTTGGCGAATATTATTACGTGTATTTCCTTGTACACGCTATCCACGAAAGACGCTTTTATGATTGTATGCATTCGGCTCGTGTTGGCTACCTTACTCGGCGGAACGATTTCAACGTTTATGTATAGCGCGGCCGGAGCGATTTTGAGTTTTGGCGGTATGTGGTTAGTGAAGAAGCTGGGACCTAAGCGCGTAAGTATTATTGGGGTCAGCACGACTGGCGGGATTCTACATAATGTTGGTCAGCTCGTGATTGCGAGTTGGATTGCTGGTAGTTGGAACGTTATGCTCTACTTGCCTGTCCTCTCGTTTATCGGTATACTATCAGGGATTGCAGTCGGAATCGCGGCCAATTATTTAATTAAAAATGTGCAAACGCTACGTGCTTTTAATAAAACGAATGAACCTATCCAAAACTAAGCGAAATGAGGATGAATTATGCAACTTCACCCGATGTGGGACGCCTATCCAAATCTGCAAACCGATTTGAAAGATGTACTCACAACTATCGAAAAAAGTATTCAAATTAGAGATAAGCAAGTCGAGAAAAACGTGAAAGACTTGATTCATGCTGGCGGTAAACTTTTGCGCCCGGCGTATGCGATGTTGGCCGCCCAAATCGGCCCTGATTGGGATCGCGATCGTGCCATTGCGGTTGCCGGTGCTTTAGAGGTATTACATATGGCGACGCTGATCCATGATGATGTTGTGGATGACGCTCCGACAAGACGCGGCATTCCGACGATTCACTCGAAATACGGGCGTAATTACGCGGTTTACACTGGCGACTATCTATTCTGCATCTGTTTTAAAATTTTATCGAGTCATGCGAGTTCCGTTGAGAATATCGAATTTAACAGCAAAAACATCGAGAAAATCCTGATGGGCGAACTCGATCAAATGCGGATGCGCTATGATATTAACGTGACGGTGCGTCAATATTTATCCCGCATATCCGGAAAAACAGCGCAACTTTTTGCCCTAAGTACTTTTTCTGGTGCGTCTCAAAGTAAGGCGACACGTTTTCAGGTACGTAACGCTTGGAATATCGGTCATTATCTCGGAATGGCTTTTCAAATTATCGATGATGTGCTGGATTATACAAGCTCCGATGATGGACTTGGAAAACCAGTTTTGAATGATGTCAAACAAGGCGTCTACACACTTCCACTTATCTACGCGATGCAAAAACATCCATCTGAATTCCAGCCACTACTCGAAAAGCAGCTCGACATGTCAGATAAAGATTTAGAGCAACTGCTCGCACTTATAGCCAAATATAAAGGCGTAGAGCAAGCTTTCACATTAGCCGACAAGTATACAAAAAAAGCGTTACGCGAAATCAAAAAACTCCCAGCAGGCGCTTATCGCGATCAAATGTACGAACTCACATCCTCAATTTTAAAAAGAGGAGGTTGAGACAAAACTCAAGACAAAGCTAAAGCGCTCTTCCATTTCTTCGGGTAGGACGAACATTCTGCTTTACACAAATCGAGCGAAAGCGTTTGTATTCAGGGGATTTGGTGGAAGCCGGAAGCGGAGCATACTGGTGTATGTGAGACCCGGAAGTCCGCCAAATCCCCTGAATGCGAGCGCTTGACGCCGATTTATCTGGGTTATGTCCCGAATTCCTCTTTTTCGTAAATTTGATTCCCACATACTAAAAAATCCGATTCCCCATAAAGAGGAACCGGATTTTTAAGTTGAAATTATTTAGAGATAGTCGCTACTACTCCAGCGCCTACAGTACGTCCACCCTCACGGATAGAGAATTTAGTACCTTCTTCAATCGCAACTGGTGCGATTAGCTCAACAGAAACCTCAACGTTATCGCCAGGCATAACCATTTCAGTACCTTCTGGAAGTGTAACAATACCTGTTACGTCAGTAGTACGGAAATAGAATTGTGGACGGTAGTTGTTGAAGAATGGAGTGTGACGTCCACCTTCTTCTTTTGATAAAACATACGTTTCAGCTTTAAATGTAGTATGTGGAGTGATCGAACCTGGCTTAGCTAATACTTGGCCACGTTGGATATCTTCACGAGCTACACCACGTAAAAGTGCACCGATGTTGTCGCCTGCTTCAGCGTAATCAAGTAACTTACGGAACATTTCTACTCCAGTTACAACGATTTTCTTAGTGTCTTCAACAAGACCGATAACTTCAACTTCGTCACCGACTTTAACTTGTCCACGTTCAACACGTCCTGTAGCAACAGTTCCACGACCAGTGATTGAGAATACATCCTCAACTGGCATCATGAATGGTTTGTCAGTGTCACGAGTTGGAGTTGGGATATAGCTATCCACAGCGTCCATAAGTTCGTTAACTTTTTCTTCCCATTCCGCTTCACCTTGAAGAGCTTTAAGAGCAGAACCTTTAATTACAGGAATGTCATCGCCAGGGAATTCGTATTCAGTTAATAGATCACGGATTTCCATTTCAACTAATTCTAGTAATTCTTCGTCATCTACCATGTCACATTTGTTCATGAAGACAACAAGGTAAGGAACACCAACTTGACGTGAAAGCAAGATATGCTCACGAGTTTGTGGCATTGGACCATCAGCAGCAGATACTACTAAGATACCACCATCCATTTGCGCAGCACCAGTGATCATGTTTTTAACATAATCGGCATGTCCTGGGCAATCTACGTGTGCGTAGTGACGGTTTTCAGTTTCATACTCAACGTGAGCAGTAGAGATTGTGATACCACGTTCTCTTTCTTCTGGAGCACCATCGATTTGGTCGTATGCAGAAGCTTCTGCAAAACCTTTTTTAGATAGTACAGTAGTGATTGCAGCTGTTAAAGTAGTTTTACCATGATCGACGTGTCCGATAGTACCAACGTTAACATGGGGTTTTGAGCGGTCAAATTTTTCTTTAGCCATTTTAATATTTCCTCCTTAATGTTTACAAAAATTATTGATAACACGCGGACTATGCCGCGCGAATCTCGTTACTATAGTTATACAGGATACAACAAAAGTTTGCAATCAATAGCGTTTCGAACCGTTCTCTTTCCGCCTAACTCGACCGCGCCTCCGAGCCTCAGTGTGCCGACGAATGCTTAGATTCTAGGCAATACCGAGTACCGGAGCGGAATGTACGACTGTACATCAACTGAAAACAGGGAGGGAGTCTTATCCCCGACCATGTGAGAAGTTATGCGTAGCTCTTCTGCGAAGAAGAGCACCGTAACGCAGGGATTAACGACGAAGATGAGTGTTCGTCGGCACACTGATTAGTCTTCTTTGTTGTTGCCGCCATTGGCTTTAATAATTTCTTCACCAACGGATTTTGGAACTTCTTCATAGTGATCAAACTGCATAGTGTAAACTCCGCGACCTTGCGTACTTGAACGTAGGTACGTAGCGTAACCAAACATGTTTGCAAGTGGAACGAATGCACGAACAACTTGAGCGTTACCGCGTGCTTCCATACCATCTACACGACCACGACGAGATGTGATGTTACCCATAATGTCTCCAAGGTAATCCTCAGGTACAATTACTTCAACATTCATCATTGGTTCCAAGATGACAGGATTACATTTCTTAGCCGCGTTACGAAGAGCCATAGAAGCAGCCACTTTAAAGGCCATTTCATTGGAATCGACATCATGGTAAGATCCGTCATAAAGTTTTGCTTTAATATCGATTAGCGGGAATCCTGCAAGTACACCATTACCTAGCGCGCCTTCAAGACCTGCTTGAACTGCTGGGATGTATTCACGTGGAACAACACCACCGACAATAGCGTTCTCGAATTCAAAGCCTTTTCCTTCTTCGTTAGGACCAAATTCGATCCAAACGTGACCATATTGACCCCGACCACCTGATTGACGAACAAATTTACCTTCGACTTGGGCAGATTGGCGGAATGTTTCACGGTAAGAAACTTGTGGATCACCCACGTTAGCTTCTACCTTGAACTCACGACGCATACGGTCAACAAGGATATCTAAGTGAAGCTCACCCATACCAGAGATGATTGTTTGACCAGTTTCTTGGTCAGTCTCTGTACGGAATGTTGGATCTTCTTCTGCAAGTTTTGCAAGAGCTTGACCCATTTTATCTTGATCGGCTTTTGATTTAGGCTCAATAGCAACCGAGATAACTGGTTCTGGGAATTCCATGGACTCCAAGATGATTTGTTGCTTTTCATCACATAGCGTGTCCCCAGTAGTTGTGTCTTTCAAACCAACAGCAGCAGCGATATCACCACAATATACGATCGAAATCTCTTCACGGTGATTAGCGTGCATTTGAAGGATACGTCCAACACGTTCACGTTTACCTTTAGATGAGTTTTGAACGTAAGAACCTGAGTTCAAAGTACCTGAGTAAACGCGGAAGAAAGTAAGACGACCAACATAAGGGTCAGTCATAACTTTAAACGCAAGAGAAGAGAATGGTTCATTATCATCAGGATGACGTTCCGCTTCTTCTTCTGTATCTGGTAAAATACCTTTAATAGCAGCAACATCAGTTGGCGCTGGAAGGTAATCTAGTACTGCATCAAGCATCGGTTGAACACCTTTGTTTTTGAATGCTGTACCACATACAACAGGGTAGAATTCAACAGCAAGTGTTCCTTTACGGATACCCGCTTTCAATTCTTCTTTTGTAGGCTCTTCACCTTCAAGGTATTTCATCATTAGTTCTTCATCTAAATCAGCAACAGCCTCAACAAGTTTGCCACGGTATTCGTCAGCAAGCTCTTGAAGATCAGCTGGGATTTCACGAATTTCAGGATCATTTCCTACATCATCAAGATAATACAAAGCGTTCATCTCAACTAAGTCAATGATACCTTCAAAAGTATCTTCCGCACCGATTGGTAATTGGATTGGGTGTGCGTTTGCATCTAGACGGTCATGTAATGTTCCGACAGAGTACAAGAAGTCAGCACCGATTTTATCCATTTTGTTTACAAATACTACACGAGGAACCCCGTAAGTAGTTGCTTGGCGCCAAACTGTTTCGGTTTGTGGTTCAACACCTGATTGTGCATCTAGAACAGCAACAGCACCATCTAATACACGAAGGGAACGTTCAACTTCAACAGTGAAATCTACGTGTCCTGGTGTATCGATAATATTTACGCGGTGACCTTTCCATTGCGCAGTTGTCGCAGCGGATGTGATCGTGATACCACGTTCTTGTTCTTGTTCCATCCAGTCCATTTGTGATGCACCTTCATGTGTTTCACCAATTTTATGAATACGCCCTGTATAGAAAAGGATACGCTCTGTAGTAGTGGTTTTACCAGCATCAATATGAGCCATAATACCAATATTACGCGTCTTTTCTAAGGAGAACTCTCTAGCCATGGGTATTTCTCCTTCCATTATTAACGATTTAGTTAGGCAACAAGCGTTGACCTAGTCGCGCGGATAAGACGAATCTTACCAGCGATAGTGAGCGAATGCTCTGTTTGCATCTGCCATTTTATGTGTATCTTCACGTTTCTTAACGGAAGCTCCAGCATTGTTAGATGCATCCAAGATTTCGTGTGCAAGACGTTCTACCATAGTTTTCTCTCCACGTAGACGTGAATAGTTAACTAACCAACGTAGACCTAGAGTTGTACGACGATCAGCACGAACTTCAATCGGAACTTGATAGTTAGCACCACCGACACGGCGAGCTTTTACTTCAAGAACTGGCATGATGTTTTTGATTGCTTCGTCAAATACTTCCATAGGGTCTTTTCCACTTTCTTGCGCGATGATATCAAAAGCAGAATAAATGATAGTTTGTGCTTTTCCGCGTTTACCATCAATCATAAGTTTATTGATTAGACGAGTTACCAATTTCGAATTGTACATCGGATCTGGTAATACGTCACGTTTAGCAACAGGACCTTTACGAGGCATTGGATATCCTCCTTTCAAAGAGTAAGATTTTTTATTCGTGCGCTGACAAACGCTCATTTCCGTCGTTAAAATCTCCGCTCCGATGCTCACGTACACTAGTACGCTCCGCTTCCGTGCTCGACTTTGCCTAGGAACTAAGCATTTGTCAACACACTGGGTTTGGCGATAAATCACGATAATGACTGTTTTTCAGCATTCTTGCTAAAGTTTTTATTATTTTTTAGGTTTTTTCGTTCCGTATTTAGAACGGCTTTGTCCTCTATTTTCAACACCAGCTGTATCTAGAGCACCACGTACGATATGATAACGTACCCCCGGTAAATCTTTCACACGTCCTCCGCGAATAAGTACAACACTATGTTCTTGTAGGTTATGTCCGATACCTGGGATATAAGCAGTTACTTCAAGGCCGTTAGTCAGACGTACACGAGCGTACTTACGAAGCGCCGAGTTAGGTTTCTTCGGAGTCATTGTACCAACACGAGTACATACACCACGTTTCTGTGGAGATGATACGTCTGTTAATGATCTTCTGAAAGTATTTAGGCCTTTGTTAAGTGCTGGAGAATCAGATTTCTTTGATTTAGATTGACGCGGTTTGCGAACTAATTGATTAATTGTAGGCATTTTTTGGTTTCCTCCTTCCGATTTTTCTAGAGCCACACATCCAGGTGGTTCATTTTTTCTTTAAAATAAAATTGCTGACAGGATATTTCCTAGCAACAGTTTCTATTCTCTATACCTCGTCACGAAGGAAGAGGCACCTTGGATATAATACCATTCTTCTTAGTGGATTGTCAAGCATTTCGACTATGTTTGTTGAGATAGAAAAAACAAGCGACAAACAGCGCTTTAATCGGCGTTTGTCGCTCGTCTTGATATAGGTTATTCGTCAACGTATGCGAGTCTATAGGAGATGTTTCTGCCAAATGGGTAGATTTGTACTCCTTTGACTGTTGGATCAAGTAGATACGCTGAGGCTCCTTGATAAAATGGTGCAATAACGGCGTCTGTTTGAATCAATTGTTTTTCGAGTTTGAGCATCTCATTCCAACGTTTTGCAGGAGCCGTTGCATAGGTGCTCTTGGCGTTATTTAATCCGGCATCATAGGTTGCACTGTCATACTTCGAAAAATTTAAACCACCATCCGATTGGTACACTTCTAAAAAGTTGATCGGATCGCTGTAGTCTGGTGACCACGTTCCGTAGAAAATGTCGTAATCTCCTGCGGTTGTCAGAACTAGCCTATTTTTTAATGGCACGCTTTTTAGTTTGATTGTGATGTCTGGGAGGTTCTGTTGGATTTCATTTTGTAGAAATTCGACGGTTTTCTTAGAGACTTCAGTGTCAGAAGATAGAACCTCCAAAGTGAGTTTGTCAACGCCGAGTTCTTTTTTTGCTGTTGCCCATTCTGATTTTGCTTTGTCAGGGTCGAATGTGACAAGGTCTCCGTTTTCGGTGCGGAAGTCTTTGTCGTTGCTTGGGTCTTTTGCAAAACCTGATGGGATGTAGCCATTTAGTGCTTTGGAACCGTCGCCGAGAATCGTGTCTGTGTATGCTTCTTTGTCAAATGCCATCGAGAGGGCTTTGCGTAAATGGATGTTAGATGTTGTTTTGCCGTCTTCGTTAAATCCTAGGTAGCCGATGAGTGATTTTTCTTTGGAATGGTAGGCTTGGTTGGCTTGGTATTGTCGGGCGAACTCGTCGGTGAGTGCGGTGTATTGGGCATCGCCTGTTTGGTAAAGATTGACCCCTGCGCCGGTGTCTTTGGCTACTTGGACGTCTACTTTGTTTAATGTTACATTATCTGCATCCCAGTAGTCTTTATTTTTGACGTAGGTCCATGATGTGCGGATTCCTGACCAGTTTTTTAGTAGGAATGGACCGTTTGATAGGACTGTATCGGCGGATGTGCCGTATTTGGAACCTGCTGCTTTCACGAATTTTTCGTTTTGTGGCAGGAATGGTGTGCCCGTGAGTAGTTTTGGTAAGTATGGAATTGGGTTTTCTAAGGTGATTTCGAGCGTTTTGTCATCGATTGCTTTGACGCCTAGCGTGTCTGGTGATGCTTTCTCGTTGCGGATTTGATTGGCGTTTTTGATGACGTCGAGTTGGTTCGAGCTTGGTGATGCGGTTTTTGGATCGACTACTTTTTGAAATGCAAAAACGAAATCGGCGGCTGTGACTGGATCGCCATTCGACCATTTGGCGTCGTCGCGAAGTTGGAACGTGTAGACTTTTTTGTCAGCGCTCACGGTTGGTTCTGCTTTGGCAATGCCTAGTTCCGCGTCGTTGTCTGGATTAACGCGGTACAGTCCTTCTGAAATTTGACCGATGGCGTCTGAGCTGAACGTGTCGCTGTACAGCGCGCTATCGAGTGTTGCGATTTCACCGGCCGATGTGACTTTGATTGCTTGTTTCGCGCCGTCATTTGCCAACTGCTCGTTTGCCTTGTCTCCTCCACCACATGCTGCAATGACAACACCGATGAGTGCTATTATCGTGATAAGTATCCCCGTTTTCATGTTGTTTCCCCCTTTTAACGTGATGTCGCTATTTTTTTAAGCTTGGCAGGTGCATTGTAAACCTGCTTTAATGCGCCCAGTTCAGCGTTTCTCACAAATTCTTGAAAAAGGCGTTGCATCGAGGCGTCGGTTTCCGAGATTAATTCGGGATGCCACTGAACGCCGACAACGAATGGTGCGCCTTCTTTTTCTATCGCTTCCACAACGCCGTCTGGAGCTGTTGCCGTGATTTTTAGACCAGTTCCTACTATATTAACTGCTTGATGATGAAATGAATTGACTTGGGCGGTGTTTCCGAGAATGCTCGCGAGTCTGGAACCTCTTTCGATTCGGATTCCATGTGTCGCTCTCGTCGCGCAATCTTGTTGCATATGTGATAAATTCGCGGTTTCGATGTAGCTCGTGTCTTGGTGCAGCGTTCCGCCAAGCGCGATATTGAGTAGCTGTGCACCGCGGCAAATTGCCAAAATCGGTTTCTTTTGAGCTAGCGTTTCTTTTAAAAGTGCCAGTTCGAAGTCGTCGCGAATAGCGCATGTATCGCCGAGTTCTGCTTGTGGCGTCGTGCCATATAGAGCTGGTGAAACGTCCTGACCACCGGATAAAATGAGGCCGTCCATCTGATCCACAAAAGTCGCGATAAGACGTGTGTCTGTCACAGGAATTACGAGTGGTGCCCCCCCGCTATTAGCAACGACGGATATGTAATCACCGCCGACATACGTGCCATTGCGTGAGATTGTGTTCGGGACTTGCACTGTCAATTGCGCCGCCGATATTCCAATAATTGCAGTCATTCGCTTCACCCACCTTTTCTAATTCGCATCTTTTTACTCGGAATTAATATTTTATTTATTATACCGTGATTGAAATGGAAAGTAAAGTGATTACACAAAAAAGCCTGAAAAGTCATACAGACCTCTCAAGCTCTCCGGAGTTTATTTATAAAACGATTCAATTACTGGTTTCATCTTGTCAATCACGAGTCCACTGCCACCGCGACCGTTAACGCCATCGATCATCGCAAGCACGAGATAATCCGGTTTATCGCTATCGAACGCAAGTAGGAATCCATTCTCAAGACCACTTTCGCCTTGTTTTTGTTTCAGTTCCGCGGTTCCTGTTTTCCCAGCAATATTATGCCCTGCAATTTGGAGTTTGTGCACGGTTCCTTCTGGTTTAGAGACTGCCTGCACGAGCGCTGATTTGACGGTATTTGCTGTCGCTGCACTCATCGAATCTTTCGCGGCTTTCGTCTCTTCGGTTGCTGTCAATTTCGGATAAACCATCTTACCATTGTTCGCGAATGGCGTGTAGGCAACGGCTTGCTGGATTGGCGACATCAGTAGTTCACCTTGTCCATATGCCGTATCCGCTAGCAAAATATCTGATTTAATGCCATCGTTGGAAACTTGTGCTGGCTCCATGTTGAACGGTAAATCAAATTCCTCGCCGAAATCGAATTTTTTCAAGCCGTCTTGGAATTTCGTTGCACCCATCGCCAAGCCTTCTTGCGCAAAATAAATATTATCGGAGTTCACAAGTGCATCAACCATGTTCACTTTTGGAATATCATGGACACGCGTCACGAAATACTTGCCCCATGATTTATCTTTTTGCCATTGTAAACCAGAGATTTCGCGTACTTTATCTGGTTTTGTCGTGCCATTTTCCAACCCAACTGCCGCCGTAATTGTTTTAAAAGTCGAACCTGGTGCGTAGCGTGTCGCGTAACGAGCGAGGAATGGGAGTTTTTTATCGTCGGTGTATTTCTTGTAATCTTCACTCGAAATCCCCGCTACCATTTGGTTCGTATCATAGGATGGTGAGCTGACTAGCGCTGTTAGATTGCCGTTTGTCGGATTGATAACCGTCACGGAGCCGACCTCGCCTTTTAGCGCGTTGAAAGCGTCTTGCTGCACTTGACTGTCGATTGTAAGCTTAATCGTGTCGCCGTCCTTCTTCACATTTTGTTGCAGAACGGTTTCTTCTTTCGTTTCGTCATTTACAATCAGGATACGACCGCCGTTCACGCCGCGCAATGCTTTATCATAATAACGCTCTAAACCGGCTTTTCCGATTAAGTCGCCCGCGTTTAGTAGTTTATTTTTCTCGATATCCTCCGCGCTCACTTCACCAACATAACCGATTAAGTGCGCCGCCGCCTGACTTAGCGGGTAATAACGCGTTTCAATCGTCGCATAACTAACACCCGTCATCTGCACCGGCGAACCAGTCGTCAGAACTTTAATTGGCACAAACGTATCCGGATGCACCCAACTTTGCGACAATTTCTTCTCCAAATCAGCAACTGGAATATCGAATTCTTTACTAATTGCCGCCAAATTCGTCGTCTTCGCTGCGCCCTCACCAAGATCATTCGGAACAATCCCAGCCTCACTCACATTTTTATTAATCGCGAGCCCCTTGCCGTTCACGTCCTGAATTTGGCCACGTTTCGCCTCATCCGTCGTCAAGCGAACCTTATCCGATTTCACCATCCCTGGAAAAATTAAATTCGGCTGCCAATCCACTTTCCAAGCATCATCCTCACTTGAAATCGTCGCCGTATATTTCTGCTTAGCCATCTTACCAAGCGTCGTCGTCATCTCCAGACTATACGCCAATTTATAGTTATTATCCCCATCATTTGGCGTCACTTTTAAGTCGGAAACCTTGATATCACGCGCATCGATGCCATTATAAACAGTCTCATACTTAGCTTCCATTTCCTTCGCCGTGAAACCACTTTTCTTCAGCGATTCCTTCGTCACATCGTCCGAAAGCTCCGTAAATTTCTGGTTCTTAATATTCGTCGTGAAATTCTCCGCGGCCTCGTTGGCCATTTTCTCATGCTTCGCGCTACTATACATAAAATAGTAAACCGCGCCCCCTCCAATAGCAAGAACTAAAACAACGATAAGACTAATCCAAATCCATTTCTTATTACTCTTCTTTTGTCTACGCACCTTGTTCCCTCCAGTTTTGTTTCACGTTTTCACTGCCTCTTTATTATAGCAAAGGATGCCTCAACCAGCACTAATCTTTACTAATTCTTTACCTTTTTCAAATTGCTTCGTGAAATCGCGTTTCAATTCTAGCAAATAACGCAAATCATTGAGAAACTGGAAAAGCAACGCCCGCCCTTCAAATTCCTCCCGCGTCTTCGGCAACTCACTTTTGCGAAAATCAGCCAGCATCACATTCACATCCACAATCAAGTCCTCCGCCGGGTTCGCCTCTGACAGCGATAAAGCCGTTTTCTCAACCAAGCTCGCCATTTGCCCCGCATGATCCGTCAAAATTCCAATCTGGCGCACCGACAAATTCATCTGCCTAATCACGCGCAATTGCACCGTCCGCATATCGATATATTTAATATAATACCGCGAATCCGCAAATAACTGGTTATCAAAATGACGCCGCGACTGATCATTGGCCTCCGTCAAGTACTCCGCCAACTGCTTAATCAGCTTCTTCTCATCCAAATAAACCGGCTCACGTTTCAAATCCTGCGCGAAACAAAAGAAAATTTGGCGCATCACCGACTCAATTTTTTGGCGTTGCTGCTTCATTTCCGTGTCCATTTTTGGCATGTATAAGTTCAGCAGAATCCCGATTCCCGCGCCGACCGTCATGAGTAGCATCTCGTTTGTAAACCAAAATAGCGAGAGCGACTGCTCCACTAAAATATGCGTCACGAGTACCGAGCTGACCACGATGCCGTCCGTTACTTTGAGTCGGACCGCGATTGGGATGAATACTAGGAGATAAAAGCCGAATGCAATCGCGTTAAAGCCTAGTAACATGAAAAATATGGCCGAGATTGTTAGCGCGATTACTGTCGAATATACGCGCTGCATCGCGAGTTGTATCGAGCCTTTTTTCGTGTTTTGAATGCTGAGAACTGTGATTAAACCTGCTGAAACGGCGTATTCGAGACCCCACCATTCGGCGATGAGGATCGCGAGCGTCGCGCCAACAGCTGTTTTCACTGTACGCAATCCAATTTTCAAAGTTTTTCACCTCTTTTTTCTATTCTTTTTTATTTTACACTATTTTATGGGGATAAAACAGTTTTTTGGGGAGGGACTGGGTATGTATTTTGGGTGTTTTATAATTAAAAAGTCACCTGCGAAACTTTTGGTTTCGCGGGTGACTTCTGTGTTCTTTATCGAGTTTCGCGTGCCAGGACTTCGGAACTTTCACCCCCTACGCAAAAATCAAAAGAGGATTTTCACTGCGGCGGCTCCAAGTTCTTTCAGTCCTGACGGGCACGCTCAACATCTAAGTTTCAATCGAGCTTCGCGTGCCAGGACTTCGAAGTTTTCTCCCCCTACGCAAAAATCAAAAACAGATTTTCACTGCGGCGGCTCCAAACTTTTTCAGTCCTAGCGGACACGCTTAGCATCTAGGTTTATCAAGCTTCTCGCGCCAACCCTTCGGAGCTTTCACCCCCTCCACAAAAGTCAAAGGAGGACTTTTATTGCGGCGGCTCCAAGCTCTGTCAGGGCTGAACGGGCGCGTTCAGCATCTAATTAAATATGCTTCGTTTCTTCCAAATCTGCAACTTCTTGCTCTTTACCTAGTACGGATGATTTCAGCTTGCGGTAATGGTGGATACCGGTACCGGCTGGGATCAGTTTACCTAGGATTACGTTTTCTTTCAAGCCGAGCAATTCATCGGTTTTACCTTTGATTGCTGCATCTGTAAGAACTCGTGTTGTTTCTTGGAAGGATGCGGCGGACAGGAAGGAATCTGTTTCAAGGGATGCTTTTGTAATACCTAGCAATACTGGGCGTCCAGTTGCTGGTTGTTTGCCGGCAAGTAGTGCGTCACGGTTAGACTCGGTAAATGTGTGCACATCCATTAATGTTCCTGGCAAGATATTTGTATCACCAGTGTCCATTACGCGGATTTTACGCAACATTTGACGAACCATAACTTCAACGTGTTTATCGCCGATTTCAACCCCTTGCATCCGGTAAACTTTTTGTACCTCAGCAAGTAGATATTCTTGTACGGAAAGAACGTCGCGAACGCGAATCAATGCTTTCGGATCAATCGAACCTTCTGTTAGGGCTTCCCCACGGTCAACAATGTCTCCGATTTTAACGCGCAGGCGGGCAGTATAAGGAATACTGTAGCTACGACGGTCTTCATCTTTACCTTGTATCACGATTTCTTGTTGACGATCGCGTGCTTCTTCAATAGAAACAACTTCACCCTCAACTTCGGTAATAATCGCTTGACCTTTAGGATTACGTGCTTCAAAAATCTCTTGGATACGTGGAAGACCTTGCGTGATATCGTCTCCGGCTACCCCACCTGTATGGAACGTACGCATTGTAAGCTGTGTACCTGGTTCCCCGATGGATTGCGCGGCGATAATACCAACGGCTTCTCCGACTTCGACTTCTGTTCCTGTTGCCAAGTTTTTACCATAACATTTCTTACATACACCGTGTCGTGTGTTACATGTGAACGCAGAACGGATAGTTACTTTTTCAATACCAGCTTCGATAACAAGACGTGATTTAGCCTCTGTAATCAAGTCATTTTCAGCAACGATAACTTCGCCTGTTTCTGGGTGTCTGATCGATTTACGAGCATAACGACCTTCCAAACGTTCTTCCAAAGGCTCGATAATCTCCGTACCCTCGCGGATAGCTTCAATTTCAAGACCGCGGTCAGTGCCACAATCGTATTCACGAATGATAACATCTTGCGCCACGTCAACCAAACGACGAGTAAGGTAACCTGAATCGGCTGTTTTAAGGGCTGTATCGGTAAGACCTTTACGCGCACCATGGGTTGAGATAAAGTATTCCAAGACAGTTAGTCCCTCACGGAAGTTCGATGTGATTGGAAGTTCTACGATACGTCCAGATGGATCGGCCATCAGACCACGCATACCTGCAAGCTGTGTAAAGTTGGAGATGTTACCACGAGCTCCTGAATCTTGCATCATGAAGATCGGGTTTAAGCGATCCAAACTCAAGATCAGTTTGCCTTGGATAACGTCTTTCGCTTCATTCCAGACAGCAATAACACGTTCGTATCTTTCGTCATCGGTAATCAAACCACGACGGAATGTTTTCGTAATTTTCTCTACTTTATCATGCGCTTCTTCAAGAATGTCATGCTTTTCTTCCAGCGTCAAGATGTCGGCGATACCAACTGTCATACCAGCTTTTGTAGAGATTTTGAAACCTAGATCTTTCATGCGATCGAGCATACGAGAAGTTTCAGTGATATGGAACTTTTTGAAAACTTCCGCGATGATGTTTCCTAGGATTTTTTTCTTGAATGGGTCAACGATTTCTTGTTCTTGGATGAATTTTTTCACATCTGTGTTCGTATCCACGAAATATTTCTTAGGCGTTTCAACTTCAAGATTGTAATCTGTCGGTTCGTTAATATATGGGAATGTCGTTGGTAAAATTGTATTGAAAATTAGTTTACCAACTGTCGTAATTAATAATTGTTTGCGTTGCTCATCGGTAAATCTTTCGTTGTCAATCGATCCTGCAACAACGGCGATACGCGAATGCAAATGAACATAACCGTTTTGGTATGCTAATTGCGCTTCGTTAATATCCGTGAAGACTGTACCTTCCCCAACTGTACCTTCCCGTTCAAGCGTCAAGTAGTAGTTACCTAGTACCATATCTTGAGAAGGCGTTACAACCGGTTTACCATCTTTCGGGTTCAAAATGTTTTGGGCAGCGAGCATCAAAATACGCGCTTCTGCTTGTGCTTCTGCGGATAGTGGGACATGGACAGCCATTTGGTCACCATCAAAATCGGCGTTATAAGCTGTACATACTAGCGGATGCAGACGAATCGCACGGCCTTCAACAAGTGTAGGTTCGAAAGCTTGGATACCTAGTCTATGCAAAGTAGGCGCGCGGTTAAGAAGTACTGGATGCTCACGAATAACTTCTTCTAATACATCCCAAATTTCAGGTGAAGAACGTTCGATTTTGCGTTTTGCACTCTTAATGTTATGCGCAAGGCCACGACCAACCAATTCTTTCATCACGAAAGGCTTGAATAGTTCGAGTGCCATTTCTTTCGGAAGTCCACATTGGTACATCTTAAGGTTCGGACCAACTACGATAACGGAACGACCAGAATAATCGACACGTTTACCTAGTAAGTTTTGACGGAAACGACCTTGTTTACCTTTCAGCATGTGAGACAGTGATTTCAGTGGGCGGTTACCTGGTCCTGTTACCGGACGGCCACGACGACCATTATCAATCAAAGCATCGACTGCTTCTTGGAGCATCCGTTTTTCATTTTGCACGATGATGTTAGGCGCTCCTAAATCAAGCAAGCGTTTCAGACGGTTATTCCGGTTAATAACACGGCGATAAAGGTCATTCAAATCACTTGTCGCAAAACGTCCACCTTCAAGTTGAACCATTGGGCGGATTTCCGGCGGGATAACTGGAAGCACGTCAAGAACCATCCAACTTGGATCATTGCCGGAATGACGGAATGCTTCTAGAACTTCTAAACGACGAATCGCACGAGTTCTACGTTGTCCTTGTGCCGATTTCAATTCTTCTTTCAAGCCATTTACTTCTTTTTCAAGTTGAATGTCTGCAAGAAGTTTTTTGATTGCTTCAGCGCCCATCCCAGCTTGGAACGATTGGCTATATTTCTCACGGTAAACGCGGTACTCTTTTTCAGAAAGCAATTGTTTCTTTTCAAGCGGTGTATCGCCTGGTTCTGTTACAACATAGGAAGCAAAATAGATAACTTCTTCTAAAGCACGCGGTGACATGTCAAGAGCAAGTCCCATACGGCTCGGAATACCTTTAAAGTACCAAATATGTGTTACTGGTGCAGCTAGTTCAATGTGTCCCATACGTTCACGACGAACTTTGGACTTCGTAACTTCAACGCCACAGCGGTCACAAACTACGCCTTTATAGCGAACACGTTTGTATTTCCCACAAGAACATTCCCAGTCTTTCATTGGTCCGAAGATTCTTTCGCAGAACAAACCATCACGCTCAGGTTTCAGCGTACGATAGTTGATTGTTTCTGGTTTTTTAACTTCTCCGTGTGACCATGAACGAATTTTATCTGGAGACGCAAGACCTATTTTCATATACTCAAAATTTTTCACATCTAAAACCAATGGTCTACCTCCTATATTTGACGAGTGGCATATCCCAAGTAAATCGGCGGCAAGCGATCGCATTCTGCCACTTTTGCGGACTTCCGGTTCTCACATACGCAAGTATGCTCCGCTTCCGGCTTCCACAAAACTGACAGAATACAATCGCTTTCGCTCGATTTGTGTAAAGCAGAATGTACGTCTTACCCAGCAGTTCAAAAGCTGATTTGGCGCTTTTCACTCGTCTAACGTTTTTGTTATTCCTGTTCTATTTTAGCTTCGCGCATTTAGTTCTCTAGAAAATTAAATGCGCTTGGCTTATATATTATTGATTCGAGTCGATTATACCTGCTGGCTTCGTTGGTTCGGAGACGATGTTGAAAGCGTCGTTTTGGGCGCCGAATTCTTCGTCTTCTAGGTCGCGTAATTCGATTTCTTCTTTGTCTGCGGAGAGGATTTTTACGTCCATTCCTAGACTTTGAAGCTCTTTAATTAGTACCTTGAAGGATTCTGGTACGCCTGGTTCTGGGATGCTTTCGCCTTTGACAATGGCTTCGTATGTTTTCACACGGCCTACCACGTCATCGGATTTGATCGTCAGGATTTCTTGAAGCGTGTAAGCGGCACCGTATGCTTCTAGTGCCCATACTTCCATCTCTCCAAAACGTTGTCCACCGAACTGTGCTTTACCGCCTAGTGGTTGTTGTGTTACTAGTGAGTAAGGTCCAGTTGAACGAGCATGTAATTTATCATCAACCATGTGGGCTAGTTTAATCATATACATAATACCGACAGAAATACGGTTATCAAAAGGTTCACCTGTACGTCCATCATAAAGCGTGGTTTTCGCATCTGGTGCCATACCGGATTCAGCAACTGTGCTCCATACGTCGTCATCGTTCGCGCCATCAAATACTGGTGTCGCGATGTGAATGCCGAGGTAACGAGCTGCCATACCTAAATGAAGCTCAAGTACTTGTCCGATGTTCATCCGTGATGGTACACCTAGTGGGTTAAGCATGATATCAACTGGCGTTCCGTCTGGCATAAATGGCATATCTTCTTCTGGTAAAATACGAGAGATAACCCCTTTATTTCCGTGACGTCCGGCCATTTTATCGCCTTCATGAATTTTACGTTTTTGAACGATATAAACACGAACGAGTTGGTTAACGCCTGGTGGTAACTCATCGCCAGCTTCACGTGTAAAGATTTTCACGTCAAGGACAATGCCGTCGCCGCCATGTGGTACGCGTAGAGATGTATCGCGAACTTCACGGGCTTTTTCACCGAAGATTGCGTGTAGTAAACGTTCTTCTGCTGTCAGCTCGGTTACACCTTTTGGCGTTACTTTACCAACGAGCAAGTCGCCGTCTTTTACTTCTGCTCCGACACGGATAACGCCACGTTCGTCAAGATCGCGCAATGCGTCTTCCCCAACGTTTGGAATATCACGAGTCATTTCCTCAGGTCCGAGTTTCGTATCACGAGCTTCTGATTCAAATTCTTCAATATGAATCGACGTGTAAACATCATCTTTTACAAGACGTTCACTCATGATAATCGCATCCTCATAGTTATAACCGTCCCAAGTCATGAATGCTACAAGAACATTACGACCTAGAGCAAGCTCACCAGAGTCCATCGAAGGACCGTTACCAAGGATTTCGCCTTTTGTTACGCGGTCTCCTTCTGCAACGTTTGGCGATTGGTTATAACACGTACCATGATTCGAACGAACAAATTTGCGCAGTGTATATTTATCAATACCACCGCTAACTTCTTTGCCATCCACTTCAGAAATACGGCGAACCCAGATTTCTTTGGCTTCCACGTGTTCCACAAGTCCATCATGCTTACATACAACAGCAGCACCAGAGTCACGGGCAGAAACGTGTTCCATACCTGTTCCAATGATTGGCGCTTCTGGATTTAAAAGTGGAACCGCTTGACGTTGCATGTTGGCTCCCATTAACGCACGGTTGGAGTCATCATTTTCAAGGAACGGGATACATGCCGTCGCAACCGAAACAACTTGTTTTGGCGATACGTCCATGTAATCGATACGTTCTTTTTCAACAGCTAAATTGGCAGAACGGAAACGCGCCATAACTTCTTCTTCTGTAAAAGTACCGAGCTCATCTAATTTCGAGTTCGCTTGGGCCACTACATAGTTATCCTCTTCGTCCGCAGTCAGATAATCAATCGTATCTGTTACGCGGTTCGTTTCAGGATCAACGCGACGATATGGTGTTTCGATAAAGCCAAACTTGTTCACTTTTGCAAAGGAAGACAAGGAGTTAATCAGTCCAATATTCGGTCCCTCAGGCGTTTCAATCGGACACATACGACCATAGTGGGAATAATGCACGTCACGTACTTCATAACCAGCACGTTCACGCGTCAAACCACCGGGTCCAAGCGCTGAAAGACGACGTTTATGCGTCAATTCGGCAAGCGGGTTCGTTTGATCCATAAACTGTGATAACTGCGAGCTACCAAAGAATTCTTTTATGGATGCCACAACTGGACGAATATTAATCAATTGTTGCGGTGTCACGGTGCTCATGTCTTGAATCGACATACGCTCACGAACGACACGCTCCATACGGGACAAACCGATACGGAATTGATTTTGTAAAAGCTCTCCAACTGAACGCAAACGACGGTTACCAAGATGGTCAATATCGTCCGTGTCGCCTACTCCGTGAAGTAGGTTGAAGAAATAACTGATAGAAGAAATAATATCGGCTGGCGTAATGTGTTTCACGCTCGCATCAATATAAGCATTACCAATAACATTGATAATTTTTTCTTCTTCGCTGTTTGGTGCGTAAATTTTGATAGATTGAACAACAACGCTGTCTTCCATAACGCCATCAGTTGGACGGAGTGTTCGGAATCCGACGCCATTTTCAAGATTCTCAATAATAGAATCCAATTTACGACGATCTAAAATCTCACCTTTAGACGCGATAATTTCACCAGTTTCTGGATCAACTAACGTTTCTGCCAGTGTTTGGTTAAATAGACGGTTTTTCAGATGCACTTTTTTGTTGATTTTGTAACGACCAACATTCGCTAAATCATAACGTTTTGGATCGAAAAAGCGCGATACTAGCAAGCTCTTCGCATTTTCAACTGTCGGTGGTTCACCAGGACGCAAGCGCTCATAAATTTCAAGCAATGCTTTGTCCGCATTATCGGTATTATCTTTCTCAAGTGTGTTGCGTAAGTAGTCATTCTCCCCGATTAACTCCAAGATTTCGCTATCGGAGCCAAATCCAAGCGCACGTAAAAGAACAGTAACTGGTAATTTACGCGTCCGGTCGATTCTTACATGAACAACATCTTTCGCGTCTGTTTCATACTCAAGCCACGCCCCACGGTTAGGGATGACAGTAGAACCAAAACCTTTTTTACCGTTTTTGTCGAGTTTTCCGTTAAAATAAACACCTGGAGAACGCACTAATTGCGATACAATAACACGCTCGGCGCCATTGATAACAAACGTCCCCATCTCGGTCATAAGCGGGAAATCACCCATAAATACTTCTTGGTCTTTCACTTCACCCGTCTCTTTATTAATAAGACGTAACTTCACGCGCAATGGTGCTGCATAATTAGCATCGCGGTTTTTCGACTCTTCTACTGAATATTTCGGATCTCCCAAATTGTAGTCGATAAATTCTAGTGACAAATTCCCAGCAAAATCCTCAATTGGAGAAATATCGCGGAACATTTCACGTAATCCCTCATCCAAAAACCATTGGTAGGACTTCGATTGAATCTCGATTAAGTTTGGTAACTCCAACACTTCACTAATACGAGCGAAACTTCTACGTTGGCGATGTCTTCCGTACTGAACTAGTTGACCTGACAACTCATTCACCCTCTCAAATAAACTAAATTTATTAAGCACATTGCAGCAAAAATAGTACAATGGAACTTGGCAAAAATACCTAAAAAAGACAAAAAGAAAGCGGGTTCCTCAAAGAAAACCACTATTTTCTTGCTATGTGAACCAAACAGGCTAAAACTGCAATTCCTCGCGTACGCACCGCTAAATATGGTGATATCGATTCTTTTGGCATCTTACTATAATAGCATAGCGAAAAGACAGAGTCAACGATTAGGACTCCATCTTTTTTGATTTGTTATAAAGTTCTGAGAGTACTAAAACCGGACGCAAGCATGGCGTGACTTGCGGACGTTTTACAGTAGCTAAAATTCTGAGAGTACTAAAACAACACCATTGTGTTAATCCCGAACAATCAAGTTTTACAGTAGCTAAAATTCTGAGAGTACTAAAACGCAAATAATTCTTCATAAATCCTGTGTTCGGTTTTACAGTAGCTAAAATTCTGAGAGTACTAAAACTATTCAGATGCAGTTTTCTTTTGAGTGAAAGTTTTACAGTAGCTAAAATTCTGAGAGTACTAAAACATCATTTACGATTACTGATTCTGATACGATGTTTTACAGTAGCTAAAATTCTGAGAGTACTAAAACAGAATATCAAAAAGGCAAGGTAACAGCCGCGTTTTACAGTAGCTAAAATTCTGAGAGTACTAAAACATGTCACTTAAAAGTTCTTTTATACGTGGCGTTTTACAGTAGCTAAAATTCTGAGAGTACTAAAACAGTATGTGGTTAATTGTCCGTCTGATACGTGTTTTACAGTAGCTAAAATTCTGAGAGTACTAAAACAGTAGCGTAATTGCGGATTTAGTGAGAGAGGTTTTACAGTAGCTAAAATTCTGAGAGTACTAAAACCGACGGAACCTATATACCGCTCACCGTGAAGTTTTACAGTAGCTAAAATTCTGAGAGTACTAAAACACAGAGAGCAGTACGCAGAACCCGCTAAATGTTTTACAGTAGCTAAAATTCTGAGAGTACTAAAACTATAGTTGTAGCCAGCCACTCGCACTAGAAGTTTTACAGTAGCTAAAATTCTGAGAGTACTAAAACTAGCCGCACGTCCTATTAAAGCAAGACCAAAGTTTTACAGTAGCTAAAATTCTGAGAGTACTAAAACAGAATGTTACGAACGCACTTCCCAACGCCGGTTTTACAGTAGCTAAAATTCTGAGAGTACTAAAACTGCAGGTTATTTGTTAAAAGCGATGAATCAGTTTTACAGTAGCTAAAATTCTGAGAGTACTAAAACAGATACGTCTGTTGCTGAAAACGTGAGCTAGTTTTACAGTAGCTAAAATTCTGAGAGTACTAAAACAACGATACCGTTCTGATGTGATCCAACGTAGTTTTACAGTAGCTAAAATTCTGAGAGTACTAAAACCAGGTATCTGGCAATCGCTCCACTTGAAAGTTTTACAGTAGCTAAAATTCTGAGAGTACTAAAACTGCGCTATAGGCTTTCTCTAGTTGTTGTTCGTTTTACAGTAGCTAAAATTCTGAGAGTACTAAAACCCTATGTTTGGGCTAGATATTATCAATGTAGTTTTACAGTAGCTAAAATTCTGAGAGTACTAAAACGATGGTGCCTGCGCTTGGCTTTATCATTCGGTTTTACAGTAGCTAAAATTCTGAGAGTACTAAAACATTTATTTGTTCAAGATTATACGCAGCTCAGTTTTACAGTAGCTAAAATTCTGAGAGTACTAAAACGTCAAAAAAAAGGCGGACGAAGTAACAGCTGTTTTACAGTAGCTAAAATTCTGAGAGTACTAAAACTAGAGATAGCGTTAATAGCGCGTAACTGGAGTTTTACAGTAGCTAAAATTCTGAGAGTACTAAAACGAATCAACGTCCTTTGGGCGTTACAGGCTTGTTTTACAGTAGCTAAAATTCTGAGAGTACTAAAACAAGTGTTAGTGATGGCAAAGTTTCGAGGGAAGTTTTACAGTAGCTAAAATTCTGAGAGTACTAAAACGCATTCGCAGAAAGCGATAAATTGAATGTTGTTTTACAGTAGCTAAAATTCTGAGAGTACTAAAACGAAGTTTCATTACAATTCACCTTCCTCACCGTTTTACAGTAGCTAAAATTCTGAGAGTACTAAAACGCAAGTACATCCTTTTTCCGAATAACATCAGTTTTACAGTAGCTAAAATTCTGAGAGTACTAAAACCCGTATCCTTTGGAACCACGAATGTTAAGGTTTTACAGTAGCTAAAATTCTGAGAGTACTAAAACGCCGTTAATTATCAACGCAGGCATACAAATGTTTTACAGTAGCTAAAATTCTGAGAGTACTAAAACATTCAAGTGATCCCTCAGAGACATATTTCTGTTTTACAGTAGCTAAAATTCTGAGAGTACTAAAACCATAACCTGTCAATTCTATCACCTACCTTTGTTTTACAGTAGCTAAAATTCTGAGAGTACTAAAACGTAGAACAAAGGGAGATGCAGATACTCTAAGTTTTACAGTAGCTAAAATTCTGAGAGTACTAAAACGATATGGGGTAGGCTTATTATCGGTGCTGGGTTTTACAGTAGCTAAAATTCTGAGAGTACTAAAACAATAGCGATATTTTGCCATGCTCCACCGTCGTTTTACAGTAGCTAAAATTCTGAGAGTACTAAAACATATTCTTAATCGTGTTCTTAAGAAGATTTGTTTTACAGTAGCTAAAATTCTGAGAGTACTAAAACATGGACGTGAAGAGGGAAGCGGGAAAGCTTGTTTTACAGTAGCTAAAATTCTGAGAGTACTAAAACACCGTACCTACCACTAGCCCGCAAAACGAGTTTTACAGTAGCTAAAATTCTGAGAGTACTAAAACCAGTTGACGGCAATCAATTTCAAGAACGATGTTTTACAGTAGCTAAAATTCTGAGAGTACTAAAACCGCGACATCTCAAGAGTTGTACTAGAAAGTGTTTTACAGTAGCTAAAATTCTGAGAGTACTAAAACTAAGGTAGAAGGCAACATCTTTAGCTTGCTGTTTTACAGTAGCTAAAATTCTGAGAGTACTAAAACGTATATCTACCGCCACGCTGTTGCACATAAGTTTTACAGTAGCTAAAATTCTGAGAGTACTAAAACTTGTAGTGGTGTTTCTTACTACTCTCTTAGTTTTACAGTAGCTAAAATTCTGAGAGTACTAAAACCTCAAATCACACTAAGGTTCCTAGTAAAAACTACTGCTCCTTCATTATAACACAGGCTTCAACATCCTGCTATTACTCACTATACAGGAATTCATACTCCAATTGTGTATACGTATCGATCATTCCTGCCTCAAAATCATAATAGCAAAACAGCTCATTTATAATCTTAATCAAGACCAGCTCCCGTAGAGACATTTGAATACTTTGTTTTTTATTTGTAAACAGATACGGTGCCACTGTCTTCAAGTAGTTCATAAAATCAACATAGCTCGGCACAGACATGTCAGGATAATTATTACACACCCGCTCATACAGAACTTCACTTTCAACAAGCGCATGAACTTCCCGTCCAGCCACTAAAATATTCTCAATATACCGCTCACTCACATAGACATAGCCAATCTGACTGGGAAATATAATACTAAAAAAATGCGGATGTCTCTCTGTTAAAATCTCTATTTGCCTCATAATCTTTTCGTATTCATCATAATGCAACGTATCATCAATATTTTTTATCATGAGTAAGATAGGTTGCGCAGAGTTCTCTAAATTAATATTAAGAATTTCCAACAATAACAAATACTTCGAATAGCCATCAATATATTCAATTGCATAACTCAAATCTTGAAACTCCGGTAACATCGAAACATTTTTTTGTAATAGATTGAGGGCATTAATTTCTTCAACCAAAATTCCCCACTCAATATTTTGTCCACTATTAATTTGCTCCAACGCCCCATCAGCATTCATTTTTCTAGCGATTTCATCTAGCTGATAATTAATCGCCTCAATATTTTTAGTTATATCGAGATTTTGAATGATTCGATTCATCATTTCGAAAATCGGCGTTCCTTTTTTCACATTCAATAAATCATGAATATCCGTTACCGACTCAATGATTAACGTCTGGAATTTATTCCTTGATAAACTCTGCCCATCTTCAAAAATTTCAGGCTCTTTATATTGAAGTATGCTAAGTTCCGCCTCCGTGTATTTATGTTTACTCAAGAACCAAGATAAATTCTGCCATAACTGCTGTTTCAATTCACTGTTATCCCCAACAACCTGCATTAACTGACCAAAATTCATCTCTATTTGAGCCAGCTTCGGATGTGAAAAAGTCCACAAATTCATATAACCACCATCCTATTAGCACCAATTTTATCTTCGTGACGCGCTTTTTTACCGACAATCAATACCATATCCTCAAATTGTTTCTCCGTCACCATCAGCAACCGAATATGTCCCTCCTCCGGTGCCTGAACACTGATTCGCTTATAATATTTTTTAGCAAAAACGCGATTTGGGCAAGTTCTAACATACACAGAGTATTGAAGCATTTCAAATCCATTCTTTAATAATAACTTACGAAAATGACGATACCGCCTTTTTTGCGTACTCGTCTCCACCGGCAAATCAAAAAAGCATACTACTCTCATAATGTCATACCTCACTTTTTGCACCTTCAAAGCTCTTTAAAACAGGATTATTGAGTTTACTGAAATCGCCTGTTTCCATAAATTGAATGAAATCAATGATATATTTCTCCATAATCACTCCTAACGTATAGTTTCCTTTTTTGTATACCGCTCTTTTATTTAGCAAATCTACCAATGCCACGCGATTTTCAAATGTAAGAAATTTGGCATCTCGCATATTTTGGAATACCCAAGAATCAACAAATGGTCGAAAAGGCTCCATTAAATCATCTACCAAATTGAATTGATTATACTCGCTTTTATGAAATACACCAATCATCGGCACTAAGCCATAAGCAACCGTTAATCTGGCAAATTGCGCGCGTACGATAGAGTATCCGTAGTTCAAAGCGGCATTGATAGCAAAGTCATCATTTTGCCGACTAAATTCATTACCAAATAATGCATTAAAATATACTTTGGCAGCGTGCCCTTCACGATTGGTATTGTCATAATGCTGAATTTCTTGTATATAGGTACGAAGCTTTTCAACGGCTTCTGGGCTCGCTTCATTCAAACGCAAAACCTCTAGTTGGTTCTTTATTTTATGTTTTATTATTTCAGCCCAAATAACTCCTTTTACACCATCATCCCACAACAACTGTTTTTGCAGCATTTTACTTGCTCGTGAATGCCCATTGTACGCATGATAGATTCCCACCGGCGTGTGCGTATGATCGCAAATAACCAAACTAATATTATATTTAGTCAACGCAGACAGTAATCTCGTTGTCAAAGTAGTTTGCAAACCTTCCAAAACAATAATCGAAATGTCACTTAACGGAATAACATATTCATAATCTTCTTTAAAAATAACTACATTATCTAGTTTTAACTTCAGGTATTCCCCATCTTTTATTAAGACCGTTCGCCAGCTCATATCCAACTCTCCTTAACGAAATAGATTAAAAAAGCTCTCCCAATTAATTGGGAGAGCTGATTTCGGCATAAAGCCTTATTTCAGTAGGTTCTCAGAATTTTAGCTACTGTAGCAAGCGTCCTTGCTAACCATATTATACCTCCCACAATATAATACGTCAATAGTTTATTGTTTTATTTTTCACGTGGATCTTTTTCATGTTTTGCTAAATATATATTCCCTAGAATATCGGTTGTGTATTTGTTGAAAATACTTGTCTTTCTTGTTATCGTCTTTAGCCCAATTGCTTGTTTTTCATAATTTGGAATATCGATTGGTTTTACTTCTATCCGATTCTTCCCACTTTCATTCCTTGACCAAAAACGATATTTTTGAACGGTATTTTCATCACCAAACTCAATAATATCCCCGCGATATAAGGAAAATAAGAACTTATGATTTGCACCAATTTTTTCAGCCTTAAGTAATTTCCCATATACTTCTTGATTAATACTATAGCCCTCTCGACTGCCAAAATCAAAAGCCGCATACTTTACTCCAACTACATCAAATTGCTTCTTCTCTTCATCAAAAAAGACATCTGCTCGATACGGCGCGATTGACAACAATACTACTTTTTTATCTTTAGGCACCGCTACTTTATTTTTGTCACTTACATCAATATGTTGCCCCAACGTACCGTCAATATACTTTAAATCATAGATTGCCGGCCCCGTCCCTTTCTTACTATATTTCTGAATAGCTCCATATTCTTTCTTATATGCTGCGAAAGGATTTTTAACATCTGGATAGGTGGTCATCACTTCTTCTAAAATCGCAAATGTTCGACGGTCATGCTGATACATCAAAAATTGCTCCTTATTTTTATCGTAACGCTTCTTAAATTGCGAGTATGAGGTATCATCGTATATATTCTTAATCTTTCCCACAACCATCTCTTTATTATCGACACTCCGCGTAGAATAGATTGTCGCATCGCTTATTTTACGATTTGACTTCTTACTAACCATATGCGAATACTTAATTTTCGCCTTTATATTTTGAAGCTGGTTTTTAAAATTATCCACTGGCGGAGCGCTGGTCAACTCCAAGAATTCTTCTTCCTTGAGTTTTGGTAAAATTTCTCCTGTCTCCATATCAACTGCATATCCGGCTTGCGTCACAGTATAAAATGATGCTTTTTCCCACAGTTTCATTCGATCCGTTGCCGCAATCACCAGAGCGTCCAATGCATGGTGTGAATAGCTCTCATTTCGGTCCTTGTGAATATTCCATTTGCGTCTTTGTTGTGCCGTAAATTTCCCACGAACAACTTTTACTTTTGTATTGCGTCCATGAGCCTCAAAGAAATCCTCCAAGCTATTCAAAACCACTCGCGAAGCATAGCGTGTATCGACTAGATTGCGCGCTATGAAACCACGGCGAACTTCCCACTTATTAATGTCATCTTCCATTAGCAATAATTCTTTTTTGGTCCGGCTAATCGTTCCTCTTCCATCCTTGTATAACTCCAGAACAAACTGTTTAAATTGCAGGAATTCCCATCCCCCACTTTTGTTTTTGTAGTATTGAAATGGTGAACGCTGGCCTTTCTGTTGGTTTTCATCTTTATAGCAAAGCACTTTATTATTTAAGCCGTCATCAAGAGATATGGATTGCGGAATAACATGATCGATTTCAAAGAGACTAGGCTTCTGCACTAAATCGACAACAGAAATAGTTTTTCCACTATAAATACAGCGCTGTTGCTGCTGGTACCATAATCGTAATTTCGTCGCCAGTTCTTTATGATTATGAAAAACACTTTCCTTGAAACTATAATCCATTTGCGCTCGCATTATCGCATTTTTCTTTTCATCTTCATTTTTCTTTTGCATTTTTTGCAGCTCTTTTTTCTCTTCATCACTTGAAATATAGTCACGTGGTAATTCGACTACAATAGATGAGAATTCACCGTATGTTTTTAAAGTTTTGTTTACGATGTTTAAAGATTGGCGAATGGAACGCTTCGCAATAGGGTTATAAATATCTTCCAAAATTTTTTCCACAGGGATGTACTTATGATCCGCAAAATGCGCTTTCTTATCTTGATGAAGACCGCGTTCATGAATAATCTGCATCTGATTTTTCGAGGTAGCATACAATTCTGGAATCATTTCATTCATCGCTTTTAACGAGAGTGCGTGCCATTTGGTAGAGAAGCTCCCTTTCTTTTTCAACGCAATACAAACTTCCATCATTTCCTCGCTTATTTCAAGCCCACCATCTTTTATTTGATTGCGAATTTCAGATGCTTCTGTATTTAATGTCAAAATGTGCGCTAATTTATCATACGTTTCTCGCGAGAGCTGTTGATCCACGATTCCAGCTGTTAGTGCTGCTTTTTGGATTTTACGATATATCTCAAATGTATGGAATTCCGGCTTTTCTTTTTTATCAATCCGATACCCTTTTATGTCGCTTTCAGGGCAGCTAGCAACTTTCGCAATTAGTTTCATCATTTTTGCAGATCCAAAATCTTTACTGTCTAAAACTTCAGAAATAATCTCTTCTTTTTGCTCCTTATTTAACCGTTCATCTTCCAAACTACTGATTCGTAGGTTATTCAAATCGTTCAACACATTGAATTCTTGCGCAGTGTAAGAAGCTCTTGCTGCTCGTAATTCCTCTGGGTAAACACTGCACTTTCCAATCAGTATTTCAAAAAGATTTTTCAATGTCGTTCCATCTGTTTTAAAACGTCCATAGTCTGTTCTGGAGTTCTCACTACCCGGTCCGTCATAATATTTCCGCTTGCCAGTCAAGATACTCGTATATTCTTGCCGAAATTCCGCATTCAATTTCGGATAAAATTCAGCTTGCTTAGCTATGATTGTTCGCGCTTCCATTTCGTATGCTGATGTCGTGAAAATATTAACAAGAGTCTGTGATGTTTCTGCGCCATCCTCGCTAGGAACTTCGATAAGCCCCCGTACTTTTCCATATGTCAGAAAACGTTCCAACTGAATTTCACACGGATGCTGTTCTTTTAATAAATCTGCATTAATTTTCAAATTGCCTTTTACTTCGCTCTCATCAACATCATCCAGGTAAGAAATTCCACGACGCTTCGCTAAGTGAAACAGCGCGACATACAATTCTTCTGGACTGAGACGTTCTTGCAAACCCTTCACCCTCAGTGCATAAGGATTATAATCATCACGAATAATCGGTTCCTTTATTCCTGCACCAACTAGCAATTTAGCAATCCGCTCACGACGATGTTTTTTTCTTCTAGTTAGGCGCCTTGCTCCTCTTGCATCTCTACGCTCTTCATTTTGCGACGCTGCTGCACTATTAAATAAACGTACCCCTGCATCAACAATTTCTCCATTGCTACCATCAATAATTCCCCAACCCACTGAAGCGATACCAATATCTAATCCTAATATTAAATCTGCCATATGTAAGTTCTCCTTATTCCGTTAATTTTTAACTGCCATTCATCCTGTTAATTGTATCACATTTGAATCTATTTCACCATAATATTCCTTGTAGTATATTAAAATCCATAAAAAAAGCCGCCATCTTTTTCAAAATAGTAGCTTCGCCGAACTAGTATACTTCTTTCACACTCCGATAAATAAAATATCCCTTATCCTTCGCAACCACTTCCACATTCCCGAAAACCTCTTCCATTTTCGCAGCAGCAGAAGGTCCGCCTTGTTTTTTCTGAATCACAATCCATAAGCTTCCACCAGTTTTCAATCGCTCGAAGCTTCCAGACAGAATCTCATGAACTATTTTTTTGCCTGCACGAATGGGAGGATTACTAATAATATCCGTATAATCGCGATCTACCACGCCGTCATACACCGAGCTCTCAAACACACGAACATTCGCCAAGCCATTATTCGCCGCATTCTCTGCTGATAGTTCCAAAGCGCGGTCGTTCACATCAATCATATCAATTCGCGCCTCGGGATAACTCTTCGCAAAAGCAAGACCAATTGGACCATAGCCGCAACCAACATCGAGCATTTTTCCAGATGGATTACTTGCTTCAAAACTCTCGATCAAGAGACGCGAACCGAAATCAACCGTTGTTTTGGAGAAAACGCCAGAGTCGCTGATGAATTTGATTGAGTTTCCTCGTAGTTCGAAACTCCAGGTTTTGCGATTATGATTGAGATCGCTATTTTTCGTATAATAGTGTTTGTTGCTCATATTTCTGCCACCTTTCTATGTATAAAAAAACGAAGAGCGCCAAGATCAGCGTAAGGCTAATTTGGTGCTCTCCGTGTCTAGTTCCATACGCTAGCCTCTCGGAAATTTGTTGTGGTTCTTTGGAAGCGTTTTGTGATTCCTTAGAACCTCAATATGAGTTGTGGATGAAATGAACATTCAATCATTACTCTAACAAATTCTGTCAAGGCTGACGGGCACGTTCAACTTTTCTTACTTAACAGCTACGTTAGCGCCAACTTCTTCAAGTTTAGCAACGATTTCGTCTGCTTCTTCTTTAGTAACGCCTTCTTTAAGAGCTTTAGGAGCGTTATCTACAACTTCTTTAGCTTCTTTCAAGCCAAGACCAGTGATTTCACGAACCACTTTGATAACTTTGATTTTTTGATCTCCAGCAGAAGCTAGTTCTACTGTGAATTCAGTTTGCTCTTCAGCAGCAGCGCCACCAGCAGCAGCACCAGCAGCTACAGGAGCAGCAGCAGTTACGCCAAATTCTTCTTCGATTGCTTTTACTAAGTCATTTAATTCTAGTACAGTTGCTTCTTTTACGGAAGCAATGATTTCTTCAATGTTTAAAGCCATTTTGAAATTCCTCCATTATAATATAATTTTTTCGGTCTATGCCGATTTGGTTGTTGGTGAAAATTCACCGGGTTGAAAATTAAGCGCCTTGTTCTTCTTTTTGAGTTGCAACAGCTTTTGTTGCAAGTGCCAAGTTACGAACTGGAGCTTGAAGTACGCTAAGCAGCATAGAAAGTAGGCCTTCGCGTGATGGTAGAGAAGCAAGAGCTTTAACATCTTCAACAGAAGATACTTTACCTTCGATGATACCAGCTTTAATTTCTAGTGCTTCATGTTTCTCTGCAAATTCATTAATGATTTTAGCAGGAGCAACAACGTCTTCATTACTGAAAGCGATAGCGCTAGGACCTGTCAATACTTCGTTCAAGCCTTCCAAGCCAGCAGCTTCAGCAGCACGACGCATTAACGAGTTCTTGTATACTTTAAAATCAATACCAGCTTCACGTAATTGTTTACGTAATTCGGTGATTTCAGCAACTGTTAAACCGCGATAGTCAACGATTACTGTAGAAGCACTGTCTTTGAATTTCGTAGTGATTTCATTAACAGCACCTTGTTTCAATTCTAAAATTGTACTCATCTTTGTTTTCCACCTCCATCATGATTGTTTTAAGCCGAAAAAACGACTCAAAGCATATAAGAAACCCCTCACACCGTAGACGTGAGGGGTTCACAAGTCAGCTTCACAATGGAACTAACTTTACAAAATCCTCGGCGGGCGAATTTAAGCGTACAAGACGCGCCTGCTGTCTACGGTTAGGATATTCTGTTTTGTTTCGACTTTGTTATTCTACCAAAATAGCACAACGCCGTCAAGTTCATTTCTAAGAAAAACTTAGAATGAAGATGGATCTACTTTGACACCAGGACCAAATGTAGTTGTAACGGTTACGTTTTTTACATATACTCCTTTAGCCGCAGCAGGTTTCGCTTTTTGAAGAACATCGTTAATAGTACGGAAGTTCTCAACCAGCTTAGCAGCATCAAATGATACTTTACCAATCGCAGTGTGGACATTACCAGACTTGTCAACGCGGTATTCTACTTTACCAGCTTTGATTTCGTTCACTGCTTTTGTTACGTCCATTGTTACTGTTCCTGTTTTAGGGTTTGGCATTAAACCTTTTGGTCCTAAGACACGGCCTAATTTACCAACTTCACCCATCATATCAGGTGTTGCAACGATAACGTCAAAATCAAACCAACCTTGATTAATTTTAGTTACGTAATCGCCTTCTCCAACGAAATCAGCGCCAGCAGCCTCAGCTTCTTTTGCTTTTTCGCCTTTCGCAAATACTAATACGCGTTGTGTTTTACCTGTTCCATTCGGAAGTACAACAGCGCCGCGGATTTGTTGATCTGCTTTTTTAGGGTCAACGCCTAAACGAAATGCTACTTCAACAGTTGCATCGAATTTAGCGAAGTCTGCTTTTTGAGCAAGTTCGACAGCTTCTTCAACGGAATAAGCTTTCTCAGTATCGATAAGCTTTACAGCATCTTGATACTTTTTACCTTTCTTAGCCATTCTTTTTTCCTCCTATTCTGTGGTTATATCGGAATTTCCTCCCACGTAAATCAGACCGAAATCTGATTTGAAATAAGAAAAGATGAACGTATTACTCTAATATGATAAACGGTTCGACCCGCTTCGTTCAGTTGTTCTTTTTCTTATTCCTGATACGCGTAATACATGATTGGTATTAGTCTTCGATCGTAATACCCATGCTGCGCGCAGTACCTTCAACCATACGCATTGCAGATTCAACACTTGCTGCGTTTAGATCTGGCATTTTTAGTTCAGCGATTTCTTGTACTTGAGCACGTTTCACAACCGCAACTTTATTACGGTTCGGTTCACCTGATCCTTTTTCAACTTTAGCTGCTTTTTTAAGCAAGACTGCTGCTGGCGGAGTTTTAGTGATGAATGTGAAAGAACGATCTTCATACACAGAAATCACAACAGGAATAATTAGACCAGCTTGATCGCTTGTGCGCGCATTGAATTCCTTACAGAATCCCATAATGTTAACACCCGCTTGACCTAGTGCTGGACCAACTGGTGGAGCTGGATTAGCTTTACCTGCTGGAATTTGCAATTTTACCTCTTTGATTACTTTTTTAGCCACGAGACACACCTCCTTAAGTCCGTGATGTGGTTTAATGGGGTTAATCATTTCCCCTCCCACGTTAAAAAGTACAAATTGTACCTCATATAGAATAACACTAAGCGCGAGGGATTGCAAGATTTTTTTGTGTTTTTTCAAATCCTTCGCAATATAAAAAGTCAGCATGCTTTTATGCTGACTTCAGACTTCTCACTCTTCAGACCAAATCATCGTTTCTAAATCATTCCATTCAGATAATGACCCCGCTTCATTTGCCAGTTGAATCGCGTTGTTCAAGCGTTTCTGTGATTCTTTCTTAAAATCAGGAGCAGCAAAGCCAGCATATTCATTTTCATTAAAATAGGACAACATCTGCGTGTCTAGCGCCCCTTCTAAGTACATTTCTGATTTGCTCACTGTGGAATTCATAAAGGCAGCTGTTCCCTTATCAGCAAATCCTATAAATACTATTGGAAGGTCCAGATTTTTCAAAAAGGCTCGTAATTTTTCTATATCTACATTCTTAAAAAAATCTGCAGTAATAAACAAGGCATCATACTTTTCTATCTTTTGCTTACTACTCTCACCAAACTTTAAGTAATCATAATCAAAGTATGCCGAGTTCGAAACATCACTACCCAAAACTGCAATATCTGTTTTCGGCAAATTCGTCTCTGCAGATGCTTCTATAGGTTTTTCGGTTGCCGCATTTGGAACAACCATCAAAATAAGACATACCAAAATACATAGTTTAAATACTCGGAAGTAACTCTTCTTCATTCAAACCCCTCCAAAAATTTACTGGGCATAAAAGTGTCCATATGTATAAACATATTTATACGCTGCGGATGCCTTTGAAACTGTATGACTAATGGAAGCTACTGACCCAACATTGAGTGTGACTGATGTCGATGTACTGGTAGTACCCTTATCATAAAAATCTCCGTTAATACTCCAATACACATTGTTTTTGTTGATAAATTTCACCGTGAATTTACCACTAAATTGTTTGGTTACCCCCATCCATGAACGTACCAAATTATAATCAATCACTTTATTAAATTGTCTAAATGAACCTTGCGACCACATTTGCACGTAAACATCCACCTTAGGCTTCCATAGTCCGCCTATACTCACCTCTTTGGTTAGATGTTTGTAGGAATACGGTGAAGCCTTTAACAGTCTAACGCTCCCAGTTTCCGGCGTAATAACCTCCGTTACATCACTCTCGTTTACATTCTCTCTCTTTGCAATGGCTTGAACCATTTCATTGTAAGTAACTGTTTCAACAACTGCCCCGTCCTCCGTTACAAACTCATCTTGAGCCCAGTCAACATTTCCTAAGTCAGTATTTTGTTCAACGCCAACCTCATCACTTACCTCTGCCGCACCTACTTGTATTGGTGAAATAAACAAACCCAAAACTAATAACAATGCAAGATACCCTTTTTTCATAAATATCATCTCCACTCTTATGTAGTAAGCGCTCACTTAAGTTCACCTTATCACAAGGGAAGTAAAAAAACAACATATATTACAAAATAGTTGAATGGATTTAAATTACGTTATTAACAGTTATCTCTGTGAGTACTGCTATTTCAAAATAATTTGATTCAGCAAGCAAAAGTTACATTTCTACCTCGCTATAATATTGTAATTAAAACTACATTTCTATAAACTTCTCCAGCACTTCTAAAAAAACACTGTATAGGTTATCGCTTTTTCATTCACAATTAACAGCACAAATATCCATCGCTATTATTGATAATAACTTTTCTCGCACATCCTCCACTTGATATATTCTTTTAGACCCCATCTAATTTACCATTTGCTTCTTTGTCCAGCTAACCTTTAAAACTTCTTTGTAATAAATGTTCCAGTCTCAAAATCATACGTAACGTTCTTTTCAGTGCGCCACATGTTGAGATATTCCGTGTAATGTAGCGCGGCTTTCGCTGCCCAATCGTTATCCATCGTCGCTAGAAGCCTGATCGTTTCTTCAAACGCTACTTTCCTAGTGTCGCCTTGTAAATCGTCTTCGTTTTTGCGAATGTAGCTGAGGTCGCGGTGTTTTAATTCATATTCTAAACCCATTCGAAAAGCTAGATGGAGAAAAACTTCATATTTAAAGGTGTCGAAATCCTGCGTTTTAAACAAACTAAGCCTTTCACCGCGTTCGTCGCCGTATAAAAGGTAGCCGTCCACGTCATTCCAATCCATGCAAAGCTCTCCAAATCCGCCTGAACTTTTGAAGTAGAGGTGAAAATCAATATCATAAAGCGATGCGATGCTTTTTAGTTGTAGGTAGATTGACTTGGCGTATTCCTCATTGACCGACATTCGCGAAAACCTCCTTTAGACAAAGAAAGACCTGGACGCGTTTGATCCAAGTCTCTCTTGATTATTTTTTTAATGCGCGCCATATGATGGAACCGCAAATAAACATTGCGATAATTCCGATGACTACGATAAGAGCTGAAACAATGGCAGCAGTTAGACTGAAACTCATTTGTTTTACAGTCTTTCGATTTGGTCGAAATCAACTTCAACCGGTGTTTCGCGTCCGAACATGTTAACCATGACTTTCGCTTTTGCTTTATCGTTGTCGATTTCTTCTACTTTACCGGAGAATTCAGCAAATGGCCCTTCTTTGACCATCACTGTTTCGCCAAGCTCGAAGTCCGCTTCTTGACGTCGTTCGTTCATGCCCATGCTCTTCAGAATCCGATCTGCTTCTTCTGGAAGTAGGGCTGTCGGTTTTGAGCCAGCCCCTGCTGAACCAACGAAACCAGTTACCCCCGGCGTGTTTCGGACCACATACCAAGAGTCATCCGTCATAATAATTTCAACTAACACGTAACCCGGAAAAACTTTACGCTTCAATGTTTTTGTTTTACCGTTCTTCACTTCCGTTTCTTCTTCTTCGGGAACCATAACGCGGAAAATTTTGTCCGACATCCCCATTGATTCCACACGTTTCTCAAGGTTTGCTTTGACTTTATTTTCATAGCCAGAATAAGTGTGTACAACATACCAACTTTTATCCATTTGTCTCATTTGACCGCCACCAAATTGGGGTCATCCTCCTTTTGATATTAATTTCAGATACAAAAACTATCCAAAATAAAAAACCCGAAAAACGTCTCGGGTTCTATCTCAATAATTGTATTATAGCATTCTTTGTTAAAAAAGCCTAGTATTATAGCATAAACTGAATAAGCATCTCGATTAAAAAGTCCACAACCATGAAGAACACAGCCATACAAGCTACGGCAATGATTACAGTGATTGTATACGTTCTTAACTCTTTACCAGTTGGCCATGTAACCTTGCTCATTTCAGACTTTACGTTACGGAAAAACCTTGAAACTGCTGACATCTTATACCCCTCCAAACCCACTATTTTGTTTCGCGATGAAGTGTATGCTTATTACAGTGTCTGCAAAATTTCTTCACTTCTAACCGTTCTGTTCGCGCTGTACCGCCGACACCAATGGAATAGTTTCGTGATCCACACTCTGAACAGGCAAGTGATGTTTTCTTTTTCATAATCACAATCAACTCCGCTTATTTCTATGCTTTTAGCGCCGAACTCTCCATTCAACACTTTACATCTATAATAATATACCATTAAATGCTGATTCGAGTCAAGACCGAAAAAAATGCCTACATCATCCTGATTTGGTGATCAACCTCTCCACAGAATCACAATGACTCATCCACTTGCTTCATCATCTTTTTCTTTACCCGCTGAATCGCATTATCAATCGCTTTTTCTTTTTTATTAAAGTACGCGGCCATTTCTTGATAGCTTTTTCCTTCTAAATATTGATAGAGGACTTCTCGCTCGAACTCACTTGTTACTTTTTCCAGTTTTTTCGCAACGCCCGCTAAATTCTCATTCTGAATCAGGAAATCTTCTGGGGTCATAGCTTCTTTTTCTGAAATAACATCGAGTAGTGTCCAGTCAATCGCATCACCGTCTTCTACTGGTGTATCAATGGAAACCGAGCTATTGAGCGCATAATTCTTCTGACGCATCGAACGCTTCACCGCTGATAATATTTGCCGATTAATGCAAATCTCCGCAAACGAACGAAATGAAGCTTCCCGATCTTCTTTATAATCCCGAATCGCTTTGAACAGACCAATCATCCCCTCCTGAATCAGGTCATCACGCTCTGCCCCTTGCAAAAAATACTGTGTAGCTTTCCAATAAATGATAGACTGATATGCCTTAAAAAAATGTTCAATGGCCTCTGTATCGCCCGATCTAGCAAGCTGCAACATTTTCATCTCTGCTTGTTTACTGTCATTTGTTTTCAATGGAACTATCAGAAAGCCTCCTTTGTCACGCTTCGTACTTCCTTGTAAATCCCATTATACAAGGGTTAGCGAGCGCTAGTCAATGACTATTTTCGGCCTCTTCGTAGCTTTTCTAAGGCCTGAATTGTCTCAAAATCGATATTTAGACCTGTTTTAGGCTGATTTTCTTGGATTTGCTTCACTTTGCGGGTAACTTGATGGGCCATTTCCTTAATTTCAAAAACTAATTCACGCGCCGAAATCCGTAAAGCTCCTTGCCCAAAAATCGCCCATTGTTCCGTATAATCACTCGTCGCAACCATGACTTGCGTTTTGACATTTTTGTATTCGATTGCTTTTTGTTCAATATATTCGTCTGCCGTTTCATCTTCTTTTGTAAACACAATCTCAACTTTATTTTTCTTATATTTGCGTTCTTTAGCACGGACGTATTGAGCGTCAAACACAACAACCACTCGGTATCCAGTGTAACTCTGGTATTCCGCCATCCACTCCACCAGTTGATTGCGCGCTGACTCTAAATCTCCAGCTTTCAAACGCGCTAGTTCAGGCCATGCCCCAATAACATTGTACCCATCCACTAGCAAAACGCGATTCATCTCTATTCACCGAGCGGCAGACGTTTGCGATAAATCTCGTACATTAATACGCTCGCCGCGACCGATGCATTTAGCGAAGTTACCGCGCCACGCATTGGTAAATGGACAAGAAAATCACATTTTTCGCGAACAAGACGGCTCATTCCAAAACCTTCGCTACCAATCACTAAAGCAAGAGGCATATTCGCGTCCATCGTCCGGTAATCACTGCTACCACTCGCATCCGTACCAAAAATCCACAATCCACGCTTCTGCAAATCTTCCATTGTACGGGTAATATTCGTCACACGCACCACCGGAATATGCTCGATTGCACCCGTTGAAGCCTTCGCAACCGTTTGTGTCAGGCCAACCGCGCGTCGTTTCGGTATAATAATTCCGTGCGCCCCAACCGCATCCGCCGTACGCATGATAGATCCCAAATTATGCGGATCCTCCAACTCATCTAAAATCATGAAAAATGGCATTTCTGCGCGTTCTTCCGCCTTCGCAAACAGATCATCTAATTCTGCATACTGATAAGCCGCCACTTGCGCCGCTACCCCTTGATGCGAGCCCTCTACTAATTTATCGATTTTTGATTTCGGCACGATTTGCACTTGAATTTTGCGTTCCTTTGCCGCGCCAATAATCTGTTGCATACTTCCCTTTTGCGAACCTTCCGCGATGAGAATTTTATGGATATCACGCTCTGATTTCAATACTTCACTCACTGGATTTCGCCCAGCAATCCACTCTTGATCTTGCTCCATTTTGCCATTTCCTCCTTATTTTGCTTTAATAATTTCTGTCGCCAAATCCAGCCACTCGTTCAAGCGCTCCGATTCGCCACCCAAATATAAATAACCAATCACCGCTTCAAAAGCCGATGACAAACTGTATGTCTGCAAATCCGTATTTTTCGGCACACTATGAGACTTCGCATTCCGGCCGCGCTTTGCAATCCGGTCCTCTTCCTCCGTCAAAAAGCCATCCGCATACATCGCCTGTAAAATATAAGCCTGCGCTTTCGCCGAAACGTATTGCGTCGCCGTTTTGTGTAGCTGATTCGGCTTCGTCTTACCTTCCGCCAGCAGCAACTCGCGAATATGACGTTCATACACCGAGTCACCCATATAAGCAAGCGCCAGGCCATTTAGCTGTTTATAATCCTTCACAATCGCCATCCATTAACCCCTTTTCCAGCGCGTACCTTGAGCCGTATCTTCCAAAATAATCTGCTTTTCCTTCAACATATCACGAATCTCATCCGATCTCGCAAAATCACGCTCATTCCGCGCCTGAATCCGCTCCTCAATCAAATCCTCAACCTCTCCCTCCGTCAAACTATGATCCGCCGCATCCACATCCAACTTAAATCCAAGCACATCCGCGAACAACGTCATCATCCCTAAAAACTCACGCAAAACCGTAATCGAAATCCGCTCATTCGTCAAATAGATATTCGCCCGTTTTGCCAATTCGAAAAAGACCGATATCGCGTTCGCCGTATTAAAATCATCATCCATCTCGTCCTCAAACTGATGCATCAACTCCGTCAATTGCTCCAGCCAATCATCCTCTTCCGGCGTCCCAGAATAATCCTCTTCCGCCACCTGAATCCGATGATCCACATTTTGATACGCCGTCCGCAGCCGATCCAAACCATTTTCCGCATCCAGAAGCAACGCCTCACTATAAGAAATCGGTCGACGATAATGCACAGACAGCATGAAAAACCGCACCACATTCGCATTATGCTTTTCCAAAACCTCATGCAACGTAATAAAATTCCCCAGCGACTTCGACATTTTTTCTCCATCAATATTCATATAACCATTATGCATCCAGTAATTCGCAAACGGCTTGCCCGTAAGCGCCTCCGACTGCGCAATCTCATCCTCATGATGCGGGAAAATCAAATCTTGCCCACCCGCATGAATATCAATCGTGTCTCCAAGGTATTTACGAGCCATCGCCGAACATTCAATATGCCAGCCCGGACGCCCCGCTCCCCAAGGACTTTCCCACGAAATCTCACCAGGTTTAGCCGCCTTCCACAACGTGAAATCAAGCTGATCCTCCTTGCGATCATTCGCCTCCACACGAATCCCATGCTGCAATTCATCCAACGGTTGCTGCGACAATTTGCCATACTCCTTAAACCGCTTCGTACGGAAATACACGTCGCCCGCCGATTCATACGCATAATCCTTCTCAATCAGTGCATTAATAAACGCAATAATATCATCCATATCCTGCGTCACACGAGGGTGCACATTCGCATCCCGGACATTCAACTGATGCACATCCTCAAAATAAGCCCCAATAAAGCGCTCCGCAACCTCAGGCACCGTAAGCTCCAACTCATGCGCCGCGCGAATCAACTTATCATCCACATCCGTAAAATTCGACACAAAATTCACATCAAATCCGCGATATGTCAAATAACGACGCACCGTATCAAACACAATAATCGGCCGCGCATTCCCAATATGAATATAGTTATAAACAGTCGGCCCACAAACATACATCTTGATCTTCCCATCTTCCAGCGGCGTGAATGCCTCCTTCTCACGAGACAATGTATTAAAAATTTGCAAAGTCATTGTTCATCTTCTCCTTTTTGTGTATTATTTTTCAATTTCTCCAATGCCACTTCTATTTCAGAAAGCCTGCGCTTGAGATCCGCGACTTGCGGCTCCGTATGCTGCGTCACACGCCCATTCAAGCGCACCACTTTTGCAGGAACACCAACAACCGTTGCGCCCAGCGGTACATCCTTGATAACCACCGCACCAGCACCAACTTTAGCATTCTCACAAATCGTGATTGGCCCAAGAATTTTCGCGCCCGCCGAAATCAGCGCCCCATTTTTCACCGTAGGATGGCGTTTCCCCTTATGTTTCCCCGTTCCACCAAGCGTCACCCCATGAAAAAGTACCACATCATCGCCAATCTCCGCCGTTTCACCGATTACAATCCCAGCCCCATGATCGATAAATAAACGCCGTCCAATCGTTGCCCCCGGATGAATCTCCACATTCGTCAAAAACCGAGCCACCTGCGACAACCACTTCGAAAAAACAACCATCCCGTGCCTGTAAAAAAATTTCGCAAATCGATGCCACCAAATCGCGTGCAATCCCGGATAATTCAAAAACGCATCCACATACCCGCGCGCCGCCGGATCATTCTCCAACACCGACTTCATATCCTCTTTCATGCGACTAGCCATTGTAATCCCCCCTTATCTACTCCGAATTAAAACGCAAAAAAAGACCCCTCAACAGAGACGTCTTCACGTGGTTCCACTCTGATTCAGATTTAGCGGTCCATTCCTAGTAATCGGCGACAAGCGTTCGCATTGTTGGTACTGTTCGAAATGTAATGAGTTACAGTACCAATATAAGCGCGAACAAGGTGAGCGGTTAATCCACTCAAACGCTTTCGCTCGATTCGCGTGAAAACACCAGCCGGCGCTCCCTTCCTTTTAAAGAAGTCGGGCGTGCCATTCATATCTCACGTTAAGAACCTATCACTAAACCTATCTCAATTGAATAACGGTCAGTCACCGCTTTGCGATACTCCAATTTTCCCGCAAAGATTCCGAGATGCATTTCAGAATACGCGCGCTAAGCCACTTCCAGCCTTCGTAGCTCTCTCTATTAAGCCGCCATATTTCCTACTTCTTCTCATCAACATTTTAACTTATTAAGAGCCATTATACCACATAAGCACGCCCACCGTCATTAAAAATATCCCACTAAATCCTAGGAATAATTTTATACTGATCAATCAAAAAAACAGCATCACAAAGAATATCCAAATCCTCTTTATTATGACTCGTTAAAATAATCGTCTTTCCCCGTTTCTTCAAACCCAATAAAATAGCGCGCACCGTCTCCACACCAGAAATATCCAATCCATTAAAAGGCTCATCTAAAATCAATACCGACTGATCTTCCATAATGGCTTGTGCGATACTAATCTTTTGCTTCATACCAAGAGAGTAATTTTTCATTTTCTGTTTTAAATTAGGATCAAGATTCACTTGTCTCATTACCTCTTCAATTTTATCGTCAGAAATATCATTTTTGATACTTGCTAGTTCTTTTAAATTCTCAAATCCAGTCTTATTCGGAATATAACCTGGACGGTCAATGATGATACCGAAATCCTTAGGAAATCTGGCCTTACTATCCAAAAATCTCGAGTCAATCGAAACCTCACCTACATCTGGTTTAACAAACTGGCACATCATCTTGAACAGAACCGATTTCCCAGAACCATTTGGCCCCATAATACCGTAACACTTGCCTTCTTCAAACGCCACACTGACATCATCAAAAATCGTATACCCCTTAAATGTTTTCGATACATTCTTTAGCTCAATCAAACTCATCATCATATCTCCTCAAAATTTAATGTCCTTCTTTATTAATAGGCAAAGAATAATTATAAATTCCACAACTACATATATACCTAACTTCAACGTAATCATGAAAATATTGAGCCCTTCCACCAAATAACCTACCGAATTCAATCCAAAAGGCATCCAGTAACCTATATTAAAAATCGGCAAAACAAACGCCAAAATAATTCCCAATCCGGCTAAAGTATTGTTAATATTGCCCGCATACCAATAGATGATAAATAGCAATAACATATATACCAACACTTGAAGAAAACCATTGACCACTACTTGATACGAAATAGAAAAAGAAATCACATCCCATTTTCCATTCATTATAAAGTACGCCAAATAACTAACTACTAAAAGTCCTGACATTGTCCCAAAAACTAACACAACATACGGTCGAAAAAATTTGACGAACCACTTTATCAAACCTGTATGCCGAATTATTCGATAATATGTTTGTTTTTCAAATATTTCTTCCCAACGTAACAACATCAAATACAGCAAACCCAAGAACACAATCACATAATAAGAATATGACATCATTGTGAATCCCTCTTTTGAAACTCCCCAGAAAATCATCATCACATACTCATTTAATGAGCTAGCTTGAGAAATACCAGGAAATAAAAACAGGCCTAGCAAAACTAGTATTACATATAAAATAAATGGCACACATCTACTTGAAATACGAATCGATTTTCTATCAAATAACATCAGCAGAACCGTACAAGCCGTAACAACGCCTATCATGACGAGCAACGGAACTACCAAATGCGGATAACTAGCTACCGAATGATATAAAAACACATAGTTACTCAAATTAACAATTCCCCATGATGCGGGCAACAGTTTAAAACCGATTCCCATGTAAAGAAGAAGGAACAGCATTACACTCGAAATCACCCATTTCTTCTCAAAAAAAGCAAAGCAAGTCGCTAATACAAAAGCAGTAATTGAAAAAAATATCCAGTAAAATATCAATTGTCCCATTAGCGCTAGAAATGGATAATTAACAAATTCCATTAGTGAAAAAATAATCTCACCACTCCGAACAGAAGTGACGTCCACACGCCAATAAAGAGAAAAAACACTCGTCAATGACGTACTTATTCCTGCCAGTAACAAAAGAAACACCAAACAAACAGTATATACTTGCGAACGTCTCACAATATCCAACGCCCAGCTTAGACTACTTTCCCATCTGATAATATATTCTGGATATTTTTTAGTCAGAAGCATTTTATAAAACAAAAACAACCAAACGGGAAAAATAAAATAAAGAAACAAGTACGGATCACTTACAATCGTCACCACGGTCTCAAAAAAGCTTTCCATCTGTAGCAAGGGCAATATCAATCTAACATAATACGCGTAGGCAACCATCACCACGAAAATAACTATGTATTTCCACGTTAAAAAATCTTTCTGAATCTCCTTAAAAATTGTCATAACAAGCTATCCATTCTACTTACATTCTTATGAACATAAAGCACCATCCCCGTAACTACTGCCACAAGAATCACAAACGGAACAAATGGGTCCCAAAAGGAAAGTTGACCAATATTAAAAGGGAAAATCGCTATCATAGATGAATACTGTGGAAAGCCTAGCATAGCACAAACAAAATTCATAACTTCATAAACAACAAACGGAATAGAAATGCCTAGAAAAACATTATTTAAAATCAGCGTTAAGTAAAAAGTTACTAGCGACCACAATACACCGTTAATAGCTACCCAAATGGAGTAAACAAAACCATAAAAAAACGGCGAAACCCCAATAAGCTGCGTAAAAGCGTACTGATCAATTTGAGCTTTCAAAATATCAGCAGCTGTAAACAAATAAGAATTTTCAGGAACATACTTAATTATTCCCAAAATAGGTTCTATGTATACATAAAAAATAAAAGGTATAAACATCATTAGAAAAACAACACTAAAAACGAGGCACACATTTGTAATTATACTTATTTTAACAGTCTTTTTAATATCACGCCTTGTTCGAGTATAGACAATAAATCTTTTAGATAACTTTTCATGAAAATAAATAAGATATAAAAATGACACAATTAGAGGAAATAGTAATGCTAAAATCCCACCTACAGTATTGGCGTACACACTTAGCCAATCAGAATAATCATATTTTTTTAAATTTACAAAAGTATATATCATAGGAACAAAAATTAGTATCCCTGATATTATTATTATTTTTTTATCCAGACTTTTCTTCATCTCTGTTAAAATCAACTTCATTATTGTCTGCTCCCATCAGATTAAGAAAACTTATTGATATTATAATCAATAAGTTTTCATTCATATTATAATTATTAATTTGAACGCCAGCTACCGCTAGCCTGAACATTTACAGTGGTAGTAATATCATTACTAAATTGTAATCTCACATTAGTCCCTTTATTATGACTGTTGGATAATTGTCTTGTCGTAGCATTATTAACATCTCTCGACCAAGTTCCATTCGACCCCGAAGAAGTCGTTCTCACATCTACGTTATAATTCCCAGTTTTTAAAGAGTAAAGATCTGCTTTTGTACCCGCCGTTGTTTTTGCTTGATAGCCAGTATAACCGCTTCCATTAAGTTTCCCAACCGTGGTACTGTAGTTCACCTTAGTTGTTCCAGCATTTACAAAACCTGAAACAGTAAACACCCCTAGAAAACCAAGTACTAAAGTTGCTGCAATCATTTTCTTCATTGTTAATCTTCCCTATTCCTCTGTATTTATCTTTCATTAAAATAATACTATGTAATCTAATAAATGTCAATCGAATTCCATTAAAATGAATAAACAAGTCAAATAGACCATCTTTTTACTTCATTTCGCCAATTCAACAAGCGTATCCCCAGCAACCCGATACACCGTCCAATCCTCCATCGGCTCCGCGCCCATCGCCAAATAAAAATCAATGCTCGACTGATTCCAATCCAAGCACCACCATTCCAAACGGCCACACCCACGCTCCACCGCAATCTCCGCCAACCGCTTCAAAAACGCCTTCCCAAATCCCTTCCCGCGCACAGCTGGCCGAACATACAAGTCCTCCAAATAAATACCCGCTCGACCAAGAAATGTCGAAAAATTGTGGAAAAACAGCGTAAACCCAACCGCTTCCCCATCATATTCCCCAATAATAACCTCTGCCTTCGCCTTTTCAAAAAGCCATTCCCGCAGCAACTCTTCCGTAGCCACTACCTGATCCAGCATCTCCTCATATTCCGCCAATTCCCTAATAAACGCCAAAACAAGCGGCACATCTTCCTCCACCGCATACCTAAACTGCAATACCTTCTCCGTCATCTTCCTACCCCCAACGCTGATTTTCTATCCTTCTGAATATTCCTATTATACAACATTCCCAACCAATTCATCGAAAAAAAGACCTACCCACAAAAATGGATAAGCCTCTCTCAAAAATACTATTTAGCTTCCTTCAAACGATTTTCTAAACGGTTCACGACTTTTTCGCGTCCTAAAACTTCAATTGATTGCGGTAATTCCGGACCGTGCATCTCGCCAGTAACAGCAATACGAATTGGCATAAACAAACCCTTACCTTTCGCGCCTGTCGCTTTTTGCACACGTTTAATCGCAGCCTTCACTTCATCCGCAGCAAACGGCTCAATCGTCGCCATCTCTTCCTTAAACGCCGCTAGAACCTCAGGAACCTGCTCTCCCGCAAGAACTTCCTTCTCTTCCGCATCAAACGCCACGTCATCCGTAAAGAACATCGCCGAAAGTTCCACGATTTCCGCGCCATAACTCATTTGCTCGTGATAAAGCGCTACAAGTTTACGAACCCAAGCTAGCTCATCCGCGTCAGCCGTAGCCGAAACAACGCCTGCTTTCACTAAATGCGGTAAGCTCAAATTCACCACTTGATCCAAATCTAATTTCTTCACGTATTGGTTATTCACCCACGTCAACTTATGCGTATCAAACAACGCCGGCGATTTCGACAACCGCTTCGGATCGAAAATTTTGATAAACTCGTCTTTCGAGAAAATCTCCTCTTCGCCCTCCGGTGACCAACCAAGCATCGCCACAAAGTTAAACAACGCATCTGGTAAATAGCCTAAATCTTTATACTGCTCAATAAACTGAATAATCGACTCATCACGCTTACTCAATTTACGCTTGCTTTCATTCACAATCAGCGTCATATGTCCAAATACAGGCGGCTCCCAACCAAACGCTTCATAAATCATCAACTGCTTCGGCGTATTCGAAATATGATCGTCACCACGCAACACATGCGTCATTTCCATCAAATAATCATCAATCGCTACTGCAAAATTATACGTCGGAATTCCGTCTTTTTTCACGATAACAAAGTCACCAATACCATCTGATTCAAACGATACATCGCCTTTTACCATATCATTAAATGTATACGTCTTGCCCGGTTGTACCGCATAACGAATACTTGGCTCAAGACCTTGCGCCTCTTTCTCCGCGCGCTGTTCATTCGTTAAATGACGACATTTCCCGCTATAACGAGGCATCATGCTGTTCGCTTTTTGCTCCTCGCGCTCCGCTTCCAGCTCCTCAGCCGTACAATAACACTTATACGCCTTGCCTTCCGCCACAATTTGCTCAATCAGCGGGTTGTATAAATCTTGACGTTCACTTTGGCGATACGGACCATATTTACCGCCCTTATCCACGCCTTCATCCCAATCCATACCAAGCCACGCCAAATTCTCAAGCTGGCTCGACTCCCCGTTCTCGATGTTTCTTTTCAAATCCGTATCCTCAATGCGAATCACGAAATCCCCATCATTATGTCTTGCAAACAAATAATTAAATAACGCCGTACGCGCATTCCCAATATGCAAATGCCCCGTCGGACTTGGCGCATAACGAACGCGCACCTTTTTAGCTTCACTCATATTTACCACTCCTTTATTTTTCTAAAAGTACAACAGCAAGGCTTGCAATACCCTCGCCACGACCTGTAAATCCTAATTTTTCCGATGTCGTCGCCTTCACGTTCACCTGTTCTGGCGTCGCGTGCAAAAGCTCCGCAATTCGAACTTTCATCGCGTCCACATAAGGCGCCATCTTCGGTTTTTCCGCTATAATCGTGCAATCAATATTGCCCAACTTATAGCCATCCGCCTCAATCTCCGCCCAAACAACACGCAACAACTCCGCCGAATCCGCATCCTTATAAGCCATATCCGTATCCGGAAAAAAATGACCAATATCACGTTTACCAACAGCACCAATCACCGCGTCCGTCACCGTATGCAACAACACGTCCGCGTCACTGTGTCCCAGCAAACCTTTCTCATACGGAATCTCAATCCCGCCAATAATCAACTTGCGGCCTTCCACTAATTGGTGCACATCGTACCCTTGCCCCACTCGAATCATACCCGATTCCTCCATTTCTCCTGCAAAATCGCTTCCGCAAAAGCAACATCCTCAGGCGTCGTTACCTTGATATTATTGTAACTGCCCTCAACCATATGAACCGTCACACCAAGCCGTTCCACAAGACTCGCCTCATCCGTGCCAAGAAAATCCGCCTCGTGTGCAACCTTGTGTGCCCGTTTCAAAATCTCCGTCCGAAAAGCCTGCGGTGTCTGCACTTGCCATAACACCGAGCGATCAATCGTCTCTTCCACCATGCCATCACGCACCCGTTTCATCGTATCCTTCACAGGCATCCCACAAATCGTCGCGCCGTGCACAGCAATGTCATCCAACAACCGATCAATCATCCCCTGATCCACAAAAGGACGCGCCCCATCATGCACCAACACAACATCCGCCATTTGACCACATTCCGCGAGCCCCTTCGCCACACTATACTGCCGCTCCGAGCCTCCCATCACAATCAAAATCTCCTTTTCCACATGAAGCGCATCAATCATCGCCTGCACATACGCAAGCTCATCTTCCTTGACCACAACCACAATTCGGCAACAAGCATCATCCTCTAAAAACGTCCGAATCGTATGCAAAAACAAAACATGCCCCGAAAGTTCCAACCACATTTTATTCCGTCCCAATTCCATCCGTTTTCCCTGACCCGCGGCCAAAAGAATCAATTCATATTTCATCAAGCATTACTCCTAAAGTCCAAATTAAGCCGGTTTTGCAAAAATCATCCGACCAGCAGAAGTCTGCAACACACTCGTTACCTCCACCTGAATCGTATCATTAATAAACTTGCGACCATCCTCAACAACAATCATCGTTCCATCATCCAAGTAAGCCACACCTTGATTGTGCTCCTTACCATCCTTCACAACGAGAACCGTCATCTTCTCACCTGGTAACACGACAGGTTTCACCGCATTCGCCAAGTCATTAATATTTAAAACCGCGACATTCTGAAATTCACAAACTTTATTCAGATTATAATCATTCGTCACGACTTTTCCTTGCATCACTTTTGCCAATTTCACAAGCTTGCTATCCACTTCCGAAATCTCCTCAAAATCGCCCTCATACATCTCGACCTTGATCGATTCCTCTTTCTGCAATCGGTTCAAAATATCCAATCCACGACGACCACGCGTCCGCTTCAAAGTATCCGACGAATCCGCAATATGCTGCAACTCCGCCAAAACAAACAACGGAATCACAATCGTCCCATCAAGAAAACCCGTCGCTAAAATATCCGCAATACGACCATCGATAATCACACTCGTATCCAAAATCTTATACTCACGCGCTGCCGTAGCCTCATCCTTCACTTCTTCCGGCGTCTTCTTCTTCACACCACGAGTCGCAAAAAAATTGCCCCAGTCCGCACGCCTACTAATCCCCACCCGAAAGCCCAGATACCCAAGCACCAGCGTCAGAATTATCGGCACAACCGAATTCAAAAGTGGAATTTTTGTCTGCGTCAATGCATTTCCCGCAAAAAAAGCAAGCACTAAACCAATCATAAGCCCCAGACCGCCATAAATAATCACTGTGTTAGAAGTGCTCGTAAGCCCGTTTTCCAACCAGTTCAGAGCAGCAACAACATACTTCACCGCCCAAAAAGTAATAAGATAAAATATAAGTGCACCAACCAAAGCGTCTGTATAAGGATTATTAATGACAAAAATATCAGCTACACCAACAGCTTCCCAAAGTTCAGGCAAACTAATCACGCCGATCGTACCGCCAATAATCATAAAACAAATTCTAATGACCCATTTCAGCATTATCTCTCCTCCTTTCCCATCTTTTTAATTATGTTCATACCTCTTCATTCTACACTACTTAAAGGCTCTACGGCAATTAAAACGGGACTGTTTCAAACAAATAACAGCCCCACATCAAAATTATTTCGGCAACGCCTTGTTCAGCGCATCTCCAAGCGTCGTCACCCCAATAATACTAACATCTTTCGGAATCTTCCACTCCCCTTGATTATTCGCCGGAATGAAAATCCGTTTAAAGCCTAATTTCGCAGCCTCTTGCACACGCTGTTCAATCCGCGAAACCCGTCTAATCTCACCAGTCAAGCCAATCTCACCGATAAAACAGTCTGTACTTTTCGTAGGCTTATCATTATAACTCGACGCAATACTCACAGCCACCGCCAAATCAATCGCCGGCTCATCCAGCTTCACACCACCAGCCGCCTTCAAATAAGCATCCTGATTTTGCAACAACAATCCGACCCGCTTCTCAAGCACCGCCATAATCAGCGACACCTTATTGTGATCCATCCCCGTCGCCATCCGTTTCGCATTCCCGAACATCGTCGGCGAAATCAACGCCTGAATCTCAACTAGAATCGGCCGCGTGCCCTCCATCGAAACAACCACCGTCGAGCCCGAAGCCCCGTCCAGCCGTTCCTCTAAGAAAACCTCCGACGGATTCGCGACTTCCACTAACCCAATATCGCGCATTTCAAAAATCCCGATTTCATTCGTCGACCCAAACCGGTTCTTCACCGCCCGCAAAATTCGGTACGCATGATGGCGCTCGCCTTCAAAATAAAGCACCGTATCCACCATATGTTCGAGCATCCGAGGCCCAGCAATCGCGCCTTCCTTCGTCACATGCCCCACGATAAACACCGCAATATTGCCGCCCTTCGCGATCCGCATCAACTCCGCCGTACACTCCCGAACCTGCGACACACTTCCCGCCGCACTCGTCACATCCGGATGATACACCGTCTGAATCGAATCAATAATCACGAAATCCGGCTTCACATGCTGAATCGTCTGCTGAATCGCCTCCAAATTCGTCTCCGCATACACATACAAATTGTCCCCCGTCACAAGCAACCGTTCCGCCCGCAACTTCGTCTGTTTCACCGATTCCTCACCAGAAATATAAAGCACCCGTTTCCCCGTCGTCGTCAGTTGCGCCGAAACTTGTAACAACAACGTCGATTTCCCGATTCCCGGATCCCCACCAACGAGCACCATCGAGCCCTGCACAACTCCGCCGCCAAGCACCCGATTCAGCTCCGGCATCTGCGTCAAAAACCGCGGTTCATTGTCACTCGTAATTTTCGTAATAGGCACAGCCGCAGAAGGTTCCTCCGTATGCGTAAACGATGACCGTCCCTTTTTCGTCGGCTCAAGCATTTCCACCATCTGATTCCACGCCCCACAATTCGGGCATTTCCCCATCCATTTCGGCGACTCATATCCACATTCCTGACACATAAATTTCACACTACGCTTCGCTTTCGCCATGCTAAAAATCACCTTCCAATTTTCATATCTGTCCCTATTTTACCACACTTCCCGCCACAAAAATCACCCAACATCAAAATTCCATTTTCAAGCCTGATTCTCCCGTTTTCACGCAAAAAAAGAAGGCAATCACGCCCTCCAATTTTCACAAAATTTCTATATAACCTTCCGTTCCATGAACACGAATCCGCTGGCCATCTTGAATCAATTTCGTAGCGCCTTCCACACCGACAATTGCAGGCAAGCCATACTCACGCGCAATCACCGCACCATGCGTCATGACCCCACCAACTTCCGTCACCAAGCCTTTAATCGATACAAAAAGCGGCGTCCAACTCGGATCCGTGAAAGCCGTCACCAAAATATCGCCAGCCTCCAAATCCGCATCCGCCATATCCAAAATAACCCGCGCGCGCCCCTCAACCGTTCCCGCTGAAACAGGCAAGCCAACAATCGCCTCATCCGGAATATTCTCACGCGTATAACTACCCGAAATAATCTCCCCATCCGACGTAATAATCCGCGGCGGCGTCAATTTTTCATACAACTCATACGCATCCTTCCGCTCCTCAATAACCCGATAATCCACTTTCCCCGTCACAACCACATCACGAAACTCCTCAAAATGAAGATAAAACGCATCCTCTTTTTCCCGAAGAACGCCCAATTCCACTAACTTCTGTGCCTCGCGCAATAATCCCTGCTTATATATGAAGTAACGATTAATCATCGCATATTTCGGATACTCGCGATAGCCAATAAAATTCCGAGTCAGCCCAATCACACGCTCCGTTTCATCCGCCTTCCGATCACCATCCGCCAAAGACCGCAACTGCTCTAAAACGTCCTGCTCTTTCGCCAAAGCCTCGCGTCTCCCTTGCTCAAATTTCTCCGCACTCGCACCAGCCTCGAAATTTTTAATATTACTCAAAATCATCGGAATCAGAATCGTCGGTTTTTCCATCCAGCGCGCTTTCGTCACATCAATCTCCCCCGCACAACGCATCCCATACTTACGAAGATAATCCTGAATCGCTGCCACAGCCTCTTTCCCGCCATCAAAACGACCCAACTCAGACAAAAAATCCTCCTCCGTCACATCTCGCAAATACGCAATAATCTCCGGATAAGGCCGAATCAAATCCGCAACATCCAACAATTCCAATCCCATTTCCGAAGTAATATTGTTCGGCACCGACTGAGAAATCAGATCCGCAACATTCTTCTCACCTAGCCACGCTTCCATTTTTTCATTCAGCCAAACCGAAGCCTCCATTGCCGTCATGAAAACAGCACTACTCCGCGGATCCATCAAATACTTTTTCAAAACCTGAAAATCCGCCACAATAAAATCAAAGACATCCAATCCAGATTTCTTCTCCATCTCACGCGCAGCTTCCGCAATCGAAGCCTGACTATCTCGTATCAACGCCGCAGGAATCTCCGGATCATTCTCCATCCGCGCCTCAAAAATATCAGAAGACGTAGCATCCACACTCGGCGCACGCTCATCGCCCGGCACAGTCTTAATAAAATCACGCGCTATAATCGTCTCAAACGCATCTTTCATCAAAGGATCCGACTGGCCCAAATTATTCACTAAATTATCGCGCCCAGCCGAAGTCGCCAACATCCCCGAAATATCAACAAACAACCTCCCGCCAGCAACACGCATCGGCGCCGGCGTCGTCATCAAATAAAAATCCGAACCAAGCGGCTTCATCGCATCCGTCATCATTTGCTGATGCCCAACCGACACGTACACATGATTCCCTTGATCCCCCGCCTCTGGAATCGGATACAGCGTCGTAATCGCACGACTTTGCACAATATAAAACGCCCCATCCACTAAACACCACTCAATATCCTGCGGTCGTCCAAAATAAGCCTCAACCAGCCGTCCAATCCGCGCCAGCTCCAAGATTTGCGCCTCCGTCAACGTCTGCATCCGTTGCTGCGCCACATCAATTCCCCGCGTTTCTGTCCCGCCAGCTTCCAGCCCATAAATCGCCAGTTTCTTCGTCGCGATCACCTTCTCAACAACTTCACCATCTCGCACCCGATAAGAATCCGCCGACACCAAGCCAGAAACCAGCGCCTCACCCAATCCAAAACTCGCATCAATAGAAAGCACTTTTCGGTTAGCAGTAATCGGATCCGCTGTAAACAAAATCCCCGATGCCTCAGGAAAAACCATTCTTTGAACGACCACCGACAAATAAACATGGCGATGATCAAACCCATTTTGCATCCGATAAATCACCGCACGCTCCGTAAATAAAGACGCCCAACACCTACTAATATGTCGCAAAATCGCGTCCACACCAACAACATTCAAATACGTATCCTGCTGCCCCGCAAAAGAAGCAGAAGGCAAATCCTCCGCCGTCGCACTAGAACGAACCGCATAAGCATGTTCCGCGCCCAATTTAGAAATGTAATCCGTCACAGCCTGCACCAAATCACGAGGAATCTCTAACCCCATAATCAACTCCCGAATCTGCTCACTGATCTCACTAACCTGATCCCGGTCCTCCACACCTAAAAAATCCAGCCGCTTAAGCAAAGCCTGATACCCATCATTCTGCTCGATAACCCGTTGATATCCCACTGTCGTCACACAAAAACCTTCCGGCACACGCACTCCATCCATTTTTTCTAACTTGCTCAGATTCAACCCTTTTCCACCAACTAAAAAAAGCTGCGACTCCTCTATCTCCTGAAAACCGAGAACCAAATCACCCATCGTACATCTCTCCTCGCCATTACTATACGCTTCATTCTAGCAGTAATTTTTAGGAATAAACAGTCTATATTATTACTTTTTTTCATGCTATAATTAAATTAAGGAGAGATCACAAAACACTTTTCGGGTCTGGAATCAGCCCAACTACAGGATGCGGTACATACAATTCTTCCAAATAACGCATCTCAGCAAGCGTCAACTCTACATCAAGCGCTGCAACTGCACTCTCCAAATGACTCTCTTTCTGCGCCCCAATAATCGGTGACACCACTTGATCCTTATTCAACAACCAAGCAAGCGCAATCTTATCCCGCGTCACACCATGGTTCACCGCAACCTCCGCCAACCGCTCCACAATCAAACGATCCGCCTCCATCATGCCATCATATTTCGAATGTTGCACCTGATCCGTCTCCGAACGAAGACTCGTTTCCGACCAATCACGCGTCAAACGACCAGAAGCAAGCGGACTATACGGCGTCAGCGCAATTTTCTCATCCCGACAAAACGGCACCATCTCACGCTCCTCCTCCCGATAAATCATATTATAATGATTCTGCATCGAAACGAATTTCGTCCAACCGTTGCGCTCCGCCACACGCTGCGCCTTCTGGAATTGCCACGCATACATCGCACTCGCCCCAATATACCGCACCTTCCCAGACTTCACCACATCATGTAGCGCCTCCATCGTCTCCTCAATTGGCGTATCATAATCCCAACGATGAATAATATACAAATCCACATAATCCATCCCCAACCGCTCCAAACTATGATCAATCTCCGTCAAAATCGCCTTACGCGAAAGCCCACCACTATTAGGCTGCCCAGGACGCATATCCCCGTGAACCTTCGTTGCCAGCACAATATCATCCCGCTTCGCATAATCCTTCAAAGCCTTTCCAAGAACCCGTTCACTCTCGCCCAAAGAATAAATATTCGCCGTATCAAAAAAATTAATCCCCAAATCAAGCGCTTTCTTAATTACAGGACGACTACCCTCATCATTCAAAACCCACTTATGCACCCATTTTTCTGGATCCCCAAATCCCATCGCACCTAAACAAATCCGCGAAACATCCATACCCGTATTACCAAATTTCATATATTCCATATCCTCGTCCTCCTTCAAATTCATACAATCTCAGTATAAACCTTAAACCCCACTCCAACACAAGCAATAACCCTAAAATAAAAAAGTGATAGCAATCCAGTTTCAGATTCCCATCACTTTTCAACTATCTAATTACTCCGATTTAGCAGGCTTCGCTTTAGGTTTCGCCTTCGCTTTTGCCTTCGTAGCCGTTGTCGTCGTTTTCTTCTTAGCTACAGGAGCTTTCTTCTTCGCCTTCACCGTAACCGTCAACTCGCCAGCTTTAGTCCCAATAACGACCGTATCGCCAACCTTAACCGTTCCACGCAGCAACTCTTCCGACAAACGATCCTCCACATTTTTCTGGATTGCCCGTTTCAACGGACGCGCACCATACTCCGGATCATAACCGTCCTTCGCAATTTTAGCCTTCGCACTCTCCGTCAAAGTCACATGGATATTACGTTCGCCAAGACGCTTCGTCAACTGTTCCGTAAGCAACGTCACGATTTCTTTCAATTCCTTCTCATTTAGCGAATGGAAAACAATCGATTCATCAATCCGGTTAATAAACTCAGGACGGAACGCCTTTTTCAACTCTTGAAGCATCCGGTGTTGCATCGCCTTATGATCCTTCGTCATATCAGAAACGTTGAAGCCAACCGATTTATCATCCTTCAACTCTTGCGCACCGATATTCGACGTCATAATAATAACCGTATTTCGGAAATCAACAACCCGACCTTTAGAATCCGTCAAACGCCCGTCATCTAGCACTTGCAACAACATATTAAACACATCAGGATGCGCTTTTTCAATCTCATCTAAAAGTAGAACCGAGTAAGGTTTTTGGCGAATTTTCTCCGTCAACTGGCCGCCCTCTTCATAACCAACATAGCCTGGTGGAGCCCCAACAAGACGCGCCGTCGAGAATTTCTCCATATACTCCGACATATCAATCCGGATCATCGCTTCCTCGTCACCAAACATCGATTCGGCAACCGCACGCGCCAATTCCGTTTTACCAACACCAGTAGGTCCCAAGAAGATAAACGAACCAATCGGGCGCTTCGGATCCTTAAGCCCCGCACGCGCACGTCTCACAGCCAGAGAAACCGCCTTAACAGCTTCCTCTTGTCCAATCACACGCTTATGAAGAAGCGACTCCATATTCAGCAATTTATCCGTCTCGGTCTCACCCAGTTTCGTAACCGGAATCCCCGTCCAACTCGCCACAACCTCAGCAACAATCTCTTCCGTCACTTCACTATTATCCTGACCTTGTTTCGCATGCCAGTCCTTCTTCTTCTCCGTCAACTCACGTCTTAATCGCTGTTCCTTATCACGCAATGAAGCCGCCTTCTCAAACTCTTGACCTTGAACCGCCGCATCCTTCTCTTTTTTCAATTCCGCCAAATTCGATTCCATTTCCTTCACATTCGCAGGCGTCGTATAAGCCTTCAAACGTACCTTCGAACCCGCCTCATCAATCACGTCAATCGCTTTATCAGGCAAGAATCGATCCGAAATATACCGATCCGACAATCTAACTGCAGCCTCAACCGCAGCATCCGTAATCGCAACCCGGTGATGCGCCTCATAACGATCCCGAAGTCCCCGCAAAATTTGAATCGACTCATCCACAGTTGGCTCCTCCACACGAATCGGTTGGAAACGTCTTTCAAGCGCAGCATCCTTTTCAATATACTTCCGATACTCATCAAGCGTTGTCGCACCAATACATTGCAACTCACCACGAGCAAGCGACGGTTTCAAAATGTTCGATGCATCAATCGCACCTTCCGCGCCACCCGCACCAATCAACGTATGCAATTCATCAATAAACAAAATAACATTTCCAGCTTGGCGAATCTCATCCATTACTTTTTTCAACCGATCCTCAAATTCACCACGGTATTTCGTTCCAGCGACAACCGTCCCCATATCAAGCGTCATCACACGTTTTCCACGCAACGTTTCCGGCACCTCATTATGCACAATTTGTTGCGCCAAACCTTCCGCAATCGCCGTTTTACCAACACCAGGCTCCCCAATCAAAACTGGGTTATTCTTCGTCCGGCGACTAAGCACCTCAATCACACGTTGAATCTCCTTCGAACGCCCAATCACAGGATCCAAATTCTCTTCCCGCGCAATCACTGTCAAGTCCCGCGCCAAGCTATCCAAAGTCGGCGTCGCTTGCGTATTCGTCGAACGACCAGAAGCCGCACCGTCCCCGCCACCAAGCAATTGCAAGACCTGCTGACGCGCCTTATTCAAGCTCACACCAAGATTTCCAAGCACACGAGCCGCAATTCCCTCACCTTCACGAATCAGGCCAAGCAAGATATGCTCCGTCCCAACATACGTATGGCCAAGCTTACGCGCCTCATCCATCGATAACTCAATTACTTTTTTCGCACGCGGCGTATATTGAATCGTTTGAACAGCAGTTTCGCCCTCACCGATCAAAGTCTCTACTTCCTTTTGCACCTTGTCCGAACTAATTCCAAGCTCATATAACGCCTTCGCAGCGATACCCTCACCCTCACGAACCAATCCCAACAAAATATGTTCCGTTCCCAAATTGCTATGCTTCAATCTCATAGCCTCTTCCTGTGACAAAGCCAATACCTTCTGCGCTCTTTGCGTAAATCTTCCAAACATCATGGTAGTTTCCTCCTCCAATTTTCGTAGCTAGTATGTATCCAAAATTTCTCGGATAGCCGCAGCCCGAATCACTTTTTCTTCCAATTCATTCATATCCCGCTGCGCAAACTTTCGCAAAAAAGCTGGTTGCGAAAATAATATCAGTTCATTGACCTTTTGACTAGGTATATGCTCAACATATCCCATCTGCACACCCAGCCGCAAATCAGAAATAGCGTCCGCAGCCTCTTTCTGCGCCAATATCCGACTATGTTTCAACATCCCATATGCTCTGAAAATTCTGTCCTCCATCACAATATGAAATTTTTGTTTCAATTTGGTTCGGCAAACCCGCTCCTGCATAATTACCTGCTCCATCACATCCGACAAATCCTGTACAATCTCAAGCTCCGTCTTCCCTAATGTCACCTGATTTGAGATTTGAAAAATATTGCTCGCAGGCCGACTTCCCTCCCCATACATTCCTCTTACCACAAAACCGTACCTTCTAATCGCTTCTATCGTTTTTTGTAACTGCTTTGTTGCAACCAATCCCGGCAAATGCACCATCACAGAAGCCCTGAGACCCGTCCCAACATTCGTCACACACGTCGTCAAATACCCCAACCGCTTATCAAAAGCATAAGGCATCTTCCTCTCAAACGCATCATCCAATTTGAAAGCCTCATCCAACACCTGCTCCAACTGCAAGCCCGGCGCCAAACACTGAATCCGAATATGATCCTCCTCATTAAACATCACACTCGCCTTTTCATCCCCACTAATCATCACCGCACCAAACTCATGCCGGCGCATCATCTCAGGACTAATCAAGTGACGTTCCACCAACATCCCGCGCTGCAACAACGACAAGTCCCCCATCTCAAGAAGCGGAAACTCCTCATCACCAAACACCTCACGAACCCGCTCCAGCAACTCCAATCCCGCACCAGAAAAGTTCCAGTCCTTAAAGTTCCGAGCCAACCTCACCCGCGAACTAATCACAACATCACTCTCCGGCCCATCCTTCATCAACCAAGAACTAAGCACCGGTTCAAACAAATTCTCATTCCTCATCCAAACCAGCCCCATCCTCTTTCAAAGCCTTAATCTGATCCCGAACAACCGCCGCCTCCTCAAAAGCCTCCTCAGCCACCAAAAGCACAATCCGGTCCTGCAATACCCGCAACTGCTCCTCCACCGCCAAAACTTCCTTCTCAGCCAGCGGAACCTTTCCGACGTGTCCCTTATTCCCATTCTGAGCCCGCTCCACCATCTGCATCACATTTTCCGCAAACTTATCATAACAATGCTCACAGCCCAATTTAGACGAATCCATCACCGCCTGCAAAGACATCCCACAATACTCACATTCCAGCATCTCCACATCTTTTTCCGGCGACCGCTGCAACAAACTCAGAAAATCCACACTATTCTCAGCAACCTGCTCCTCCATATAAGCCATGCTCTGCCCCTCCGCACACCCCTTACACAAAAATACCGAGAAAGTCTGGTCATTAAACTCATGCCTAATTTCAATATTCGCCTCATTTTCACCGCAACTCTGACAAATCATAAAACGCCTCCTACTCGTATTTCAACGCCTCAAGCATAGCCTCAAGCATCCGACTTCGAATAATATCACGCTCAGGTAAAGGCAACGCAATCACATTCCGATCCATCGCAGCCAGCATCAAACGCGCCTCCCGTTTCGAAACAACCTCTTCCTCAAGCAACCTAAGCAAAACATCCTCCGCAAAATTCTGCGACACCTTCTTCTCATGCACCATCACAATAATGGCATCCAACAACTGCAATTTATCATTCATCTTAACCTTAATAATCCTAATATAGCCGCCACCGCCACGCTTACTCTCAACTAAATATCCACGTTCCATCGTAAAGCGCGTATTAATCACATAATTAATCTGGGACGGCACACACTGAAACTGATCCGCCATCTCGCTTCGCTTAATCTCAACAGCCTCACTAGCTTCCAAAACCTGCTTCAAATAAGCCTCAATAATATCCGATATATTCTTCATAAGGATGCACTCCTTTCACTCTACTGACTTTGACTATTTTTGACTTTAATTATACTAAAAAAAAGAGCCTAATTGCAAAGAATTAGCACTCAAAAAAATAAAACACCAAACATTATCTCGTTTAGTGTTTAAAATATGTACATTGCCCGGCGACGACCTACTCTCACAGGGGGAAGCCCCCTACTACCATCGGCGCTGAAAAGCTTAACTTCCGT
>NZ_JAASTT010000049.1 GCF_014322795.1 Paenilisteria portnoyi
CAGGATCAACAGCTCGCGCAAAAGGGGGAGTAAACAGATGGATAAAGTAGACGAAATCAATCTGAAAATAAACCGTCTGTCTGAAGCGAGCTATGAAGCAGAAAATACACAACGCCAATTAAAGCGTACAGAAGAAGCGTTGGGGATGCATGTCCACCGAAAGGCTCGTTTTTTTGATACGTTGCAAGATTATTGGCGGACAGGCGATATGGCACATCGCGTTGCCGATAGAAAATGGCAGTTACAAAGAGAAGAACATGGAACCTTTGACATGTTGGCAGAACAACAGGCAACTGTTCGTCGCCAAATACAGGCATTTGAAGTAGAAGAAGACGACTTATATCGTGCTAGAAAACGAGCATGGGAGGAACTCGAATGAGTGTGAATATGTTTTTAGAGAGTGCAGATGAGCAAGCCGCAGCGATTCAAAGCATGTGTCAAGCGCGCATCTCGGAAATGGAAAAAGTCAAAGAAGTAATCGCCCAATTTACGGCAGAAACCGCTTTAAAAGGCCAAGCATATGACAGCGCGAAACAATATTTCGAAGCAACGTATGTACCACTTGCGAATGGATTTATATTGCTTGCCGAAGCACTTCAAAAAGCCGCTAAGCAATTGGCGGAAGAATATCGGGCAGAGGTGGACGGAAATTCGTTGCATGAAGATGCCCTACGAAATCAGATTCGACAGTTAGGCGATTTGATAGAGGAGAGTGATATGTGCTTCGCGCCTTCCTCGACTGCATTAGCAGGCACTGGAATAAGTGCTAATCCTTTTCTGCCGTTTTACGAAGATCAGAAACGGGAGATACAAGAGAAATTAGATAAGTTAATGGCGTACAATGGTAGATCAGCAACACTATTCACGGAAGTAGAAAGTTTGATGACTTCTGTGGAGACTGGGTTGAGAGAGGTTGGTAGTGGGAAAGGATTTAATGCAG
>NZ_JAASTT010000050.1 GCF_014322795.1 Paenilisteria portnoyi
TTCTCTATTTTCGAAATAGCCAAACCAAATTGAAACAACCTCTTCTTTGCATCCCATATTGTTACCTCCTTAATCCCTCTGGTAAATCTAAAATGCCATTTGGCAACCTGTCTGTCGCCCAATTATTCAAAGATTTCACGAATTTTTCAAAACCAGATGAATGATCTATCAAAGCTATTATTTCGTTGTGAGCAGTCGTGGATCCGATTCCACCATGAACACCTGGTGGGTTAACAAAAATAACATCTTCAATAAGCGTGCGAAATTCTTTTATATCATCCATTGAAACTCCCCACTTCTTAAATACATCTGCTCTGCTTGCCACTAACCATTCATGAAGTTTCCCTGGTTTACGAATCCTTGCTTTAATTATTTCTTGTGCTTTCGGATCATCCCACAACTTTTGAAATTCCTCAACAGACATATTATCAAACCACTTATTAAATTCATTATTTCTAACAGAGGGGATTTTTATATCATTTACAGCCCTACTTGCTTTCTCAATCACTCCATCACTACCACCAAACATCCCTTTCGCTAAATTTTCAAAACGATGTGTATTTTCTGCACCGCCGGTTACAGCTTGTGTGGTACCAAAAGGAGTTGCTACAACTCGCGGTTGAAAGAAATTTTTAGCAGTTGTCTCTGCGGAATCAGCAACCTTACCAAGATTACCTGCACCATTTCTAATTTGATTTTTAGCAGCACTTGTAGCCGAACTCG
>NZ_JAASTT010000051.1 GCF_014322795.1 Paenilisteria portnoyi
CTACTTTTTTCATCAGTTCTTCTCGCTTCGAATCAAAATGCTTGGACGGAATGGAGACACCGTCAAAGTCTGGATGCGCACTTTTGTACGAAGAAAGGGCACTTCTCGCTTCACTGATACGTTTGTCGTGTTCGCTAAGACCATCCTTTAGCCGATCATGCAGTCGATCATAGTCATCGCGTTTCTTCTCTAGCTCCGTGGACATGATATCGATACCAAGAATTCTAACCATTGAAAATCCTCCTTATTTTGCGGGTTTTACCACTTTGATTTTTTCTGCTACGCCGTTCTGGATATTATATGCCTCGAATGGTAGTAAGTTTGGCTCTTGGTAGTTTTTGTTGCTGACGTCGATGATATTTTGTTCGCTGAGTTTGCAGAGTGCGATACCGTTTTTCTGTAGTTTAATAATATCGCTCACTTTGCTGTAACCTCGTCCCATCGTGCTTGTATTACCTGCGATGATGAAGTAAATGCCAAATCGTGCGCCATTTTCAAGTAGGCTGACAAAATCGGTTTCTAGATCGCTACTGATGCCACTCACGATTAAGTCTAAATCGGCAATTGCAACAAGCACTGGACGGGCATCTTTGAGGAATTCGGTCGTTGTTGTTAATCCGCCTGTTTCTTTTTGCATCGCTGCGAAACCGTCTTGACGACTTTCTAGCAAAC
>NZ_JAASTT010000052.1 GCF_014322795.1 Paenilisteria portnoyi
GTCGTGGATGACCAAATCTGGTCGAACTCGAAATTCAAACTAGCGTTGAAAGTACAAAACGCGTCGGATTCCAATGAAATTTTGAAAACACCAGACGCTGCGGAAATTACGCTACCCGGTCGTTCGTATTTGCAAGTCGGGAATAACGAGATTTACGAATTATTCCAAAGTGCTTGGAGTGGTGCGGATTACGTGCCGGATAAAGACGATCAAGAGCAAGTGGACACGACGATTTACGCGATTAACGATCTCGGTCAGTATGACATTTTGACGGAAGATTTAAGTGGTTTGGGCGATAAAGAGGATATTTCAAAAGTGCCGTCAGAGCTTGATGCGGTGATCGATTATATTCACGATTATACCGAGGAAGCGAACATTGCGATGTTACCGCGTCCGTGGTTGCCGCCTTTGGAAGACATGATTTTCTTGCCAGAACTGCATCCAATCGATTACAAAGAAGCATGGCAAAAAGAGAAATCCGAACTCGCGCCGATTATTGGTTTCATGGATATTCCAGAAATGCAAGATCAGCGTGCCGTCGAAGTAAACTTGTCCAAAGACGGTCACATCGCGGTTTATTCAAGTCCTGGTTACGGAAAGTCAACCTTCCTGCAAACCGTCGTGATGGACTT
>NZ_JAASTT010000053.1 GCF_014322795.1 Paenilisteria portnoyi
ATGTCAGGACAAATCAGAATGAGCCCTGCAGAACTTCGCGATCGCTCTAAAACTTATGGGCGCAAAGGGCAAGACATTGAACAAATTTTACGGGAATTACAACAGTTACAAGAACAACTTCGTGGCGAATGGGAAGGGGCAGCTTTCCAAAAATTCGATGAGCAATTCCAACAACTGAAACCAAAAGTAACGGAATTCTCCAACTTAATGCATCAAATCGAACAACAATTGAGTAAAACGGCTACCGCAGTGGAAGAGAACGATGCGAACTTATCACGCAATTTTGGGCTATAATAAAGCGTGACAGGGCTACAGGCCATGCGGAGACGTGTGGCTTTTTACTATCATTGAAACAGAAGGTGACAGCAGATGAGCGGAGAAGTAGCAAGTAATCGTAGTGTGGCGCAGAGCCAAGTGTCTACCTTACAACAAGCAGTCGCAGATTCAAATGGCACGCAAAACCCAAATACAGATACACAAACGACATTGCAAGGAAACACAAAGCTACATAGTATCACGGAGCAAGAAATGGATATGGCTGGTCGGTTTCGTGCGGCATTCCAAACCGATGCAGCCAACATTGGACGCGTAGCAGAGGCAATGGAAGC
>NZ_JAASTT010000054.1 GCF_014322795.1 Paenilisteria portnoyi
CTTGCCCCAGTCGTTTTCTTTATACTTAACATCCATCTTCCATCCCCCTTTTTACTCTGGTACGTCGAGTTTCGTATCGAATTCTTGTCCTAGCGCTTCGTCTTGCTCGACCATCGCTTGGATAGTATAGGCGACTAGACCCGCAATTTGTCCATAATTATCATACAAATCCATCGCCTTTTTATTGACCTTATCGTAAACTTCCAGCGCTTTCTTCGCCTTGCCTTCCTTACGTCTAAGTCTACTGTTGTTCAAATTTCGTCAGCACATTCCCTAAATTATCCTTGTGCCAGCTCGCTCCTAGCATAGCCTTTCTAACTTTAAATTTCAATTCTCCTTTTGAAGTTACAATTTCTAAAGTAAATCCCAACATCCCTTTTTTAAATTTCACTGATTCTATTTCGTCTTTAGGGATAACTAAAAAGTCTCCTTCCATAATTTTTCCAGTAGTATTGCTAACTGGTATAACAATAATCTCTGTGTCATTCATTTGAAGAACATTATAATTCATATCTAAGACTGAAACCGAACCAAACAAGGCATAGCTAAAACCACTTGGCATCGAGGTACCCCATATTGCACTATCCTTATCTGAATCGTAACC
>NZ_JAASTT010000055.1 GCF_014322795.1 Paenilisteria portnoyi
GCTTTGAAGAATTTCTAAAAGTAAATTATGATTTATTAGATGAGGTAGATGATTTAGACGAAATTGATTCGATTTTTGAAAAGTATTTTGGTATTAGTAAGTATGATAGAGATATAGTTGAAAAAAATTATCAAGAAGATAAGACTAGTCAATATGAATTGATAAAAGGAGCATCATATTTAGATAGCTATACTCAAACAATTTCCAAAGAGATAAGTGAGTATAACTGTGCAATACTTATTTATGATTATGAGTACAATGGTGCTATTAAGAAATATATTGATAAAAATAATTTTGTTGATTTTTTTGATAATATTAACTATAAAAAGCAAGTGGACATAAGTAAATGGTTGGTTGAATAAAGAGAGTTGAAAAATAATTTTATACTATTAGATCTAAAATAGTTAAATATTGAGAGTGTACAATAAACTGTGTAAATAATGAATCCGAGATTCATTATTTACACAGTTTTTCTTATTTGGTCAATGTATAAAATTAGAATGAGTGGAACGAGTCATTGCATTAAAAGGCTTGATTAATTCAGGCATATTTTTAGGGAAAGGTGCGACGACGATTATAACAACAGGCGGATACGATTACG
>NZ_JAASTT010000005.1 GCF_014322795.1 Paenilisteria portnoyi
TTACGGAATGCTTCCCCTTCCCACTCACTACGCAATTGTTCTTGCAACTGCTCTAATTCTCTTAAAATTTGTTCGATATCTTGTCCTTTACGTCCGTATGTTTTCGAACGATCGCGTAGTTCCGCGGGACTCATTCTAATTTGTCCTGACATTGCTCTTCCATCTCCTTTTCAACTCAAATTAAAAAGGCCGTACATCACGCTGTACGGCCTCAAGTAGCAACTGCACAAAGATGTAATATGTATACTCCATGCAATCCCACAATGGTAACGCTTTAGTTTAAGCCGAAATTGCGTGATAGATTTGCATCGTTTTCTTCGACTGCATTGGCTGTTTTTGCTAATTGTTGCTCGATTTGGTGCATTAAGTTAGAGAAATCCGTTACTTTTGGTTTCAATTGCTGGAATTGATCATCAAATTTACGGAATGCTTCCCCTTCCCACTCACTACGCAATTGTTCTTGCAACTGCTCTAATTCTCTTAAAATTTGTTCGATGTCTTGTCCTTTGCGGCCGTATGTTTTTGAACGGTCACGAAGCTCAGCAGGGCTCATTCTAATTTGTCCTGACATGTCATTCAACTCCTTTTTTATTTTTTTAGGTCTTGAGGTATATCATAGCCTAATGGGCTATATTGCCATTATAGCAAAAAAGAACCAACGTTTGTTGATTCCAATTGTGAACTTTTTGTGAACATTTTCTTTTATTTTCCTAGAAAAGGCTAATCTAGCTGTATTTCATGTCTTTTTTAAGCGCTATGTATAAAAGCGGACATATCCATTTTTAGTCCAAATAATCCTATAACCACAAAAACAATATACACCAGATTAAGATAGTATTAACCCGAACCTTCTATACTATACAATCCCCATATTCATTGTATTTTCTTCCTTTACTTGCTATCATTAAATTGGAGGTGCTCTAATGAAAATTAAAAAATGGACAGAGTGTGATATAATACCTTATGAGCTCTTACTTTTAGCTGACCCTAATCAATCCGCCATCGATCGCTATTTCTTTCAATCCGACGTTTTCCTACTTATAGTAGATAATCAAATATGCGGTGTTATTTGTATACAAAATGAAAGAGATTGCTCAGAAATTGTTAATATCGCTGTGTTACCTAACTATCAAGGACGTCAATACGGCAAGAAATTGCTTGAACACGCCATTACGAACACCAAAAAACTGCATAACCATACTTTCATTGTCAAAACTGCTAATTCGAGTATTCAAGCGCTTGCTTTTTATCAGAAAGCTGGTTTTAGGATGATAAAGATTATTCCAGACTATTTCCTTAAACATTATTCAGAACCAATTTTTGAGAACGGCATCCTTGCACAAGATCAAATAGTAATGTCATATAAAATAAGGAAATAATGTATTTTTTTCACTCATAAATCCTTTATCATCCATTATTTCTAACAAAGTCACGAAACTGTAACATATTGTACTAATTTTAATCATTGAAAGTATAATTTATGACTTTTTTTATTTTGAAAAATCTTTATAATAAGAAGTAAGACCAATCGTTAAAGAGAAGGGGTATTTAAATTATGTATGTTGCTGACTTAGTAAAGAATTTTAATGGTGAGAAGTTGATAGAGAAAATTACGGAGATGGAGATTCCATATAAAGCAGCTAGTTTCAAAAAGAACGAGCTAATTGTGGAGGAAGGAAAGATCGATACGCATTTCTACATAGTAGATTCTGGACTTATTTCTTTTAGTATGACAAACTCGGATAAGCTGCAGGTTATCACTCGATTTCTGAATAGTAATACTTGGTTCGGAAGCGCTAATTTCTTGTTAGACTCTCCTTTTCAATTTAACGTAACTGCTTTAAGAGATACAAAAATTCGAATTTATAACCGAAATGATATTCTTCGTCTTTTTCAAACGGATTCAGACGGTTTTTGGTTCCTTTATTTTGATGGATATAACCAAGTCCATGAACGCAATGCTTTAATTGAAATTGCGCATCATGATCCGCGTCGCAGACTTATTTCTGCTTTGCTTTATATTGCTAATACGGTCGGAATTAAAACCGATGATGGAATCAGCTTTCCGCGAGGCATTACGCAAAACCATTTGGCGCTTGTCTCTCAAGTACCTAGAACTCGTGCCAACGTGGAACTTCAAAAGCTAAGAGAACAAGGAATTATTCGATTGAAACCAAAACCAACAGTCGTTCTAGACATTCTAAAACTGCGTGAACAGCTAGAGATACACAGAACTCCTCGTACGAATGACTAATTGATTGCAAGAAAATAGAGTGCAAAACTTATAACTGAGCGATTCAGTCATAGTTCTGCACTCTATTTTTGATTTTCAAGCCATGCTCTAATCTCTTTCTCGTCATCTAAATCTCCACGGTAGCGATCCGTCTCAAGGCCTCGTGTGTAATAAATAAGCGTCGGAACTGCTTTGACACCCATTTGCTTAATAATCGCTGTATAGTTCTTGTCAGCCTCCCTAGCCTTATCCGTATTATAATAATAAGCATGCCGGCTCGTTGCTTCAAGCGCACTCACAAGTTTTTTCCGAAAAGGCTCACAATCAGGACAAGTTGGCCTCCCAACATAAACATACCCCGTTTTCTTGTCCGCCAAAATCCCCTTCATCTCGCTATTCGTAATATTCCGCATCGCCTGCTCATTCGCCACAGCCTTTGTATCCTCCAAATTCTTCGCGTGCGTATCCACAATCAACTGCACCCCAACAACAAAAAGCACCAAAATCACAATAGTAAGCAAAATAATCTTATACTTCTTCATAAAAAACGCCCCCATTAAAACAGAAAAACGAGCAAAAAATGCCCGTCCTCTTCTTATTCACTTAATAGCCTAGAATCAACTACCACCATAATCCCCCGCAAAACCTAGGCGGAGTGAGAAGCGCTCAGCCCCTAGGCAAAGCCGAGCACCGAAGCGGAATGTACGATTCGTACAAGAGCATCGGAGCACAGGCTTTAACGACGGAGATGAGTGCTTATCACTCCGCCGACAGACCCATTTCGGAGATTACAATCCGTGCAATACTATCACAAAAACGTTCTGTGTCTTCGGCTGAAGCTGCTTCAACCATGACGCGGACAAGTGGTTCTGTTCCGGATGGACGTACTAGGACGCGACCATTTCCGTTCATTTCTGCTTCTACCGCTGAAATTGCTGCATGAACTTTTGCATTTTCAGTGACACGATTTTTATCAGTCACGCGGATATTTACTAATTTTTGCGGGAAAGTTTGCATTTCAGCTGCTAGTTCGGATAATTTCTTCCCAGTTTCTTTCATGACGTTTACTAATTGGATACCTGTTAATAAGCCGTCACCTGTTGTGATGTAATCTAGGAAAACGATATGTCCAGATTGTTCACCACCAAGGCTGTAGCTTCCTTCACGCATTGCTTCGACAACATAGCGATCGCCAACTGCTGTTTGGATGGCTTTAATTTCAAGTTCTTCTAGGCCTTTATAGAAACCTAAGTTACTCATAACAGTGGATACGATTGTATTATTTGTCAAACGGCCTTGTGCTTTTAGATGCTTAGCACAGATGAACATGATTTTGTCCCCATCGACAATCTCGCCATTCTCGTCTACTGCGATAACACGGTCGCCATCACCATCGAAAGCAAGGCCTACATGCGCCTCTTTTTCTTTTACGAATTCTGCTAGTTTTTCAGGATGCGTAGAGCCAACACCGGCATTGATATTAAGTCCGTTTGGTGATGCCCCCATCGAGCTCGTATCTGCGTCTAGGTCTGCAAAAAGATGTGTAGCAAGCGATGATGTCGCACCATGCGCACAATCCAATGCTACATGCAAACCTGTAAAGTCTCCATCCACAGATTGTTTTAGATATTGTAAGTACTTTTGTTTGCCTTCAAAATAATCGCTTACCGTTCCAAGACCATCGTCACATGGGCGTGGCAAGTCATCGCTCGTTCCATCAAGTAATGCTTCTATTTCCAATTCTTGATCATCTGACAACTTAAAGCCGTCTGAGCCAAAGAATTTGATACCGTTGTCTTCTACTGGATTATGCGAAGCCGAGATCATAACACTTGCTGCTGCCCCTTGTGCTTTCGTTAAGTAAGCCACACCAGGCGTTGAGATAACGCCTAAACGCATCACTTCAATTCCTACCGATACAAGACCAGCAATCAAAGCCGACTCTAGCATTTCCCCTGATATTCTTGTGTCTCTCGCTACTAAAACTTTAGGATGCTCGCCAACATGTTTCGTTAGTATATATCCTCCAAATCTCCCTAGACGAAAAGCCAATTCCGGAGATAGCTCTTTATTTGCAATTCCTCTAACACCGTCTGTACCAAAATATTTACCCATTTTATAATTCGCTCCTTCTTCATTAAGAGGTTGGCCATGCTTATTTCTATCTTAATCCCTATCATGACGCTACTTTAGACCAACTTTGATCCGTGTATCTTCTTATTATACCTTTTTTTAATCTTTTTTACACCTAATCTTATGTAAACACCCGATGAATTGGCTTCTAATGCGGTTTTCATCGGGCTACTAATTAGTTTAAAACTGAATCTGATCCATCTGCAACCTTCTTAGTGACTTGAATTTCTGCTTTGGATTGCGATAGTGTAAATGTAAAATTAGATGCTAAACCATGGACAGCAAGCGGAATCGTATGCGTACCGTCTTGTAAATTTGACATATTTGCTACGACATTGAAGTCATTTCGTCCGATCGCATTCACTTCAGTTTTTAGGCCACTTATCGTGATATTCACTTTACCACTAGTTGGATCAAGGAATGCTGTACTAAAACTGTCTGAATTAACGAGCCCAATAATACTGATGGGTATATCTTTAAATTCTGTTGAGCTTTGTTCCGTTGGTTCTTCCGTTTCAGTCTGCTCATCCTCTTTATTGCCTTTATCCGCGTCTGGTTCATTATCCGTTCCAGCGTCTGGCGTTGTTACGTTTGGACTTTCCTTTGAAGGTTGACCAGCGCCCTCATTTGCTCCATTAGAACTCTGGTCACTCTGCTTTTTTCCAGTTGTTATTTTCACTTTCACAGAGGTTGGAGATACAGATGTGACACCAGTCGGAACTGGCACGGGGACCTCAATCGTTTTATCGGCTGTCATTTGTGTCACATCAATTGGAATCGTAATTTGCTCAATCGTGTCAGTAACTGATTCAGGCGCAATAACCGTTACTTTCTCGTCATCGGATGTAATGCTCGTAATAGTTACCGTTTTATCTGCGGGATTGCCACTTTGCTGGAATCGTAGTGGAACCGTTTTGCCTATTTTGGAAACTGGCACATCTACTTCCACTTCACCTGGATCGATCTCGACATCTAGTTTATTCAAATTCGCATCAAAAGCGCTAATCGTAGCATTCGTTGTGAAGTCGCTCTTCTGATTTTTTTCATCAGAAACAGTTGCCTTCACATATGCAATTTGGTCTAAGGTTTCTTTAGAAGCTGTGATAGAAACTCGTTTCGGATCCGTTTTGATTGTCCCAGCTTGATACCCGTTCGCAATGACTGATTTATTTAATTCAACATCGACAGAATATTTCTTCGTTACTTTCTCTGCTAATATTACTTTCGCGGTCGGTGGATTGATGGTAGATTTCAATCGGTCGGATAAGCCCTTCACTTTAATTTTGACGCTTTGAGTCCCTGCTTTTGCGTTGGTAAGGTCCATGTAGGCGATGATATTAGGTTGTGTTTTTGCCAGCTGCACAAGGCCTTTTGAACCGCTAACAGTTACATCTACTGTGTCCGGAACACCCTCGACATTCATATTGTCCTTATCATAATACACTTCAACCGGAACATTATTAATGACATCAACGTAAACGCCATCCGTGACACTCGTTACATTGTTGTTGGTGGCGGTAACCGATGTGAACAGAATCGCCGCAAAAATGAGCGAGATAATCCGAACTGACCACTTATTTGTTAAAATGCGATCCATCATTTCTTACCGCCTCCTTTCCACTTACTGAAAATGGACGGTTTCTTTTTCATTGGTACAACAAGTTCATGTTCTAAAATTTCATGTAAACGCTCTGGTGTTACTTCGCGGAAAAGCTCTCCGCCTTTAGTGATAGAAATACCACCCGTCTCCTCAGACACAACAACCGTTATACTGTCCGTAACCTCGCTGATACCAAGTGCTGCCCGATGTCTTGTTCCAAGTTCCTTTGAAAGAAACGGACTATCAGAAAGTGGCAAATAACCTGCCGCTGCCGCGATTTTATTACTTTTAATAATTACCGCACCATCGTGAAGTGGCGTATTTGGAATAAAAATATTAATCAATAGCTGTGAAGAAATATCTGCATCTAGCGGAATTCCCGTCTCAATATAATCATCAAGACCAGTTCCACGCTCAATGGAAATCAAGGCCCCTATTCGGCGTTTCCCCATATAACTAACGGACTTCTCAATGGAGTCAATGAGATATTGCTGCTCCTTCTCACGTTTGGATCCTGCTTTCGAGATAAAGCTACCACGACCAAGCGTTTCAAGCGCTCGCCGTAATTCGGGTTGGAATATGATAATAATGGCTAAAAATCCCCAAGTCAACACCTGATCCGTAATCCATTCCACTGTTTGAAGTCCTAAAAAATTACTAACAATTTTTACGACCACAATGATAAAAATACCTTTTAAAAGCTGTACCGCTTTCGTTCCACGAATCAACATAATTAATTTATAAATAACGAACCATACTACTAAAATATCAATCACATTTGCTAAATAATGCAAAATCGATCCGTCTGGAATGGTCATAAATTCGCCTCCAATTTCAAAAAACAAGTCCTATTTTATTTTGTTAGTTCTACATTATATAAGCCTTTAAAATTGCTTATACTTGCCATTATAGCACAGAATTAGAGGAGGAAAAAGATTTGAGATACAGAAAATAAGAAAGATTTCTTTAAAAATTGATAAAGAGTCTTACTAATGATTACGGGTGAATATGAATAACTTCGAACGCATATCTCGATACGTGTCCTAAAAATAGGTTTAGCATCAAAAAAACACCAATTGTATGCTAATTGGTGTTTTTTTGATAATTCAGTTAAAAATTTTACAATTCACGTTTCAATAAAAAATAGGTTGCACAATTATTAATGTGATTCCATCATTCGAACAACTCGTTTTCCAATCATATGGAACCCTTCATTATTAGGGTGCAGACCATCGCGCGTGTACACCTCAAACGTGTATTTCCCGAGTCCTGACATTCTAAACAAATCAAGACGTGGCAAGCTATAGATATCAGCAATAGCTATAATTCCATCAGTAATTACCTCGTGTTTGTCCATATCGCGGGTTTCATTTTGTATCGGTGTAAACAGATATATCTCCGTTCTCGGGTAGTTGATACGAATGTACTCGATAGTAGCCCTTAAAGCCCCCAAGCTTGTATTCGTATCAAAAACAGTGTCATTACGTCCGCCAACAGCCCCTAGAGGTACATTGAATGCGACGTCATTTGTACCCGCTGCAATCGTGACAATATCAAAATTCGTAAAATCATATTGATTCGTAACAATCTGCTCATACATACTGCTCGCCTTCGTATTCGGTGCAAAAGTAAGATTTCCCAGCCCCTCATTCTTTATGGATGCACCAGCTTGACGCATATACGCTTGATAGCCACGGTATAATACACCATCTACAATTTTGCCGTCATACCATGTTATACTATCTCCAAAAGTCACGACTCGACTTCCTGAAAGCAGTTTACTTGAGTTGAAATGTGGCATAGAAATCTCATGTTCGTAATACTGTTCTGGCATTGTTGCTTGCTGACTTAACATATAACTGTCAAGGTGCTCATCTATAACGACAACACGCACATAGTCGACACCTTCAGGAACCGTTTGCGTATACCACTCAGACGTTGCTTCTGTCATTTGCATCATGCCAATATATTGCTTTTGAAAATCGTAGTAACAACCCACCATTGTTGCATTCATCGTTACCCCAATAATTTGTCCTGGTGTCACTTTAATAAATCGACTCGTATTCGTACCTTCCGCTGCAGTGGTCCCACCAGTCAGATTTACTAGACTTGTATTTTTTTCGATATCTAATTTATCGAATAGATTCACAATCTTAGCACGAGAAAGCTGCTCGCCGCCGATAGTCAAATTATTTGCTAAAAAATCACTGAGACCGTCCGTTCCGTTCTCATCTATCCATTTCTCAAGCATATCCCAATTTTGATTGAGTTCATTTCGGTACGAGCCACCTTGGAACGCATTCGTTGGTCTGTTTAGTTTAATAGTCATTGCCCATACCTTCCTCACACTATTTCCGCTGTACTCAGTATTCCATTATTATTTTTATGAATGGATTCCCTTTGTCTAGCTGTAGATTTTTTGTAAAATTTATTATAGGTCAGCTTTAAATGATTGATTTAAGCGAATATAAGCATATAGTACCTTCAATCATTTATCAAGTTCGTTATGGGCTTTTTAACATTTAAAGGCCGATTATTTCCCTTAACCACATAGCTTGATAAAGAATACCAAAAAACCAGTAAAATCAATGTCGCTTGATTCCACTGGTCCCACTTTATTATTTCCCACTGTCTCTCTTCTCTGTCAATAATTCTTTGAAACTCCGATTTCGTTTAGGGTATTTCTTGCGATAAAAATATTGCGCACTAATTGCAAATACCAAGGCGATAGTTGTCAATAGGAGAGAGTTATTGAAAATGCCAACGACTAACATAAGCGCCCCCACAAATAGACTTATATTGAAAAAAACTTTGTCCATAGCCACCTACTCCTCTAAATTGAAGTTTAATGCCAAATCATGTTCTAATTTCTTAATATTAAGCGCATCGAAAACGAGTGCTTTTGCTGCAATATACGCATTATATTCGATGCGTTCCAGCAAATCATATGCTTTATGCAAACTAGTATCCAGAACAACGATACCATGTTTATTGAGTAAACTAGCACTTGGAACAGCCGCTTCACCTAAAGCAATCACGTGGGCGCGAACGATTTCGGCAAGTTCTGGACTTGTTGCCGGCGCAAAATCAAGCGTTGGAATCGTGCCTAACTTTTGTGTCGCTTCTGTTAAGTTGGGTAACTCCATACCAAGTGTCGCGAATAACATCGATTCTTTTGGATGCGCATGCAAAACACAGCCAACCTCTGCATTTTCCGTATAACATGCCCGGTGCAAATTGATTTCGCGTGTCACACTCCCATCACCTTCTACCACCTCGTTATTATTGTCTACCACAAGAATTTCATAGGCCGACAAATCACATAACTTCGCCTGACTCATCAATGTCGGTGTCATAATTATATGCTCCGCGTTCATTCGTACAGAAACATTTCCACCCGCCGCATTCGTTTCAAATCGATCAAACATTACCTTCACTATTTTTGCTAAATCCTCGCGTTCTTTTTGATATAACATGTGTTCCTCACATCTCCTCAACTTCAATTATGGTCACTTGCTCTTTCAAAATTTCTGCTTCGACTAGGCTGAATGTCGAGCTATCCGCGTGCATCACCTTACTCGCCGAACAACCTGTCGCACGTTTTAGAATTTCGGGTAGCGGTAAATGTTCGGATATCCCAGCAATGAATGCTCCTACAAAACAATCGCCAGCTCCTGTATCGTTTTTCTCTGTGACTGATGGGGCAATCACGCGATATACCTTTCCTTCATGCGCACAATACGAGCCATGTTGCCCCAATGAGACGATAAGATAACCTATGTTTTTCGCCAATTTCCTCATATTTTCTGTTAATGTTTCCGCCTCGTCCAAGAGAATCGCTTGAATTTCATGCTCATTCGGTTTCAAGAAATCAACGCCAAGTCGCGCCGCCAACCTTAGATATTCTCCTGATACATCACAGGCTAGGAAACAGCCCGTCGCCTTCACCGTCTGCAAAAGTGTCTCAAAATCAGCTAGCGTGAATTCCGGTGGTGGCGAGCCCGCGATAACAACAATATCTTCTTGCGTCACCTTTTGTCGCACCTGTTCTAGTAGTGCAATTTTGTTTGCATCGCTTACAGCAAATCCAGCTTCTGGCATCATAATACTACCGCTTGACTCGCCACTAATAATGACAAAACTCGTTCTTGTCCGCTCACCCTGTTGGACTAAAAAGTCGTGTGCAATTTGCTTTTCAGATAGTATGCCGTATAACTGGGCTCTATTTTGCGATCCTACAATACCTAGCGCTTCATTCTTTATCGAAAATTTACTAAGAACACCTGAAACGTGAAGTCCCTTACCGCCACAGTCCCATTCACTTCGAATAATCCGGTTAGCTTGACGTTTTTTTATGTCTCTTTTTACAAATAAAAGCTGATCGATCGCAGGATTTAGCGTCACGGTATAAATCATCCTAATTGCTCCAATTCTGCCGTCCGTTTGCGCATTACTTTCACGTAGAAAACGAGTAATACAATCCAACCTGCTAGCATCAATAGACCGATAATCGAGAATTTACTAGCTTCAGCCATAATAAAGCGGAAAACAGGATATTCAATCGTACTCCACGTAATTTCTTGACCAGTTTGCAACGAAATAGCTTTTGTAGAATTTGCCAAATCAGTAATAGTTCCTGCAAAAAACGTAGCCACATAAAGGAATACGGGTGTTGTAATAACGCCTAGAATAATCATTCGTAGCAAGTTCCCACCTGTGACAACAAGAGCAGGCGCGCAGAGTGATATATTTAAAATACCAGCAAATGGTAGCACTCCGTTTCCAGGTAAAATTAACGCAAAAATCAGCGTCACTGGTACCATAATAACAATCGCTACCCAAACCTCACTACATCCCGCTAGAATCGGCCAATCCAGACCAATAAAAAGTTCGCGATCCTTAAAGCGTTTCTTCATATAATCAGAAATACCATCAGATAGTGGCGATAGGGCTTGCATAAATAATTTTGCAACCATCGGAAACAACGTCAAAGCAGCTGCGGCTTGCATGGCTAACATCAATGTTTTCGCTACATCATATCCCGCGGCGATTCCAAGTAATGCCCCAACAATAAATCCCATAACATGGTTTTCCGCAAAAATCCCAATCTTATCCTTGAGTGCATTAGCATCCATATCTTTACGTAAGGCCGGAATTTTCTTAAGTAGCCAGTCAATCGGCATCAATACCACACAGAAAATCATCATGCTATGCGAAACCGTAACACCTGGAATCCCATTGAGTTCTTGAATTTGACGCTGATTAGCATCACACAAAATCAGCTCAACTACAACTTGAACCGCTGCAACAGCAAAAGCCATATACACATTATGCGTCACACCGACAATTAAAACAGCTGTTAAAATTTTGCCCCATACATTCCACAAATCCACATTCAGCGTTTTTGTAGCGTTAAACACGAGCATAATCGCATTAATCCCCAGTTGCAGAGGGAACATCAAAAACGCGAGCGGCCATGCCCAAGCAAGCGTCGCCATCGACGTCCAACCACCATCTAAAATTGTCAACTCTATCCCTGTTCGCTCTGCTAACCCCTGTGCCGCAGGAGTCAATGCTTCAATCATGAATCCAATGACGATATTCATACCAAGGAAGGCGACCCCTAAAATAATCCCAGCGCTGACGGCATCTTTGACTTTCATTCGCACAATCAAACCGATAATAATCATCAAAGCAGGCACAAAAACAGCTGCACCTAAATTCAAAATAAATTCTACAACAGATTGTAATGATCCCATTTTGCCACTCTCCCTGTTTTCAATATGTTATTTTAGCGCGTCAATCAGCTTCTCCACTTCCTCTTCCATGCCCATTCCTGTCAAAAAAGCTATACCATTAAACGTCGGAATATTGTATTCCTTATTCGCTTTCGTTATCGCCACGTATGCGTCACTCGTTCGAATATGTTGATCAAGCGATTTAATATCTACCGCTTCTACGTTTGCACGTACACCGCGTTCTTTCAAAATCCGTTCTACTTTTGATGCCACGGTTTGACTTGTTGCAACACCCGATCCGCAGGCTACTATTACTTTTTTCATCACTCGCTCATCCTTCCAAATTGTATTTTCAAAAAAGCTGCTAACTCTTCTTTGCTTTGTTTATTTCTCAGTTCTTTTATAAATTTCTCTTGTGTAAAGCGTTCCATAATCGTTGCTAATAAAGGGACTTGAGATGCAGGATCACAAATACCCAATACGAACACAATCTCTACCTCAATCACTTTATCCGTCGTACCCATTTGAATAAATTCTAGCGGTCTTCTAAGTTGATTCACAAACACAAATGGTCGTCTCACATGCACCGTATCTGTATGTGGAATTGCAATTACTATCCCGCTCATTTCAAGTCCAGTTGGAAAAACCTTCTCTCTCTCTATAATTGCTTCACAAAAAGACGGTTTCACATAGCCCTTCCGCTCTAAAATCGTGGCTACCTCCGTAAAAAATTCTACTTGATTTTCGAAATCACCGTCCATTAATGTGAAATCCTCCTGGAATAAATCATCAAAATCCAACGAATTCAACCCCTCTCAATCATTTCCGCAATCTCTGTCCTACTCTCTGATGCTAGAATAAACTGTAATTTTTCTGGTTCTAGAAAAACCTCATTCATTTTTAATAGCAACGGAATATGCCGATTCTGTCTAGATGGCGCTAGAGCAACCATCATTTGAACCCTCTCCCCGCTAGGATTAAGCATTCCAGATTTCATAATATGAAGCTGAATATCAGCTCTCTGGACACCAGCTTGAGGCTTTGCATGGGGCAAGTATATTCCTGGTCCAATCACCATGTGCTGATAATTCTCATAAAAAATCGCTTCACATGCCTTAATATAATTCTGTGTCACGCTCCCACGGTGATATAACGGTATAAAGGATCTGACAACTAGCTCATTCCAACGCACAGCATCCTTCCAAATACAAATATTCTGAGCTTTCATCTGTAATACATCAACCATATCCACAGGCGGGTCTTCTAAATCCTTCTGTCCAAAGAACTGCTCCAACCGCTCCGTCACCCGCGGAATATTTTCAGATGGAATCGAGTCACGAAGCATTGCCATCAGCGCTTTTGTCTTTTTTTCAATGTCCAAATCAATCGTTCTTTCGACTTGGTATCGTAATATCTTCCGACTTGCTTTATCCAATATAGAAGGAACTACAAATACCGTCACGTCGGTTTGAATCGGTACTGTCGTGAAAAGAAAGTCCACATCTTGTTCCACTTGAGGCAATTGACGTATTGCAAAAGCTCCCTGAAAATCAATCGTTGGGAACATACCTTTCAAATTCTCCAATAATAATTTCGAGATTGACGTTCCACTTTGGCATAATATCGCGGCTTTAAAAACTTTCTGCTCTGTCTCCTCGGTTTGGTACATCCAACCAAGTACAATCATAGATAAATAAACCATTTCTTCCTTAGACCACTTATGCCCGACCAATTTAGCGAACGGCGCAGAAGCTTTTTCGACCATCCGGAACGTTGTCGTATATTCTGCAATGAACTGTTCTGTTAATGTATTATTTATTTGGAAACCTAGTAAATTACGGTAAATCGCGGGTCTAATATGCAACATCACCTTCTCTTTGAACTCTCCTTTACGAACAATTTCCGTTGCAAAATGGTTCTCCAATCGCGCCGTAAAATCATCCACAGCAAAAGCAATTTCCTCACTATCAGAAAAAAGTAGCGCGGATTCGACAAGATTTGATGCCAAGACCTGTAACGATAAATAAAGTAAATCCGTCTCGCTTAAGAAATCATACCCCCAAAACATTTCTTTTATAATTGGATATTCACGCGTATTTTTAATATCGTATTTCTCAATTTTAAAAGACCACGTAATATTAGTAATTTCCGCACGCTTGATGATCCCGAAAAGGATATATGGCAATTCTTCCAACTGCTCATCTGTAAATGTTATTTGGAGGTCATTTTCGACTTTTTCCAATCGCTTTTTTAATAAAAATATCTCACTAACCATTATGAGTTTCTTTTCATCCAAAATAAATTTGCCGTAGGGGGTCTTAATGACATCACGAATGAGCTTCCCAAGTAAATTACGAATAAGGAATTCAGAGCCCGAAATCGCGTAACCAGCTTTTCTCGAATAATCCAATTGTATTTGTAGCTGATGTAGCTCTGACTTAATACGCTTGAAATCACTGAGCATCGTGTTTTTACTGACATACACATAGTCTGCTAGCGCTTGCAATGATAAATAACGTCCATCCATCAGGAGCTGAATCATAATAAGCTGCTTCCGTAAATTCACCTCATAATACGAAAATAATCGCTGTTCTTTCCCCGTTAAAAGTCGATAACAATCCTCTCGACAACGTTCTGTCATGGAAATTATCTGATAATCCAGCCAAATAGCTTCCGATTTTAAAGCTTGATTTATTTCCTCAATATAACTCTTAATTTCTTCTCGTGTCTGGTCTAAATTCTTGGAAACCTGGGCGACATCTACGTGATGGTTCAACATTAAATAGGTCAAGAGCTCCTTTGTGCCGCGTCTCATTTGAATCCCTCCTTAGTTCTATCTTATACGATAATCCACCTACTATTTCATCGCTTCATCACAATTTGTAAATATCCTAAAAATGAAATTGTGATGAGGCGATGGTTTCGACACACTCCGAGATGGTATCATTAAAAAATGGCAAACAAAAAGAGAAGCCCCCAAAAAGGAGCTCCCCCATTATATTTATTTGTGGTAATCATGTTTTTCTAACGTATCAACTAATTGTACGGCTTCACCAAATAAGTCTAATTCTAACGCTGATCCTTCAAGTAGCTCGATACGAACCGTCTTCGCGTCAACTGAAATCTCAATCAAACGATCGCGGTAGTTAATTTTGAATGCATACTTGTTCCACGTTTTTGGTAGGAAAGGCGCAAACGAAAGGCGTTCATTGAAAGTACGCATACCCGCAAAACCTTGCACAATAGCAATCCAACTTCCAGCCATCGATGTGATATGCAACCCATCTTCCGTATCATTGTTGTAGTTGTCCAAATCAAGACGCGCTGTTCGATTGTAAAGTTCCACCGCCTTGTCTTCTCGCCCAATTTCCGCAGCCAAAACTGTATGAACAGCTGGTGACAAGCTAGATTCATGTACTGTCAACGGCTCATAAAATTCAAAATTCCGTTGCTTCGTCTCAAAATCAAATTCATCTCCAAACGTATAAATACCTTGCAATACATCCGCTTGCTTGATAAAACACGATCGCAAAATTTTATCCCATGACCAATTTTGATTAATCGGCTTATCTGCATCTGTAAGTGTGTCTGTAGAACGCAATTCTTTATCCAAGAATGTGTCGTGTTGCACAAATATCTGCCACTTTTCATCATACGGGAAGTACATGTTATCAATAATATCCTGCCAATGATCGATTTCAGCATCCGTAATTTGTAATTCCGATCTCTTTGCCGGCGTGATTTTGGCCAGTGATTCCATCGTATAACGCAGTGTCCATGTCGCGATATAGTTGGTATACCAGTTATTGCTAACATTATTATCATACTCATTCGGGCCAGTAACACCATGAATCATATACTTATCCAAGCGTTCCGACATATGCACGCGATCCGCCCAAAATCGACTAATCTCAGTCAATACATCCATACCCTCATTTTCTAGATAAGAACTATCGCCCGTATAATTCGTGTAATTATAAATAGCATGTGCAATCGCGCCATTACGATGAATCTCTTCAAAGGTAATCTCCCACTCATTATGACACTCAATCCCTGTGAATGTAACCATAGGATAAAGCGCACCATTCAAACCAATTTTGCGAGCATTTACCTTAGCACCATCCAGCTGATCATGCCGATACTGCAGCAAATTGCGAGATACTTTCTTATCTGCAAGCGATAGATAGAGTGGCAGGGCAAAAGCCTCCGTGTCCCAATATGTCGCACCGCCATACTTCTCGCCAGTAAAACCTTTTGGTCCAATATTGAGCCGCGCATCCTCACCATAGTATGTTGCAAATAATTGGAAGATATTGAAACGAATCCCTTGCTGCGCCTCATCATCACCTGAAATCAGAACATCCGCCTTTTGCCAGCGTTCTCGCCAAGCATCTGCATGCTCTTTGCGTAATGCATCATAGCTAAAACCTGCTAAATCCGCTAAAATTTGCTGTGTTTTTGGCGCTAATTCATGCTCTTCATAATCACGAGAAGTAACAAGCGCCACACGTTTCTCCAATTTCGCCGTCTCACCTTTTGCTATATGGAATTGATATTTATTCTCCACATACAACTTCTTCGCCTCAGGTGATACATGCTTTGGATTTGTCGCAAGGGACTCCATCGAAGCCGCAATCGTGAAGCGCGGAATTTCAAAGTTATTTTCGATAGTCTTAGTCACTATAGTTGCTCGATTGGCATCTGCCTCTTGCATCACCTCTAACCAAAAAACTTCATCGTAATTCGCATCTTCATTTGCAACATTACCATCAATATACGGTGTCAACACAACATCCGCATCCGCATCAAGCGCTGTAACATGGTAGCGAATCAGACACACTTCCTGCTTCACGATACTAAGAAAACGCTCAGCCTCAATCAAAAATGCCTTCCCATTCTTAGTCACTTTAAATGAACGGCGCAAAATCCCAGTCTCCATATCAAGTTCCAAGCTAAAGTCCGTTGCCACGTCCTGAAATAAGTCCAGCGTCTCGCCATCTATTTCCACATCAATACCAATAAAATTCAGCGCATTAATCACTTTTCCAAAATAATCAGGGTAACCATTCTTCCACCAACCGACACGCGTCTTATCAGGGTACCAAACACCAGCAATATACGTGCCCTGATGTGTATCCCCAGAATAACGTTCCTCAAAATTGCCGCGCATCCCCATATAGCCATTTCCAAGCGATGTCAGGCTTTCCTGTAAGCGTTTTGCATCTTTTTCTACATTTCTAGATTTTAATTTCCATTCATCAATTTCAAATAAGCGTTGAGTCATCCTGTTCGTCCCCCCAATTCCAAAATATCATCCGTCTGTCTAAAGCGTGTTTTAATGAAGGTAAATGCGATTAGGAGCACCATTCCAAGCGACTGAATCGCCATCATCACTGTGATATCAAAATAAATAATCCCGATTACCATAGCAAATAAAGTAGGCAATCCCAGTGCCAGCAACGTCAATGATAGCGCCTCTTTATAAGACCGAATCTCCGACATCTGATTTCGTTTCGTAAACCAGATAAACAAAGCTGCAAATAGCGCAAGCATCAAACTACTTGCAACAAGAACCGAGCCAAGCATCGCAGACATTGTCAAAAACACAAATGCCTTGTTCTGCACAAACCACTGCGAACTAATCCAAGCCTGCATATCCTCTGAATTTTTAACATCCGCAAGGCTCGCATCACTCGTATACTGCACGGTAAACGCGTATCCTGAACTATCCCGAAGCTCCATACTAGTCTTGCCTAAAACGAACATATTTTTCGCATCAGGCACATTCGTATCGACCAAGTTCACCATCGCGACGCCATTATTTGTTTCCTGCATAGTTTCACTCGGCTCGCCAGACAATACACCATTTTGCAACTGATAATTCGCCGCGACCTCACTAACAAAAGTATCATCCACCTGCTTCATCATATTCGGCATCAACGACTCCAAATCAAACGACTCCTGCTTCACAAAATGCAACGAAACCGGAATCAATAAGCAAGCCGTCAAAAACACAAAGATAAACACCAATTTCCCCCACCCAAACAAAGTCCGACTAGCAAACATTCGCTTTGGTGAGCACATCCCCCAAAAATAACTCATCGGAAACCCACGCTTCATTCTAATCACATCACAATCCATAAATCTTAATTTTCATACCCGACACGAATTCCCTACCCTAGCAAAACCGCGCTTCGTTCTAATCCCATTTTCTTGTACCAACTCAAAGTCCCCGTCAAACCCCCGAGAAGCTATAAATGCTTAGTTCCTAGGCAAAGCCGAGCACCGGAAATGAGCGTTTGTAGCTCCTCGGACGATCAACCTTTTGTTCCGCCGGCAGTAAGTCCCGACACAAAATTCTTTTGCAAGAAGAAGAACAATAGACAAATCGGTAAAGCTGCCAAAATAGCTCCAGCCGCGAATAGTGCGACTTTTTGTTGTTGAGGATTCGCAATAAAACTTTGCAAACCAACTGCGATCGTCAAATTCTCTGGTGTACGTAATAGAAATTTGGCAAGTAAGAAATCACCAAATGGCCCCATAAACGCCCACAAAGCTTGAACCGCTATCATTGGTCGTACTAGTGGCAAGATAATCTGACCGAAAATCCGGAAATGTCCTGCGCCATCAAGTTTGGCCGATTCATCCAAATCTCTCGGTACGGTATCAAAGTAACCTTTCATTAGCCAAATATTCATAGGAATCCCACCACCGATATAAATCAGCGTTAAGAACCAGAATTGATCCAATGCGCCTAAGAGCATCGCTAATACGTAGAATGCTGTCAAAGCTGCCATTGTTGGTACCATCTGAATAATCAAGAAGAAAATCAGACTATTTTTGCGCCCTTTAAAACGATAACGACTGTACGTATAGCCAGCAATAGTCACGATAGCAACCTGAAAAATCATCGTTGTAACCGCAATAATCAGTGTATTACGGTACCAATCTAAATACAAGGTGTCATTGAACAGTCTCGCGAAATTATCGAGCGTCCAGCTGTCGCTCCACTCCAACGTAAAGGCCGCGATATTCCCTGGTTTAAAGGCTGATGATGCTGTAATTAAAATAGGATATAAAATCACGATAGATAAAGCTAACAAGAATAAATACGTAAAGAATTTTGTCAGGAAATTAGTTGTTCGTTGATCTTTCAAAAATGACTTCATCCTACATCATCCCTTCATTACCAAAGGCATTAGTTTTCTTAAACGCAATCATCGATACAGAAATAACAACGATCGATATGAGTAGCGTAACTGCGGCTGCAACCGCATATTGTGGCGACGTCCCAGTCGTTAATTTGTAAATCCATGAAATAAGAATATCCGTCGAACCCGCACCTGCGCCGACACTTCCTGGTCCACCTTCATTAAATAGATAAATGATGGAGAAGTTATTGAAGTTAAATGTATACTGCGTGATAAATACGGGAGCTGTAACGAATAAAATCATTGGCATTGTAATTTTGCGGAATCGAGAAATCGCACTTGCACCGTCAATTTTCGCCGCCTCATATAATTCACCTGGGATAGCTTGCAACACACCAGTTACCATGACGTAAATATATGGGAATCCCAACCAACCTTGAATCGATATCAACGCGATCTTAGTCCAGAACGGGTCTGTTTTCCAAGCAAGCGACGGAATATCAACAAACGGTAAATGGTTTAAAAGTGGAATAACTTGCATATTGATAGCACCGATACTGTCATTAAACATGTTCGAAAAACTCATGATTGTAATGAAAGCTGGTACCGCCCATGGAAGTAAGAAAATAACTCCAAAAAGACGTTTTCCTTTAATAAAGCTCTGATTGGCAACAACCGCCGTAAACACTCCGATCACAATTTGTAATGTCGTGGCACAAATCGTCCACACCAACGTCCAAGAAAATACGCTTAAGAATGTATCGCGATAAGAGCTAAGGAAGAAGATACTGAAGAAGTTCTTAAAGCCCACCCAATCAATCAGATTTGCTGGTGGAATGTGATAAAAATCGTAGTTTGTAAAAGCCATAAATAGCGTAACTAATACCGGGAAAATAATAACAAATGTCATTACAAGATATGCTGGTAGCGTGAAAAGATACGGGAAACCTTTCTCTACCATATTTTTAAGTATATCGATCGTTTTCGTATTAACCGTTTCTCCTAAATTCCACGTTATCGCTACACGTCTCGCATCGAATATATTAATAATATAAAAACCGATAAAAAGCACCGTAACAATCAATTGAAGCGTTCCCTCAATCATCAGGAATAACGAGTGATCCACGCCAGGCACAGAGCCAAGTGTAATTAGACCAATAAATGCATTAATACCAACTGCGATAAATTCAATAACAAAAGCAATAAATACGGCGATAAACACAATACCTTTAAAAATTTGCCCATTATAAAATTGACCCAGTCCTGGAATGATCGATAACAGCGTCGCCTTACGAACATTTTTTATTGGTTGTTCTTTATCCATCGTGTTATCCCCATTTCTACCTTTTATTTATGTAAGTTTAGGAAGACTTTCAGAGTGTCAACACAAAATCATCGTTGGCACTCCGAAACTCCCAAACTCGTTCTTATTTATTTTTGATATTTTTGATCGATATTGTCAGAGATTACTTTCACAGCATCATTTGCCGACTCTTTTGGTGTTTTATTACCAGAAGCCGCGTCAAACATCAAGTTCTCCGCACCAGTCCAAACCTCAGCCATTTCTGGAATGTTTGGCATTGGTTGTGCATTCACGTATTGTGCAATAACAGCCGTTGATAATTCATCTTTCTTAGCCGCTGCAGCATCACGTGATTCATGATTTGCTGGTACTTCATTTGTCATTTCATATAATGTATTTTGGTTGTCCGTATTTGTTAAATAATCCACCCATTTTTGAGCGATATCTTTATTCTTAGAGTAGTTTGAGATAACCCAACCTTTACCACCAGCGAATGGAGAGTAAGGTTTACCATTATCAAGTGTCGGAATTTCTGCCACACCATAGTTTAGTTTTGCGTCTTTATAGCTTGCCGCTGACCAAGGCCCACCAATAATCGCGCCTGCTTTACCTTTTACAAATTGATCTTGGATAAAGTCATCGGCACTCTTATTGTCTTGCATTCCTTTTGGCCAATAAGTTTGGAACCATTTCGTAGCATATGTGATTCCTTCGATCGAACCTTCATTGTTCAGTCCGATATCTTTTGGATTCGTACCATTATCGCCAAATACATAGCCACCATAACCAGCTAATAGACCATATGAGAAGTAGAAATCCGTCCACTTAGCAAGGAAAGCGGTTGATTTCCCTTTTTCAGTTGCAAAATTAAAACGTGGATCTTTTGTTAACGCCTCTAATTCTTTAAACGTAGTTGGTGCTTTGTCTAATAAATCTTTATTGTAATACAGCACAAGCGTTTCGATAATTGCTGGTGCGCCGTAAACTTTATTGTCAATCGTCACTTGCTTCACGTCATTATCGTCAAGTTGATCTTTATTTCCCAATTTCACTTCGGCTAAATGTCCTTGTTGTCCAAGGCTACCAATTCTGTCATACGCTGACATCATTACGTCTGGCGCTGTACCTGCTGGACCATCTAGTGGCAATGCTTCCAGTGTTTCAAACATATCTTTTTTTACTACTTTAATAGTTACATCATTATCTTTTTCAAATTTAGATTTGATTTTGTCAATATATTTTGCATAGCCTTCATCCACGGAAACCGTTAATGTTTTTTTGCCATCGCTACCTGAAATGCTATCTTTAGATGAACTTCCGCTACCACATGCTGCTAAACTTGCTACTATTACCAAAACCATTGCTAATAAGCTAAACTTTTTGAATGAACTCATTACCTTTTTTCCTCCTCTTTTGAAAAATTCCTGCGCATCCCCTTAAAAATTATGTTTTGCGCTCTCCTTTTCCACACCCTAATTTTTATTCTTGGTAAAGCATTGTGAAACAGGTTAACCTCTGACGCTATTATAGGCTGATAACGAAAACGTTTTCAAGGTATATTTTCGTGTTACCGATAACAAGATTATTGTTACGCTTAAAACGAGGGCTATCTGCATGAAATTCCCTTACATCCCACACATATAGCCAAATTTCATTGGTACCCTCTTAATCTTCTAAAATAGTAAAGGCTTTTGCCGCAACTTCTATGTTTTTAGCATCCTCATTCAGCCAAACATTTCGAGCTTCATTCTTGATTCCTACATCCGCTTTTTGAATCGATTTCGCTTCATTACCTTGGTTAAAGATAAACGTCAATCGCTTGTGGCCTAACGTTCTTGAAAAAGCAACCAATCGATTTTCATCATCAACAATATGCCAAACTAAATCGCCGTACGTCAACGTTTTCTGGTTCGTTTTGCGGAACGCTATTAATTTTTTCATGAAAGCTAGCATCTCTTTATCTTGCTTCGTTTCATCCCATTCCATACATTTACGGCATAGTGGGTCGTCCGCACCGTCCATACCAATCTCCGTACCATAATAAATACAAGGAGAGCCTGTGTGGGCAAACATGAAAGCAAGCGCTAACTTAGCCTTCTCTTTATCGCCTTCACAGCGAGTCAATAAGCGCGCCGTATCATGAGAATCAAGCATATTAAACATGACATGATTCACTTGCTCTTGATAGCGCATCAACTGCTCACTTATCCCCGAAACCATTTTCGTCGGCTTGATTCGCTCCTCCACAAAATTCTCAATAATCGTTTGCGTGAATGGATAGTTCATCACAGAATCGAATTCGTCGCCAAGTAACCATAACCACGAGTCATGCCAAATTTCACCGAGAATGTAAATATCCTCTTTTTCTGCACGTACCGCCTGATTGAACTGCTTCCAAAACGCATGATCAACTTCATTCGCAACATCCAGACGCCAACCATCAATATCAAATTCCCGAACCCAATAAGTCGCGATATCCAATAAATATTTTTGAACCTCAGGATTTGCTGTGTTCAATTTTGGCATATGCATCGTATAAGCAAACGTATCAAACGAGAGCGTATTCTTCCCTTCAATATTCCCATTCTCACCCGGTGTCACAGGGAATGAATGAATGTGGAACCAATCAACAAATTTCGATTTCTCACCGTTTTTCAGTACATCTTGCCATTCTGGAGACTTGTCCCCAATGTGATTGAAAACCGCATCCAGCATGATTTTAATGCCACGTTTATGCGCTTCTTGCACCAATTTGCGGAACGTCTCTTTATCTCCAAAATGCGGATCGATTTCAAAATAATTAAGCGTATCATATTTATGATTCGTCGATGCCTCAAAAACTGGCGTTAAGTAGATTCCGTTGATACCAAGCTCCACCAGATAATCCAAGTGACCAATAATTCCCGCAATATCTCCACCAAAAAAATCATCCCGCCCAGGATCTTTGCTTCCCCAAGGTAACACATTCGCTGGTGAAAGTTCCGGATTTCCATTATCAAATCGCTCTGGGAAAATCTGATACCAGATCGTTTCTTTCACCCATTCAGGTGCCTTAAAAACCTCTGTTTCATGTAAAAACGGGAATTTGAAATAATAATCCATAATAGCACGGTTATCAGGCGTATTATCGTAAAAACCACGCCCACCATAAAAAACGTCCTCTCCAACCGTATCTGTTAGAACAAAGCCATATTGTAATCTACGTTGCTCAGGTTTTATAGCAACAAGCCAATAATCATGCTCTTTTGTCGTCGCAACTTTTCGAAGCGATGTTTCCTCAGATGCCCAACCAGTCGTTGTTTGCAAATAAGGATCCGCGGCGATTAATACCACCTCTTTGATATCATCTCGTTTGCTTCTAATCTTGATATGTAACGTTTGTGAATCATAGCCGTATGCATAAGAACTGAACGGTTGATGATAAATTGCTGCTTTTTCCATAACAAAAAACCTCCTTTAATATCTACCTCCAAGTTAGCACGCTTTGAAAACACTTACAATCAATTTTTGCTTGTTATCGGTAACAGAATGAAAGGCGAGGTGCCCCGTCAGAATTCCTAATGTGAAAAGCACGAATGCTCCCATTTATATTGACATTCCAATCCCAAGACATTAGCTAAAAAGAAATCAGTTTCGTTACATTCAAAAAAACTATTTGTCCCCTAATCCCTTCCAATCACTGTTGATCCTCTAATAATCAACTCCGGTGGGAACAAGATTGATCCCTGTTTCGCGCCACCCTCATTAATTTTCTTCAATAATAATTGGGCACACGTTTCCCCCATCTCAATCACCGGCGAGCGAACGGTCGTTATTTTTGGCGAGGAAATTCTATCTAAGAAAACACCATCGAATCCTGTTACTGCAACGTCTTCTCCAAATCGCTTGTGTAGCGACATCGCAGCTCGAACGACACCTACAGCCATACGATCTGACGCACAAATGACAGCTATCGGTTCCTTCACCTTACTCAAAATATCTAGCGCTTTCTTCTCTGCTACCCGTGAACTATTTTTCATGAAATAACTCTCTTCTGTCAAATCATGCTCCTTCATCACTTCCGAATATCCTGTGAGCCTAGAACGCATGAACTCTTCCTCTAACAAATTGATGCCAAAAAAAATAATATGACGAAAACCGACTTCATACACATGCTTCGTCGCAAGCTCAGCACCTAGTCGATTATCCACATCAATCGCGTCTAAGTCACGCCTATTCTCCCCATAGGCAATCACTGGTTTTTCCAAGCCAGACATTACTTTCTCAATTTCACGATCACGCATTCCTGTAACAATTAGCCCATCATAGGCGCCAATATTTTTAGACTTCTGTGTCACTAATTGTAGTGAATAAGAATGCTTATCCAACTCACGACTTATTCCCGTTAGTAAATTCATATAGTAAGGCTCCACCGTATCAATTTCCTCTAAAATGAGGAATTTAACAACCTGTGTTCGATTTTGCACGAGTGCTCTAGCTGCATTATTTGGAACATATTCCAATTCTTCCATCGACATGTATACTAATTGTTTCAGTTCATCAGAAACCTGATCCGGATGATTAATAACACGCGATACAGTCATCTTAGAAACATTTGCTTTTTTCGCAACATCAGCTAATGTAGCCATCCATATCCTCCCTTACTACTTCTTCTCCACTCAATTGTAGCAGGTTTTTTATAAAAAGGTAGTGTTTTAATTTTCAATAATTCCGCTTAAAAAGCAATTCTAGCCACAAAAAAAGCACCTCCCTATAGGAAAAATGCTTAGAATGTATGTAATCTATCTTTTTGGTACCGTTATAACTTTTTTTACAGTGCGATGTTCCTTCCAGTTGTGAAAGAAGCTTACACACCATTTAATTCCAATCACAAGCCAGCCACACACAGTACCAGTCAGAATCGCAATTAGCCCCACAATGAGAAAGCCAGTAACAGGAGAAACAAGACCACTAATAGCAGCAATACCAAGAATAAATACAACAATCATCGGAATAACAAAATACCGTACCTCATGATCCCCCACATCAAGCGCTCCTTTGCAAACATAATACTGTAACTAGACTTTTGTACCTAAATCTTAGTTCCAGTATACTCCCAAAAATCACTTTTTTCAATACGTACAGCGCTTACATTTACAGTGTTCTTAAAAATTTAATTCCCCGCTCACTCATTGGTATCACTCATTTCTATCTAAATAAGCTTACTTTTTTACACAAAAGAAATATTTGTCTACAAATTGTAATACTTATTTCAGCTTCAAAAGTGGTCTATCTGCATATTTTTTACTTGGAAATACTCTTCTAAAAGAGATACGACGAACTGTGATGTTTTATTTTTATCATCATTTAGTGGATTTATCCCAACAAAAGTCATGGCATCAATTTTATCACTTAACGCCAAATTTTTCATAAAGTAACGAATTTCTCGCCAATAGATTCCGCCTTGAGAGATAAAATCCGTTCCCGGCGTAAATTCAGGATCAATGGCATCTACGTCTAAAACTAGATGAACATTTCCATCCTGCTTAGCCAACCACTGAATAATTTCATCTGTTACCATCGCAAATCCCATTCGATCTATTGTTGTCATCTCGTAATGAAGAATCCCTTCTTCCTCAATCACCCTGAATTCATCGTAATCAATCCGCCTTGTGCCAACAATACAAACGTTATCCCCAGATACAAAACGATGATTCATAATAGTTCCAAGCTCTGCAGGCCCTCTCCCAATAACAGTTGCCATCACATTATGACATAAATTATCTTGCTTTAACTCTCGTCCCATATCTGCATGCGCATTCACCCAAATAACCGTCTGCTCTATCTCCTTATCTTCCATACCAGCGATGGAACCCAGTGATATCAGTTGATCCCCGCCAAACACAATCGGTATGCCTCCCTCTACTTTCATATCCATGACAATCTCTCTCAGCTCTTTCAATTTATATGTAATCGCTTTCAAATCCTTTGATTTCAAAATTGCCTCTTGTTCCATATCCGTGAAGAAAGCCATATTGTGATAATCTTTAACCACATCCACCAGCTTTTCTAACATGCTTATAACACCCGTATACCTCATTGCATATGGCGCTAATGCTACTCCTTGCCGCTCCTCATGAAACATCCAAGGTACACCGAGGATCCCGATTTTCTTCATCCCATCCACCTACTCTACCTATTATTACCTTACATTCTATCATAAGTACTGCCTTTTCAAAAATATAAAACTTTTTATTTCTAGTTAAATTTGTATTTTAGCAATCATTTACGCCCTGAAAAGACGTTTTTCTTCTTAGACTAAAAGGCGATTTCACTCTGAAAAATGGCTTCAAATTGCTTTTTTACTGCTTTTACACTCGCCAATTTATTTGTTAGGATGATGTTAGTCCTCCTGTACAAGCTTTCTGTATAGTAGCGAATTGTTAAGAATAGGCGAAGAGATGACACGCTCCCCCCTTTTATCCCTAGGAGTTCCCCCAGAATTTTATAGGTTTAATCGTGGCATCTCTTTGCCATTTCTATTCTTTCAAATGATATGGATACGTTGCTACGACAACATCCTTCTTAAATAGTAATTTCGTTCGAATCAATAAACTTGTTTGATTGTGCAGTATATTTTGCCATCCTTTTTTAGGAATAAACTGTGGTATTAGCACCGTTAATGAGTAATTATCTTGGTCTGCTTTTTGCTGAGCCGTATCAATAAACTTCATCAATGGCTCTGTAATCGAACGATATGTTGAATACAAATCCGCAATCCGAACCTCTGGATGTATCCTGTTCCATCGTTCCACGAATTCTTTTCCTTCTTGTTTATCCAAAGAAACGTGAACCGCAATAACCGTATCCCCGATGGACTTAGCATAGCGAAGCGCTCCTTCAACTACTTTTGTTGTGTCAGATACACAAATAATAACAGCATTTCCCTCAAACGCAGGCAGATCCATTTGCTCGTCAATTCTTAGTTGTGGCGCTAGTTTTGCGTAATGACTTCGCGTTCTATGGAAAACATAGATCATAGCAGGCATAAAGATAAACACAGGCCACACTTCACTTATTCTCGTGATGAAAAGAACCATAAGTACAGTAAACGAAATAAGTGCGCCTAAAAGGTTGGCAGATAGCTTTTTCATGTAACCTTCTGGCTTTTCTTTCACCCATTTGATAATCATACCTGTTTGAGACAGAGTGAACGGAATGAAAACACCCACAGAATATAGCGGTATGAGCGATTCTGTTTTTCCTTGGAACAAGATGATAAGTAGTATAGAACCTAATGCCAATGTAATGATACCATTAGAGTAGCCCAATCTGTCTCCTTTATCTAAATACATTCGTGGCATATATTTATCCTTGGAGAGGTTAAAAGCAAGCATTGGAAACGCTGAAAATCCTGTGTTCGCAGCTAATACTAATATAAGTGCAGTTGTCGCTTGAATAAAATAATAAAAGAAATTTCGACCAAATATATTTTCAGCAATTTGAGATAGTACCGTCGATTTTAATTCAGGTACTACGCCATAGAAATATGCCAGCAATGTCACGCCAACAAAGAAGAAACCAAGAATAGACGCCATCATAATTAGCGTTCTAGAAGCATTCTTCGCCTTCGGATCCTTAAAAAGAGGAACAGCATTCGAAATTGCCTCAATCCCCGTAAGTGATGCTGACCCCGAAGCAAAAGCTCTAAGTAGCAGAATAAGCGTTACACCTGAAACATGTGTCCCCACAGAAGCTGTCTCATGCGAAACATCTTGTCCTAGCGCTAGCTTAACCAACCCTGTGATTATCATAACAACCATAGAAAATACAAAAAGATAAACTGGCACTGCTAAAATAGTAGCAGATTCTGTTACTCCGCGTAAATTAATGATGGTAACGATGATAACCAGTATAATCGCTAACGGCACAGTAAATTGATACAAAGATGGGATTGCTGCAATGATGGCATCCGTTCCAGACGACACACTTACCGCAACGGTCAACATATAGTCGACTAGCAAAGATCCACCTGCAATTAGCCCAGCATTCTTCCCAATATTTTCTCTGGAGACAACGTACGCTCCGCCACCTTGTGGATAGGCATAAATAATTTGGCGATAAGATAAGCTTAGTGCAAATAAGAGCACCAACACGCATAGTGCAATGGGTAGTGAATACCACATCGCCGTGGCTCCAACAGTTATCAAAACTAGCAATATCTGCTCTGTCCCATACGCAACCGAAGATAAAGCATCCGATGATAATACAGCTAAAGCCTTTAGTTTCCCTAATTTTTGATCTCCAGCCTCTGACGACTTAAGTGGCCTTCCAATCAGCATTCTTTTTAATGGAGATGCCATTTTACTCCCTGCCTTTTTTAACTAAATTTTTCTTCTAAAAATTCCATACGCCACATTATAACACAGCTATTTTAAAATGAAATAGCTTTTTATTTTAAACAGTATAACTATGTTTATCTATTTAAAATCAGCTCTTCACTCCTGTAAAAATAACGGATTCAAATAAAATTTTCAAAGTAATGTATCCCCCCATTCCCTTCTTGTTCTAAGCTTGAAACCTATTTTTTATTTTTCAGAATAAAAAGACTTTAATTTAAGTATTTACAAACCACCCATTCTCTTTATATAATAGTTTTCGGCTGGTAAATTTGCTAGCCACATGGCCCGTTGGTCAAGCGGTTAAGACACCGCCCTTTCACGGCGGTATCACGGGTTCGATTCCCGTACGGGTCATTTTTTTGAAATTTATATAGCAAAACACTGGTCAAAACAGAAATTATGTTATATTATGAAATAGTATCATTTATGGGGGCTTAGCTCAGCTGGGAGAGCATCTGCCTTACAAGCAGAGGGTCAGCGGTTCGATCCCGTTAGCCCCCACCATTCATCTGTAATTGTTACTAGGAAACAGTTCTCTTGGGCGGTTAAACAGTTTTTCTGTTTTGCCAACTTAGCTCAATCTGGTAGAGCAACTGAATCGTAATCAGTAGGTTGCGGGTTCAATTCCTGCAGTTGGCATTGATGATTTTGAAGTTTTATATGGAGGGGTAGCGAAGTGGCTAAACGCGGCGGACTGTAAATCCGCTCCTTCGGGTTCGGCAGTTCGAATCTGCCCCCCTCCACCATTTTTATTGGGCTATAGCCAAGCGGTAAGGCAACGGATTTTGATTCCGTCACGCGTTGGTTCGAATCCAGCTAGCCCAGCCATTTTTAGAGCCGTTAGCTCAGTTGGTAGAGCATCTGACTTTTAATCAGAGGGTCGATGGTTCGAGCCCATCACGGCTCATCAAGTAAAGAAAGGTAGCAGAATAAATTCTGTTACCTTTTTTGTGCTCATCTAAATAGAATACTGATTATGATAATAATACCTATAATAGCAACGATGGATAGCCATGCTATTGGTTTCGCCATGTTAATTGTCCAGCCAACACCAAAACGCTTTTCAACAAAGAGTGCAGGATCTTTATGATTGAAATAAAACACGCCCATTTTCCAATTAGCGTCATCATCTCGAATTGGTCTTGGTTCATCTTTTTGTTCCGTTTCCTCTAATTTCAATCTGCTACCGCCTTGCCCCACTCGTACCATCAAGAATATTAGACCACCGAAAATAATAACAAGCATCGTGATTACAATAGTCATGATAACAGTTTGCGAAATGGCAAAGATAAAGGATAATTGAATAACCATAAATAAGAGAATGAGTAGCAGGCACATAATAAAATTGAATTTACTGTAGATAAGCCTAAATAATACGCTTCTTCGCATAGAATCTGTTGGGTTATCATTATCAATAACTTGTTTGCTACGTGACATCATATAGTTGATAAATAGGAATAACCCTAGCATGAGCAACTGCATCACCGGCATCATCATGACTGTCCGATAGCTTTTAGTAGCCATTCTTGTTACTTCATTATCAAAATTATATTGCATCGGAATCTGGCTAGCAATTTGATTATAGTAAATAACGGTTAACCCCACTGTGATAAAAATTAGAACAAGCGGAATCAGATACCAAGCGTAAGAAATAGTTAGCTTTTGACGGTGGAATGTTGTGTCTACCATTACTATGTCCACCTTATTTTCACCCTTCTGCAAATTCTCGTGTTTCCAAGCTAAAGATGCTTTGTAAAATCGGATGTATATGAGAAATGAAATAATGAGAATCGCAAAAATAGCGATAATGAAAATTGTTGCCTGCCCATTTTCATTGGATATCATGACTAATAATACCGTAGCAATAGTCGTTACTAAAATACCAATCATGATATTCCACTGTAAGAATTGTCGCTTCATTTTGCGTAGCACCGGATCCTTTGCTGCTTTTTCCCCCACCATTACACCAAAACTCTCGCCGCGACGTATGACATATGGTGTTACGGCTTGTAATACGATAATCACCAGCATCATCGCGATAAAAAATAATATCTCCATTACTGCTCCTCCTCGGGTTCAATTTCTTCATAGATAGTTGCGCAGATTATCTCCCACTCCGTTTTGGAAACTGATCGAGAAATTGATTCTGCAATGAGCGGTCTTACTTTTCTTCTTAGTTTTTCGTAAAAGGCTTCCGTCGCTTTTTCTACACCATCAGGATGAATCACGACTCCTTTTTGGCGGTGGATTAAAATAAAGCCTTCTTGTTTCAATAATTGGTAGGCTTTATTTACTGTGTGAAAATTTATCCCAATATCGCTTGCCAGACTGCGCACAGACGGCAAATCATCGCCTGGTTTTAGCTCTTTTTTGGCAATACCTTCAATAATTTGATGCATAATCTGTGTATAAATGGGCTCCTCGGCCTGTAAATCTATTTGGAGTAGCATGTACGCACCTTCTTCCTAACTGTTATATATATAGTATAACAACTATACGGACTAAGTCAAGTTATAGATTAGAGTGGTTTTTTCAGTGCGATAATGGTACTATTAATGATAGTCTACATATGGAAAACGCTAGGCTCAGTGAGGTACTTACAAATCCAGTATAGAAAGGGGACCTATCATGAAAATGTCGCGCTTCAAAGAGTCCAAATTATTTTTTTGGACGTTAGAAATCTTGGCTTTAGTGGCAATCTTATTTGTGCTTAATAAGATGAGCTTTATCTTCGCACCTGTTGGGACTGTTGTTTCTACGCTATTTCTTCCAATTATGATTGCCGGTTTTTTATTCTACCTATTCAACCCAATCGTTTTATTTTTGGAAAAAAGAAAGGTGCCGCGATTAATTAGTGTCTTAAGTATTTTTGTCGCTTTTATTGTTCTCTTAGTATTAGCTGTCGTACAACTTGGACCGATTTTAGCGGAGCAAGTCGCTTCTCTCGTAAAAGCCGCACCTCAGTATTGGGAACAATTCCAACATTGGTGGGACAATTTAGTTAAGGATAGTAATATTAAAAATATCGATATTAAAGCGGAAATGGAGAAACTAAACATCTCGATTCCGAAAATTTTAAATACGGTTGTTAACAGTTTGACTGGTAGTTTGGGCTTAATTTTTGGTTTTATCTCCAGTTTTGTCATGATTCTCGTGACTGTGCCATTTATCTTGTTTTATATGTTTAAAGATGGTCATAAGTTCATTGATTCCACCGAGAAATTTTTCCCGCAAGGTATTCGTACGGAAGCTCGTGAAATTATCAAGGCGATGAATAAAACCATCTCTACATATATTTCAAGCCAAGCGATTGACTGTATGTTTGTTGGTATTTTTACGATGATTGGGTATTTCATTATCGGCGAACCGTATGCTTTATTGTTCGGATTAATCGCTGGTGTGACGAATATTATTCCTTATTTGGGACCGTTTATCGGGGCGGCTCCGGCTGTTATCGTTGCCCTATTTGATTCACCGCTCCAAGCAGTTCTTGTTATTGTTGTCGTAACCATCGTGCAACAAATCGATTCGAATTTGCTGTCGCCTTATATCATGGGTAAATCGCTTGCCATCCACCCGTTAACAATCATTATTATCTTGATCGTGGCTGGTAACTTGGCAGGGATTCTTGGTATGATTTTAGGTGTGCCAACATACGCTCTTGCAAAAACACTAATTGTGAACTTAACACGACTGATAAAATTGCGACGCGAAGGAATCGAGGCTGAAAATAGCGAGAAACCTGTTGTTTAATTGGAATCTAAAAAAGCGCTGAAATCGGAGTTATAAAAACTCAAGATCTCAGCGCTTTAGACTGTAGAAAAACTATATTTCACGCAAAACTTAGCTGTTTCTCCAAACCTCAGCGTGTCGACAAATGCCCAGTTTCTAGGCAAAAGTGAGTATCGAATCAGAGCGTACTAGAGTATGTGAACATCGGAACGGAGCTTTTAACATGAAGGATTACAGGCTCACTCTGTTCTCCTGCATATTGGAGTCGTAACTCGTTTTACTTCGAACGATTCCAACAATGGGCGTTTGTCGACACACTGAAGCACTTTTCTTATTTGAAAATAACGATAAACGTTAATACTTCCTCTTTCCATTCCACTGTGAAGCTCGCTCCTAGCTTTTTCGCAAGTAAATCGATAATTGCTAGGCCTAGACCCGTGTTATTACCGCTACGGACGCGGTCAGCTGTGTAGAATCGCTCAATTAAGCGTGGAACATCCACCTCGGTTAATTGGCTCGCTTTATTAGCGAACAGCAGAGTAGCCTCCCCATTTCGCTTCGTCAGCGTTATTTGGATTGGACCTTCGCCGTGTTTTAGCATATTTGAGATGAAATTATCCACCATTCGTTGTAATGCTTTGCGGTCTGCGTTCACACGTATGTCAGATGCAATCGATAGTTCTGGCGTCATTCCTTTTTTCGAAAAATCTTCATAATAGGATGCTACTGCCTCTGTCATGAAATCAGACAGATTCACCAATTCTAATTGTAACTTTCCTTCATCACTGGATAGCTTCGATAACACAAAGAAGTTTTCGACGAGTTCGGTTAAGGTCTGAATTTTATTTTTGATGATGAGGCTGTATTTCGCGCGTTCTTCTGGCGTGAGCGTGTCGCGGTCCATGAGCTGCAAATAGCCAGATAGGGAGGTTAGCGGTGTTCTTAAATCATGGGAGACGTTTTCGATTGTCTCTCGTAATTCTTTGTTTAGCGTCTGGAATTGGCGCTCTGTTTTTGACTTTGCATCTAATAATTCATTGACGTGAAGGAGCAGTTGCCTGATTTCGGGTGAAGCGATATCCATGGTTAGCTGTTCGTTGGACCCTCGTCTTGTCGCGATATCTTTTATTTTTGCCGATGTGGCACGCAGTTGTTTTTTGATTAGAAATATCCAGCCGAGTAAGACTACGATTACAGCGCCTAAGAGGTAAACCATGCTATCCGCTCCTTCCTTCATCCCTATTCTATCATACTACTTAATTTCTTTAAATCGGAATACCATCCAGCCGAGTATTGTGAAGACGGCCATGTACGCTACTCCTATTAAAATGTTCGTCGTGATTACGTGCTGGCTGAGTGCTGATAAATCGGACATCGTGCTGATTTTGCTGAACAAGAACATGTCTTTGATGATTGTCCATTTTGGTAGGAAAACGTTGACTAGGTTCTTAATAATCGGTTCGATGAATAAAAATGCTAAGATATACGTCACAATGGCGATGCTTTCTTTTGGAATGATGATAAAGATAAAGAAACCAATCGTAATCAATGCTAGGTATAATGGGAGTTGCGCTAACATTCCGAGCAATATTGTCACAAAATCAACATGCCCTACAAAAAGTTGGGATGAGATCGCGATGGATGCTGTATACACAATTAACATTAAGGCACCAACTGCCCATCCTGTTATCAGTTTTGAAAAATAAAATGTTGTGCGGGAAACGCCTGATACAAGTACATTTTTCGCAACTCCAGCTGAGAATTCGATGCTCCATAGGTTGGAGAAAATCGAGATGAAGGCCATGGCTAGGACGATACTAAAGGATATCATCAGCTGCGTCATTTGAGTTCCTGTTAATGTTGCGCTAAGTAATGCTTTATCTTGCGCGGTGAGTGATTCTCCGTCTTGTGTTAAGGATATCCAATCTACATTTAACGCTAGATAAATCAAACCCGCGACTGCTACTGCAATCACCATCAACGTGACGAAAGGCATCCACATTTTTCCTTTTGTTAAACGATAACTATCCGCTCGAATCAATCCTATCATTTGTCTTCCCCTCCAATTAAATCAATAAAGTATTCTTCCAAATTCGCCTCAACAACACGAAGCTCGGTAATGATAATACCTGCGTCATACATGACCTGACTGACTTTTTCTGGTTGATCAATGTAGTCAAAAATCCGGATACTGCCGTCGCTGTGAACCTCGTATTGATGTACCTCTAGGAAACTTTCTAAATGCATCACCGCAGCCTCTTTATTTACTGTTTTAAGCACGAGATAGCGTCTGCTTTCCGACTCTAAATCCTCTTTTGACAACTCCTTTACGAGACGACCATTATTAATGATGCCGTAGCGATTTGCGACCAGCGCCAGCTCCGTCAAAATATGACTCGAAATGAAGACTGTCGTTCCGTATGTTTCATTCAATTTTAAGATGATGTTCCGAATTTCGATAATTCCCATTGGATCCAGGCCGTTAATCGGTTCATCTAAAATCAGGAAATCCGGATGATGTAAAATGGCAAGCGCGATACCGAGCCGTTGCTTCATCCCCATCGAGAAATTGCGATACTTTTTGCGTCCTGTATTTTCCAAGCCGACAAATTCTAACACTTCATCGATACGTTTTTTGTCGGGAATGCCTTTTTGCAAGATATAGTAGTTCAAATTCTGATGCGCCGTTAAATTTGGATATAAAGACGGCCCTTCAATTACCGCGCCGATCCGCGTCCGAGCCTGGCGAATATCTTTCGGGTGACTTGAGCCAAACAGCGCTACATCACCGCCGTTCGTGTGCATTAAGTCCGTTACCAGACGAATAAAAGTTGTCTTCCCAGCACCATTTTTACCAATAAAACCATAAATATCCCCCTTTTGAACCGTCATATTCACATGATCCACCGCATAATTATTCCCAAATTTTTTCGAAAGCGCTGCGGTCTCCAAAATCGTTTCTCTCATATCGCCCAATCCCTTCTTTCTTTTCGATAGGTTAACTATAACAAGGATGTCTCAAGTATGTGTGAAGGGGGGCTTAAGAAAGTATTAAGAATGAAAAGCTGAAAGAGCCCGTTTAGCCTCGACAGAAATTGTTAGGGGGCGCAGCGAAAGTCCTCTTTTGACTTTTGCGGAGGCCACGAAATTTCCGAGAGGCTGGCTCTTGAAGCTGGATCCAGAGGCGCCAAGCATGACGCCCCACCAATCTCTAGAATCGTATGTTACTCCACCCCAAACGAAAAAACCGAACGGTGTCCCCCGCTCAGTTTTTTCTTATATAATCAAATGTATAGGAACGTCAGTGAGTATACAAATCCATGCGTTAAATCACGTTCCCCGCCTTCGGATCCAGCTTCAACGGCCAGATCCTCGAAATTTTCGTGCCCTCCACAAAAACAAAGGACGGGTTTTCATTGCGGCCCCTAACAAATTTTTTCGGATCTAACGGGCCGTTTCAGCTTTTCATCTTAAACCCAATCCCCCAAACCGTCTCCACAAACTCTCGGTCCGGCGCTACTTTCCCCAATTTCCCACGAATATTACTCATATGTACATTCACCGTGTTCTCATCAATAAACTCTGTCTCCCCCCACACCGACGAAAAAATATTCTCCTTCGTGAAAACTTTGCTCGGATTACTAAGCAACAATTTTAAAATCCCAAACTCACGGGCAGTCAAACGAATATCCACCCCATCAACCTGCGCACTATACCGATCCTCTGACAAAGATAAGCCATTCCAAACTAACGCATCCGGGATGTCACCAGCAGTACTCCCTTTTCGCAACTGAACTTCCACACGTGCCAATAACTCCTCAATATCAAACGGTTTCGTCATATAATCACTGGCTCCTAATTTCAACAAATCTACTTTATCCATCACCGTATTTTTAGCCGAAATCACGATAATCGCCGCAGCTTGTTTCGCGGTAATTTCCGCCACCAACTCCTCACCAGTCATTCCAGGCAACATCAAATCGCACAGCAACAAGTCAAACGCATCACTGTTCCAATATAATTTTGCCTCTGTGCCTGAAAATGCTTGCGTTACAGTATAGCCTTCGCGCGTCAACACGTCTGAAATCAGATGGTTAATATCATTGTCGTCCTCTGCAATCAAAATTTTTCCTAAACTCATGAACCCACGCTCCTTCTTTTAATCCATCTTCTCATAATTATCCTAAAATCGCAAAAAAAGATAGCAATCATCAAAGACCGCTACCTTTTTCTAACTTATAACTTCTCTTGTAAAAATTCACTGATCAATTCATACGTCTCATCCGTTGCAGCAGAAGGCGTACTCATGAAGCCATGTGTTACCTTCTCCAAGCGTTTCGCGTAAACTGGAACGCCAGCATCTTTTAATTTCTCAGCATAAGCTTCACCTTGATCGCGCAATGGATCATATTCAGCGGTAGCCACAAATGCTGCTGGTAAATCAGCAATATCTTTACTACGAATCGGTGCAACAAGTGGATCATATTTGCGATCGCCAGCACCGGATAAGTAAAGTTTGAAATATTTATCCAGTGATTCTTTCGTCAAGACATAGCCTTCCGCGAACTCATCCATGGACGGATAAAGTACCGAAGCATCTCTTGAAAAGATATCAACAGGCGGATATAGCAAAATTTGTTTGGAAATGTTCGGTGTTCCTTTTGATTTAGCTAACTGGGCAACAACTGCCGCGATATTTCCGCCGGCGCTGTCCCCTGCAACAACAATATCCTTTGATTTCGCACGTAAACTCGTTAAATGCTTCGAAACCCAAGCTACCGTCGCATACGCGTCTTCAATCGCAGCTGGGAACGGATTTTCAGGTGCTAAACGATAATCCACCGAAATCACGCGATATCCTGTTGTTTGAACTAATTTACGGGCAATGCCGTCTGTTGTTTGTACGCTACCAGTTACAAAGCCGCCACCGTGGAAATATACCATCAATGGATACGGGCCATCTGCTTCTGGTGAATAAATACGAAGACTGATTTTGCCGCCGGGACCATCGATTTTCTTATTTTCAATTTCGCCGACTTCGATATCTTTCGCTGCTGGAAGTGCTTTTTCAGCTAGGCGGATGTATTTGTATCGGGAATCTACATCCGATAGTGGTGCTGTCTTTTTCACATAATCTTGCGCTGCTTCTTCTAGATTGTCAAGAACCTTTGGATCGTACTCCCGTTTACCGACTGCCTTCTTATAAATAAAGAAAATAGCAACCAGTGGTAACAATACGATACTTACTAAAACAATACCAATCCATTTCAATGTCTGTTTCAATTACGCTCACTCCTCAAATATAATCTCAAGTAATTCACCTCTTAAGTATAGCAGTTTTAAAAAATTTTAACCAATTTGTAGGCTAGGAAAACACGCAAGTTGATGCGATTTCACTTTCGTTTTTATGGATATTTAATCATTTTTATGAATAAAAATAAATAAAATGGTTGAAATAACATTCGTGTAGTGGTATTATTAGTTTTATTGAAATGTATATTTATTAATAAAAGGGGATGTAGAGATGACAAAAGAAAAAATCGTTCTTGCTTATTCTGGTGGTTTAGATACCTCCGTTGCCATTCAGTGGTTGGCCGAAGAAAATTATGATGTTATTGCCTGTTGTTTAGATGTAGGCGAAGGAAAAGACTTGGAATTTATCAAAGAAAAGGCTTTGACAGTCGGTGCATCGGCGTCCTACACAATTGATGCGCGCGAGGAATTTGCGGAAGATTTCGCTCTAATCGCTCTGCAAGCCCATGCTTATTATGAAGGAAAGTATCCACTGATTTCAGCGCTCTCTCGTCCATTGATTGCGAAGAAGCTCGTGGAAGTGGCTAGACAAGAAGGCGCCGCTGCCATCGCTCATGGTTGTACTGGGAAAGGAAATGACCAAGTTCGTTTCGAAGTGGCGATCCATGCGTTGGCACCAGATTTGAAAGTCGTTGCGCCCGTTCGTGATTGGAAATGGTCACGGGAAGAAGAGATCGAATATGCACAAAAACATAATATTCCGGTTCCGATTGACCTCGATAATCCGTTTTCTATCGATCAAAACTTGTGGGGACGTTCCAATGAGTGTGGCGTTTTGGAAAATCCGTGGGTTGCTCCACCAGAAGCTGCGTATGACTTAACAGTAGCGCTAGAAGATACACCAAATACACCAGAAATCATTGAAATCGAGTTTTTAGCCGGTGTTCCGGTTGCTTTGAACGGTGAGTCACTGAGCCTAGCTGTTCTGATTCAAAAATTAAACAAGATTGCCGGCGCGCATGGGGTTGGCCGGATTGATCATATTGAAAATCGTCTTGTCGGCATTAAATCACGGGAAGTTTACGAGTGTCCTGCTGCTGTTGCCCTAATTACGGCGCATAAAGAGCTAGAAGATTTGACGTTTGTGCGTGAAGTCGCGCATTTCAAACCGGTAATCGAGCAGAAAATCAGCGAAGTTATCTACAACGCGCTTTGGTTCTCGCCGCTTACAAGTTCGCTCGTAGCCTTCTTGAAAGATACGCAAAAATATGTGAATGGTACGATTCGGATGAAACTTTTCAAAGGACATGCGATTGTGGAAGGTCGGAAATCACCGAATTCATTGTATGACGAGAACTTGGCCACGTACACTTCGGCGGATACATTCGATCAAGACGCAGCGGTTGGATTCATCAAACTTTGGGGCTTGCCAACGAAAGTTAGCGCAGAAGTCAATGCAAAATTAAACGCGAAAACAGAGGTGTAAACAATGGAAAAATTATGGGGCGGTCGTTTTCAAGGAAAAAGTGAGGCGTGGATCGATGAATTCGGCGCCTCGATTTCCTTTGATGCAAAACTAGCAAAACAAGATATTACGGGAAGCTTGGCGCATGTGGCAATGCTCGGGAAATGCGGCATTATTTCGGCGGATGAGGCGGTGCAAATCACAGCTGGACTTGAGGCTCTTGCTGGAAAACTAGCGGCTGGTGCATTGGAATTTAGCGTCGTGAATGAGGATATTCATCTGAACATTGAGAAATTGCTACATGAAGAAATAGGCCCTGTGGCTGGGAAATTACATACGGCACGGAGTCGGAATGACCAGGTCGCGACGGATATGCATTTGTATTTGAAGGAAGCGGTGACCGAGATTATTGCCTCTTTGGCGCATTTGCGGACGGTACTTGTGGTGAAAGCGGAGAGTCATGTCGAGACGATTATGCCTGGTTATACGCATTTGCAACACGCGCAGCCGATTTCTTTCGCGCATCATTTATTGGCTTACTACGGCATGTTTAGCCGTGACTTGGAGCGTTTGACGGAGAGCATGAAGCGGATTGATATTTCCCCGCTCGGTTGTGCGGCGCTTGCTGGGACGACTTTTCCGATTGATCGGGCATATAGTGCAGAACAGCTTGGTTTTAGCGCGATGTATGATAATAGTTTAGACGGTGTTAGTGATCGCGATTTTATTATCGAATTTTTGAGTAATAGCGCCCTTTTGATGACGCATTTGTCGCGTTTTTGTGAGGAATTAATTTTGTGGACGAGCCATGAATTTCAGTTTGTTGAGCTAATTGACGCGTTTGCGACGGGAAGCAGCATTATGCCACAGAAAAAAAACCCCGATATGGCGGAGTTGATTCGTGGGAAAACTGGGCGTGTTTACGGTAACTTATTCGGACTTTTGACGGTGCTTAAAGGCTTACCGCTCGCGTATAACAAGGATTTGCAGGAAGACAAAGAAGGTATGTTTGACACGGTTCATACGGTGAAAACGAGCCTCGATATTTTTGCGGGGATGATTGAAACAATGAAGGTGAACGAAACCGTGATGGAAAACGCGACGCAAAAAGATTTTTCCAATGCGACTGAACTTGCTGACTACCTTGCTAAAAAAGGCGTGCCGTTCCGTGAAGCCCATGAAATTGTTGGGAAACTAGTTCTCGATTGTACGCAAAAAGGGATCTACTTACAGGATGTGGCGCTCAAAGATTATCAAGCGATTCAGCCCGTTATTGAGCAAGATATTTATGACGCGCTTGCCTCCTATACTGCCGTTGCGAAACGTAATTCGTATGGCGGCACTGGTTTTGACCAAATTAGAGCCATGATTGAAAAAGCAAAACAAACATTATAATTACAAAAAGAGGACTATCCAATTTTCAGTGGAGTCCTCTTTTTTTGTTCACTTATTTTCAATGTATACTTTTTTACACGGATACATTACAATGATAAGGATTAAAACTGAAAGGAGTGACAAAATGGTACAAGCAAAAATGGTTTTTCTAACGTTACCTGTAAAAAAATTAAACGCATCGGTGGACTTCTTCACAGCACTAGGCTTTGAATTCAACCCACAATTCACGGATGAAAATGCGACATGCTTAATTTTGAATGAAAATACAATGGTTATGTTGGTCGTAGAGGATTATTTCAAAACATTCACGAAGAAAGAAATTTCAGATGCTAGAACATCAACTGAAGCTATTCTAGGCTTTTCTGCCGATAGTCGCGAAGGTGTCGATATATTTGTTGAAAAAGCACTCGCTTCTGGCGGTTCTGTGTCCAACGAGAAAGTAGACCACGGCTTTATGTATAGCGGTAGTTTCCAAGATGTTGACGGACACTTGTGGGAAGTTATGTACATGGATCCCAATTTCGTACAATAAAATATAAAAAGAGTCTTGATTACCTCAATAATAAGGTTCTCAGGACTCTTTTTATATTGCTTTATTTTATAGTCAACGCACTCGCCGTTTCTGTTGCTTGTGTCATCATTTCTTGAATCAACGCGTCGACAGGCTTAATTTCGGTAATCATACCCGTAATTTGACCTGCCATAACTGAGCCGTTTTCCGTGTCGCCTTCTTGCACGGCTTTGCGTAAAGAGCCAAGCGTCAGTTCCTCAAGCACATCGCGATCCACGTTCTCATCTTCTAAACGCTGGTATTCCTTGATCATCTGATTTTTAATACTGCGAACTGGGGCACCATTTCGGCGACCAGTTACGACCGTATCACGATCTTTCGCCTTCAAACACGCTAATTTAAAATTCTCGTGAACCGGGCATTCATCCGTCGCGAGGAAACGCGTACCAATTTGCACACCTTGAGCTCCCAATGCAAAAGCAGCTGCAATCCCGCGTCCATCGCCAATTCCGCCAGCCGCAATGACTGGAATCGAAACAGCATCAACCACTTGCGGCAATAGCGCCATCGTCGTCGTCTCACCAACATGTCCACCAGCTTCCATGCCCTCTGCCACAACCGCATCCGCACCGAGCTGCTCCATTTTGCGAGCAATCATCACAGACGGTACAACTGGAATAACCGTGATTCCAGCCTCTTTCCAGATTGGCATATACGTTTTCGGCGTTCCAGCCCCAGTCGTCACTACTTTCACACCTTCTTCTATAATAACTGCCGTCAATTCCTCGATATTCGTCATCATCAGCATTAAATTGACACCAAACGGCTTGTCCGTCAACGCCTTCGTTTTCTGAATTTCCGTGCGCAATTCCTCTCCGCTCATACCGCCCGACGCGATAATTCCGAGTCCGCCAGCATTCGACACAGCCGCAACAAGTGGTGCCTTTGCGATTTGCGCCATCGCACCTTGCATAATTGGATATTTAATGTGCAGTAATTCCGTTATTGACATGATTTTTTCCTCCGATACAATTTTCCATACGTTCCTTATTCCATGTATATTTTCTCACAAAGATTCCTAAAAAACAACCACTCTCCTAAAAATGGCTGTCCTTTCCTAAAAATTTACGCTTCATTCTTCGTCTGCACGGCTAGCAAAAGGCACCCAGTAATTCCAGCATCATCTTCCAATTTCGGCGGTACAATATATTCCTCCAAATCCGGTAACTGGATATAGCCCGCAATCAACGTTTTTAATTTCTGACGAACGAGCGGGAAAACTTGGCGCTGCTTCATAACCCCGCCTCCAATAACAATTCGTTCTGGTGACAAAATCAAACTATAATTCATCAAAGCCTGCGCGATATAATGCGCTTCCAAATTCCAAACTTCCTCATTTTCGGCAAGTTCCACGCCCTTCTTACCCCAACGTTTTTCGATGGCCCCACCTGCTGCGAGCCCTTCCAAACAATCATCATGATACGGACAATTGCCCTGATAGCGATCATGCTTGTGTCGGCGAACCATAATATGTCCCATTTCTGGATGCGAATAACCCTCTAACATTTTGCCATTTACAACAGCACCCGCGCCGATTCCTGTCCCAATCGTGATATACATACAACTCGAAAGTCCTTCTGCCGCACCAAGTGTCACCTCGCCAAGTGCCGCTGCATTCACATCTGTCGTAAAGCCAATCGGTACCTCAAATGCCTTTTTCAATGCGCCAACAATATCATAATTCCGCCACGCCAATTTCGGTGTAGACGTGATGTAGCCGTATGTTGGGCTCGATTTCCGCACATCAATCGGACCAAATGAACCGACACCAATCGCCTCCAAATCCTCCTCATACTGCTTAAAAAACCGCTCTACAGATTTCATCGTCTCGGCTGGCTCCGTTGTAGGGTACGTCTCCCGCTTCAAAACCTTACCAGTTGCATCTCCCACTGCCACAACAAACTTCGTACCGCCTGCCTCAATCGCTCCAAAAACCATTCCAATCCACTCCAATCTCATTATGTATTCGTTTACATTCTACATCAAAAAACGCAATTTGAGAAGCTTATTATCTAACAATTATCATTTTAGATTATATGTACCTAATTTAGCAGATAATTATAAGCAAGGAAAATCATTTTCTGAAAATCCAATGACACAGTCGCTCATATTGCTTAAAATACGCCGGAACCTCCTCTTTTTCTAGTCCCACATACATATTTGCCACAATGCTCTCATTATACCATTTCTGCAAGTCATACCCACGCTTAAAATAGCTCCAGACCTTGTTTCCTTCTGAGCTCAACGCATATTTAACCGATTGCAAATTATCCAATTTATCCGCCACAATAATCGCTTTCTGCTCCAATGTTCCCGTGCGAACAACATCAATCGTATGAGCCTTTCGTTCCTCCCAAGTCTGCGATTTATCTTCCGTATGAGATGCCACAAGATCTGCAACATCCGCACCAAAAGCCGCTCGAATTTCCTCCAGCGTTACCGGTGTATCCTCCACCACATCATGCAAAAATCCTGCCGCCACAACTTCCTCACGAAATCCCGCATCACGCAATATATGAGCCACATTCCGCGGATGCGTAAAATAGGGCTCTCCTGTTATTTTACGACGCTGCATCCGATGCGCCTGTTCTGCAAAATCACTAGCTAGCCGATACATCCTCCATTCCCTCCCATCTATTTTTAAAAGGGCCTTGGCAACTCACCAAAGCCCCAGTTTGAGTTCATTCCTTTAAAAATACAACGTCTGTCGTCACGCGCTGTGATGAATTTGCCTATCACCTAGCTCTTGAAGTGGCCGATTCGTATCCTCGATAATATCCTGGAAAGCTTCAAAATCTTCTTCAGCAACGCTCGTCGCGTCTCTCAGAACAATCCACGTCACACCTTCAAAAGTCGGTGGCGTCGTGAGTGATCCTTGATACGTAAAGTATGCCCTATTTTCAGGTAAAAATCCACTAACATCTAGCGAAAGCTCCTTTTCAATACCGAAATCAGCAAAAACCTCTGGGAAAATCGAAGCTAACTCGCCAAAATCGCTACCTTCCAATTCCTGCTCCATCCAAATCCCTAAAACGAGACGTTCACCCGCTGCATTCATATGCACCAAATGCCATTCCATCGCAAAATAATGCTCGTTTAGCGTGTGCTCACTTGGAACATGACCATGAAAAGCAATCAAATTATACCGCTGTCCACCATACGTTAACCCCTGTTCCTTACTCTGTGGGAAAAGATGTACCGAATTCTCCACACGTCTCACCGTATATTTCGTTTCCTTGTAATCTAGTTCGAGCGGCGGAGCCCCCTGTACTTCCATCACTTTCTCCATATGAATATCAATTGGTGACTGATTCTTTCCTGTGTGCGCGATTTCATACTCATCACAAATATGTCCCCAATAATGCGGTCCCTTTTCCCCTTTATAGGACCATTTCACAAGTGGCTCTGTCATGCATCATTCCTCTTTTCATAAAAAAATTGCGCTCTATTTTGTAATCCTTATTATGCGAATATTTCGTGAATAGTTCTTCAAGTTGTTTTTTTATGTTCTTTTTATTATACTGAAAATCCGTCAAATTGCCAGTATGTTTTCTCGAAAGTGGAAAAAACAATTTCAGAATCCCGCAAGAATCCCATTAAATAGCCAATTCTCACGCAAAAAAAAGAAGACCACCAAAATCAGTAGTCTTCCATTATTTAAAAGTAATCTGAAAAATACGGCGTCTCATTAGGAATCATTTTCTCCAACTGTTTCACAACCGCATCGCTCGCCATTAACCGTCCAATTTTACGCAAATATTTCGGGCGTTTATAGCCAAAAAACATGGTCGTCAGCGTCTGAATATCAATCTCAACCGCTTCCCCATTCGCCTCTTTGACCATTTCAAAATCACCATTTTCATTCCAAGTAAAAGCGAAAGTTCCCTGATTCCAATCCAGCAAATCATCCGTCACTCTGAAATGAAAATCCGCCTGCTTCTCCGCAAAAGGATACTTCTTGAAAAAGCCTTCCACATCAACAATCCGCGCCATATAATAAGGATGAATCGTCTCCGTAATATCACTATCCTCCATCAAAAAAGCAATCGGGGCATTCGTATACATTTTCCCTTTCACATGCGTCACCATCGAAAAATGCGCACTAATAAAGTTCCACAAGCCATGCCGCGCCTCTTGCGTTAAATACACCATTTCCTTCATATGAAAAATATCATCAGCAATCCAATAATACATAAATCCTTGGGGTTCGTTCGCCTCGTCATAATACACAGCCGCAATCATCTCTTCGCGTTCCCAGCGCCAGTATTCTTCCCAGGCCAGCGAATCACGAATCATCGCAACGTGCTGATTCCGAGCAAAACGGTCATACGTTTTCAATACATCTTCATGCTCAATATCGAGGCGCTCCACCATCCCCTTCACAGGAACATTCTCCGGAAGCTGCGTATCCTTAATCGAAAACGTCATCACGTCCGAAATAATCTCCCAACCTTTACGGCGATAATACGGAATAGAATACGGATACAAATAAGAAATCGTCTGCTCCCGGTCGCGCATCTCCTTCAAACTTTGTCGCATCAGACGGTGCATCAGGCCAAAGTTCGCATACTCAGGATATGTCCCGACACCTGTCACACCGCCCATTTTATATATCTCGCCGAAAATATTCACATTCATCGGGTACACGGCCATTTGCGAAATCAGTTTATCTCCATCAAACCAACCGATAACGTCGGCTTTCCGTAACACTGGGCGTTTTGCTTGCTCAATTTCATCTTCCGCCCAGCCAACTTCATGAAGCTCCTGATTCGTCACCTGGAACACATACCGCAACAAATCATTGAATTGCGATAAATGCTCCATCTCCAATGTTTTCATTTTCAACCTATCTTGGACATTCTGCTGCCCCATATTTTCTACCTCTCTCCTAAAAGCTTGCCAATCTATCTCTATTGTACATTGAAATCGTCCCCATTCGCAATTCCTTTACTTCCGTTTCGCGACAACTTCTTGGTAGCGTTTCTCCAGCTCAGCTTTTTCGGTAGCGGTTAATCTCGGTTCCATTAATTTGGCTGCGATGGCTGACATCTCCATTTCTAGCAATAATTTGTCCTCCTCAACCCGCGTTTCCACCGTCTTTTTTGCATGCTCCCAGTTCGTATAAGACCCGTCAAATAACGTCAATTTCGCCTCTTCTAAAACTAAAAGGGACGTCGCAACCTTCCTAACAAAAGTCCGATCATGTGACACGAACAGCACCGTTCCAGAATAGCCACCAATCAAGCTTTCCAATGCCTTCATTGCATTAATATCCAAATAATTCGTCGGCTCATCCAAAATAAGCACATTCGCATCACTCAGCAGAATCATCGCGAGCGCCAACTTCACCCGTTCCCCACCAGATAAAACTGTCGTATCTTTCGCCAAATCAGCCGCGGTAAACTGCAAACTCCCAAGACAATCTCGGTTCATTTGATCATCATGAATACTCACTTCTTTGATATTCTCCCACAACGTCTTCGTCAAATCCACTTGCTTTAACTGCTGATCAAAATAGGCAATCTTCACTTTATCGCCACGCTTAATCGCATCATTTGATTGCATAATTTGTCGTAAAAAAGTCGTTTTTCCACTCGCATTTTTTCCAATAAGCGCTACTTTTTCACCGCTCTTCAAGCTAAATGTTGCATCTGAAAACAACACACGTTTGCCGACCTTAGCCTGCAATTGATTCACACGGATGACCGTATTCCCTTGCTTGATTTGATTCTGTTCAGGAAGCGTAATCTTAATCGCTTTTTGCTGAAACGGCTTGTCGACTTTCTCCAACCGATCAATTCGTTGCTCCAGCGCCTTGATTGTTTTATGTTGCTTCTTCTCTTGCACACCTTTTCCCGGTTTTGCGCTCCGAATCTGCCTTGACGAAAATCGCTTGTTTGGCTTCCGAAGACCTTGCGCAGTTTTTTCATGATGTTGTTGCGACTCTTCCAATTGCCGCTTTTTCGCCTGATACTGCTCATACCCCGCCTCGGCCCGATCATGTTCCGCTTGTTTCGCCATTTCATAAGCACTATAATTCCCTGGATAAACCGTGATTCGCGCCTGATCCAGCTCCCAGATTGTTGTACAAATCGCATCCAAAAACATCCGATCATGTGAGATAACAAACAACGTCCCAGCGTACCTCTTCCACTGACGCTCCAAATGTTTCACGCTATCCACATCCAAATTAGACGTGGGCTCATCTGCAAAAAGCAAGTTTGGCTGCTCCGCTAAAATCCGTTGCACAGCCTTCCGCGTTTTTTCACCACCAGAAAGTTTCGCATCCTCTGGCAAAATTTGCGGCAAGTAACCCGTCGTGCCGTTGCGCGTCACAACCCCACGATCCGGCGTCGTCACCCCAGCCATTATCTCAAGTAACGTTGTCTTGCCAAGCCCATTCCGCCCAACAATCCCAATCCGCTCCCCGCGATTCGCCATCACGTGTGGAATTTCAAACAACACCCGACCCGCTATCTCTTTTTTCACATCATTAATCTCTAAAATTAACATAAAAAAACCTCCTATTTCTCTAGAATAGGAAGTCAGAAAACAAGCCTGTTAGCCATTTTGCCAACACAAACCTGTCTTTATTCGCTCTGCGTCATTTTGAGCACAGCAATCCCATTCTAGAAAATTTCGTTCGCTAACAAAACAGACCCAGATCCGTTCCATTCAACGCTTATTCGAATTCTCTTAAAAAAATAGGATTACATTTTCATCGGCTCAAAAGACACCCCTTTGCATTTGTTGACTTTATATTAACGCATTTCTTGAAAAAAATCAACCCCATCGCACAGACATAACGACGAATATCTATGTTTTTCGGCTCGCTGGGTTTAGTGGTACATTCATGAACCTACAAGCTTCATTCTTCTACCGGAATCTTTGCTTCGAATTCTTTTTCTTTCGGTGAGGCTTTTTTATAGGCTAAGTAGTAAAATAGGGAAACAAATACGGCGCCTCCGACTACGTTTCCTAAATAAACAGGAATTACATTACTGAAAAATTGGCTCCACGAGTAGCTTCCTGCAAAAATTGCTGCTGGAATGATGAACATGTTTGCAACAACGTGCTGAAAACCAATTGCAACGAACGCCATAACGGGAAACCAAATTCCTAAAATTTTGCCAGTGAAGTCTTTCGCTGCGTAGCAAAGCCAAACGGCAATACTCACGAACCAGTTACAGCCAATTCCTGACACAAAGGCGACCCAGAATGGATCCTTAATCTTCGCACCAGCCGTGGCAATCGTTTTTGCTAGAAAATCGCCTTCTGTGAGTCCAACAAAATGCCCGAAGAAGAAGGCAATCGCGAGTGCTCCGACGAAATTCATAATCGTCACAATCGCCCAATTGCGTAATAACTGGCCAACCGAAATTTTGCGATCAAACCAAGCGAGCGCAACGACCATCATGTTTCCTGTGATCAATTCGCCGCCTCCTAGTAAAATACAAACAAGACCAACTGGGAACAGACTCGCCCCGATAAATGTAGCAAAGCTTCCCCACTCATGCGGCATTGTCCCAACCGCGCGAATATAAAGCAAATACCCTAGTGAAATAAAGGCACCTCCAAGAAATCCCAAAATAATGAGTGTCAGCGTGGAAGAACCAGCCTTTGCTACCCCTTTTTTTATTGTTTCCTCTACTGTCTCTTGTGGTGTGAAATATGCAGCCACAAAAATCCCCTCTTTCTGCTCATGTATGTTTTATCTATATTTGATCCTAATTTACCGTCGCGAAAATATGTTAACAATTTCACAATATAGTGCCTGACATTTCCTTTTTTTCAACATTTCGCGGTAAATCAAGTAATTGCGATCGCTTACTTTTATTATATGCAAAACCAAATAAACAACTTCACAAAAAGCTGTTTATTTGGTCCATGTACCTAACCTAAATGCTTCACGATTGGAATCATAATGTGAAATCCCTGTTCGTTCCGCGGTACATCAATAGCGCTACTATACACCTCAATTTTGAATGGTAGTTCGTCAAAAACGGGATATTCCACCGTAATATATGGTCGATAATCGCGCGCTGCAATGCGTTCTGCGACTTCTTTGTAAGTTTCATTTATATCCGTACCCGCAACATGATCGCACACAAAATACGTATGTGCTGGAATTTCAATCCATTCCATGTCATCCGGGATATGTTTAGGTTTCCAGTTGGCCTTCACAGCTGAATAATACGTGAAACCATCTTCTAAATTATGCACAGACATCCCGAGTAACGTCTTATCGTGTTTCAGACTTTCTTGAGACTCCGCCCAGCCCTCTATTCTCTTGATTGTTTTGTGCACCTCACCGTGAAACGCTTCTTCAAAAGTGCCCTTCCAAACAAAAGCAAGCGCAGTAAATCCTTCATGTTCTTCAAAACGTGCAGCTGATAAAGCCATTTTAATCAACTCCTTCATGGGATTTCATTGCTTCTTCTAATCACGTAAATCATACCACAAATCGTAAAAATAATCTCATAATACGTATGAAGAAAATGACAATCCCACGATTACCAAGAAATTGGCGCTTTCCCAGCAGCTTTCAAATAAGCATTGATTTGGCTATACGGCTTGCTCCCGAAAAAACCATTGTAAGCGGATAAAGGGCTCGGATGGACCGCTGTAATCACTTTATGTTGCGGATTCGTAATCAAAACCTGCTTTTTCTTAGCGTCTGCCCCCCAAAGCACAAAAATAACCTGCTCTTCTTTTTCATTCAGCAATTGGATAATCGCGTCCGTGAATGACTCCCATCCTTTTTTGCGATGAGATGCTGCTTTGCCAGCTTGTACCGTGAGCACCGTGTTAAGAAGCAATACGCCTTGCTCTGCCCAATCCGTCAAGTTAATATCCGTCCGTGACACACCCAAATCCGCCTCGAGCTCCTTAAACATATTGCGTACAGACGGTGGAAATTTCGCCTCACTAGACGCCACAGAAAAACTCAACCCGTGCGCCTGATTCGGACCGTGATAAGGATCTTGCCCAAAAATAACTACTTTTGTATCCGCATAACTCGTCAAATCCAGCGCATGATAAATCGCCTCGCGTGGTGGATAAATCGTCGTTGTTGCGTATTCCTCCTCCACAAAATGCATTAAATCCTTGAAATACGCCTTTTCCTGCTCTTCTTTTAAAAGTACTTGCCAATCATTTTGCATAAAAATGCCTCATTTCTGTATGTATACCCACATCACATATGCGGACCTTGACTATTTCGATGAATCCAATCTTTAATCTCAGCATCCATCTGCTCCTGATTATCTGATTTTTTCCGTTTTCGATCCGTTAAATTAGGCAGGAAAAACAAAAGCGCGCATACGACCACAATAAGTAAAATGATAAACCACATATTCCTCAGCCCCTCTCCTCAGAAGTTCTACAATTTCATTTATGCATAGTTTACCAAATACCCAAATAAATAGTTAAAACAAACCTTGATTGTAATCAGCCACTTTACCATTGAAATTAATGATTTCGCTGTTGTGATTTTTTCCATCAAAAATAATGTCAGCAATCAACTTCCCAGCCTCAGGAGCCGTTTTCATGAAATCACCTGTCATGTTGCCGTTCAAATCCGTCGTTGTTCCACCCGGCATAATCGCGAAAATCTCCAGCGGTTTTTCTGCCTGCGAAAAATTCTGTGCCAAGCTTTGTGTTATTGCATTCAGCGACGCCTTGCTCATTTTATAGGCAAATGGGTTGAAGAAGTCTGACATGCCAATCGGTATCGAGATATTTAGGATGCGCCCGCTATTCGCTTCAAGGGTAGGCAACAATTGCTGCGTAAGATCGAATGTACCGAAAACATTGGTTTCCATGACTTCTCTTAGCTCGTCTAAAGTGAACTCGTAACCAGGTTTTCTCATATCACCCGGAATCGCCGCGTTATTAATCAGCATTGTAAGGTCTGAATGCTGTGATTTAATGGTGTTGACTGCGCTTGAAATTGTTTCTGCATTTTGCAAATCGATGTTTACATAAATCGCGTTGATGCTATCCGATTTAAGCTCGTCAACAGCTGCAAGTCCACGGCTTTCATCGCGCGCACCTAACAAAACGGTCCACCCTTGTTTGCCCATTTGATAGGCGATTTCTTTGCCAATTCCTTTGTTTGCCCCGGTGATAAAAACTTTCTTTGTCATCTTCCCATCTCCTCCTAGTCTATCTGTCGCTTTTACTATAAACCTGAATGTAACTATCGGCAAGTTTTAACAAAATTAAAAATCCCGAACTAGCGCATTGATTCGGATTTCCTTTATAGATGATGAGCTTTGTATCCTGCCGCCATTTAACTGCCTTTTACACCGCTATATATAAGGATATTTTTCACAGGAGAGTAGATTGAACTGCACATAATTGGTGCTTTCTTGTCTCATTATGGGATTAGCGCTAAAAGTAGTATATGAAAAAAGCCCTCGAGGTTAGGTCGGGGCTTGAGACCAATTTAAATTTTTATATTCAATGCATCAATCCACTGGTCATTAAAACCTAAATCTGATTTTGATAGATTTTTATCTTTCAAAATTTTAGAATCTATTTCTAAAATAAAACGATTCCATTTTAATTTATCATCTTCCCTTAATTGTTCGTATAACGCTCGCAATGTAATTAGCCCTGCGAAAAGAGTGTTTTTAAAAGTCACCTTGTAGGCATCATCTTCATCTTCAAAACATATCAATTTTAAATCTTCCTTATTCAATGTTGGGTTGTATGTAAAGTTCCTTCCATAAAACCTAGAGCAGTGCGCGGAAGTATTTCTTAATAACCGAATCGTGTTTATCCATTCAACAAGTTCTTTAACTCTATTTCCAGGGAATGTATATTCCGCCCATCTTTTTCTTACTTTTCTTTCTAAAAAGCCGATTATCATACCCAATTGTCCAAAAGTCGTGTGTTCGACAAGCACCCAAAAAGGTATCCACCCTCCATAATGGCTGATATGATGCGCTAGACTTAATTCACTTTTCTGCCTGTCATACAAATCTCTAGCTATATAAGAAAATGTTTCTTGCATAGATTTATCTTTAATTACCTTATCCTTGTAAATTCGTTTATCTAAATAAACTAAAGCAGGGGAAAAATCATCTCCTTGCTTTCCTAAATCTCTTATTATCATTTTGTACTCTGTCGTTAGCACATATGCTAACGACGTTCTGATATACACTTCTAAAGGAGTTATCAATTTTCCTATATTTTCACTAAGAAAGGAATCAAACTCATAAATTTTTTTCAGTGCAGTAAAAGATTTGTCGTCTTTGAGGTACTTGATAAATATTGACAATCTATAATAATTAATATATTTCAAAAAATCTGCTGCATCTATTTTCTCTCTATCCGAAAACGTAATTTCATGTTCTGATTCTAATCTAAAAATCATATCGCTGATACTGATAGGTTTTTTTAAATTTCTATTATCTCTTATTTCAATTTTACCGTTAACAAATGGCAATAAAGGAAAATCAAACCCCTGTATCTCTAATACATCGTAATCACTGACAACAATTTCTCTATAAGGTTTTTTCAATTTAAAAAATGGTAACTGTAGTTTTTTAACCGTCTTATCCATCTATTAAGGCTCCTTATATAAAAAAATGGCTATCCCCTGGTCCGCTAAGAAATTTCTTAAGCGTGGGACAGCTCTATTAATTATATAGTAACATATTTTCTAAAAAAGTCAAACCTTTTTATATTACCACAAAATGTAGTATATAGCAATACATCCCTCATCAACATATAGTGTATTTATTACAAAGTGTAACATATAAATATCTCAAAAAGCAACATTTTTTTCTGAAAAAGAAACTTAGTGTTGCTTTTCTTTGATAGCAGACGTAATTATTATAATTACATTACAAATAGAATGTGCGTTCTTATATACGAAAAGTTCCAAAACCAAGGGCTTTTTTTAAATTATAAAGTTGTAAATCATGCAATACTATCAAATCCATAATTATCGACTCTAATCACATCGCCAGATTTTACACAGTATTCCCAGTACCATTTTTCATTGTAAAATAGCACAACGAATGCAAGTTACTCCAGATATTTTTTTAGTGACAGTTGGCTTAACGCGCACCATATCTTTTACTGTCTTACTTGCAGAGCCTGAATCACCTTGCAATCTAATGCTTACGCGACTTTAAATTAGAAGAATTACAACTACCCCAGGTACATATACAAAAACAACTTAGTCATCCCTCTTTCGAGACGACACAAAGCACATATATTCATATAACAGACAACATAAAGAAAGAAGCCTACGCCAAAGTAAATAATTTGGCGAAAAGCTTCCTTCAATAATTTTTGCATTTTATATGGGCGAAAAGTGGGTGATATAGAATAATTAAGCGGATTTACGTCTTTCAACCATTGGTATAAAGCCATTTTCTATTAAAACTTTACATCATGCCGCCCATACCGCCCATTCCCATATCAGGAACGCCGCCGCCAGCATTTTCGTCTGGACGGTCTGCAACGACTGCTTCTGTTGTAAGAAGTAGTGCTGCAACGGATGATGCGTTTTGTAATGCGGAGCGGGTTACTTTTGTTGGATCGACAATGCCGGCTTCAATCATGTTTACCCATTCGCCGTTCGCTGCGTTAAAGCCTACGCCGATTTTTTCATTTTTCAAGCGTTCTACGATAACAGAGCCTTCTAAGCCTGCGTTATGCGCGATTTGGCGAACTGGTTCTTCTAATGAGCGAAGAACGATTTTCACGCCGGTTGCTTCGTCGCCAGTTGCTTCGATGGCTGCCACTTTGTTGTATACGTTGACAAGGGCTGTACCACCACCAGATACGATACCTTCTTCAACGGCTGCACGTGTGGAGTTTAGCGCGTCTTCAATGCGTAGTTTACGTTCTTGTAGTTCGGTTTCTGTTGCTGCGCCGACTTTAACGACCGCAACACCACCTGCTAATTTAGCCAAGCGTTCTTGTAATTTCTCTTTATCAAACTCGGAAGTCGTTTCTTCCATTTGAGCGCGTAATTGGTTCACACGAGTCGAGATTTGCGAGCTGTTTCCAGCGCCTTCTACGATTGTTGTTGCTTCTTTTGTAACCATTACTTTAGCCGCGTTACCAAGTTGTTCCATTGTTGTTGTTTTTAGCTCTAGGCCTAGTTCTTCGGTGATTACTTGGCCGCCAGTCAGGATGCTGATATCTTCCAACATTGCTTTACGACGATCGCCGAATCCTGGTGCTTTCACTGCAACAACATTGAATGTACCACGTAATTTGTTTAAAACGAGCGTTTGTTGCGCTTCGCCTTCTACATCTTCTGCGATAATAAGAAGTGGGCGATTTTGCTGAACTACTTGCTCTAAAATTGGCAGGATTTCTTGCGTGTTGTTGATTTTTTTGTCCGTGATTAAGATATATGGATTTTCCAAAACGGCTTCCATTTTATCCGGATCTGTAACCATATAGGGGCTTGAGTAGCCACGGTCGAATTGCATACCTTCCACTACGTCCAATTCTGTTGCAAAACCTTTCGATTCTTCAATTGTGATAACGCCGTCGTTTCCAACACGCTCCATTGCTTCTGCGATCAGTGTACCAACTTCTTCGTCTCCTGATGAGATAGCGGCAACTTGAGCGATTGATTCCTTACCTTCGATTGGTTTAGAAATGGCTTTTAGCTCTGTAATCGCTGTTGCTACTGCTTTCTCGATTCCGCGACGAATACCAACTGGGTTCGCGCCAGCTGTTACGTTTTTTAGGCCTTCTTGAATCATTGCCTGTGCCAAAACTGTCGCCGTTGTTGTTCCATCACCGGCAACGTCGTTTGTTTTGCTCGCAACTTCGGATACTAATTTTGCACCCATATTTTCAAAAGGATCTTCCAGTTCAATTTCTTTCGCGATTGTTACGCCATCATTCGTGATTAGCGGTGAACCGAATTTCTTTTCAAGTACAACATTACGTCCTTTTGGTCCTAGCGTTACTTTTACAGCATTTGCTAATTGATCAACACCACGAAGCATTGCGCGACGTGCGTCTTCACTAAATTTAATATCTTTTGCCATTTTTGTGTTTCCTCCTTAGTTAATCTTCCTTATTTCAGCTTTGTTGTGGCTCTATGGTTGTCAGTCTCGCGTTGCTCCACTGCCTATTGATTCACTAAATCAAACCAAACGACGGTTTGAAAGTTCATCAACATAAACGGGCTCTTTCTGCTTCCTTATTTAATTACTGCCAATATATCCGATTCTCTCACGATCAAGTAATCTTTCCCGTCATACGTGACTTCTGTGCCTGAGTATTTGGAGAAAATAATGTGATCTTGTTCTGCGACTTCTAGTGCTACTGCATCGCCGTTATCTAATACGCGGCCGCTTCCGACTGCTACGACTTTACCTTCTTGTGGCTTTTCTTGCGCCGAATCTGGTAGTACGATACCACTTGCCGTTTTCTCTTCTGCTTCCAAAACTTCGATAATAACGCGATCTCCTAATGGTTTTAACAATTAAAACAACCTCCTCAAGTCTATGTTTATGATTTTTAGCACTCTTAACATTAGAGTGCTAACCCACTTCTTATATTATAAAAAATGAGCGGAAAATGCAAGTATTTGCACCTAAAAAAGGAGACGCGTTTCTATACTCCGCATCCCCGTTGTTGCTTGTTACTCCAATAATTAGTACAATAGGGAAATGAGATAAACGGCAGGTATTTGTACTGTCTATGTATTTGAAAGGTCGTGTTATTTTGAATAGACGTTATTGGTATGTGCTACTTACATACTTCGCTGCTTACTTTTCTTCGCTTATTGGCGCTCCGATTTTGATGGGAATTTTACGTGCGGCAACTGATTTATCGGATAAGCAAGTCGTCACGTATGCCTCGGTTTATTGGAGTGTTTTCAGTAATTTAGTGGCCGTGATTATTATTTGGATGCTACTTCGTAAACAACCGCGAACGACGAAGATTGAAAAAGGAGAACCTGCCTCAGTTGGAAAAAGTGTCGCTTATGCGTTGCTTGGTTTCGTGGCACTACTTTTCGGGCAATCGCTATCCGTTTTTATCATGGGATTATTCGGTATAAGTGGGCTCTCACCGAACACCGAAATGCTCGGTGAACTTGCTCGTGCGGTGCCATTGATGATTGTTTTCACTTCGGTTTTGGCACCAATTTTAGAAGAAATCGTTTTTCGGAAAATCATTTTTGGCGGCCTGGCATCGCGGATGAATATTCACGTTGCGGCTGTGATTAGCTCTGTTTTCTTCGGATTGATGCACATGGATTTGACGTTCCTACTCGTTTATGTCGTGATTGGGCTCATTTTGTGCTACATTTATACGAAAACGAAACGAATCGCGGTGCCGATTGCGGCGCATATGTTGATGAACGTGCTCGCGATGATTGGCCAATTTCTGTTAGGAGGCGGATCATGAAAAATCCTTTAGCTATGCAGGGACTCATTTATTTAATACTCGCCATTGTCTTTACTTATTTCGCGATTAGCCAAGTGAATACGAGTGGCTGGTCCATTATGACATATTTAATGATTGCGATGGCAACTGTTAATTTCGTGACTGGGATTAAGTTTGTAGGGATTGGTTTGACGAAGAAAAAAGAGTAGGCTTTATCGTTTAACACAATACAAAGAAAGCTTGGAAAGATCATTTAAGATGATAGTTCCAAGCTTTCTTTGTATTTATTTTTGCATGATATGATTTATCGATGAAGCATTCTTAATAACTATATTCGTTTTAAATAGGTCATTAATTTTATCTACTAAATCAAATACTCCATCATTTTCTGGATACTCTGCTTCTAAGTCTGCATCAACATAAAAGAAATCAACTAAATAATCAATACTGGGCTTAAGGCTAAGTAATGATTCAACAAAAGAAAGAATATATTCCCTTTCTCCCAACGATAGCTCACGTCTCGTACCGCACTTGACTATAATATGGTTGTTATTCGGAATGAAGTCATCTTCCAAAATTTTTTCACCAAAACTTTTAGGAGCTTTAGAAAAAGTATCTATTAATAAAAGGTATGCGACATCGTTAAAGTCAATAGAAAACTTAAAAAGTTCAATCCTATCAGTCAACAACAATCTTTCAAAGTCCATTATCAAAGTCCTCCTAATATCAAGCCAATTAATAATTCGTATTAATACCTTCATATTGAATTTCAGCGGCTTGTTTCTCTAGTCGTGATGCGAAGCGTTCTAGTTCTTGCTTGATTTCAGTCTCAAAATATGGCTTTTCAAAGTAGGAAATCGTGAATTGTAGGGTTTCTTTTTTCCATTCGTATTTCCATAATCCGATGGCGCGGTTTCCTACTATGATAATCGCGGAGCAGTGGCCGTTGACTGTCCAGGCTGATTTCCGCTGCGCTTCTGTCATTATCCATGTTGGATCTTTGTAGGCGATCACGGATTGGTCGAATTTTCCTGATAAAAATACTTTTTCGGACGCTGGTACGGGTTTTTCACCTTTTAGTGCATGATAGGTTTTGCCTTCTAGCGTGAATGTGTCGATTTCTGCTGCCAACATTGCTATTGCTGGTTTTATTTCACCGATGTTCAAACCGCTCCAATGTCTGAAATCATCCCAAGTCGCGGGACCATATCCTGCTAAATAGCGACGTATCAGCGTCATCATTGCCTCGATATCTTGCTCGGGATCGCTCGTCCACTTTTTATAATTGCCTAGTCGCATGCGGTGACTGTAATTTCTGATTGTATCACTGGATGGCAGCAGATATAAAATGCCTTGTATCGCTGATTGTGCAATGATTGCAGATCTGATTTGCGCGGAATAATCGCCAATGATCGCTTCCAGTTCCATACGACTCACCACTTCCTGACTTCTTCCAAGCTTGTCTATTTCCGCCAAAATTAGCGCTAAATCAATGTCTTCTTTTTTACAAAGTCGGTGTACGATGTTCATCCGTGTTCCAAAAACGCGAAATACCATTTCCCAATTTGATACTAGACAAGTGTGGAGTGTCAATCGGTTTGCCCATATTTTAATGACTTGGTTATCTTCAAAGAATTGTTCTGCGTCATGCCAGCTTATGTCTACGTGTTGCAAAAAGTTGACGAGTGCTGGTTGATGATTTTGCGATTGTAGGGCGATTGCTTGGTTCATGAATGTTGTTGGATCTGTGAATGGTTTATTCATTCCAAGTTTGCTAAGTCTTATTTGCGTTATTTCTGCTTTTGTGAACAATGTCATCCCTCCTGTATGGCTTGTAATAAGCGCTTCATTCCTTCTATTTTAGCTGTTGGCAGTTCAAATTGGTAATGTTGGCTGATAAAATGTGATACTTCTTCAAATAAGACGATTTCTGCCCACATGGCTTGCCAGTTTGCCTCAAGTGAATAGTCCGCAAAAATCGATGGTAAGCGGTTAAAATAGGCTGGATCTAGCCAAGTTCCGATTTTGCGGCCTGAGAAAGAAGGATTTCGTTTGGTAATGCGGGCTTGTTCTTCTAACATCGGCAACAGATAGTTTGTACGGATACCTGCTTGGATGTCTTGCACAAACCAGATTTCTTTGCGTTTTAGGAATTTCGCGACGTAATGTAACTCGAACCAGAACTCATTCACGATTTTATCAAAATCTGCTTTTTCCATCGGTGGTTTCGCTTTTTCACGGATGCATCGTTTGATTTGGTCGGTGTATGCGCCTTTATCTACCAAGATTGCCTTTTTTTCATAGTATGGGAAGGGATTTTCTAAATAGGCGATTGGCCAGAAGGAAAAGTCGACTTTGATGCCGTTTTGGAAGATCACGAGTTGAGTTGCTACTTCGCCTGCTGGTGTCTCCATATGTAATTGGTTTTCGATGAGTATATCGTCAATATCCGCGAGCCATTCTACTGTTTTTCCAAACGGCACTTCGCCAGTAAACCAGACGTTGATGTCTAAATCTGATAGTTCGTCCACGTCTTGTTGTTTGGCGAGCGAGCCTTCTAGCACGAGCGCTCGGACCGAATCTTGTTGCTTCCCCCACATAACAATTTTTTCTAGCATCTTATGCATCATTTGACCTCCTAAAATTCATAAAAAAAGCCAAACATCGCGTCTGGCTCTTCTTTTATTATTTGTTTGGATAGTTTTCTAAGAAGTAAATCAACGTTTGTAGTTCGGTTGTCAAATCGATATGATGCACGCGAACATGTTTTGGTACGCTAATACGTGCTGGTGTAAAGTTTAGAATCCCTTTCACATCGGCTTCTAGCAAGCGGTCTACAGTCGTTTGCGCTTCATCGGATGGCACTGTCAAAATAACGACTTCGACTTTGTTCTCTTTCAGCAAATCTTGCATGTCGTTTAAGTGATAAATTGGAATATCTTGTTGCACCGTTCCAACTTTATTTGCGTCAACATCAAATGCTGCGACAATTTTTATATTATTATTTTTCATGAAATTATAGTGTAATAGTGCGGTCCCCAAATTACCAACACCGATAATGGCTACATTCGTTTGCTTGTCTTGGCTCAGCGTTTTACTAAAAAAGTCCAGTATGTAGGACACGTTATAGCCGTAGCCTTTCTTGCCAAGTGCTCCAAAATAGGAGAAATCGCGGCGAATCGTTGCTGAATCAACTTTCACAGCCTCGCTTAATTCTGCGGATGATACGCGTTCTTTTCCTGATTCATGCAAATATTTCAAATAGCGGTGGTACAGCGGCAAACGCTTTGCTGTGGCTTGTGGAATCTTGCCCGTTTCCTCGATCATGTGTGTTCCCTTCTTCCTTTTGATTTGTGAGTGGACAGTGGCTTTCGCGCGCCGTCCTTGTGCTACTAAACATGGAGATATAACAAAAACGATTGCGCTAATTCATATCGTTGTTTATTTCACATGCTTGCTTATTCACTATAAACATTTCACATAAATTTCACAATGTTTTTGCTCAAATGTTGTGTTACTATTTTGTTACAACGCTTGTTAAGTTACATTATACAGCAAAAGATACAATATTGCTAGTGAGTTCACAAGGATTAGTTTGTGAATTATTCTATCGTAAGCGTTTCCTTTCTCAAGACATTGCTTCTCGCCTTGCTTTGCGATAAACTATGGAAGAGATAGATTTTTGAGATGAAGGAGAAAATTAGAATGATACTTTTACAAGTGCAACAGATTGTCAAAAATTTTGGCGCTGAAACGATATTAGAAAATATAAAATTAGAAGTGCAGACGAATGATCGAATTGCGCTAGTTGGTCGAAATGGTGCGGGTAAATCCACCCTTTTAAAAATTATTGCTGGGCAAATTAGCTATGATGGTGGCACGATTTCGAAGCCGAAACATGTTCAAATTGGTTATTTAGCGCAAAATACTGGCCTTGAATCTTCGAAAACGATTTGGAATGAAATGCTGGGTGTGTTTACGGGGCTGCGAGCGATGGAGCAAGAGTTGCGCGCACTGGAGACGCGGCTTGGTGACCCTGCTATTTATGAGAATAAAGAGCAGTATGAGCAAACAATGAAGGAATACGACCAATTGCAGCATTCGTTTAAGGAGCAAGGTGGTTACCAATATGAGGCGGATATTCGCTCTGTCTTGCATGGTTTGCGTTTTTTCGAAGCGGATTATGAGAAATTGATTGCATCCCTCAGCGGTGGTCAAAAAACGCGGCTTGCTTTGGCGAAACTGCTTCTGGCGCGCCATGATATTCTGATTCTCGATGAGCCGACGAACCATCTGGACATCGCGACGCTTTCTTGGCTCGAGTCTTACTTGCAGAACTACAAGGGGGCGCTACTCATCGTTTCGCATGATCGCTATTTCTTGGATAAAGTCGTGAACCAAGTGTACGAAATTAGCCGCACGCAGATTGATCGCTATGTTGGGAACTACTCGCGCTACCTCGTTCAAAAGCAGGCGAAGTTGGAGCAACAGTGGAAAGAATTTGATAAACAGCAGGATAAAATTTCAAAATTAGAAGATTTTGTGGCGCGGAATATCGTCCGGGCTTCAACGACGAAACGGGCGCAGAGCCGCCGAAAACAGTTGGAGAAATTAGATCGGCTAGACCGCCCGCAAGGTAGTGAGAAAACAGCGCATTTTGGTTTCCAATTTGACCGGTCTAGTGGTAAGGATGTCCTTTTTGTGGAGGATTTGGCGATTGGGTATGCGGTGGATAAGCGGGTTTCTGAAAAACTGACTTTCGATATGAAGCGTCATGAAAGTATCGCGCTCGTCGGACCGAATGGGATTGGGAAATCGACGTTGCTCAAAACATTGATTAAAGATATTCCGGCGCTTTCTGGTGAGTTTCGCTTTGGTACCAACGTTCAGATTGGTTATTATGATCAAGAGCAGGCGAAACTGAACTCCAATAAATCGATTCTGCACGAGCTTTGGGATGATTATCCTGAACTAAATGAGCAGGCGATTCGCACGACATTGGGGAATTTCTTATTTTCTGATGACGATGTCTTGAAGGTGGTCAATACGCTCAGTGGTGGCGAGAAAGCGCGTGTTGCCCTTGCAAAATTGACCTTGATTGGTGCTAATTTGCTGATTCTGGATGAGCCGACGAACCATCTGGACATTGAGAGTAAAGAAGTTTTGGAAGCAGCGTTGATTGATTTTGAAGGGACGATTTTGTTCGTATCGCATGACCGGTATTTTATCAACCGTATCGCTTCCAAAATTGTTGAGATGCATCCGGAGCACGCGCAGGTTTACCTCGGCGATTACGATTATTATCAGGATAAAATAGCAGAGCAAAAGGAACACGCGCGACTTGATGCGTTGCAAAAACAACAAACGACCCCTGAGGAGAAGCAATTAGCAACGAATAAGCAGGCGTATCATTTGGATAAGGAACAGCAAAAAGTGATGCGTCAGAAAAAGCGTAAATTAGAGGAAATCGAGGAGCGTATGGAAGAAACCGATCTCAAAATAAGCGAGATGGAGCAAGAGCTCTTGGATCCTGCCGTATATCAAGATCATGAAGCTGCTTATGAACGGACAGAGCAACTCGACCTTCTGAAGCAATCAAGTGAGAATTTGATGGAGGAATGGACGATTCTGAGTGAGGAATTAGAAGAATAACATATAAACAGGTTGCATCCGCGTTTCGTGATGCAACCTGTTTTTTTTAATCCCATTTGCGAATCTTCACGACTTTCTTCTTCGAGAGATATAGTGGGACATTTTCTACTTGAACATCGCTGTATTCTAAGCCAAACCAATTTTCTGGTGAGGTGGTGAATCGCTTGATGAACAATTTACTTCTCATGATGACGCGTTGCCAATTCGTAAGGTCAGCCTCTGCGCTCAGCTCATCTTTTACAATAACGAAGCAGAAATCGCCGAGTTTTCGGCCATTCTTCGCTGTATATTTTCGTTTTTGTTGTTCGAGTGCTCCTTTGGCAATAAGGTCTTTCGCAATTTGTTTGAGGAAAACATTAATATCTTGCTCGACGCGAAAACCTAGTTTCAATTGAACGCGGATAACGAAATCACTCTCAAAACTTTCGACCGTATAATACGCGGCGTATGGCCCATCAACAACTTGGACGTTCACAAACCAATAGACATCCGCACGCTTTGGACGTTTATCAAGAATCGATGCCATGACTTCATGTTCGACACGGTATGGGTTTCGGCTACTTGTCAAATAAACCAGATTATGCGCAAATTTTGGATAGGCTGTATCTACTTTTAATTTCGCAAGCATCGGTATGAATTTCTTCAGAGAGACGTTCTTCACTAGCTTCGTTTTTAGTTGGTAGCCGCTGAACCAGATGTACATGAGCGCCATGATTACGACTGCCATAATAACCGCTACAAAGCCTCCATGCATGAATTTCGCAGCGCTTGAGATGAAAAATGCAAATTCAAGCACGCCGAATGTCATGAGAATCGCTGTCGTAACCAGTTTTGAGAATCCTTTTCGTAATAGGAATTGGAAAAGAAGTACAGTCGTCATTAACATCGTTACGGTGATGGATAGTCCGTATGCTGCTTCCATGTGCGTCGAATCTTGGAAATAGAGGACTACTCCCACACAGGCAATCCAGAGCACGGTCGTGACGGTTGGAATATAAACCTGCCCTTTCGTCTCGGATGGATAACGAATGCTCAAGCGCGGTAATAAATTCAGTGCGATGGCTTCGGAAACCAGCGTATAAGCCCCTGTTATCAAGGATTGTGAGGCGATGATTGCCGCAAGTGTCGCAATTAATACGCCGTACATAATGAACGGTTCTGGCATACTTTGGAAAAATGGGTTCACGAAAGGATCGTCAACATTTTTTAGTGAGATAATCCACGCGCCCTGTCCAAAATAATTGAGTAATAGGCACACTTTGACGAACGGCCATGTGATGTAGATATTTTTACGACCGACGTGCCCTAGATCGGAATACAAGGCTTCGGCACCTGTCGTGGCTAGAAATACGCTACCGAGAATGAGGAAGCCGGCTTTATTTTGATCGCTAAAAAGTAGTTCTACAGCATAATATGGCGAAAACGCTCGGAAAATCGATAAGTCGCCAAGAATATTGATAATGCCTAATATGCCTAAAATGGAAAACCAGAGAAACATTGTCGGACCAAAAATCCGCCCGATAAACATCGTTCCATATCGTTGCATAAAGAAAATAGCGCTAAGAATAACGATAACGATAATAATAATAAGTGTTGTATTCCCAGTGAATAGTGCGTCAAAGGCTGGAATTTCTTCTAATCCTTCGATGGCTGATGTGACCGTTACAGCGGGCGTTAAGACACCATCTGCGAGCAGGGCTGCCCCACCGATCATCGCGGGAATAACGAGCCATTTGCCACGTTTTCTAACCAAGGCATATAAAGAAAATATGCCACCCTCACCATGATTATCTGCTCGTAGCGCGATAATGACATATTTGATTGTCGTAAGTAACGTCAGCGTCCAAAAAATAAGCGATAATGAGCCTATAATATAATCCTCAGATACGTGATTTAGCCCGCCGTTACTCGCGACAATCGACTTCATCACGTATAGAGGTGACGTACCGATGTCGCCATAAACAATGCCGAGCGTACCGATTGCCAACCCAAGCCGAATTTTATCTTTTCTTTCCATTTGTATCCCCCTCATAAACGCTATACAACATGGACGTATTATACCACCAATACTCTAAAAAGACGAATATATTTCTACTCCTATTTTTCAGGGCAGAAATGTATTCGTCTTAACTTAATACGTATCTTCAAAAAGTAAGCCTGGACTCGCGTTCATCGTTAAATCGCCGTGGATTCCTTTTTCAAATAATACAGTTCCAGCTGCCGCAATCATCGCTGCATTGTCACCGCATAGTGATAGGGGCGGAATGATGAGCTGGACGTTTGGAATTTCTAGCGTGGTTTCCTTAATGAGCCGCTCGCGAAGGCCTTGATTCGCCGCAACGCCACCTGCTAAAAGGAGTTGTGTCACATTGAATTCTTTTGCCGCACGGATTGTTTTTGCCACAAGAACGTCGACAACGCTTGCTTGGAAACTCGCTGCTAAATCGGCTTCGTTGATTGGCATATCCTTCTGACGCAAATTATGAACTGTATTGATAAAAGAGGATTTGAGTCCGCTAAAACTAAAGTCATAACTGGCTTCGTTCATCATCGCGCGCGGGAAATGAAACGTGTCTTCGCCGGTCGCTGCTAAACGGTCGATTTGGACGCCTCCTGGATAAGTTAAACCGAGTGTCCGTGCTACCTTATCATACGCTTCGCCGGCAGCGTCATCGCGTGTTTCACCAATGATTTCAAACTTGCCGTGTTCGTGCATGATAACCAGTTCTGTATGTCCACCACTCACGACGAGGGATAGGAGCGGGAACGTCATTTCGGTTTCGAAACGGTTCGCGTAAATATGTCCTGCGATATGATGGACGCCGATTATCGGTTTATTGTGAATGAACGCCAGTGTTTTGGCTGCATTGACGCCGATGAGGAGCGCGCCTACAAGTCCTGGCCCTTCTGTCACTGCAATCGCATCGATATCGTTCATCGTGACGCCAGCTTGCGACAGAGCTTCTTCTATGACAATCGTGATTTGCTCGACGTGATGACGAGACGCGATTTCTGGGACAACACCGCCAAACCGTTTGTGGCTCTCAATTTGGGACGCGATAACATTCGATAGCATTTCTGTGCCATTTCTAACAACAGACGCCGCGGTTTCATCACAGCTTGATTCGATACCAAGTATTAATGTATTTTTTTTCATCATTCTTCCACCCACATAACTAGCGCGTCTTCTTGATTATCCGGATAGTATTTTTTCCGAATCGCGCCATCTTTAAATCCAATTTTTTTATATAGTTGTTGTGCTTTCGTGTTCGAGATGCGGACTTCTAGTGTTAAACGCGTCACGCCCTGTTCCTTCGCAATCCGCAGTAATTCGGCTAACAGTGCTTGTCCGTAGCCTTTTCCTTGTTGATCAGGATGCATCGCGACATTCGTAATATGGCCTTCATCAAGAATTATCCACACACCTGCGTATCCAATAACCGTTTCGTTTTGCTCCGCCACAATATAATGCGCAAACTGATTCGTGTAAAATTCATTTCGAAAAGCTTTCTCGCTCCACGGTGAGCTGAATACGGCTGTTTCAATTCGTAATAGACTTTTGACATCGGCTATAGTCGCTTGACGAAAAGTGACCTCATTCATGTTTGTTTGCCTCAAGCCACTTGCTCTCCGCCTCGGCTAATTTTAAGTATGTCGGGACAAATGTATGCGCCGGAACACCATCTTTTGTTTTTGCGAGTTCACCGAGAAAAGCTGGTCGTGGATAGCAGAGAGTTGCATCTGCAATCGTCGCACGCGTCCCAATTGTCGCCGTAATATCTGCTTCAAAATTCGCTAAACTATCGCCGATAAAAAGAATGTTAGCTGCTGTATCAAGCTTCGCAAGTAAATCTGCGAATGCGAGATGTTGATCTGGCTCCACATTCTTCCCTTGCGCTGTGTAGATTCCCGCGTAAACATTGCCACGCCTCGCATCCATCACAGGCACCACAAACCCATCAAAAAAGCGCCCATTTTGCGCCATTAACGCTAAGCTGGAAACTCCGACAAGTGGAATTTGGAGATCCCAAGCCATTGTTTTTGCGACTGTTACGCCAATTCTAAGCCCTGTATAAGAGCCAGGACCTTCTGCGACTGCAATCTTCGTCAGCGCTTGCGGTGTCACATCACATTCCTTCATCAACTCTGCGATCGCTGGCAACAATCGAACGCTATGATTTTTTTTCAAATTCGTTACGAGTTCTCCGATGACCTTATTATCCTGCCATAAACTGACACCTAGCGTATCATTGGATGTATCAATTCCAAGTATTGTCATTCTCCAAAAACCTCCGAACAAAGTGCTTCATATCTTGTGCCCACTGGTTCTATCTCCATTGCACGCGTATTTTCTGTCAGGTGCTTCAACGTAATTCGAATATACTCAGCCGGGAGATCTTGCTCAATAAAGTGGGCCCATTCAACCACGGACACACCATCTCCTTGAAAATATTCATCCAATCCTAAGTCATCCTCTGCGTTTTCAAGTCGGTAAACATCCATATGATAGAGCGGGATACGTCCTTTTGTATATTCGCGAACAATTGTAAATGTCGGACTTTTAACCATCTGTGGTATGTCTAGCCCTTCTGCAAGCCCTTTAGTGAATGTCGTTTTGCCTGCTCCAAGATCACCTTCAAGTAAGATAACATCTCCCGCTTGCATTTTCAGGCCAATCTTTTTAGCTACTTCACGCGTGTTTGATTCCTTTATTGTTTCTATTGTATACTTCATCGCTTCACCTTTTTTATCATTTTCTGTACATATCATACCATAAAAATAGAGACTGGTCAGTAATGCTCGCTAGTATCCATTTAGCCAAAACCTACATTTGTGTCGAAAAGTTCATAATTAATTCATTTAAACAGGAACATTTAGAGAGTTTTGGTATTTTTCTCTCATCGCTATATTGCTAGACTGATTATATGAGTGCAAGATAAGTAGTATATGCGCTGAGTATAAGGAGGAAAAACACAATGATTATGAAAAAAATTGGGGTAGCATCCGCTGCATTTGTTTTATGCGCTGGGTTACCACTACAAACAATTGTTCTAGCATCAGAAGCAGCACCCGTATATGCAAATAAAGCGGAGAACAAACTGAAGGGACTACAAACGAGTAGCGACAACGTTCTCGATGTAACAGATTACTTCTCAGTTGTACCTGGCACAGGATCAAGTATCGATAAAAATAACGTTACGATTACACCAAATCAGAAAAGACAAGCTGGTGGAATGTGGTCAAGTAGTGATAATAAAGTGGATTTGACTAAAAACTTCTATTTAGAAGCTGACTTATATATGGGCGATGATCCTCTTGGTGCTGACGGAATGGCTTTTGTCATTCAAAATGACCCTCGTGCTAATAAAGCTATCTCAGCAGCTGGTGGAGCGATGGGCATGTATGGCTATAGTTATATCAAAAATGCACTTGCGATAGAATTTGATACGTACATTAATGATGGCACAGACTACTCTGAAGCATGGGATCGTGATGTGCTTCCTAAAAATAAACATATGGCTATCACTGTACCAGGTGTTGGTCCTGTCATTCAGCACAATGCACTAAATGTACTACCCGAAGGTTCCTATTTTGAAGATGGTCAAAAACACACTCTGAAGATTGAATGGAATGCCGATACGAAAACATTGAGCTATGACTATATCGGATATACAGGAAGTTATCAAGTAGATGATTTACAAGCAACATTTGGAGGAACCGAGGTACAATTTGGCTTTGTAGGATCAACTGGGGACAGAAGTAACCTTCAAGAACTTTCTATCACGAAGCTCCAAATCAATGGTATATCTCCTAAATTACAATTAGCTATCACCGACCAGTCAAATAATAACATCCAAACGGCAGCACCGTCCGAAAAAGTATACGTTCATGATACTATTTCTAATGAGACTACAAACGCTAGTGCCTTTACCATGAAGTACGGCGCAGATATCGCCCCTCTTTTTGATGAGACTTCCATTGAAAACATAGTACTAACACGTAATGATGGCCAAACATTTACTGTTTCAAAAAGCGCATTGCTAGATCACACGGTCGAACTTCCTTTTTCTAAGGGCACCGATGTTTTCACATTGTCTTATGAAATTAATGTAAAATCTGATGCCGCGCCAAAAGGAACTAATTTGAATATACATGGTATCGGAAGCGTCAATGGTGTAAAATATACTTCTGAAAATTCCATTCGATTGATTACACCTCGAAACAAGCCCGTAATTACAGCTAATGACTCTTCTCTGAAAAAAGGTACTGCATTCAATCCATTGGCTGGTGTAACTGCTAATGATATGGAGGATGGAGATCTGACAGGCCAGATTACTGTAACAGCAAACGATGTGAATGTAAACCAAGTTGGGACGTATCATGTGACATATAGCGTGACTGATTCTGATGATAATACCGTTACGAAAACTGTGACGGTAACAGTGACAAGCAATGATGCACCTGTGATTTCAGCGACGGATAAATCTTTGAAAAAAGGCAGTAGCTTTGATCCTTTGGCAGGTGTGACGGCGAGCGATTTGGAAGATGGGGACGTGACGGCAAATGTGACGATTACAGCGAATGATGTGAATACAAGTAAAGTCGGAACGTATCATGTGACGTATGCTGTGACGGATTCTGATGGTAATACGACGAAGAAAACTATCACTGTGACGGTAACAAGTGATGCTGCACCAACGATTTTAGCCGCAGATACAACAGTGAAAAAAGGCAAAACATTTGATCCTTTGGCTGGTATGACAGCAAGTGATGCCGACGATGGTGACGTAACCGGAAAAGTAACTGTAACGGCAAATGATGTCGATACAAGCAAAATTGGAACGTACCACATCACGTATTCGGTGACTAATTCGGATGGCAACACGACGACAAAAACCATCACTGTAACGGTAACAAGTAATGATGCACCCGTGATTTCTGCGATAGACCAAACGGTGAAAAAAGGGAAAACGTTTGACCCGAAAGCAGGCGTAACAGCAAGTGATACAGAAGATGGGACTCTAACAAACAAAATTTCTGTCCAATCAAATGACGTCGATACAAGCAAAGTCGGCACCTATCATGTGACATACAGCGTGACAGATTCTGATGGTAACACAACAACGAAAACCATCACCGTAACGGTAACAAGTAATGACGTACCAACGATTACCGCATCGGACATCGTGCAACGTATTCACACCACCTACGACGTGAAAAAAGCAGTTACTGCACAGGATACCGAAGACGGCGATATCACCAACAAAATCACGGTGACAAGCAACGATGTCGACACAGAAAAAGCCGGCGTATACCACGTCACATACAGCGTCACCGATTCCGACGGCAACACAATAACGAAGACGATCAAAGTTACTATTTTGACAAACGATGCACCAATTATCAACACCCAGGACGTCTATTTGAAAGTTGGCGATACCTTTAATCCCTTCGATGGCGTGACAGCAAGTGACCTTGAAGATGGCGATGTAACACTGAAAATTCAAGTGCTAGCCAACAATGTCAACATGAAAATGGACGGATTGTATACTGTTGAATATAGCGTCACCGATTCCGATGGTAATACAACGAAAGCAACACGTCACATATACGTGCGTACAAACGACAAGCCAGAAATTCACGTATCGGATCAAACATTCAAAGCTGGTTTTGCCTTTGATCCAATGACGATTGTTTCCGCGAGCGATTTAGAAGATGGGGATGTCACAAAAGATATCCAAATCACGGCCAATGATGTGAACGCGGCTGTCGCAGGAACGTATCACATCACATACAGCATCACCGATTCAGATAAAAACACAACAACAAAAACCATCACAATCACTGTTTTGACGAATGAAAAACCAGTCATCACAGCAGCCGACCGCACTATCAAAGCGCATCTAGCGTTTGATCCGATGACAGGTGTTTCCGCAGAAGATTTGGAAGATGGCGATTTAAGCAGCGCTGTTAAAATCATCGCGAACGACGTCAACATCGACGTTCCTGGCGTGTATCACATCACATATAGCGTCCTTGATTCAGATGGCAACACAACCGAGAAAACAAGCACTATCACCGTCCTAAGCAATGACAAGCCGGTCATTACAGGTCAGGACAGTAGCTTCAAAGCTGGTCGCGCGTTTGATCCATTGGCTGGAATCACAGCAAGCGATACAGAAGATGGCGATATCACAGCAAACATCCAGATTGTCACAAACGATGTGAATCCTGACGTTGCTGGCGTGTATCATGTGACCTACCGCATCACCGATTCCGATGGCAACACAACGGAACAAACGTACACGGTAACTGTATTAACAAATGAAAAACCAATGATTCACGCAAGCGACGTCACACTAGCATTCGGTCAAGCCTTTGATCCGATGGCAGGCGTTTCAGCAGAAGACTTAGAAGACGGTGACATCACGAGCCTAATCAAAGTCATCAGCAACGACGTGAATCCACAACAAGCAGGTATCTACCACGTAACGTACAGCGTAACAGATAGCGATGGTAATGAGACACAGTTCACGATAACAGTGATTGTAGGAGCACAGCCAATTTTACCTGTAGATCCGATTACACCGGTAGATCCAGCAAAGCCAGTGACACCGGCGCAACCTGGAACACCAGGGCAACCGACAAGTCCGGTTGTACCAGTGAACGTCAATCCATCCGCAGAAATGAGCCCTACCAAGACTCTACCCAATACAGGCGATACAAACACGACATCAACCGTCCTTTTTGGAAGCTTACTCGCAGCACTTGGCGCCATTTTCTTGCGTAGAAAAAAATAATATAAGAACAGCCCTGGGACAAAAGAGGCTCTAAAATGAAAAAAGCAGAAATCTTGTATATTCCATTCTCTATAATGGCTTTATACAAGATTCCTGCTTTTTTATTTTTGAGTTTTTAATGCTGTATTCAAATTATGATCCAGCATCTTTTCTTCTAGATTTATTGAACTATATCTGATGTATCCGTTAAAGCATCGCCATACATCGACTTATAATAGCTCGCGGTTGCTTCTTCCATTATTTTTTGTAGCTCTGTTGTCGAAATCACATCAGATGCTTCTGGGAATTTCGGAAGTTTAGCTGAATCTGTCGTTTTCATCGTCATTGTAAAGGCCATTGATTCAGGATTTTCCTTGTCTGATGTATCCGTGATTTTTACTTTCATTTTCATGTTTTCAATCGAGTCATTTTTACCAGGTTTGATCGTTGCATCAATTGTGATTGCTGCGTCTTTCTCATCCTCTAGATCTTTAATGGTATCTTTCGCTGATTTCACTGCTGATGCATATTGCTCATCAAAGTCAGATTTCGAGACACCTTGTGATGTTGCGATGACTTTCAAATCAGCTTTAACGTCTTTATCATCAGCTAATTTCACTAATTCGTTTGCCAATTTTGTGATATCAGTCTTTGTTAGCTTCACTGTCACCTCTCCATCGTCACCCTCTTTAAAACGATCTTCTGGTAGGCTATTGAAGTAGTCCGTTACTGTTTTTGTTACTTTTTTGCTTAAATCTTTCGTTGCTTTTTCTACTTCTTTCGTATTTGTTGCTTCTTTTTTCGCTTTCTCATCTGTTAAATCTTTTGCAAGATCAGAAAATTCCACGTATTTCGTTGCTAAATCTGGATTATCCTTCTTGATTTGTGAGAACATACCGCTTGTTACTTGATCAAGTAATGTTGTTAAATTTCCTTTATCATCATATAAATCGCTCAATGGGAAGTATACTTTCTCTGCTTTTGAATCTACCAATAGATCTACTGTCGTGTCTAAATTTACTAATCCCGCCGTTTTAACAGCAATCGTAGTCGCCGATTTTTGCGCTTTTTGGTCATTAGCGACCGTCATTTTAACAGTTAAGCCTTCCAACATTGCCGCACTTTGTTGCGCTTTTAATGTTGCTGGTAACTCATCAACCGTAATGCCAATTGTGGAAGTCGACTGATCGGCTGGTTCTGACGTTTTTTCAACACTTTTCGTAAATTTTTCTTGCGGCGTATTGCCACATGCTGCTAGGACAATCCCCATAACCAAAGTTAAGACTAACAATGTAAGCTTTTTCATTTTCATCTCTCATTTCCCTCACTCTCTTTTATAGTCTAAATCTATCATAAAAGACATAGGAACTCAATCCCCTTATGCATTTGTTCACAAATTTGACAAATCCTAATTATCTCGCCTTTAGGAATGTCTATTTTGCCTACCTACGAAAAATTGACTTGCCTTTCCGAAAGCATACCCAGTATACTAGGAGTGTAGGTATAGAAAAGAGGTTATAATTATGGTACTCGCTTATATCGCAGGATTTTTTTTTATTTTATTTTTGATATTATTCATTATTGACAAACGGAGAGTGAGCAACGGCATTTTTCTCACAATCGCATTATTTTTCACCATTCTTGCCGTGGCGTATGGTTTAATGTCAACGGATAGCAATCTCATAGCGCTCATCGTCGTTGGTGTATTCTTCTTGATTTTGGCGCTTTTCCCATTCCTTATCGTCGGTTTGGGCATCGGATTAGTTTATAATGGGCGACTTATGGCGAAGCGCGAAGGTCGGAAAATACCGAATCTACTTACATTATTTGTTGGCATCATGATTCTTGCGCTCATCGTCCTCATCATATTGCAAATCACGATATTCGACTCGGTTTGGTTAAGTATCTTTTTTACCGCATTATTCTTGATTTTAGGCTACTTTTCATTCCTACTCTTCAGTTTCCTGACTTCCTCCTATATTTATCAATACAATCGACCGCGCTTACAGCAGGACTTCATCATCGTGTTAGGGAGCGGCCTGATAGATGGAACCAGAGTCCCCCCACTTCTTGCTAGTCGATTGGACCGAGCCATTGTTTTTTATTATAAACAAGCTGCGAAAAAATTTGCGCCTCAGATTATCGTGTCTGGCGGTCAGGGGCCTAATGAACTCGTATCCGAAGCTTTCGCGATGAAAAACTACCTTCTTGATAAAGGGATTCCGGAAAATCATGTCCTGCTGGAAGATTTGTCAGTCAATACATTGCAAAATATGCGTTTTTCAAAAACTTTAATGGATGATTTAAAACCGAAATACCGTAGCATCTTTGTCACAAATAATTTCCATCTGTTTCGAGCTAGTCTCTATGCACGGAAGGCTGGATTAAAAAGTCAGGGTATTAGCTCCAAAACAGCACTTTATTATTTACCAAATGCACTGATGCGTGAATTTATTGCGATTATTGTGATGTATAAAAGATGGCATATTACAGTCACAGTACTTATTTTATTAGGCATGCTAGCCATAGGTATTGTTAATATTGCTTTTAGATAACTACACAAGAATAAGCTAAAACTTACATTTCGGCGTAAGTTTTAGCTTATTTTTTACACGTTCTCAATAAAATGAGATGTATCGTTCAGGCGCTCAATTTTGAATAGGCCGTTTTCATAGGTAAGGACCGTCACGCTAGCGTTATCTAGCACGAAATCGGCTTTCACGCTTGGCTCTAGTTCATGTACAATGTTTCGTATTGTATTGCCATGTGCCACAATCAGCACATTACCACCCGTTTCCCGATGCGCATTGACCACATGCAGAAAACCTTGCTCCACACGATTCCAAAATGTCATAAAATCCTCTGCATCATGCGTCGGATCAGCGACTTTCGTACCGTTCATCGTCTCGCGCACATTTGCCTTAGCGTAAAGTTCTGCTTTTGAGGCGAATCCCATCTTTTTAGCAACCCGGTCCCACGTCATCGCACTCGCATCGCCTTCAAATGAGCCGAAAAAAGTTTCCCGGAATTCACTGCGTGGCTCTAGCGTTAAACCAAAACCATGTTTATTTTCCTTTAAAATAAGCTCTGCCGTCGCAATCGTACGGTGCAAATCACTGGAGTATGCTGCAACAAACTCTGTATCCGCAAGACCCCGACCGCTCGCTTTTACAATTTCTGTTCCCTCGGGAGTTAATGGTGAATCTGCCCAACCTTGCATTTTCTCATATTTATTTAAATACGTTTGACCGTGACGCACAAAATACAGTGATAATGGTTTATTCATTCCGTTTCCCTCCAAATCGATATGTCCTTCTTTCATTACTATACCATATTTGGAAGGTTCTAAAAAATAATAGAGCTAGCTTATTTTACTGGTTTTAGCCGCTTCCATCCGATTTTCCACCATGCGATTCGCCGCTTCTGCTGGTGTCACTTGTTCCATTTTTGCAATTTCAAATACTTTTCCAATCTGATCATAAATTTCACCGATTTTCTTTTGCGCGCGTGCTTCGTTATATGTGTTCAGTTCATCGGCAATATTGATAACTCCGCCAGCGTTGACAATGTAATCTGGCGCGTATAGAATGCCTTCGTTTGCCAGCATTTCCCCGTGTTTCGTCGCATCCAACAGTTGATTGTTAGCGCTACCACAAACAGCCGCAACTTTTAACTTAGGAATCGTTTCATCGTTCAAAATACCACCCAGTGCACATGGCGTAAAAATATCTGCTTCGACATCATAAATATCCGCTGATGCCACTGCTTTCGCACCAAACTGCGTCACAGCACGATTTACGGCTTCGGTATTAATGTCCGTCACGATCAAGTTCGCGCCGTCTTCATGAAGCAATCGGCATAGCGCAAAAGCAACATTTCCAACGCCTTGTACCGCGATTGTTTTATTTGCTAAAGAATCTGTTCCAAAAACTTCTAAAGCTGTGCGTCTCATCGCGCTATAAACGCCGAATGCTGTCATCGGACTCGGGTTTCCAGATGAGCCAAAACGCTCGGATATTCCCGTCACATGTTTCGTTTCTTCATGCACTAAATCCATATCAGCTACTGTGATACCAACGTCTTCCGCGATAATATAGCTTCCGTTTAGTCGCTCCACATAGCGTCCTAACGCGCGGAACATCTCCTCTGATTTATCCTTTTTCGGATCACCAATAATAACCGTTTTTCCGCCGCCAAGGGGAAGTCCGGCAGCTGCGTTTTTATATGTCATGCCCCGAGCCAAGCGGAGTACATCCTGAAGCGCCTCTTCCTCTGTTTCATAAGGCCACATCCGGCATCCACCAAGCGCTGGACCGAGCGTCGTATCATGTATCGCGATAATCGCTTTTAACCCTGAAGCCTTATCGTGACAAAAAACAACCTGTTCATAATCATACTTTTCCATATCCTCAAACAACATTGCAATCCCTCCTCATATCTTCTCTCTTATTATACGAAATGAGACAATTGAAGGGAAATTTTTAGATTATATATAACATTTTTCATACTTTATATCCAAATGCACGACAAAAGACATAGAAAGCGCTTACTTAAAAAGGACAAAAAAAGGCGGATAAACCTGGGTATAAATCATTACTTTCCGTTATTTTTGTAATATTGCCGTTAGCACTAATACATAAAAAAGAGACGCCTGTCAAAGACGCCTTCTCCCTTATTGCGTTCTATTCAGTTACTATCGCTGTGATTCCTTCCGTTTCAGAGAATCGTAATTCTAAGCCACAGTTTGGATCGAAATGGGCTTCTTTTGTCGCCCAGTAGCGGATAGCTTGGATGAGTGAAAAGTGATCTAAAGCCTGAACTAGTGTATTGTTTTTCATGACATCTGCGCCGAAACCTTTTTGATCGTCATATGTCAAAATAACTTCTACGTCCTCTAATTGTAAGCCTTTTTCGTGTGTGAAGAAATGGATGACCGCGTTGGAAATATTTCCTTCGTCGAGAACAATCGTGCTATTCCCAGTTTCCTGTGTTGCATTCGTCGTTCCTTGGTGATCGAAAACATTCGCTTGTGGCTTCGGATTATTACGGTTACGCCATTTTTGGAAGAGATAAATCAATAGGCGGATGATGACAATAATCGCGATAACGTTGATAATTAGGGCTAAAATATCGCCGAATGCGCCCATATTGCCGAGCATACTACCGAATAGTAGACCCGCTAAGCCACCAAACATTAGGCCGCCCCAGAAGCCACGATTGGATTTTTTGGCAGTTTGGTTATTTGTTGCTTTGTTTGTCGTGCTGTTGTTATTTCGTTTGACCTGGTTATTATTTGGTCGGTAAGATCGACTTGGCGAGCGGTAGCCCTTGGCGTGCGCCTCACTTACTTGTTCATATTTTGACGGCATGATTGTGTTGTATGTCACGGTACCCAGTGGTGAAAAAACGAGCATCATTGACATCACGAAAAAAAGTAATTTCTTCAATAGTTTTCCTCCTGTTTTGACTAGATTGTTCGCATCAACTTGCCTGAGCGTTCTGCCATTTAAGCGCAATAAAAAGACCTCACGAATAAACGTAAGGTCTCGCAAACAATCGACAAAAATTGCTAACAATGCCGGGGTTTTATCCCGTACTGACGACATTGCTATACTGCTACTCCCCTTATCGGGCGTACTGATTTTGAATAAGGTAAGTATAGTATACTACGCTGGGTTTCGCAAGTTATTGAGCTTTTATTCTTTGAAAAAAACGACTTTATTCTGCTCGCCTGCTTCGATTAGGGCTTCAATTAAGCGGAGAACGCGGTGTACTTCGTCATTTTTTACGATAGGCTCTGCTTCGGCATTTAGGACTGCTGCAAAATTATCGTAGAAACCGGACATATCGGCTGCTACCGGCGTGATTGGGCTTCTCGTTGTGGATTCTTCGGATGGTGGTGCCATTGTTTTTGTGAGGCCTTGACCTGCTTGGATTGGCGTTGGCTCGACTTTGGCAACGGTCCGATCTGGTGCGATAATTTCACCGCTTAAATCCCAGTCTTCGATGACGGCTGTGCCTTCTGTGCCCTTAACGTACCAGCGTGGCAGTTTAACATAGTTGGTTGTGCCGACTTCGATTAGGGCTGTGACGCCGTTTTCGAATGTGATGAAGCTTGTAAATCCGTCATCAACTTCATCGCCAAGAATGTAGCTTAAGTTCGCTGATACAGTCTTGATTTTGCTGTCGGTCATGAATAGGAGTTGATCAAGTAAGTGTACGCCCCAATCAAGTACCATGCCGCCACCTTGTTCTTTGAGATGGCGCCAATCACCAGGGATTCCGTTTGCGCCTTGTACGCGGGACTCAACATGAAATACGTTGCCGATTTGGGCTTCTTTTTGAACCATGTCGCGTACGATTAGAAAGTCAGAATCCCAGCGTCTATTTTGGTGAACCATGAATGTTCGGTTTTCTTTTTTGGCAACCGTGAGAATGGCTTCTAAATCGCTACTCGTGATCGTGACTGGCTTCTCACAAACCACGTCTTTACCAGCTTCTAGCGCTTGGATTGCGAGATCTTTATGACTATCATTCGGTGTCGCGATTAGTACTGCGTCTACTTTTTCGTCAGCAAGTACGACTTCGAAGCTTGGATACGTTTCAAGACCTTTTTCCGTGGCTGCTTGAATGCGGTCGGGTGCAATATCGTAGACGCCTGTCACAGTGATTCCGCTAGCTGCGCCAATAAGTTCAACGTGATAACTGCCCATACCGCCAAAACCGATGATAACTAAATTTTTCATTACGCCCACCACATGTCTAGTGGTTCGTCTTTGATTAAGATGGTTTGCAAATTCGTCACGGCACGCTGGAAGCCTTCGTCGATTGACATCAGCGGATCTTCATGCTCGATGCTGACAACGTAATCGTAGCCGAACGTGCGCAGGGCACTCATCATATCAGACCATTCTTTCACGCTATGCCCGCAACCAACTGAGCGGAACGTCCACGCGCGTGTTTGGACATCGCCGTACGGTTGCATATCGAGCAGGCCGTAGCGGTTGATGTTGTCTTGGTCAAGGTATGTGTCTTTGGCGTGGAAATGGTGAATCGCACCTTCTTTACCGAGAATCTTGATTGCGCCAACGGGATCGATGCCTTGCCACCAGAGATGACTTGGATCGAGATTCGCGCCAATTGCTGGACTCGTTGCTGTGCGCAGTTCTAAGAGCGTATGCGGCGTGTGAACAAGGAATCCGCCGTGAAGTTCGATGCCGATTTTGACGTCGTATTCTTCTGCTAAACGCCCAATTTCTTTCCAATAAGGGATTAACTTTTCTTCCCATTGCCATTTTTTGATATCGCTGTAAACCGTTGGCCAAGGCGCTACTGGCCAGTTCGGAGCTTTCGCCTCATCACTGTCACCCGCTGTCCCTGAGAACGTGTTCACGACTGGTACGCCCATCATCGATGCCAAACGGATCGATTTCCGCAAAATGTCATCGGCCGCGCGCGCTTCTTCTGGATCTGGTGAAATCGGATTATCATGACAACTAAACGCACTAATGATTAAACCACGATCTTCAAATTTCTTCAAATAAGCCAAACGTGCTTCTTCGCTTGCGAGTAATTCGTCGGTTGGGCAATGATGGTTTCCAGGATTCCCACCTGTGCCAATTTCTACTGCGCCAAGTCCTGCGGCTGCTACCTTGTCCAACATTTCATCCAAACTTAAATTTGCAAATAGTGGTGTAAATACGCCTAATTTCATGTTATTTTCCTCCGATCTTTTCTAATGGTTCTGCGTTACCGTATTTTGGATATACCCATGAAGTCGGGGCACACCAGTTGACGCCGTTCGTAATGACTTTTTGAATGTCTTCGTTATGGTACGTTGGATACGTTTCGTGACCCGGCTGGAAGTAGAAAATCTTGCCGTTACCGCGTTTATACGTGGCGCCACTGCGGAATACGTGTCCGCCTTCGAACCAGCTGATAAAAATCAATTCTTCAGGAGCAGGAACGTCGAAATGCTCGCCGTACATCTCCTCTTTTTCAAGGTCGATATATTCAGGAACGCCAGCTGTAATCGGGTGATTCGGTGCCACGACCCAAAGCCGTTCTTTCTCGTCCGCTTCACGCCATTTTAAATCACAACTTGTACCCATGAGCTTCATGAAAATTCGCGACATGTGCCCAGAGTGCAAAACAACCAAGCCCATTCCTTCCAAAACTCGCTTATGGATGCGGTTCACGATTTCCTCCTCGACCTGATCATGCGCGATGTGTCCCCACCAAACGAGCACATCTGTATCTGCCAAAACTGCCTCGGTTAAACCGTGCTCTGGCTCGTCTAGCGTCGCCGTTTTGGCATCGAGTCCTGACGCTTTTAAAAAGCTCGCAATTTGACCGTGAATGCCATCTGGATAAATTGCGGCAACTTCTTCGCTCTCTTTTTCATGGCGAAATTCATTCCAAACCGTTACTTTCGTCATTATTTGCCCACCATCTTTCTTAAGTTCTTCAAGCCAATTTCCACACTCACAAGCGGTGCCTTTTCAAATGCTTCCTGCTCAATCACAAACCACTTCACGCCGTTTTGTTCTGCGAGTTCTGCAAAACGCCTCACAGCCAATACACCGTTGCCGATCTCCGTACTTTCGATTGGCGCACGTTTCATATCTTTTAAGTGAATGAGCGGCATCCGGTCGGCCCAACGCTCCATATATGGCACCACGTCAACGCCCGCATGATGCACCCAATACGTATCCAGCTCGACTTCCAAGCCATGCACGCCCGCTAACAACACGTCCAAAATGTAGTCATTGCCCAACTTTTCAAACTCATGTGCATGGTTATGATACACGAAATGCAGTCCAGCCGCGCGAATTTTGTCGGAAATTACACGTAGCGACTTCGCAAATTCAATCCACTCCGCCTCCGTCTCAAAATCCGCATAAGGACAAACGAGGTAGTCATTTCCAAGCTCCTTTTCAAAAGCAATCACCGCGTCGAGCTCATCGCGCAACCGCTCATACGGAATATGCGAGCCCGCAATCCCAAGCCCGAGTTCCGCCAATTTTGCCTTCAAATCCGCCGCTGACTTGTCGTAATAACCCGCGAATTCCACGCCATCATATCCCATCTCAGCAAGGTGTTCCAGCGTTCCGAAGAAATCCTCTGCGCACGCGTCCTGCACACTCCACAACTGAATTGCAATCGGCGTTGTCATTGGAAAAACACCGGTTGGCCCGTCTTCGAAGACTCATAAATCGCCTCTAAAATTTGCGTCACGACAAGCGCCTGCTCCGGTTTCACAACAGGATCCGTTCCGTTCAAAATACTATCAATCCACTGTTGCGCCTCAAGTTCTGCCGGATCATCGCCCGCTCCATCGTAAAAGTCAACACCGCCAACCTCAAGCTCAATCTCCGTTTGATGCGTTTGACCATGCGATTCGCCGTTAATCCGCAAACCGTCTTCCATGTCCGCGCCACCTTCCGTCCCGCAAAGCGTCGTCATCGCCTCGCCAACATCCAGCGTATTCAGCGCCCAGCTTGATTCGAGCACAATCGTCGCCCCATTTTCCATCGTGATGAAACCAAACGCCGAGTCCTCCACGGTAAACTTCGACGGTTCCCAAGGTCCCCACGCGTTCGCCGAATTCGCGCGTTGTGACAACTTGTGATACGCGTTCCCAACCACATATTTCGGCTTATAATTATCCATCATCCAAAGCGTCAAATCGAGCGCATGCGTCCCAATATCGATCAGCGGGCCACCACCTTGCGCCTCCTCATCCAAGAACACACCCCAAGTCGGAACCGCGCGACGACGAATCGCTTTTGCCTTCGCGTAATAAATCTCGCCCAATTCGTTATTCTCACAAACCTCATGCAAAAATTGCGAATCTTTCCGGAACCGATTTTGATACCCAATCGTCAATTTCTTCCCCGTTTTCACGCTAGCATCAATCATCGCTTGCGCTTCTGCCGTTGTTTTCGCCATTGGTTTCTCGCACATCACATGTTTCCCAGCTTCCATCGCCGCAATCGAAATCTCCGCATGTGAAATATTCGGCGTACAAACATGAATCACATCGATCGTTTTATCTGCCAATAATTCCTTATAATCCGTGTATACGCTTGCATCTGTCGTCCCAAAATCCACTTTCGCCTTCTCCGCACGTTCCACGACGATATCACAAAACGCGACCATTTCTGCTTCTGCCACACTCGCCAAACTCGGCATATGTTTCCCATTTGCAATACCGCCACAGCCTATAATTCCAATTTTTAAAGTCATCAAAAAACCTCCATTTGTTTTATTATCTCCATGATACAAAACAAACCGAGGTTTTTCTTCCTACTTTATTGCTTACTTATTCCCGAATATTGTCCTCCTATATTTGAGCGGCGACACACCCATGGCACGCTTGAAGGCATGATGAAATGTCTTCACACTACTAAACCCCGCCAGCTCAGCCACTTCCGTCACCGGCGTCTCCTCATTTAGCAGTATCCATTTCGCCTTGCTGAGTCGGTAATCGTTTACAAAAGTCATAAACGTAATCCCCATATTGCGCTTGAAAAGCTTCGTGAAATAATACGAACTAAACCCAACATGATCCGCGACCTGCCCAAGCGTAATCGTCTCCTGATAATGTTCCTCGACATACGCAAAAATCTGCTGCAATTTCTCAAGCGTTTCCTGTGATTTGCTCGTCGCGTCCTCCGCAGAATCACGCACAAGCCTTGGCACATCCCGCTCCAAAACCGCCAACATCTCGTACAATTTAGCCTTCACAACATAGCGATAGCCCGCCTTGCGCTGCGAGCTCTCCAGATGAATCACCTGCATCAATTCCGCAACCAGCTTCGCCACATCTGGATTCCAATCCGCACTCGACGGCGACACATGCAAAAACAAATCGCGCAACCGCTTGCCCTCATCCTCCGTGAGCGAAAACTCCTGAAAAACATTCAAGTCAAACTGTAGCACAATCCGTTCACTGTTCGGCGATGCCAAGAAATAATGCACATCGCCGCCATTAATCACATAAATTTCGCCCTCTGCCATCTGAATCGGCACATCATTCACGCCAAGGTTCAAACGCCCCTCAATCACGTAAATAAGCTCAATCTCCTTGTGCCAGTGAGGATACACAATGACGCCACCCTCATTCGTAAAACTCCGCATCGGAAAATCCTTATCTAACGCTGGAAACTCCAAATAGAGTCCCACGTCGCTACGCCGCCTCGTTCATATGCATAATCTGAATCAAATTCCCACACGTATCATCAAAAACCGCAATCGTCACCTGTCCGTGCGACGCCGGGTCCTTCGTAAACACGACACCAAGCCCGCGCAACCGCTCATGTTCCGCGTAAACATCATCCACCGCAAACGACGTAAACGGAATCCCCTGCGCATAAATCGACGCTTTAAATGGGCCCACCGCGGGGTTCTCATCCGGCTCTAAAACCAGCTCCACACCATCCGGCTCCTCTTTTGAAACGACCGTAATCCAGCGAAACTTCTCCGTCACCGGTACATCCTCTTTTTTCACAAATCCTAGAATTTCCGTGTAAAAACGTAACGCCTTGTCCTGATCATCCACAAATACACTCGCTAAATTAATCCTCATTTTTCCCCATCTCCCTCACGTTAAATATGGATTTGTCGCTTTTTCATGGCCAATTGTCGTTGCGTCCCCGTGCCCCGCATACACTCGCGTCTCATCAGGCAACACCAACAACTGAGTCGTAATGCTTTCAATCAGCGTATCAAAATCGCCCGTATACAAGTCCGAACGCCCAATACTTCCTTTAAAAAGTGCGTCCCCAACGACCACAAAATCGTCGAAAATAAAGCTCACACTACCGATTGAATGCCCTGGTGTCGGTACAACACGGAACTCGAAACCTTCTATATTATAATCCCGAATTTCAAACTCGTTCTCCGCAGGCACGCAAATGATTTCCTCTTTGCTATATTGCGACATGCCAACCGAACCGTTCAACTCCGGATTCCCGAGCCATTCCTGCTCTAGCGGACTCACATAAACCGGCACCCCGTAATGCGCCCGAATCTCCTCCAGCGCCCCAATATGATCATAATGACAATGCGTCAATAAAATCGCGACCGGCTTCGTCCCTGTTTCCTCGACTTTTGCGATGATATTTTCTGCGTCACTGCCCGGATCGACAATTAAACTATGCTTTTCATCCGAAATCACGTAACAATTCTCCTGCAAAAAACCCGTTGCTAAACCACTAATTTTCACCATATTATGCGCCACCTTTTCCTTCTCATTTCCTAAAGTATATCGCAAATGAAAAAAATAACCAAGGCGGAGCATCTCACAAAGATAGCCCCATTATACTGGAGCCCTCTTCTTTTGTCATTCTTTCAAAATATAACTACCCATTCATTTTCTATCTCAAAGCAAGATCTGGATTATTTTTGTTTATTTCCGATAACTCTAATAAAGATCATAGCAGGTTAGATGACGTTTAAAACTTACAAACGAAGGGGAAACCTATTTATAAGAACCCATTTCACGAAAGGATGTAACGCACATGCCACTAAAAAAACAAACAACAGTCAAACTAAAACAAGTAGGAGAACTCGCCAAAACAAACTGGAAAAGCGCTCGAATCACCTCCCACGCCGCCCAGCTAACCTTTTACATATTGCTTTCCATTCTCCCGATGATGCTCGTATTCGGCAATCTAATCCCTTTACTCCCAATCCCAAAAGAAGAAGTCTACTCCACGCTCCAAACATTCATGCCACCAGAAGTGTACGATATCCTGCATCCCGTGATCGAAAGCATGCTCACCAACGCAAGCGGCACCGCCATCTCACTCGGTTTAATCACCGCGATTTGGTCCGCTTCGAAATGTTTCAGCGCCCTACAAGAAGTCCTAAACATCGTCTACCAAGCCCCTGACCGCAAAAATTTCATCGTTACCCGCATCATGTCATTCGTGATGATGCTCGTTATGATCGTAATACTCGGCGCTGTCGTCTTTGTTTTCGCATTTGGCGAACAAATCGTAGGCTTCTTGCAAGACCAATTCGACTTAAATCTCGATGCCCTCGCTAATTTAGGCGCTGCAAAATGGTTCATCACGCCAATTTTCTTATTCATCCTGTTCCTCATCATCTACTGGCTCGTTCCAAACATCAAATGGAAAATCAGAAAAAGCGTCATCGGTGCCCTATTCGCCACAGTCGGCTGGCTCGCCGCAACTGAACTGCTTTCCGCGTACGTCAGTTTTCAAGGCGATAAAATTCTCGGCTTCGGCAGTCTCAGCATCATGATCGTCATCATGCTCTGGCTCTATTTCGTCTCGATTATCCTGCTACTCGGCGCGTTTATAAACGTCATCACCGACTCCTACAAACAACAAAATTTGTAATCAATGCGTGGATATATTACAATGAAAATGAGAGAAAATCGCTATTTAGGAGGAATTTTATCATGAGTATCAAAATGCTACATACGTGTATTCGCGTCAAGGACTTAGACAAATCGCTAGCTTTCTACACCGAAGCATTTGGCCTGAAAGAAACACGTCGCAAAGACTTCCCAGATCACAAATTCACACTCGTTTATCTTGCATTTGAAGAAGGCGGATTCGAATTAGAATTGACGTACAACTACGATCAAGCAGAAGCCTACGATCTTGGAAACGGCTACGGACACCTCGCAGTTGGCGTCGATGACCTATCCGCAACACACGAAACCTTCGAAAAAGCCGGCTACAGCGTCACCGACTTAAAAGGCCTACCAGGAACAAAACCATCCTATTTCTTCGTGATGGACCCAGACGGCTACAAAACCGAAGTCATCCAAAATCGCTAATTAGAACGCAAAAAAAGAGAGCAGCTTCTATCATTGCTCTCTTTTACTACATATAATAGGAGGAAAGTCATGATGCAACACGCCGGATTTCAGCAAGACATCTACAATCTCGTCCACCAAATCCCACATGGAAAAGTCACAACATACGGTCAAATCGCGTATATGCTCGGACGCCCGAAAAATTCACGACTTGTTGGCCAAGCCATGCGCTTAACACCGAGCGACGCCAGCATCCCAAGCCACCGCGTTGTCAACTCCCAAGGCCGACTCGTTCCGGGGTGGTCCGCCCAATATGACCTACTAAAAGCAGAAGGCATCCCCTTCACACCAAATGGCAACGTTCGCTTAAAAAACTGTTTTTGGCAAGGTTAAGCCTCTAATCCCAACAACCGTTCCTTCATCGCGATACCACCACGGTACCCCGTTATTTTTCCATTTTTCCCAATCACACGATGACACGGCACCACCATCAAAACTGGATTCGCCCCAATCGCCGTCCCAACTGCCCGTACCGCTTGTGGCTTTCCAATCTCACTTGCAATCTCCGAATACGTCCGCGTCTCCCCATAAGGAATCGCGACTAGCGCCTGCCAAACCGCCTCCTGAAAAGGTGTCCCCGCAATGTCTAGCGGCAAATCAAAATCCCGTCGCGCCCCCGTCAAATACGCCTCAATCCCCTCCGCATATGGCTTCACCCGCGTCTCATCCACCGTCAAATCCGCGCGAACCCGCTCGCCCCACTTTTCCAACTCCACTATATCCGCCCCATCCGAACCAACAAACGCCAATCCACGCTCGCTAATCCCAATATAAAGCGCCATCCCAGCCACATCCAGCCGATCATAAAAAATCTGCTTCATCGCACATGCAACTCCTTCCACGTTTTCCGATACCCGCTCGGCGTCACGCCCTGCGCCCGCTTAAACAACGTCGCAAACTGCGCCGCATTCGGCATCCCAACCGCAGCACCAATCTCCATCACCCGCATCTCCGTCGTTTCCAGCAACACACACGCCTCCCGAATCCGCACCACATGCACAAAATCAAGCGGCGTCATCCCCGTCTGCGCCTTAAAAACCCGATGCAGATGATACGCACTGCCATGACACCCATCCGCAATCCGTGAAAGCGTCAAATGCTCCCGATAATGCTCCCCAATATAAGCCTCAATCTGCGCGACCCAATCCGCGTCAGGCAACCTCACGCCACCCGACTTGCACCGCTTACAAGGCCTGAATCCCGCATCCATCGCATCCTCCGCACACAAAAACACCCGCACATTCTCAAGCTTCGGCGTCCGCGACTTACACGAAGGCCTACAAAAAATCCGCGTCGTACTCACCGCATAGAAAAACTGCCCATCATAATTCGCATCATTTTCACAAATTGCCCGCCACTGCTCCACCGTCACCAAATCCGCCACCTCGCTTCCCATCTTCTCATTACACCCATTATACCGCTTTTCTCCTGAAAAAATAACCCATCAATAACGTAAAAGCAAGATTTGTAAAGTTAATCCGCAGTATAGTCTTTCTGTATCGTCCAAAATTCACCTCTAGCAAACATAAAAAAGCCGTACGCAAGCAGTCCCCAAACACTGCTTACATACAGCCTTCCTCATCACACATAATTTCCCCTAATCTCCTCCACCATCGCATCAAAAATACTCTCCTGATACCCAGCCTTCCCTTTTTCCAAAATCGCTCGTTTCAAATCAAGCAAGGCATCCGACCGCACCCCATCCAATTTCTTCATACTAGATTCCGTAATCACGCCCGCTGGATTCGATTCCTCATACAATTCCACATTCATCGCAAAAACCTGCGCCTGATCCCCAAATCGCTGCAATAACGTCTCCGCCATCAACAAACCCTCCGGATCAAAATCCCCCGCGTAATAAAACATCACATTCCCAGGCGACATCCTTTTCAACAACAACCACGTCGCAAATCGGAACTGACCATGCGTACAAATCGCAGGTAAATCAGGAAATACATCCAAAAGCGCTGAATAAATACTCGAGTTTTCAATCAACCAAACCGAATCCCCATTCGCCGGATAAGCCGCATCAATTTCTAATAAATGCTTTGCTGGCACATTCCAAGGAACATCCTCATCCACCGCCGCACGCCACATCGGATGCACCTTCCCATCTCGCTCCCCAAGCAGACCATTCACTGTCACAAAATTCATAATATCATCACGAATAATATTATTCTCCAGCAACACCTGATTTTTCCGCTCCGTATCAGAAATCCCATACGCCACATCGTCCGATTTCACAAGTAAAATTCGGTATAACAGCCCGCCTAATTCCCCATGTAAATCAAACGCATGCGGATTCCCCGTCACTTTCTGCGCAAAAACAGGAAGTCTCATCGGCACATCCGGCAACATCAACATCGCCTCGTTCAAAACACTTAACTCCGCATCCGTAAGCTCCGCATCATACAAAAACTTCTCGTTTCCCATCATAAATCGCAATCCATCAAGTGCCATCAGTTTCCTCGAAAATACCTCACGTTCCATTTCCATCCGCTCTCGCATTTCCAAATTACTAACCAAAGCCTTGCCCGTCACCTTCGCCACAACCTCCTCAAAAGGCACCGTAGCAAACCTCCCACGCGCATAAACCTCCAGCCACCGCTTAAAAGGAATGCTCTTCTTACCAACCAAACTAAATTCCGAAACCCCGAGAAAATTTGCAATATCAGCCAGTCCAGCCTCATCAAATGACCCTAGCGAAAAAGATCCCGTCACCTTCCCATATGTCCGATATTTCTTCCCAGCAAGCTCGCAAATTTTCACATACGTCTTATTTCCCTTAAAAAAAAGAACAGCCTCATCGAACAGCTTCTGACTCATCCACTTCTTCTCCAATCTGCACACGCTTATTCCCGTTCCAATGATACGCCAAATACGTGACAAAGTTAGCATTTTTCGGTCTAATAAGCTGGTAAATATTCAAATCCTGCACTGTTGCATAATCACCCCAAAGTGACTGCGAATTAAGAATATAATCAAATCCAAGTTCCTCCGTCGCTTTAAATAATTCCGCAATATTCAGCTCATCAATACCAGCAAAAGCCTCATCCAAAGCAATGATATACGGCGCCATATTCTCCGCGTCCTGATATCTCGAATACACCGCCGTAAATAATGGCAAATACATCGAAATCGCTTTTTCACCACCACTAAACTGATAGAATTTCGTATTCGATAACTCTCTTTTCGGCTCATTTTCCTTCTTATAACTCAGTTTAAACTCAAACCACTTACGATAGTCCAGCACATATTTCATCACATCATGAAGCGTCTGAATCTCCTCATCCTTCTCCATCACAACTTTGGCATAATCAATCTTAGAACGGAAATGTTGAATCATCCGCTCCACTTCCGCCTCACTAAGCGTCTGAGGACCTCTACGCAGCAACTCCACAAGATCCTTCGTATGCAGCTCGCCCTCTTGCTCCGCGGCTCTTGCCCTCCATTCAATCGACAAACTAAGCCCCGAAGAATTCTCCTGCCGCTTCAAAATTTGATTCATCTGAATTGCCCATTTCTCCGCTCGATTAATCAGTTGACGCAAAACATTTCCAATCGAATGAAGCAAAATTTCCTCAAATAGCTTGTGATCCTCCGCTTTCAAATAACCCTCTTGCTCCGAAATATACAGCTGCAATTCCTCAAGCACCGCAAAAATCGAAGCCCTCCGGTTTTGCTCATCCGCCACATCTAGCAATTGCCGAACCGAGTATTCCCGCCATTCCGTAATCATCATTTGTAAATCATCAGGAAACGCTTCTTCCATCCAATTTTCCACTGGCAACATCACCGACTCCTGCAATGTCGGGCTATACTTACTCAAATCCTGCATCAATTCCACCGTCAAATTAGCCAACCGTTTTCGAGTATTGACTGTCCCATCTTCCTTAAATCGCTCCTGATAATAAAGCGCTAAAGCTGACCAATCAGCCGATTCCCCGTCCTCATACCGCGCATATTCCAGCTTGAAAAGTCGCTCCCAAGAAACCGTAATCTGCCCATAAAAATGATTCTCCGTTTGCAATTTTGCCAGCGACTGATCTGCCGTCCTTAAATCAGCGAGAATATACGGATGCTTATTGCGCAAACTCATTTCCTCCGCCGTCAATGTCGTTTTCTCTTTCAAACAACTATCGATACGCGCTAATATCTCATGCTCCCCTTCCAATTCCAGCTGAGCCCTAATCGAAGCTAGCGAATCAAGCACCTTCTCCAACTGCCGCGACCGATCTGAGAGCACCATTTCCTTCTCATCAATCTCCTCACGAATCCCATCTAACCGCAACTCACTATCCACAATATTTCGTTCCGTATGACGCACATTACGACTATTATCCTGCAAATCCCCCAACGCTCCGATATAATCGTTCGCCGATTTCATACTATCCAAAATATCCGCTTCCGTCACTTTAAGCCCATATTCCTTTTTCCACTGATTCAACTCTAATTCAATAATGGAATGCGCTTCTTTTTGCTCGACTAATTCTTGTTTTAACGTCTCTAACCGAGCTTCAAATTCCTGCAGCCTCGCGCGCGTAGCCTTTATTTCCCTATCAGCCACGACCAAATTCGTATCCACCGGTAAGCGAAGTAATGCACTATTTCCCGCCTCAACGCGCTCCTCAATCTGCTGAATCGAATTCTGCAAGGCTAGCTTCTCCTGCTCTATCACAACAATAGCCGCTTCCAATTTCTCAATTCGCGACTGCCGATAACGCTCCCGATTCTCACGACCAACATACATCGCCTCATACATCGGCAAACTAGTCCCATCCAAAATTCCAATCCGATAATTACCATCACTCGCAATAACCGTTGCCAATTGCGCCACATCAGAATCCACCTCAATCGACTGCAAAACCGCCGCCACATGCGCAGAACTAATCCCATCCCCTATCTCCACAGGATACAAAAAATCCTCTAACGTTGGCGACAATAGAACCGGATTCGCAATAATTTGCCTGTTCGCCTTTAATTGCAGTGGCTTCTCAGAAACAAGCGCATCCATAATTCCCGCCTGATTCAAAGCCCCTTCCAGACGATTTCTCACATCTTGCGGCACATGCTCATGAAAATCAACCAATTCATAAAACGACCAAACCCGTTCCCCAGCCGCTTCAAGCTCTCGCCGTTCCTCATTCAAAGCAGGCTCACGTTCTGGCTCCGGTATCTCCGTCTGTTGCCAAGACTCCAGCTCTCGCCTCGTTTCCACTAGCAACCCCTGCTGCATCTCCATTTTATAATTCAAATCCACTTTCTTAAGCTCCAGTTCCCCTTTAAAACGATCCAAAGCCTTCCGAATCGGCTCCAACGCAAGGTACAAACTCGGTGTCTCATCATACAATAAATGCAATCTTTGCAATACCTCTTGCCACTCCAAATCAGAAATCGGAAAAATACTCCCCTCTTTCCAACTCAAAAGCGACATCTCAATCTTCTCCATTTCCACATCAAAAATCCGTAACCAATCCTTCTCTTGAATCAGCTCCGTATCCCGCGCCTTCTCACATTCCCCAACTTTCCGAGAACTCACCACAAGCGCCGCCAGCAACCGATCCTGCTCCACAATTTTTGCCCGAATATCCGTCAATAAAAGCAAATGATCCCGCGCCTCTTTCGACCAATAAGAAAAATCCATTTCCCCGAGCATCCGCGCGTAATCCTCATTCAACGTTTCATGAGCCTTAAAACCACTACCCTGCGCATGATCCTCCAATTCCTCCTGCAATTCCCGAATATCCTTTTGCGTCGTCTCCAATTGCATCACAAGCGCTTCCAAAGCCACCTGCTGACTCATCAAATCCCGCTTCTTACGACCAAGCTGATCTTCCGCGTCTGCCCGCTCCCTCGTAAGCCGACTCTCCAACTCCTCCAGATTTTTGCGCTCCTTCCCCAACATAAACACATTATGCTGCTTCAAACTACTTTCTTCCTCGTTCAAAATTACCAATCTATTACGAATCACATGAAGATCCCGCTCAATCTCCTCTTTTTGACTCGTCAATGACTCCTGCTCTCGCTCCGTCTCCATGAGATCACTTTTTTTCTGCGCCAATTTCTCCTCAACATACAGCCACTTATCAGCGACCTTCGCAAGTACCGCCTGATGATACTTCGAATAAACATCACCCAACCGCTTCAAAAGATCAAACTCCTGTTTCGCCTGCAACAACTGCCCTTGCGCCACGTCAATATTTTCGAGCGAATCCGACACAGAATGCAGCGTATCATCTTTGAGCGGCGGCAACGCATCCTCAAGCAAACTATAAATAACCGTCGGCGTAAAATCCTTCGACAACTTCGGTTTCCGCAATTCCACCAACAAATTAACCATATCCTCAAAAGCATCCATCGTTTCAAACCCAAATAAAAAGCGATTCACAAGCTCAGCATACTCCCGCCTCGTCTGAACAACAAAACCACCGCCAGCCACAACATTCTCCAACTGTTTACGCGAAAGTGGCCGCTTCGAATCCCCCTCTTTTTTCAAGAGCTCAATATCCGTCCCAATCCGTCTACCATCCGTAATCACAAAATACCATTTCGTCGGCTTATTATCACGCCTCGCCTGAATCCCAATCCCCGTCGTAATATACTTCTCCATACCCGCGCTCTTATACTCCAACATCAAATAGCCTGTGCGCTCCTCATACGTCGAAATATCTTTTTCCCCAAGCAAATAATCCTCAATCTTCCGCGCCCCTGATCCAAACGGGTCCAGTCGCGTCGGATTTGTTTTCCCATCCAAAAGCATCGGCAAAAGGCTCGCCGTCGTCACCGATTTCCCCGAACCATTAGACCCCCGCAACAACATCTTCCCATCTGAAAAATCAAAGTACGTCTCATCATAATACCAATAATTAAAAATCCCAGCCCGATTTAAATGCCACTTTGCCTCACTCATTTCTCCACCTCTTCCTTCCCATTCAAACTATATTTCCCAGCAAACCTCGCAAAAGTCGGATAAATACAAATCCCCGTCACTTCTCGCTCCAAAAATCCCCACGACTTGCCATGTTGCACAATCGCTACTTCCAAAGCATCCTTCTTTTTATCCCGATATTCCTTGGACCAGCCAAATTGAAATATCGCAATTAACTCATCCAGTAAACCATCCCACTGCCCCGTCGACAAATGTATCTCCCCATGCGCATCCACAGAAAAATCCTTCTTCCGCACCAAAGCCATTAAATGTAGCAAAATATCATCCAGCGCCTTGTTCGACGGAAACGACACACTTTTCGCCTTATTCTCATGCATCACCAACATCGCAACATCCTTATACAACTCCAAGTGATACTCCGAATACCGCTCCGCAAAATGCTCAATCGACGGACGCTGGTTTCGTATGTAATAAAAATCCGCCTCACTCACTTCCCCGCGCAATAACTGCGGCTGCATAAACAACTTCTTATACACCAAATGACGTTGCGCATTCTCACTGTCCAGTGTCTCATCCTCTATCAAATCCGACCAATGCGCATAATCATAAATATTTTGAGGATACGGCCGCATAAAATAACGCGCATAAACCGTCGTCACATAAAGCACTTCCGCATCTTCCTCAAACAAAAACCGCTTCATATCGCCATCAATCGTCTCAATCAAATGCAAATCCAACATCTTCTTAATAACCCGAATCAACGACTTACGATGATTATAATTCAACCAATCCACTTTCGGCGTCCCCGGATAACTCTCCAATATCTCCTCACAAATATGACTCAACAAAAAATACTCCTTAATATCCTTCTCCTCAAAAAACGCGAGACCACAGCAAAACAACGCATAATCCATCGGCTCCTCAAACGACAGCATCCCCATCCAAGCTTCAGGCTCCACAGGGATTTTCTCCAACTTAATAAAATCCGTATGAAAATACACCCGCCATCCAAATTTATCCGAAATAATCTGACGCAAATCCTTCTCCATACTACGCAAAAACTGATATTCCTTAGGCGAAACACTCCGTAACACCCAATAATTATCCATCAAAAGCTGCAATCCGTCCTTTAACTTATCATCTTTCGTTAACATCGATGTCACCATCCTCAAATGTAAAAGTGATTTTTGGTATCTCCATAACGCCATCATCCGATTCGATTTTTATCCGTTCACTCTCATCCACACGAACCCTCACCCGATTTCCAAACTCCGTAAGCACAACCTTAGATTCCTCCAACATCGCTTGCGAAACCCAGCCTAGCAGAACCTTACGCACACTCGTATCCACATAAGTCAGCACACTTAAATCAATTTCACCATCCCGAACATACCCGAGCATCTTCGCCTCTGTATTTTTCAACGCTTGTAAATACGCCTCTTTCGCCGCCTCTTTCTCCTCCGTATTCAACGTAAAACTAGTCGGCTTCGTTCGCTCACGATACCCCTGCACACGCGGTTTAAGCAGTTTCCAATCCGGTTCCGTCTCCCAAATTTCCCGGTAAGCCCCAGAACCCGTTTCCGGAGTCACAACATAATGACGTACTTCCGGCAATCCAAAAACAATCGCCGATAACTCATGCGCCCGCTCTATATCCGCCTCCTCCGCAAACCATTTCGCAATGTGCAAATAATCCCGCTTCCGACTAATATGCTGCTGATGCCGTTCCCCCAAACGCTTAATATTCCGCGTTATTTTCTTGATCGTATCATCCGTACGCGCTTGCAAAATACTATACTCACACAGATTTCCGTCTCGATCCAAGAACCACATCACAAAACTATCCCATATTTCAAATAACTCCTCTTTCTTCTCCTCCACATTAGGTACAATTTCCTCAAAACGAGGCGCAAAATCTGGTTTCTGACTAATTTCATCAAACATCCTGTCCAATTCATCCCGATCCAAATCCAACAAAATAGCTTGAATCTTTAATGCCGTCTGATGCGAACCCACAATAAAATCGCGTAAATAAGCCACAAACCGATCCTTATACACCAAAAAGTTATCCTTTTGCATATTCTCTTCCGCATTCGCACTACTCACATACGCCAAATAATCCGCCGTATTCGTTCGTATCGTCGAAAACAAATCAATCATATCCTGCCACTTCTCCAAAATCGGCACATCATCCTGGCTCAAAAAAGCACGCAACGCAAGCAACAACTTCTCAAATGGACGTTTATCAAGCGACCCCTGAAACTCATCACCAGACTGCTCCAATCCCGCCAACATCCGCTCAATCTGTACCGTATAAGGCGCAATCTGATAACGAAAAGACTTCTTATTAAACTCCATAATCGTCTTCGGATTCCGAACTTCTTGACGTGGCGTAATATTTCCCCACCTCACCAATGCCGCTAAATCCTGCTCTAACTCCGCATCCTTATACTCCTCCATACCTTCCACCGACCGCACATGCCATAAGATATCATTCGGATACAAATAATCCCGCATCCGCTCATGCTCCACAAAAAAATAACGCAAAATAATCCGATAGCGATGCACATTCTGGTCCGCCACCAAATAAGAAGCCTCACTAATTTTTCGGTAATCCTCTAAGTTTTTCGAGATTCTGCCCATTCCATCACCCACCGTTTTCTTAAATTTTAACATATATCTTCTACTAATACACAAAGTCCCAAAATATTTCATAAATTCATGACCAAAAAGCTTGCAAAATCCCTCTATCTGCATTAAACTAAATTTGTTGCACGAAGGAAACATTGAGAGGATTTTGACCATGACTGATAAAAAAGAAAAGAAAAAAATAATCCAACATACCCCACCCAACGGTTCAAGTTTGGGAGAAATAAATAATAGCGTCAGCATCCCTAAAAACGGCGGATTCTGGCGTAAACTCATCGCCTATTCAGGTCCCGGCGCGCTCGTCGCAGTTGGCTACATGGATCCCGGTAACTGGATCACATCCATTCAAGGTGGGTCCCAATACGGCTATCTACTCCTCAGCGTCATCCTAATGTCCAGCCTTATCGCGATGCTCCTACAAAGCATGTGCGCCAGACTCGGCATCGTTACAGGTCTCGATCTAGCCCAAGCCACCCGTCTAAAAACCGGTAAAAAAGGCGGCTTTGCCCTGTGGATCGTAGCCGAACTCGCCATCATGGCAACAGATATCGCCGAAGTCATCGGTAGCGCCGTAGCCCTAAACCTGCTATTTGGCATACCACTCATACTTGGCGTCATCATCACCGTGCTCGACGTCTTCCTACTTCTCGTACTAGCCAAATTCGGCTTCCGAAAAATCGAAGCCATCGTCGTCACACTAATCATCACGGTACTTGTAATCTTCCTATATGAAGTCATCCTATCCGACCCAAACATGTCCGACATGCTCGGCGGCTTCATCCCACAAAAACAAGTCATCACAGACAAAGGCGCACTATTCCTGGCACTCGGCATCATCGGCGCGACCGTCATGCCACATAACCTATACCTACACTCATCCATTGTCCAAGCCAGAAAATACGACCGCAACGACAAAAAATCACTAAAAGAAGCCATCAAATTTTCGACAATCGATTCCAACATCCAGCTAACCGCAGCATTCGTCGTCAACTGCTTACTTTTAATACTCGGTGCCGCCCTATTCTTCGGGCAAGACACCAGCAACCTAGGCCAATTCACACAACTCTATGATGCCCTACAAAACAATGCTATCGTTGGGGCCATCGCGAGTCCCGTCCTCAGCGTTCTCTTCGCTGTCGCCCTACTCGCATCCGGACAAAACGCCACCATCACAGGCACACTAACCGGCCAAATCGTCATGGAAGGCTTCATCCATATGAAACTACCCGTCTGGATTCGTCGACTTATCACACGCGTACTCGCCATCATCCCAGTCATCATCTGCATCGTAATCTACGGCGACCAAGAAAACGCAGTCGAGCAACTTCTAATCTACACCCAAGTATTCCTAAGCGTCGCCCTACCATTCTCCATGATTCCACTCACCATCTTCACCAGCAGCAAAAAACTAATGGGCGATTTCAAAAACCACCTATGGGTCACAATTCTAGCATGGATCATAACCGTTGTCCTGAGTGTCCTCAACATCCAGCTAATCATCCAAACACTCTCAGGAATCGGCTGATAAAAAAATCCAGAGTCACTCTAAATCTGAGTCGGCTCTGGATTTTTTTGTATTGTATAAAATCGAAAAAAGCCGCGACACAAGGCCACAGCTTTTTTCAGCGCAATCAAAAGGAGAAATTCACACAATCAAATAAAGGGGGTATTTGTATTGTGATTTATTTCACGTCATTAATATACCACATCCAAATAAATAATTCAACATTTCACAAACTTTATTTTTATAATATATCTTTTCATCTCCATCCAGATAATCCTCATTCGCAAATAAAAATAGACATTAACAAAGAATAACTCGCATATCTACACAAATTCCCCATAAAACCCGCGTTTTCCTCACCCTAAAACCAATTAAATAACAAAATAGGATTCTCATTCAAGAACCCTATTTTATCACTAACAAAAATATAAATTTATTTTCTAAATCAATTACTTTTCACAATCCTACCCTATTTAACCAACTTCTCCAACTCATCCAATCGTTGCTCAAATACCTTCAACGCATCCGTCACAGGCTTAGCTGTCGTCATATCTACACCAGCTTTTTTCAACACTTCAATTGGAAAATCAGAACTTCCCGCTTTCAAGAATGCCAGATATTTCTCAACAGCCTCAGCCCCACCATGCAAAATACGATCACTAAGCGCCGATGCTGCACTAAACCCTGTTGCATATTGGAACACATAATAATTCATATAAAAATGCGGAATACGTGACCACTCAAGCCCAATCTCCTCATCATACACAATCTCGCTACCATAATATTTCTCATTCATCGTAAAATAGTTCTCCGTCAAGAACTCAGCCGTCAAAGCTTCACCATTCTGATCAGCTTGATAAATAAAATGCTCAAACTCAGCAAATTGCGTTTGACGGAATACCGTTCCTTTAAAGCCGTCCAAATAATGATTCAGCAAATACGCACGCACTTTCGGATCATCATATTTCTTCAACATGTAATCCGTCAATAAATTCTCATTCGTCGTCGAAGCTACCTCCGCCAAGAATATCGAGTAATCCCCATAAACAAATGGCTGATTTTTACGCGTATAATAACTATGCACACTATGGCCTAACTCATGCGCCAACGTAAACACGTTATCAATCGTATCCTGCCAGTTCATCAAAATATACGGATTCGTATTATATGCGCCAGAAGAATACGCTCCACTACGCTTTCCTTTATTCTCCACGACATCAATCCAGCGATTATCAAACGCCTCTTTCAAGATAGCCTGATATTCCTCTCCAAGCGGCGCCAAACCATTCAAAACAATGTCCTTCGCTTCCTCATACGTAAACGCTAAATGCACATCCGTCGAAAGCGGCGTATACATATCATACATCCGCAATTCATCCAGATTCAACAACTCTTTACGCAGCCCAACGTAACGCTGTAATAACGGCAACTGATCATTCACAGCCTCTACCAACGAATCATACACAGCCTCCGGAATATGGTTCCCAAACAAAGCCGCATGACGCGCAGACTTATAGCCATGGACCTTCGCATAGAAATTCCCCTTCTTCACCTGACCCGTTAATGTTGTTGCCAACGTGTTCTTCAAGCCATCATAAGCGCTATACATCCCTTTAAAAGCCGCTTTTCGAACATCGCGATTCTTCCCTTCCATCATCTTGCCATAGCGACCATGCGTAATCTCCACCTGATTGCCGTTCTCATCCTCAATCATTGGAAACTTCATATCCGCATTATTTAAAATACTATACGTCCGCGAAGCATTCCCTAGAACTTCCCCAGCCTGAGCAAGCAAAGCCTCTTCCTTCTCAGTAAGCACATACGGGCGATTCAAATTCACTTCTTCCAATAAATGCGCGTACAATTGCAAATCCTTATTCTCCGCGATAAAGCCCTTCAATTTAGCCTCATCCATCGCCAGTATCTCCGGTTCAAAATAAGAAATTGCCGCCGAAGCTTCCGTCAACAGACTCCCCGCACGACTATTTAATCCCTGATACGTTGTGTTCGTCGTATCCTGATCTTGTTTTAAATGCGCATAAACATACAGATTCCCTAAACGATCATACAATTCATCACGATAACGCAACGCTTGCAACAAACTATCACTGCTATCTCCTAGCTTCCCTTGAAACGCCTTACCTTCCTTCACTTTATCCTTCAACTGCGCAAAATCATTCTCCCACGCAGCATCATCTTTAAAAATCGTCGTTAAATCCCATGTTGCACTTACCGGCACTTCTTCCCGCGTTGGTAATGCAGCTACTTTATTCTCACTCATAAAATACGATACCTCCAATAATTACTTTTTCATTCATTATGAGCTAATCCAATTAAAATTGCAAAAATCAAACATCCAAAAATCTCGCCTCTTCATTCATCAATTCCTTCATCTGCCTTATCACCGTAAAGCCACCTGCCTCGTTCGCATGCAAAATTCCCTGCTTACAAAGAAACTGCACATAAGCCAAACAAAGCTCCTCCCGGTCCTCATCCCAAATCAGCGGCATCGGAACAATGTATTTCTCAAAAATCGCCAATACACCGGCAATCATAAACGAATCCCCCGTCCCCAACAGACGGAAAAACAGACTCCATAAATAAAACTGCCATTCCATCGCCGGTGTTTTCACTCTAAATTGCATCGGCAATGAAACACCAACCTCCATCGGCAAATGTTGCAAATAATAACCCTGCTCATACACATCCTTCAAAAAGCCGCTCTGCTTCTTAAACCGCGTATAAAAATAGCACTGTTTCTGCCTCTCAAAAGCCAAATCCCGCTTCACATAAAAAGTCGCATACTTAATCCGCTGCAACGCCTTCTTAATTACCGCCACTCCCACACGCCCATCAAACGTCATTGCTCGCGCATAAAAGCGATTCGTCGTATCCATCGTAATATGATATAACACCGTCCAGCGGTTCACTTCTGGCAAATACTGCATTAAATAATAACCCAAATTCGGCGCCTTCTTAATAAAAGCCTGCTGAAAAGCCGTTAAATAATATCTCCCCTTCACCATCCTAATATCCTGACCTAGAATCCAGTGCACGCAAAGCCCCGCCATATGATAATCCTCGGTTCGCTGCCGCAACTCCTGCACAGGGACCGTAGAACACTGATATTCGATCACAGTACGCCCATCCACAAGAATATCCGCCTGGCGCTTTATATCGCGTAGATAGACCTCTACATCCGCCTGACGATCCTGCAAAATCAGCCACTCCAAAAAATACTTTTTTCCACTCAAATGTCGCTCCGACTCACCTTCCGAGGCAAATACGCACTTGCTTGAAGCCAAATGTGCAAAATGAGGCATATTAATCTCACCAGCCTTCAAAATTAACCGTTCTGCGCAACACCCACACGTATATTGATCTCTTTTCGCTTTCAAAAAAGCCACATTTCCCCGTGTCACAACAACATCTCGTCCATTCTGATCTTTTGCGGTAAACATAATTTTCACTGCCTCTCTAGGTCTGTATACTAACTATATTCGCCCAATCTTCCGTAACTCCTCCCTCTTCTTCCAAAAACGCAAAAAGACTCGATTCACGTGTTTTTCACAGCGTAAATCGAGTCTAAAAGCTTTTTTAATTAAAATATTTCTTTACTTGTGGTAAGGCAGGGTCTTCAAAAATAACTTTGGCATATTCATCAAGGACATACCCCGTCAAATTCGTTTCATCGCCATACTCTAATAAAATACTGACTACATTGTCAATGTTTTTTTCATCAAATTTCGCTTCAGGAAACTCCACATACAGATAATAACTATCTTTGTAGTGGTACAGTTTCGTTGATAACTGATCAAGCCCAGTCGCTTTAGACAAGGTAATCAAGTCCTCAAATTCGCGGAACTGCAAAATAAATTCTAACGTATCTTCATCCCCGCCCTCGGTAATCTTGGCAGGAGTAAAATGTTCTTCTAGCAGCTTCTCAATACGTTCCTCGGCTAGCTCATCGGCTTGATCCATGTTAATCTCAAAGCCAGATTCACCCTTGCCTAGGTTAGCCTTCGTAACTAGCACTTCTAAACCGTGCTTCAAAGCCTGTACCTGAATCCAGAGTGGTCCATCAGGAGAGAACTCGTCCTCATACTTAAGTTCGTCCATCATATCCCAGAAAAGCTCCTCGCTCTTCTCACGGTCATACCAAATTTCTTCATGATTAAAACCGCGTTCTTCCAAATCCATATAAGAGATATAAAACTTTATGGTATTCTCATTAATACGTTCAATTTCCATCGTCACACACTCTCCCTTCCATCTTCAACATTGACAATGAAGGGTAATTCATTTGTTGTTAGTATCATTGTAGCCTAATTCAAAAAAAAGGGCTAATAATTGATTTCGGTAAAAGCCACTATTTAATTGAAGAATACTATCTTAGCCTATATTTACCCAGAATTCAAGAGTAGAAACTCCCAATTCCCTCAAAAAAGCCTATATTTATAAAAAAATTATGATAATAATCCATGAAAACCCTAATCTACTCCAAAAAAACTACCAATACCTAAAAAAGCATTGGTAGTCCAAATAAGATTAATTAACCAGTTTTTGAGCTTCACGCAATTGGTACGTCCGAACGCGACGTGGTAGGAAACGACGAATTTCATCTTCGTTATAGCCTACTTGCAAACGCTTCTCATCAATAATAATTGGGCGACGTAACAAACCTGGATTTTTTTGGATTAGTTCAAATAATTCTTGAAGCGGTAAACTATCTAAATCCACATTTAATTTTTGGAATGTCTTAGAACGTGTGGAAATAATCTCATCCGTACCATCCTCTGTCATTCGTAAAATTTCTTTAATTTCGCCTAAACTTAATGGCTCCGAGAAAATATTTCTCTCTTTGTATGGGATATCATGTTCCTCTAGCCATGCACGAGCTTTACGACAAGACGTGCAACTTGGTGAAGTGTATAACGTTACCATTAGACATTCACACTCCTTATTGGTTTATTGTTTCATTCAATGTAACGAATTTCCTAACAATATATCTATTGGAAACGATCTCTTTTAAGACCTACTTTCATTATACACCAAAATAGCAAAAAGCAACACACTATTTCAAAAAAAGTTATCCAACTCACACAGATTGAAAGTTGCTCGTTATATGTATGTTACCCCTACTATACCGCTTTAAAACTAGAATCCGATGAAAAAATAAGCCTTTAGATTAGAATTTAATGAGAAATTTGTTAGAATGCCATTGGAAAGGCCACCCCGAAAATCAGGATGGCCTCTCATTATTATTCAGCAGTTGCAGTTGCTGCGGCAGTTAATTTGGCGTGCTTCTCTTGATAAGTAGCTACTTCTTCAGGAGAACAATACACAAAATGTCCTGGTGCGATTTCACGCATCTGTAAATCTTCTTCTCCTGTATAATTATGAACTGCTGGATCGTACGTTTTACGGATACGAGTACGCTCATAGTTAGGATCAGGTAATGGAATCGCGGAAAGTAATGATTCCGTGTACGCATGTAACGGTGCACGATATAAGTCATCAGCTGGTGCTAATTCCACCAATTTACCGAAATACATAACGCCGATACGATCACTAATATATTTGACCATCGACAAATCATGCGCGATAAACAGATAAGTCAGGCCTTTTTCTTTTTGTAATTGTTTTAGCAGGTTGACGACTTGCGCTTGAATCGAAACATCCAAGGCCGAAATCGGTTCATCGGCAATGATGAATTCCGGTTGAACAGCAAGCGCACGAGCAATCCCGATACGTTGACGTTGCCCACCAGAGAATTCATGTGGATAACGACCAGCGTGTTCCTTGCTCAAACCAACCGTTTCTAGTAACTCATAGACTTGATTCGTTAGCTCAGACGGAGTTTTTGCCAGACCATGAATACGAATACCCTCTGCAATAATATCCTTAACTTTCATACGCGGATTTAACGATGCATACGGATCTTGGAAAATCATTTGCATTTTGCGACGGAACTCATGCATTTCTGTACGTGATTTACGACCATGTACATCCACGCCGTCGTAGAGTACTTCGCCATCTGTTGCATCATATAAACGAATAATCGTACGCCCAGTTGTCGATTTCCCACAACCAGATTCGCCTACAAGACCAAGCGTTTCTCCTTTATAAATATCAAAAGAGATACCATCCACAGCGCGGACTTCACTTGCTTTGCCTTTATTAAAGTATTGCTTTAGATTCTTAATTTCGAGTAACTTTTCAGCCATCTACTTCAACCCCCTTCGCGTGAACAGCTTGCATACCGGGATGATCCGTTGCAAATTGCTCTTGACGACGTAATACGGCATCAGGAGGCATTACCTCTGGTGCATCTGGATGCAATAACCAAGTAGCTGCATAATGCGTGTCAGAGACTTTGTACATTGGTGGTTCTTGTTCTAAATCGATTTGCATCGCGTATCTATTACGAGCCGCAAACGCATCCCCTTTTGGAGGATCAAGCAAATCAGGAGGCGTACCAGGAATAACAAACAGTTCTTCCTCTTCCGTATCCAGCGTCGGCATCGAACTAATAAGTCCCCATGTGTATGGATGTTGCGGATTGTAGAAAATCTCATCTACCGTTCCGATTTCAACAATTTTACCACCGTACATAACCGCTACACGATCGGCTACATTCGCTACAACACCTAGATCATGCGTAATGAAGATAATCGACGTATCAATTTTCTTCTGCAAATCTTTCATCAAGTCCAAAATCTGCGCTTGAATCGTAACATCGAGTGCCGTTGTTGGCTCATCAGCAATCAGGATTTGCGGATTACAAGCAAGTGAGATCGCGATAACAACACGTTGACGCATACCACCGGAAAACTGATGCGGATATTGTTTTAAACGTTCCTCTGCATTCGGAATACCAACCAATTGAAGCAAACGAAGCGCTGTTTTCAAGGCTTCCTTCTTACCAATTTTTTGGTGTTTGATAATCGGTTCTGCAATTTGTTTGCCGATGGTCATTGTTGGATTTAATGAGGTCATCGGATCTTGGAAAATCATCGAAATTTCTTTACCACGAATTTTTTGCATTTGTTTTTCAGATGCTTTCGCGATATCTATGCCGTTAAATAGGATTTCTCCTGATTTAATTTTGGAATTACTTTCTGGCAATAGGCGCATGATGGACTTAGTCGTTACGGATTTCCCCGAACCAGACTCACCAACGATCGCTAGCGTCTCCCCTTTAATTAGGTCAAAGCTCACGCCACGAATTGCTTTTACTTCACCAGCATACGTATGAAACGAGATATGCAGGTCCTTTACTTCTAATAGTTTTTCCATTTTTCCTCACCTCACCTTTAATCACGCATTTTCGGATCAAACGCATCACGTAAGCCGTCAGCAATTAAGTTAAATGCAATCATGATAATACATAGTACGAGCGTTGGATAAAGAACCATATACGGCAGTACTTGCAATGTCTTGTACCCTTCGCTAATGAGTGTTCCAAGCGATGCCTGTGGTGCAGGAATACCTAACCCGATAAATCCTAGGAAGGCCTCGAAGAAAATCGCACTTGGAATACTAAACATAACGTTAATGATAATAACACCCGATACGTTGGGCAACAAATGCTTGAATAAAATGCTCGGCGTCGAACCACCAAGTGTTTTAGACGCTAATACAAACTCTTGATCTTTCAATTTCAAAACTTGTCCACGTACAACCCGCGCCATCGTTATCCAACTCGTCATCGCAATCGCAATGATAATGGACATGATACCAGGATCGAGGACGAGCAACATGAGGATAACAACAACTAAGTTTGGAATCGCCGAAGCAACCTCCAAAATACGTTGCATAAAGTTATCGACACGACCACCAGAATAACCAGAAATCATACCGTATGTTACCCCAACAAGTAAGTCAAAGAATGCGGCTACTAAACCGATGAATAGTGAAATTTGAGTACCTTTCCAAACACGCGTAAATTGGTCACGGCCGAGTGTATCCGTTCCGAACCAATAATACGTTCCTTCAGGTACATTTTTTTGCTTATAAACGTCTACTTCTTCGCCACCAATGTTTTGCTTACCGTTCCAAAATGGCATGTTATCAAAACCTTGTACTTTAGGTGGTAGTGAAGCATTAGATGTTGTTTGTTCTGAATACGTGTATCCAGAAATCAGCGGGCCAACAAAAGCCATGATAATAACAAGCGCCAACACGATAATACTCACTAATGCGGCTTTATTTTTTCTGATACGAATCCAAGAATCTTGCATAAAAGTAAGACTTGGACGTAGAATTTTCTCATGTTCTGCTTCTTGTATATGCGCGGGTTGGAATAATTCTTTTGAAATTTTTGGCTCTGTCATAATTATTTACCTCCCGACACACGGATACGAGGGTCAATCAATCCGTAAAGAATATCTACCACTAGAATAACGAAAACAAGCATACCTGCAAAGAGTAGCGTAGTTCCCATGATTACAGGATAGTCATTGGTTTGTATAGATGACACAAACTGGCTTCCGATACCCGGAATACCAAAGATATTTTCGATAACAAGTGAACCCGTCATCAAGGCCACAGTTAGAGGTCCGATAACAGTAATCAGTGGAATCAGTGCATTACGAATCGCATGTTTCCAAGCAACTTCCACACGGTTATTCCCTTTCGCTTTTGCAAGCAACACATAATCCGAACCGAACACATCGATAAGCTCTGTCCTCATAAAACGAGCGGCTGTGGCGAGTGGGAACATGGCAAGCGCAAGTGCTGGCAGTATGGTGTATTCAAAGGTACCCCAACCGGCAACCGGCAACCACTGTAATTTTGCGCCGATCCAATACTGTAGCATGGCGGCGAACACGAAGGATGGTATCGATTTCCCAAGTATCGCGATAAACGTACTGGTGTAATCGGGCCACTTATTCTGAAACATGGCTGCTACAACTCCTAGTATAATACCAAATAGCAGTCCGAATACAATGGCTTCAACGGCAATTGTAATCGATGGTCCAATCAAGTTTCCTAATATTTCAGATACAGGTCGATTATCCAATTGGAAAGATACCCCTAGATTCCCTTGTAATAAGTCTCCCATGTAGTGAAGATATTGTACTGGCACTGGATCATTTAGTCCGTACTGGTCGTTCATAATCTGAATTTGTTCTGGCGTCATTTTAGCTTCGTTTCTATACGGTGAACCTGGTAGATATTGCATTAAAATGAATGTCACCGTTGCAATAATAAACATTGTAATAACCATATATAAGAGCCGTTTCAATCCATATTTAATCATCTCTACACCCCCCGAAAAATTTATTTTGTAGAATATTTTCTTATTTTATCATAAGCCTGCAACCATAGCGAGCTTTGTTTTCTCAATTCATTGTTTTTTTAAATTCACGAATCCATTTTAGTCATAAAAGAATACGCTTATACTTCCTTCTTGTCCCCAAAACATACCAAGTTATCTAAAAATTCATTGTGATTATTCTAAACGTAACCATAATAAACTGACATTTTAACGTGTTTATTATTCGGATATGTAGCACACCCTATTTCATCATTAAAAGAGAGAGTATATAGAATATACTCTCTCAGGTTACAGTCAAGCATTTCTTAAAATGATATGCGTTTACTTATTTTCCATCAATATACGTTGTTTTGAATGTATAGTCTGGACCAAACGCATTTTTTTGTAGATTTTTCACGTATGGTTGTTGCAAGAATGCTTTCGCACGTTGGTAAAGTGGTTGAATGGCATAATCTTCATCAATTAGAATTGGTTCAGCTTTAAGCATTTCATCCCAACGACCTTGTGTATCACCGGCAAGTGGGCCTGCAGCTTGGTCGATAATTTTATCGTAAGCGGCATTTGAATAGCTCATTCTGTTTTGTGAGTTACCAGTTCTGAACAAGTTCAAGAATGTTGATGGATCTTGATAATCAGGACCCCAAGCGCTTAGTGAGAAGTCATAATCTTGACTTTGATCATTTGCTAAACGGATTTTAAATGGTACGTTTTTAAGTGTTACTTTAAAGCCAGATAGGTTTTTCTCCCATTGGTTTTGTAAGAACTCACTTGATTTCTTAGCATTTTCAGTATCATCACTTGTAAACTCAAGGTTTAGAGAAGTAACGCCAAGCTCTTTCAAGCCTTGTGTCCATGCTTTTTTCGCTTCGTCTAAGTTATAAACGCCAACATCGCCAACTTCATCGCGGTAGTCTTTGTTATCTTTAGGATCGAAAGTGAATTTCTTAGGAACTAAACCGTTAGCTGGGATAGAACCATTTTGTAGTACTGTGTCCACATAGCTTTGTTTATCAACAGACAATGCCAATGCTTTACGGATGTTTTTATTTGCTAATGGTGTTTTCTTACCATTACGTTCTTGGTTAAATTTAATGTAGAATACAGAAGACTCTTCTTCTACTTTATAGTCGTCTTTATTTTTGTTTTGAGCAGCGTATTCAGCTGTCAATAATGCTTTATCTAATTTACTTGTGTTGTATAGGTTAACACTAGTTCCAGGATCTTGAACTACTTGTACATTGATTTTATCAAGTTTTACTTTGTCTTTATCCCAATATTTATCGTTTGGCACAAACGCCCAACTTTTTCCTGTTCCATTCCAATCTGTTAATTTGAATGGTCCGTTGTAAAGGATGCTATCGCTATCTAAAGCATATTTGTCGCCTTTACTTTCAACATACTTCTGGTTAAGTGGGAAGAATGTTGGGAAAGCTAGTAATGAATCAAAGTAAGCAGCTGGTTGAACCAGTGTTACTTCTAATGTATTATCGTCGACTGCTTTAATGCCTAATTCAGAAGGTTTTTTCTCACCTTTGATGATTTCAGAAGCATTTTGAACTAATCCATCAAATAAGTAGGAATAAGTTGCTGCTGTGCTTGGATTAACGGCACGTTGCCATGAGTATACATAATCTTTTGCTGTTACTGGATCTCCGTTAGACCATTTTGCGTCATCACGTAGTTTGAATGTATACACTTTTTTGTCGTCGCTTACTTTTGCTTTCTCAGTAGCGCCTGCAGGTTGTGCTACACCATCTTTATCAAGTGCGTACAGACCTTCATTCGTTTGGTTAATTACGTTTAATCCAACTGCATCATCTGCTTTTGTACTATCCGCTGATGGGATAAGAGCCGACTCCATCAAGTTTAATTCTTGCTTGGAATCACTTGAGCCTCCACTAGATTTGGAATCGCTTCCGCCTCCACATGCTGCCAGTACTAAGCTTAGTACTAATGTTAATCCTAAAACTAAAAACAATTTAGATTTTTTCATTAGTAAACCTCCCTTTTTTATTTTTCAGAAAAATCATTTCGATTACTATTATACTCTAAAAATTTCAGCTTTGTAAATTATTTTTTCGAAATATACGAAAACAAGGATGAAAGTTATAAGTTATTGCAAAATTTCCGCAAGATAACCCAATTAGCCTATCGCAACACTTTTTCGTGTAAAAATGGACACATAAGATTATTTAGCTAAACTATCTTACAATTTACTTTTCCCTTTTATTAAGTTTTCTGAATAAATAAATCGATTGAAATAATATCCCCCAGAGCTTCACTGTTTCAGATACGATATGTACTTGAAAACAATTTCAATTTTTGAAAGTATAACGACTCGAAAAGCAATCCACTAATTTTTAGTAGGATTATATTTATTTATATACTTTTTTTCGTCATCTGTCTACATAAATACACTAAAAAATAAATAAACTTTTAAAAAAACTTTACAAAGCCTTAATATATGCCATTTCTAACAATTTATTCAATGACAGAAAATTTCACTAGTTTTGTTAGATATTCGGGATATTTAGGATTTCATTTCCAGTTCTAATATAGAAGAAAGGCACTCCAAAATTGAAATTGGAGCGCGCTTTCTATCTAGTTTAACTATTTAATATCAATCCATTGATACGAGTATGGTGCACCGAATAGATGGGTTACGAATCCTGTCATTTTTGGATTTTGTAGAGCGGCTACACCGTTTTGATAAAGTGGTGCTACAGCTGTATCTTGCTCAATTAGAATCTTCTCTGCTTGAAGAAGTGTATTCCAACGTTCTTCTGGTTTTGTTGCTAGTGTTGTTGCTGCTTCTTTTAGTAGTTTGTCGTATTCTGGATTGGAGTAGCTTGAGCGGTTGTAACTACTTGTGGTTTCGAATACACCTAGGAATGTGGATGGATCTTGATAATCTGGGCCCCAACGCGCTAGTTGTAATTCGTATTGTTGTGTTTCATCCAATTTCAAACGTGATTTGTATGGAACTGTTTTGATATTGATTTTCAGTCCGTCTAAGTTGCTTTCTAGTTCATTTTGGATATATTCCGACATTTTCTTGCTGAACTCTTGGTCATCGCCTAGGAATTCAAGCGTGATATTGTCTTGACCTAATTCTTGTTTCGCTTTCTTCCAATATTCTTGCGCTTTGGCTTTGTCGTATGTTAGCAAATCGCCATTTTCTTTTCGGAAATCTTCTTTTGTTACTGGATTAAATGTGAATTTCGATGGTACTAGTCCGTCGATTGGTTCGGAACCATTGGCAAGAACAGTGTCTACCATCGTTTCTTTGTTAATCACCGTTGCGATGGCTTTACGAGCATTTTCATTCGCAAAAATAGTTGATTTACCATCTAATTTCTGGTTGAATTTCAAGAAGTACACGAATGCATCTAGACTTGATGTGAAGTCTTTATCAGATTGTTTTTGTTTCGCATAGTCACCAGAAAGTGTTGCGCGGTCTAATTTTCCTGTTGTATATAGGTTAACGGCGCTTCCTGGATCTTTAATGACTTGTAAGTTAATTTTATCGAGGTTGATGTCGCCTTTGTTCCAATACTTGCTATTCTTCTCGTAAGACCATGATTTGCTCGTATTTGTCCAGCCTTTCATCGTGAATGGGCCGTTGTAAATCATGTGATCGCTATCTTTTGCGTAGTCGGCACCTTGCTTCTCAACATATTCCTCGTTTTGTGGATAGAATGTTGGGAATGTTAGGAGCGAATGGAAATATGGCACGGGCTGTTCTAGCGTTACTTCAAGCGTTGTATCGTCAATTGCCTTCACGCCTAGTTCTTCCGGTTTCATTTCGCCAGCTGTGATTTGAGCTGCATTTTTTACTACACCGCTAAAAATGACAGCGTACTCTGCAGCCGTTTTTGGATCTACTATTTTTCTCCATGAATATACGAAATCATTGGCTGTCACAGGTGTGCCGTCTGACCATTTGGCATCATCGCGCAGTTTGATTGTGTAAACGGTTTGATCGTCATTGATTTGTGGATCTTCTTTTGCAACGCCGGGTTGTACTTGATCGTCTTTATCCAAGTAGTATAGGCCTTCGAAAACAGTGTTTTGAGCCGTAAAACTAACACCGTCTGTCCCTTTTTTAGAATCCATCGACGGAATTTCAGCCGATTCCATTAGATTGACCGTCTTCTTGCCTGACGTGCTGACACTGTCTTTCGTGCTATCGCTGCCTCCACACGCCACAAGTACCGCGGACATAATGGTTAGCATCAATAGTAATACCCAACTTTTCTTCAACTTCATAACTTAATCCTCTCCCTCTTTAAAGTGTAGAATCACTATATACTATTTTTTCAGAAAAATAAAGTATTTTTTATAAATTTGATTACTTTTATTTTTTTACATAAATGCAAATACCTTGCGCACGTTGACCTTTTGACGTATTAAAGCGTTAGAAATATTTATTACATATCGCGATGCTAGATGGTATTTTGAGTGGTTTTATGATAGAGTTAGGATAGAATTTTTTGATGGGAAGGTGGCATATTTGCTCAAGCGTGTAATCATTTTTACGGTTATTCAGGAGATTTTAATATTTTTTCTGATGCTCTCTTTTTACTGGAATATCTCGTTACTTTATTATATAAATGTTTCCTTTATCGTAGCAGCAATTGTATTTGTAGTAGGTCTAATACTTTATGTGATGCAGTCTGGTTTCTTTGATTTAATACATACTGGCATGCGCAAAATTACGAGAAAAATGCGTCGGGAAGAGGAAAGTGAATTCGCGGATGTGCCGTTATCTGAGCTGATGAATGTCGGTTATGTGAGTCTTTTGCTTAGTTCGCTTACAGTGCTGGCAACAAGCTTTATTGCGCTCGCGATTTACTATAGTTAAAGCATTGACGCAGTGTTTATTCCTTGGTATTATTGAGTTATATAATTGAAATGTGTTAGCAAAGAGAAGAGTATGGCTGGGTGACGCTTTTTAGAGAGTCTGTGGTTGGTGTGAACAGATAGCGACCTTGCTTGAATGGGTTCTTTGGCATCATTTGTGAATATGGAAGTAGCAAATGACGGGTTAGACCGTTAACTCTAGAGATGATTTTTCATTTCGCTAAGTGACTCTGTTTTGGAGTACTTAGGGTGGTACCGCGGATATAACGTTCGTCCCTATTTTTATGTGGGGATGGGCGTTTTTTTGTAGTTAATTGGAGGAGGAAATTAGGATGAAGCAAACAATTTTTTCAGGAATTCAGCCAAGTGGGGATTTAACTTTAGGGAACTATATCGGGGCTTTGAAGCAGTTTGGACAGTTTCAGGAGGATTATAATTGTTTTTATTGTATCGTGGATGAGCATGCGATTACGGTTCCGCAAGATCGTTTGAAGTTGCGCCAGAGCATTCGTAATCTCGCTGCGCTTTATTTGGCGGTTGGGCTTGATCCGGAGAAGTCGACGCTATTTATTCAATCGGAGGTTCCTGCACACGCGCAGGCGGCTTGGATTCTGCAGTGTAACGTGTATATCGGTGAATTGGAGCGGATGACACAGTTTAAGGATAAATCGACTGGCAAGGCTGGTGTGAGCGCTGGGCTATTGACGTACCCGCCTTTGATGGCTGCGGATATTTTGCTGTATCAAACGGATTTGGTGCCTGTTGGCGATGATCAGAAGCAGCATATTGAGCTGACGCGTGACTTGGCAGAGCGTTTTAATAAGAAAAATGAGGATGCGGACGTATTCGTTGTTCCGGATATTTATGTCCCTGAGCAAGGCGCGCGCGTGATGGCGCTTCAAGATCCGACGCGTAAAATGAGTAAATCGGATGATAATAAGAAGAATGCGATTTTCTTGTTGGACCCACCAAATGTGATCACGAAAAAAATTAAGAGTGCCGTGACAGATTCTTCCGGTATTGTGCAGTTTGACAAGGAGAACAAGCCTGGAATTTCGAACTTGTTGGCGATTTATTCTGCGATGACGGGTGAGCCAGTGAAGGCCCTTGAGGCAAAATATGAGGGCAAAGGTTACGGTGATTTCAAATCGGACCTTGCTGAGGTGGTTGTGAATGAACTTTCGCCGATTCAAGAGCGTTACGAGCATTTCTTGAAGTCTCCTGAACTGGATGATATTTTAGATCAAGGTGCTGAAAAAGCGGCTCGCGTGGCTAATAAAACGCTGAAGAAAATGGAAAACGCGATTGGTCTAGGTCGCAAACGAAGAAAATAAGTAAAAATCCTGTCACACCTTTTAGAAAAGGGATGGCAGGATTTTTTTGCGTATTAGATAATATTTAATTCTACTTCGATATTTCCGCGTGTTGCTTTCGAGTAAGGGCAGACTTGATGAGCGGTTTCTACTAGTTTTTGCGCCGTTTCTGCATCAACGCCTTCGATATGGACAGCTAGGACAACGCCGATTTTGAAGCCGTTATCTTCGGGATCGCTATATAACGATACGGTTCCTTCTACGGTGCTTGCTGCTTCAATTTTTTGTTTGGACATCACGAGCTCTAGCGCACTATTGAAACATGCGGAGTAACCAGCTGCAAATAATTGTTCTGGATTAGAGCCTGAACCGCCCTCGCCGCCTAGTTCTTTTGGTGATACGATGTCTTGGAAGAAAATATTATCTGGAGAATGTACTTCCCCTTTACGTCCACCGGTATTGATTACTGTTGTTTCATATAATTTTTTCATTTTTTGTTCCTCCATTATTTTCTTGAATTTTGGTTGTCAGTTCTTTTATTCCCTGTAACATCTGTTTATAATCTTGCTCGGTGAATGCGAGCTTGGAAATGCAGTCCGCCACACTTTCTAAAACGGCTGACTTCATTTGCCCTGCTTTTTCGGTGAGCTCGATGTATACTTTTCGTTCGTCTTCCTTGCTGCGTGATCGCTTGACTAGTCCCATGCCTTCCATTCGCTTCAACATCGGCGTTAAGGTTCCGCTGTCGAGTGATAGGTGGCTTCCTAGCTCTTTCACTAATTGCTTCGGTTCTTCCCAAAGCGCCAAAAGGACTAAATATTGCGGATAAGTAAGTTGAAAAGGTTCCAATGCTTGCCGATAAAATTTCGTGAATTCGCGTGAAGCGGTATAAATCGAAAAACATAGTTGTTCGTCTAGGATTCGTTTTTGGCTTGCCATCGTTCTTCCTCCTAATTAATTTGTGCACAATTTAATTGTAAGCTACTATTGAAAGAAATGCTAGTTTGTTGCTCAAAAAAAGAGAGACACCTCAAAATTTGGCATCTCTCTTGCATTTTTTATTGATATTTCTTGAATACTAATGTTGCGTTGTGTCCGCCAAAACCAAAAGAGTTGGACATCGCTACATCGACGTTCATTTCACGAGCTACGTTTGGAACATAATCTAAATCGCAGACTGGGTCTGGATTGTTCAAATGAATCGTTGGTGGCACGACACTATCGCGAATTGCTAGCACGCTGAAAATGGCTTCAATACCGCCGGACGCGCCTAGTGTGTGGCCTGTCATTGATTTTGTAGAGCTGATTGCGAGTTTTTTAGAATTGTCACCGAAAACGGTTTTGATTGCTTGTGTTTCGTAATCGTCGTTGTATGGTGTACTCGTACCATGGGCATTGATATAATCCACGCCATCTACGCCGATTTCTGCGTCTTTTAACGCCATTTGCATCGAACGAGCGGCACCTTCTCCGCCTGGAGCTGGCGCTGTAATATGGTAGGCATCGCCTGTCGCGCCATAACCAACCACTTCCGCATAAATTTTTGCACCGCGGGCTTTGGCATGTTCTAATTCTTCTAAAATGAAAATACCAGCGCCTTCTCCGATGATAAAACCGTCGCGATCCACGTCGAATGGACGACATGCTGTTTCAGGGTCAGAATTAAGTGATAGGGCTTTATTTGCAACGAAACCAGCCACAGACATTTTCGTAATCGGCGCCTCAGCACCACCTGTAATCATCACGTCCGCGTCACCACGTTGAATGACTTTAAACGCGTCACCAATCGAGTTTGTCGCAGTCGCACAAGCCGTTACGGTCGCTGAGTTAATCCCTTTTGCACCATGACGAATCGATACTTGACCACTCGCCATATCGGGAATCATCATCGGTACGAAAAACGGGCTAACACGGCGATGTCCGCGATTTAAAAAGGTTTCGTATTGTGTTTCAAACGTTTCCATACCGCCAATTCCCGAACCAATCCAAACACCAACGCGCGTTGCATTCGAGTCGTCAATCGTTAAGCCTGCATCCGCAACCGCCATATCCGAACTTGCAATCGCGTAATGCGTGAAACGGTCCATTTTGCGCGCATCTTTCTTATCAAGGTACTTCTCAATATCAAAATCCTTCAATTCCGCAGCGATTTTAACTGGGAAATCATCCGGGTTAAGTCGTGTAAGTTCTCCAACACCGTTTACACCTTTTTTAGCATTCTCCCAGGCTGTATCGGCGTCATTACCTATTGGCGTAACGGCACCAACACCCGTTACTACCACACGTTTGTTCTCCATTTTTTCATCTCCTCTTCTACAATTATCACACAAAAAATAACTTCCGCTAATTTAGCAGTAGTTGGTCATACAAAAAATGCTATTACTAATAACAAAATATAAAAAGACACCTTCATTATATCATAAATAAAATACGATTTCTCAAAAAGACGTATTTCCTTCCTAATTTGAAAAATAGTCTGGGATTGAATCGTGCGTTATCCCAGACATTGTTGTGTTTTATTTACCCCATTTGAGGATTAGCGCGCCCCATGTTAGACCGCCGCCAAATCCGACTAATAGTAAATTATCGTCGTCTTTCACGCGACCTTCTTCTACAGCGTCAACTAACGCTAATACAATAGAAGATGCCGATGTATTGCCGTATTTGTGAACGGTTTTCATCAGTTTTTCTTCTGGTAAGTCTAAGCGTTCGCGTGATGCTTCCATGATGCGGATGTTTGCTTGATGCGGGATAAGCAAGTCTAATTCTTCTTTTGCCATCCCTGCTTTTTCGAGGACGCGTAATGATGCTTCCCCCATTTGACGTACTGCAAAACGGAAAACTTCGCGGCCGTTCATGTACAATTTACGTTTTTCATTGAGGTTGAGGTATTTTCCACCTGATCCGTCTGAACCTAGATCAAAGGATAATAAGCCACGACCGTCAGATACTGGCCCCATCACGATTGCACCTGCACCATCGCCGAAAAGAACCGCGGTACTGCGATCATCCCAATCTGTAATTTTGGATAGTTTGTCAGCGCCGACAATGACAATATTTTTGTATGCGCCTGTTTGGATGAATTGTGCGGCTGTTACTGTTCCGAATGTGAAACCGGCACACGCTGCTCCTAAATCCATTGCTGCGGCGTTGTTTGCGCCTAAACGGTCTTGAATAATGTTACCCACGGATGGGAAATTGGATTCTTGTGTTACTGTCGCCACGATAATTAAATCGATGTCTGCTGGTGTTAATCCTGCGTTTTCGATCGCTGCTTTTGCTGCTTCATAAGCCATATCGTGTACATATTCATCTTCACGCGCGATGTGGCGTTCTTCGATTCCTGTTCTTGAGCGAATCCACTCGTCGGATGTATCCATCATTTTTTCTAAATCTGCGTTTGTAAGGACGCGTTCTGGTACATATTTACCTACACCTAAAATACCTGCATTCATTTCGTATTCCTCCAAGAAAAATTAGTTGTGAAGCGCCTTAACTCGCTTCGGATATAACATATAAAAAAGTATAATTGCTGGTTTTGCTAATGGTTTGGTGGTAACTTTGGGGGTTTTGAGCCTCGCCAATTTTTTTGTGGATAATTGGCGAGGGGGAGTTGGTATTTTCCCCAATCTAGCCTCGCACGCCACCCCCTCGAAAATAGTGACAAACACGGCAAAAGCCTAAGTGATGGCTTTCACCATGCTTGTCACTATTTCTGTCGGGGATGAACCGGCGTGTTCGGCTTTTTTTATTACCTGGTCCTAATTTTAACAGAGATTCATATTTTTAACAATAGAAATCTTCTAGTTTACTTTATCGTTTACCTATAAACTTTAAAATAATCTATGATTGTCAACTTTAAATATTACATCGAATATTTTCCTCAAGGGTTCTATTTTCATAGTCAACTACCTTTCGATTTATCACAATAATTGTATTTTATCATGATGGTTACTAAAACACGATTATCATGATAATTTCACAACGCCTTTTCCATTTTATTTATACGCCCTAGATTATTCTTATACTTAAAGCTATTCTTATCCTATCTTGCCATAAACAAATACTTGTTCAATCGCTCTTTTTTATGCTAGAATGAATCGAGGAATCCTTGAACGGAGGTGTTGTGTCATGCGTTATATCATTACATTTTTCTGGGTGTTTATTTTAGCTCAAATGTCTGAGTATGTTGCGGCTTCGGTTATTGCAACGACTTACGATTTCACAATGGGAACAATTATGGCGGTCGCTATCTCCATCGCGATTTTCTTAATTCCTGTATTGATGCCAAAAGAAAGTGAAACCTACGATATTAAATAAAAAAAGTATGTTGACCAGAATTGGCCAACATACTTTTTTTATTTATTCACCTAAGTAGTACTTATTCGTTGGTTTCAAGTCGTCATCCAATTCGTACACTAATGGTACGCCGGTCGGGATTTCAAGTTCCATAATATCATCGTCACTAATGCCTTCGAGGAATTTCACGAGTGCTCGCAAACTGTTACCGTGTGCTGCGATGACCACGCGTTTACCACTTTTGATTTCAGGCGCAATCGTGTCCATCCAGTACGGGATTACACGTTCCAATGTTACTTTCAGGTTTTCACCAGTTGGAATTGCGCTCGTATCTAGCAACTGATAACGACGATCATTTTTTGCTTGGCGATCATCATTTTCTTCCAAAAGTGGTGGCAATGTATCGTAGCTACGGCGCCATAATTGAACTTGATCTGCACCATATTTATCGGCGGTCTCTTGTTTATTCAAGCCTTGGAGCGCGCCGTAATGACGTTCGTTTAAGCGCCATGATTTATATACGGGAATCCATAACTGCTCGGATCCTTCTAACGCATAATCCAGCGTCCTAATCGCGCGGGTTAGGACGGATGTGAAGGCAATGTCAAATTGGAGGTCGGCTTCTTTGATTAGCTCCCCAGCTTTTTTCGCCTCTTCCACACCTTGTTCTGACAAATCAACATCATGCCAGCCAGTAAAAAGGTTCAGCTTGTTCCACTCACTTTGTCCATGACGAATCAATACTAATTTCATTTCTTTCATCCTCTCCACGTTTCATTTTCGTATCCACTAAACGTTTTCCCTACTTCTCCAATTATAAAACGCTTGACCCAGATTGCAAGTCTGAGCCAAGCGCCGTTTTATTCCCCAACAATATCAAAATCAAATCGGCCGTCTTGTAGTGTAATCGCGACTTCAGAATGTGGCATGATTTTTCCTGCGACGATTTCACGGGCAAGTGGGGTTTCAATTTGTCTTGTAATATAGCGTTTCAATGGACGCGCGCCGTAGATTGGATCGTAGGCCTCTTCGGCGATAAAGCGTTTCGCGTCGTCCGTCATCGTAATCTTGATTTCCTGACCAGCAAGGCGGACTTGCAATTCAGCAACAACTTTCTCCACGATGCCTTTAATATTATCTAGCGTCAACGGTTTAAACAGAACAATATCATCCACACGGTTCAAAAATTCAGGCTTAAACGAGGCTTGTAAAACTTCGAGGACATCTTCTTCCAGTTTCTCAGAAATTTCACCGTCCACCGTGCGTTCAAGCAACATCGTCGAACCGATATTCGATGTCATAATAATCACCGTATTTTTAAAGTCAATCAGGCGTCCTTGGGAATCCGTAATCCGACCATCATCCAACACTTGAAGTAAAATGTTGAACACATCAGGATGCGCTTTTTCAATTTCGTCTAGCAGAATAATCGAATACGGATTGCGGCGAACGGCTTCAGTTAGTTGACCGCCTTCTTCATAACCGACATAACCAGGCGGTGCACCGACAAGCCTTGATACCGCGTGTTTCTCCATGTATTCCGACATGTCAATCCGAATCATATGATCTTCCGAATCGAAAAGATTGAAGGCCAGCGCTTTGGCAAGTTCAGTTTTTCCGACACCAGTTGGGCCTAGGAAAATAAACGAACCGATTGGGCGCCGCGGATCTTTGATTCCAGCGCGTGCACGAATCACGGCGTCACTTACGAGCTGCACCGCGTTTTCCTGACCGATGACTTTTTCTTGGAGCGAATCCGCCAGTTTCAATAATTTTTCGCGCTCTCCTTCGACCAATTTTGCCACTGGAATCCCGGTCCATCTGCCGACAATATCCGCGATTTCATTCTCCGTAACCTCTTCTTGCAAAAGTCGATCCTCATTCGCTGTCTTCTCGCGGTTCTCCTCTTCCAATCGCGCCAATTCTTTCTCAACCTCAGGAATGCGACCATGACGGAGTTCGGCGGCTTTATTCAAATCATAATTGTTCTCCGCTTCTTCCAATTCATGACGCAAATGATCGATCTGTTCGCGAACTTCACGGATTTGGCTAATTTCATGCTTCTCAGATTCCCATTTTGACTTCATTTTATGAGCTTCTTCTTTGTAATCCGCGAGCTCTTTCTGCAATATTTCCAAACGGCGTTCACTCGCTGGGTCCTTCTCTTCTTTTAGCGCTGCTTCTTCGATTTCCAGCTGCATCACTTTACGCGTCACTTCGTCGAGCTCGCTTGGCATCGAGTCAATTTCCACACGAATCGTAGCGCAGGCTTCATCAACCAAATCAATCGCCTTATCTGGCAAAAACCGATCCGTGATGTAGCGATTAGAAAGACTCGCCGCCGCGACAAGCGCGTTGTCATGAATATTAACCCCATGATGAATTTCAAAACGTTCTTTCAAACCACGCAAAATCGATACGGTATCTTCGACGGTTGGCTCAGGAACGAGAACCTTTTGGAATCGGCGTTCTAGAGCTGGGTCTTTTTCGATGTATTGGCGGTATTCGTCCAATGTTGTGGCGCCAATACAATGAAGTTCACCGCGAGCAAGCATCGGTTTTAGCATATTTCCGGCATCCATGGCGCCATCCGTTTTTCCAGCGCCGACAATCGTGTGGATTTCATCGATAAATAGTAAAATTTCGCCGTCGCTATCCTTGACTTCTTGTAAAACGGCTTTCAGACGCTCTTCAAATTCACCACGATATTTCGCGCCAGCAATCAAGGAACCGATATCAAGCGAGATAATCGTCTTATCTTTCAAACCTTCTGGCACATCTTTGCGCACAATCCGCTGCGCTAAGCCTTCGACAATTGCGGTTTTACCAACGCCAGGTTCTCCGATCAAGACTGGGTTATTTTTCGTTTTTCGCGATAAAATGCGGATGACATTGCGAATTTCGGCGTCACGACCGATGACCGGATCGATTTTTCCTGTGCGAACTTCGGCGACTAAATCGCGACCATATTTTAACAATGCTTCATATTGCTCTTCTGCATTTTGTGTTGTCACTCGTTTTCCTCCTCTGATTTGTAAAATAGCTTCGTTTAGTTGTTTTTTTGGAATCCCGATCACTTCTTTGATTGGGCTTTTTTTCTGATCCATTACGGCTAGCAACAAGTGCTCCGTGGATACGTAATCATCTTCTAATTTTTGACGTTCCTTTTCGGCGTCGGCAATTAGCTCATACAGCGAAGAACTCATCGCTTGGCCATATTGCACGTTACTTCCCGTCACGCTCGGTAATTTCTCTATTTCGCTTTGTATTGTTTTTAATAATTGTTTCGCGTCTACTTCTGCGACTTCATACACTCGCTTCGCAAAATCGCTATGCTCTAAAAGTGCCGCGAATACGTGTAGCGTGTCGATTTGTTGTTGTTTGCCTTCGATGGCTAATTGTTGGGCGGACGCGATCGTCTCCTGGACTTGTTGTGTGAATTTCTGCATTTCCATAAGTTTGACGCACCTCGTTTCAAATAATGATAGTTTCTATTATAAGTGGTCATCTGTGAAAAATCCTCCGCTCTAAGAACGAGTTTTTTCTAATCTGACCTTTACTGACCATATAGTTATTATAGTCTTTTTTATCCTTTTTGTCCAAAGAAAACGGTCGAAATAGGAATACTTTTTATTTCCAAATTTTTCGGTATAATAGACTTATGAGGAGGCGATTTTTGTGGGGAAAAAAGATGATTACATGGTTCAGCTTGAAAACATAACGTATTTAGCACCTAAGGAACATGCGGGGACAACGATTCTCTTTGTGATTCAGGGCGAGCTGTTGCTTTCACTTTCGAGGCATGATTTTTCGCTTGGTGAGAATGATTTGGTTGTTCTGAATCATAATGAAGCCTTTACTGCGCGCGGAGCCGACGATACGATTGTGATTCGCTTACATATTACAAGTCCTTTCTTCGCATCTTATTACGCTGATTATTTTCAGCTGGCCTTCGATTGTATGTCGAGCCAGATTGATACCGGGCGGGAAAAAATGATAACGTTATTACGAAAGTATTTAGCGGAAATGGTGATTGCACAGTTGCATAAAGCGAAAGGCAATAAATTGGAGACACAGACCGCGCTTTTTCAGATTATGTTGCTTCTGACACGCTTTTTCAAAAAGGAATTGCCAACGCGGGATGGGGCTAGCATTCATGATACGCGAATTACACGTATTACGCAGCAATTGGAGCAACAATTCGATGAGCCGATTACATTGCAAGATATCGCGGAGCAGGAATTTCTATCTACCTCTTATTTATCTCGTTATTTCAAAAAAGTGACGGGCCTCGGTTTTCTGCAATATTTGACGCAGATTCGGTTGAAGCATAGTTTGGAGGATTTACGTACGAGCTCGGATAATATTTCACAAATCGCGCAGAAAAACGGTTTTTCCTCGCCTAAAAATTTCACGACATCTTTTAAGGCCCGTTATGGAAAAACGCCTGCTACGTATCGACAGGAAGTTTTGGCTGGTGGTGGTGTCGTTGAAAAGCCAGAAATTTTGACCACGCAAACAAAACGGGTGGTGCAATCGCCGAGTATTTTAGCTAGACTGGCATCATACCGCCAAGCTGCGGAGCAAGTTCATTTTGTGGACGCGGCGCCGTTTGAGAAGAAAACGATTTCGATTACTTCTAGTAAGCCGACTGCGATTCCGGACGCGATGCATATTCTGACGATTGGCGAGTTGCGCGAGGTGCTGAAGGAGAACGTGCAGACGCAACTTATGATGGCGAAAGAAGAGCTTTCCGTGCGATATGTTGGAATTCGACATCTGATTCAGGGTTCGACGCTTTTGCCTGACAAAGAGACGGATGAGAAAGTCCCGACTTCTTCTCCGTATGCGAATGCTGATTTGGCAATTGCTTATTTGAAAAAGCTTGATTTAGGATTGTTTATTCGGATGGAGTATCAGGAGATTTCAGTGGATGAGGAGGCTTTTTTTGAGAAATTGGAGCACTTTCTTCGTCATATGATGCACGTTTTTGGACGGGAATTTTTGAGCCGTTGGTATTTCATGTATTTTGAGCCGCATTTGACGGCGGTTTCTAAGAAGGAATTGCAGCGTGTGTACATAAGATTGCACACCGTATTGAAGCGATTTGATATGCGGATTCAAGTTGGGAGTTATTTGCCCTTTTCGGAGCGACGGGAGGCACCTCTTTCTAACCATGAATGGATGGCGAAAACGGCGGATCAGATTGATTTTATCGCGTTTAATGCGAATCAGAATGAGGCGGTTGATTTCAGTAAGAGTGCACATTCGGAATTTATTGTGACGCAGGATTATGTGCTGTCGAAAACGCGGAAATTGAAGCAATATTTGCGGTTACATCATTTGGATAAGCCGCTCATCCTTGTTAATTGGAATACGTTGACGGGAAATACGCGTTATACGAATGGGACCTTTTTTCGCGGGGCTTTGATTTTTCAGACGGTGCTTGCTGTGAGTTCGGAAGTGGATGGGCTCGGATTTTGGATTAATACGGAACTGCATGAAGACGAGTGGAAGGAACGGAATATTCGATTGGATGGTCTGGAGTTATTTCATTTTTTCAACGGGAAGCGCCCTGCTTTTTATGCGTTAAAATTTAAGGAACGGCTACGCGGGGAAATTGTCGCTTATGGAGCTGATTTTATTTTGACGGCATTTGAGGATGGATATCAGTTGGTTTTACTGAACTGTACGCAATTTAATCCGCTTTATTCGGTGGAGGATTCGCTTTTGCAGGATTATCGGAAGGAGTCGCATATTCGTTTGAAGGGGCTTTTGCCAGGACGTTATCAGTTGCGGACGTTCCAGTTCGATCAGGATAATGGTGCGCTTTATTCGAAGTATTGGGAGTTGAATAGTCGGCATGGGTTAGACCAGGAAGTGTTGGATTATGCGTCACAGGCCTCGGTTCCTAAGCTTTCGGTCAGTGATGAAGTGATGACGGATGATTGGTCCTTTTACGCGTATCTGGATGTGAACGCAATTCATTTTTATGAGTTTCGGAGGACGATTTAGAAATGGAAAATGTGCCGGCGAAAATAGGAAGCTCGCCGGCACGTTTTTATGCTTTTTGGGTGGTTTTCATACTTGGTATAAAGACGACGAATACACATGTGACTAGCGCCGCTATAGCCATGGCCACGAAAACGGCTTGGTAATTGCCGAATGCGCCTACGAGCTGGGCCACGATCATTGGTGCAAAAACGCCGCCAAGTGTTGCGCCTGTGTTGACGACGCCGGTCGCTGTGCCGACGATGGATTCATGCAACCGTTTGAGTGGCAAGGTGAACATGGTTGAGAAAATCATGACGGAGCACATGTAGCAAAGGAATAGCCAGAATGTTAGTACGGCGATGCTTTCAGATTGGTACACGAGAAGCGCGGAACCTGCCGTGATGAGTGCTAAGACAAAGATGACGCGTTTTTCGCGATGTTGGAAAAAGCGCCCAACGATGTAGGCTGTTCCGAAACTTCCGAGTAAGCTTCCAAGTCCTGCGATGGCAATGATGATGGAGATCATGCCGAGCGAGACGCCGCGTTCGTCTGCTAAATAAGTCGGTGTCCAGTTGGCGATGGTGTATAGGACGATATTGATGCTGCACATCGCGATGAATAACAGGACAACGACGGGATTCGTGACTACTTTCCAAAATGGCATCGCAGCTTTGACTTTTGGCTGGTTGCTTTGTTTTTTCTCTTTATGCGTATTTGGCAGTTTCCAGATGACGAGGATTAAGGCCAGTACGAACAGGAATGCGATGCAAAATACGGCGCCGCGCCAGCCGAATGCTCCGATGACAATAGGGATAAGTAGCGGTCCAATGATGGATGCAATGCCTGATGTGGAGATTAGAATCGATTGCGCCCATGTCCTTTTTTCCATTGGATAGGTGTCGGTTACGGTTCTGGCTGAGGATGTTGGATAACCTGCATGACCGATTCCTGCGAAGAAACGAGCGGCTACTAGAGCTATAAGTGTTGATGCTGAGCCAAACACGATTGATGCCACAGTGATGATCGACAACGAAATAATAAGCACGAATTTGGAGCCTAGCTTATCATTTAAATAGCCGAACGGGATTTGCATAATGGAATAACCGATAAAAAAAGCTGAAAATATGTAACTCTTCTCGTCGATGCTGAGATTCAATTGTTCTGCGAGTGGGACAGCGATAACACCAATCACCAGTTTATCAATGTAAATCGCGATGTAGCCTAGAAATAAAATGGGTAGTATACCTTTTCGTTGTTGCGTTTTCTCCATGTTTCTCTCCTCCGAATATAGCGCTTTCTTTTTATTATAGCACCTTAATTTATCGTAACAAGGAATTATCTAAACATTTGAAAAACAGTAAGAAATAGACGCCCCTTTTTGTTCGTCATCACTTTTATAATATGCACAAGGACAAAAATTAGCCGTTTTAATAGCAAAAATTCTCTTATATATTCGCTATGTTGTGTCTATAATGAACGATGAGAGAACCTTTTTATATAGAAGGAGGAGAAATGATGAAGCAACAATTATTGGAGAAATTAACAGAAAAACAGGATCGAATCGTTGCGATACGGCGATTTTTACATGCGCATCCTGAGCTTTCGTTCCAAGAGGAAAACACGGCGGCTTATATCACTTATTTTTATAAGGGAAAAGATTGTGATGTGCGGACAAACGTTGGTGGGCATGGCGTTGTTGTGACAATTGATAGTGGCAAACCAGGTCGGACGCTCGCCATTCGCGCTGACTTTGATGCCTTGCCAATTCAGGAAGAAACCGGCCTTCCCTTCGCCTCAGAGAACCCTGGTGTGATGCATGCTTGTGGACACGATGGACATACGGCGTATATGCTTATTTTAGCGGAAACTTTGATTGAAATGAAGGATCAGCTCCGTGGCAAAATTGTTGTGTTGCATCAGCCTGCCGAGGAAACGCCTCCTGGTGGCGCGATTGCGATGATTCGAGACGGTTGTTTGGATGGTGTCGACGAGGTGCTCGGCATTCATGTCATGTCCACGATGCCAACTGGTGAAATCGCGTATCGAGAAGGTCCGATTCAAACTGGACGCGCTTCATTTAAAGTGAAAATTACGGGACGCGGCGGACACGGTTCCTCCCCACATATGGCGAATGACGCGATTGTCGCTGCGAGTGAATTCGTTGTTGCCCTGCAAACAATTATTAGTCGCCGGCTCAATCCTTTTGATGTTGGCTCCATCACGATTGGTTCTTTTGATGGGAAAGGAAGTTTTAACGTGATTAAGGACGCAGTGACGCTTGAAGGCGATGTACGTGCGATGACTGAGGCGACACGGACCTTGATTGAAAAGGAAATCCGCCGTATTTTAGACGGGCTAGCCGCGATGTTTGGCGTTACGTACGATTTGAATTATGAAAACGATTACCCAGTACTTGTAAACGATGTGGCGCTGACTGAATTCGTGTCGAAAACATTGCAGGAAACAGCGATTGCAGAAATCACCGAAATCACGCGATGCGAGCCACAGCCGCCTTCTGAGGATTTTGCCTATTACGCGCAGGAACGCCCAAGTTGCTTCTTTTATGTGGGCGCAATGCCTGCGAACGGCGTTTTTTATCCCCATCACCATCCTAAATTTGATATCAACGAAGCATCACTACTCATTGCAGCCAAAGCGATGGGCGCGATTGTGGCAGATTATACAGCCAAATAAGAAGGAGTGAATACGATGCGTGCAAAATTAATGCAAATGATCGATGAACGAAGTAAGGAAATGATTGAAATTAGGCGCCACCTTCACGCCCACCCAGAGTTGTCGTTTCATGAGCAAGCGACAGCCGACTACGTAGCCAAATTTTATGAAGGAAAAGATGTTGCTATCGAACGCGAAGTTGGGAACGGACACGGTATTATCGTCACGATTACTGGCGGTAAACCCGGTAAAACACTAGGATTGCGTGCCGATTTCGATGCGCTTCCAATTCTAGAAGAAACCGGTCTCCCCTTCGCTTCAAAAAATCCTGGCGTGATGCATGCCTGTGGACATGACGGCCATACCGCTTACTTACTAATCCTTGCCGATTGCCTTATTCAACTAAAAGACGAACTTCCTGGTACGATTAAAATTATTCACCAACATGCCGAAGAAACACCACCAGGAGGCGCTAAAAGCATGATGGAATCAGGACTTTTAGATGATGTCGATAACATTTACGGTATTCATGTCTTCCCATTTTTCAATGCTGGGGAAATCGGATATCATAGCGGTTTTTCCATGGCTGGTCGTAGCTATTTCAAGCTCGGCATCCAAGGAACTGGCGGTCACGGCTCCTCTCCACACATGGCCAATGACGCGATTGTAGCCGCATCCTATTTCGTCACCGCCATTCAAACCATCGTCAGCCGTCGCCTCAATCCTTTTGACACCGGTGTCGTAACGGTCGGTTCCTTCGATGGAAAAGGTAGTTTTAACGTGATCAAGGACTATGTCGAGCTCGAGGGCGACGTTCGCTATATGACGAGTGAAACCCGCGAGCTGATTGACAAAGAAATTCGGCGTATCGTGGCCGGTTTAGAAGCCGCGTACGGCATCACCGCGACGCTTACTTACACCCATGACTATCCCCCACTTTACAACGATCCCGAAGCAACAAGCGACGCCGTGAACTACTTGCAAAAAGGGCTTGGCGACTATCTCACCGCTGTATCCGAAGCCGAAATGCTCTCCGGTTCCGAAGATTTCGCCTACTACCTTGAAAAAATCCCAGGCGCGTTCCTCTACGTTGGAGCAAAACCAAAAGGCGTCGAAAAACCGTATTACAATCACCATCCAAAATTCGATATTGATGAAGACTCACTGCCAGTAGCGGCGAAATCGGTTGCTGAGATTGTGTTGGGGTATTATGGTTTAAGTTAAATAAAACAAAGTCGCTCTTAATCATTAGTTTGATGGGGCGATTTTATTTACATTCAAGCTTGGGAACAGCGTAAGTTAGGGGATGTAGCTGTTTTCTCAAAAGGAAATGGCTATACCAAAAATGACCTGACTGAAAAAGGTACACCTATCGTTTTTTATGGTCGCTTGTATACAAGATATGAAATAGTTATTAATAATGTTGATACTTTTGTAGAAAAGAAAGATAAATCTGTTATAAGTGAAGGTAATGAAGTTGTAGTTCCGGCTTCTGGTGAAACAGCCGCAGATATTTCAAGGGCTTCAGTAATTGGTACAGAAGGATTTATCTTAGGTGGAGACTTGAATATCATCAAGCCTAAAAAAAAAATTAATTCCGTTTTTCTAGCATTAACTATTTCAAATGGTACACAACAGAAGGAAATGTCAAAACGAGCTCAAGGAAAATCAGTGGTCCATTTACACAATTCAGATTTAAAACAGGTCAATTTACTTTATCCAAGCTACGGGGAACAACAGCAAATTATGATGTTTTTTCTACAACTCGACAACACTATCGCTCTTCATCAACGTAAGCTAAATGCTCTAAAGCTGATGAAACAAGGGTTTTTACAGCAGATGTTCCCTGTGAATGGGGAAAAGGTTCCGAAAGTGCGATTTATTGATTTTGAAGAGCATTGGAAACAGCGTAAGTTAGGAGAACTAGCAACTTCTTTTGAGTATGGTCTTAATGCAAGTTCCAAGAAATATGACGGGAAAAATAAATATATCAGAATTACTGATATAGATGAAAGTTCTCATATGTTTAGTCAAGATAACATTACTTCTCCAGATACGAACTTAGTTCATGCTGATAATTACTTGTTAGAAGTAGGAGATATTCTTTTTGCAAGAACTGGTGCCAGCGTGGGAAAGTCTTATTATTATAATGGAAAAGATGGAAGTGTTTATTATGCTGGTTTTTTAATAAGAGCCAAAATTAAGCAAGAATATGATGCGAAATTTATTTTTCAGAACACCTTAACAACTAACTATAAAAACTTTATTCAAATTACTTCTCAAAGATCAGGGCAACCAGGAATAAATGCTCGAGAATATGCAGGATTTTACCTATCTATTCCTAAATTAGAAGAACAACGGAAAATTGGACTGTTTTTCACAAATCTAGAGGACACTATCATTCTTTATCAAAATAAATTAGATATGCTCAATATATTAAAAAAGGCTTACTTAAAAAACATGTTCATTTAATTAAACGTTTACACTTAAAGCAACCTCCTAGATAATAGATACAGATGATTGATTCATCTATTTATTATCTAGGAGGTTTTTTATGAAAACAACAAGACGAAAAGAACAGATGTTTCATGAGTATTTTAAAGACTGGGTAAATCTTTATAAGGTTGGTGCTATCCGCTCAATCACCCTACAAAAATATTATGTAACAGAACAAAAACTACAAGAACTTGTGCCTAATTTGAAATTGAAAGAGCTTGATCGAAATAGTTATCAACAATTGCTTAATGACTATGCACTTACTCACGAGAAACAAACTACTATGGATTTTCACCATCACTTAAAGGGAGCTATTCTAGACGCAGTAGATGAGGGGATTATTACTCAAAATCCTGCAAGAAAAATCGTGATTAAAGGGAAAGTACCACGACCTAAAAAAGCAAAATTTTTAAATCAATTTGAAGTTCAGGCTCTATTGAAAGAATTAAATTTAGCAGAAGATATTAATTGGGATTGGTTTATTTTGTTAATTATCAAAACAGGTCTTCGATTTTCTGAAGCACTGGCTTTAACGCCTTCAGACTTTGATTTTTCCAAGCAAAAAATAATTATCAATAAAACTTGGGATTACAAAAATACGAACGGCTCTTTTCAACCAACAAAAAATGAATCTTCCAAGAGAAAAATTCAAATTGACTGGCAATTAGCTATGCAGTTCTCACAATTAATTAAAATAAAAGAACAGGATAAGCCTATTTTTGTTAAAAGTAGAGTGTTCAATTCAACTATTAATAATCGCCTGAAAGTATTATGCAATCGTGCTGAGATACCCATCATTACGGTTCATAGTTTACGACATACCCATGCTTCATTACTATTGTTTGCGGGTGTTTCGATTGCAAGTGTGGCGAATAGATTAGGGCATTCTAGTATGACAACCACACAGGAGACGTATCTTCATATTATACAGGAGTTGGAAAATCAAGATAATGATAAAATTATACGACACTTATCCATGCTAATGTGATAAGAAATCCCCATCTAGTTATGATATGCTAGGTGGGGATTTGGTTTAAATGAACATATGTTGCAGGTAAGCCTTTTTTAGGATACTTAATTTAACTAGCTTCTTTTGATGAAAATCGATAGTGTTTGCTATTCCATCCAAAAAATCACCAATCTTTTTTTGCTCATTTAAGTGTGGGTATGGAATTGGCATTTCTTTAAAAATGGAATCTTTGATTGCAAAACGATCTGCTCTTGCACCTGAGTCCCCATTTAACTCCATAAATTTATGCCAAATTGTTGTATCAAAGTAGTATCCCAAAAAATTTTTATCTATGCTGCGTGCTCGAAAAACATAATATAAAGGCGATATTACACCAGTTCTTCCTAATCTGTTACGCTTAATTGGCCCAACTGGAGCATAGTTTGAAATGCGTGGATTATAAACAAAATCATTCTTACAGACAATATAGTATCCATTTAAATTCTTTTCATTGGAAATATCTTTATCGAAAAACTCCCGTTGATTAATAATTCCATGCTCGGCAGAATTGGTTAGCGTTTCGGTAAATTTATTTTCTTTGTTTTTTTCAGTAACTTTATTTGAAACTTCTCCTAACTTACGCTGCTCCCAATCTCCGTCAAAATCAGTAAACCTGATTCTCGGGATTTTTTCTTCATTTTCCGGGAACATCTGCTGTAACAAGCCTTGTTTCATAAGCTTCAACGAGTCTAGCTTACGTTGATGAAGAGTGATAGTGTTGTCGAGTTGTTGGAAAAATAAGCCGATTTTCTGTTGCTCTTCTCGTAAGGGGAATAATAAACTTTGATTTTTCACCAATTCAGAATTAAGGTTAACTTGACTTCCAGGCTGTCCATATTTTTTCCACTCAAATCTGAACATTTCTAACCATTGAAACATCCATTCGTGCTCAAATAACGGATTAAGAAATATTAAGAAACCATCATGAACACCCGTTTTCACATAATTTATAACTGGTTTACCTACAGTAGCAGCAATGCTTAATAACAAATGAGGCTCTGTTAACACACGAGTTTGCCTTTGCCCAATTGAAGAAAGTTTTTGCTCAAGGTGCTTAATTCGACCGCTTTGTGCCGTTACATCAGAAATCCTTAACCATCCTACATCTGAGTTAATATCAAACCATTTGGAATCTTGGATTGGTCTAGGAGATGCTCCTCTCACTATTTCTGCTAGTTCCCCTAACTTACGCTGTTCCCAAGCGTCAAAAAAACCATTAAATCGAATCATAGGCATTGTTTTCTTTGTATCCTTCATCGAAATACCGCCTTTGTAGATTCAATTATTTCTTTTGTCTCGGGGGTTATGGCTAGCTCATCTAACAATGCTAAGAAATCACTTTCAGCCTTTCCAATTTCAGAATTAAGTGCAATCATCTCCTTACTTAAGGCTACTACGTCAATGGGTGTTTCCTCTTCAAATGTGTCAACATACCTAGGAATATTCAAGTTATAGTCGTTCTCTTTTATTTCATCTAACGTTGCTACATGCGAGTATTTCTCAATATCTTTGCGGCTAATCACTGTATCAACAATTCTCTCAACATCTTCAGATCGCAATTGATTTTGCTTTTTCAATTTCTCAAAATCTTTACTCGCGTCAACAAATAAAACATCCGACTCAATACGATTCTTTCTTAAAATTAAGACACACACAGGAATAGATGTATTTAAGAACAGTTTATCTGGAAAACCAATTATAGCTTCAATCTGGTGCTTATCAATTAAAGCTTTACGAATACGACCCTCAGCAGCTCCACGAAACAGTACACCGTGCGGTAAAATAATCGCCATGCGCCCATTATCCTCCAAATGATACAAACAGTGCATCAAAAATGCATAATCAGCTTTTGTCCTAGGTGAAACACCATATTCACGCCAACGCGGATCATCTTCACGATCTTTATTACTCCAATGTGCTGAATATGGCGGGTTTGCCATTACAGCATCAAACATTCGTGGAGTATCTTTCCCATCTACAACACCGTCTGGCCAGTCACTTTCAAGCGTATCCGCATGGTTGATATTAATATCATTATATTCAACACCATGCATCATCAAGTTCATTCTTGACAAACGGTAAGGCGTTGCATCTTTTTCTTGACCAAAATACTTAATCATTCCACGTTTATGCGAATTTTTCATATAACTTGCTGTTGTAAGTAAAAGCGAACCAGAACCAACAGTCGGATCATAGATTGAGAATCGTTCCTCATTCTCTCGACCAAATGTTAAAATTCGAGCCATTACCTCAGAAATTTCTTTTGGTGTATAATATTGTCCCATATCAGATGCTAATACAGTTGCAAATTGCTTGACTAAATATTCATAAATGTCCGAAACAGTATCATCACTACCCGACAGATCAAATTCTGGCGCTGATAATAATTCAATCATGGAAATCATCACACTAGCACGTGCTTGCGCATTAGCACCTAAATCAGCACTATCAAAACGCATACCATCAAAAATACCTTCAAAATCACCTTTTGCTTCAAATGCGACTTGCTGGTTAAAATGGCCGAATGCATCGGTCATCATCCCAATATTGAACTTATCTTCATCAATTGCTTTTTTCCAATCTGAAAAAAAATCACTAGGTTGAATGGCATAGCCCAAGTTTTTTCTCATATGAAGCAAAGCCTTAGTAGCATTTTTAGAATAAATACTTTCCCAAGTTTCTCCACGCGACACGCCCCCCAGCCAACGTGCTGCTTTTCCAGATAGATACTTGTAAAACAAAATCCCGAAGATATAGTCCTTGTAGGCTGTTAATCCAATTTGCCCACGAGTTTGATTGAGCATTGCCCACATTTTTGTTTGTTGTTCTGTTGATAGTGCCATTAAGATATTCCCTTCTTTCTCTTCTTTTTGAGAGAATGAACCAAAAGTTTATTTAAAATCTACCAATGTTCCATCTCTTCTCACATATAAAAATTAAGCATAAAAAAAATAGCACGCTTTGTTAAAATTAAAGTACCACCAAAAACCCACCAAAAGAATGCTATTTATATTTGTCTATTCTAACATAAACCACTTAATTCTTCCAATAGATACAGGCAGCGATACTCCCATCAACAAGTAGCCAAAGGAGTCGTAGAGAGGAATCTAGAACGAAAAAAAACAAGAATCTTGTATACTCCATTTTCTAAAATGGCTTTATACAAAGATTCCTGCTTACCTATTTTAAAGTTGGATTTTAGTTATTTCTCAATCTTTCATAATGCATTAAAAAACATCATTAACGCTTCTTCAAAGTCTGACGCTCCAAAGAAATCAATATTTTCTTCTTCCTCAATCTCATGTACAATATCCGAAAGTTTTGGATTATCAATAAGTGTATGGCCTGGTAGAAATAAATCAAATGCTTCCATAACCCGGTTCCCATTTACATTTTGATCGGCTGCCCAACGGCGAATTTTCAGCTCTCGATGTTCCGTTCGATATTTTTTTCGAGTTTCTTGAAGAGACTCAGTCGTAAAGTGTTCGGTAATCTCACCAGATTCGATATCGTCCACAATCGCATGGATTTCTTGACGACTTTCATCATCCATCGGCGTGATATGCTTATCGATAGCTTCTCTATTCGTTTCAATTTTGTCATCCATAAAGGCATTCAAGAGTTCAACCAGCATATCATAATCAATTATTTCGTGGTGATAAAACTCTATTCCAATCTTGATTTCAGTAAGGTCTGGTCGTTCATCGGGAGGTAATTTCTCTCTGGCGTCATTTAACCGCGCCTGTAAAGCACCAAATTCCTCAATACTTGAGATATCCAGTTGAACTATATTTCCAGTAGGCATGCTCTCTTCGTCTAATTCTTCAATCTCACTACCTAATTCATACCCTTGCTGGACTAGGCGCTGAACCCTGTTTTGTGTAGATAAACCTAAGTTTACAAATTCTATTATATCGCTTTGCCCGCGAGGAGTTTTGCTAAAATCATTCCCAGTAAGTTCTTTCAATCTAAAAATAGCTTCTTCTAAATCGTTTATTTGATGACTTTGTGGCTTTGCTAAAATATCATCATTTTCTAGATCTTTAGGCAGCTGATTTTCTGTCTCAACCTCCGCTTGCTGAAGCGTGTCATTTCCACCTCTTGTATAAATACGCAATGCATTTTCAACAAACTCTCTCATTTCGTCCCCTTGACGATAAAAACGTACTTTTCCATGAGGTTTACTGTTAAGGTCATATGTACGGTTTGTCCGAGAAATTGCCTGAATGAGCATGCCTTCTTTTAGCATCTTGTCCAAATAAATCATATTAACAAATTTCGAATCAAAACCAGTTAATAATTGATCCGAAACAATAACTAAATCTAATCGATCTTCATCTTTTCCTTGATTATATGGTTTTCTACGAGCCAATCGCTTAGTGATATCTAACATATACGCACGAGCTGGATCTTTTGCATCTAAAATACTTGGAACATTGAATTTTCCAGTATAGTCCTCAATCGCTTTTTTGAGCGCTTCGTTTTGCTCTTTTGTACCATGTTCATTAGACTCATCGCGGGAAAATGTCATTGAAATATTCAAATGTGGAGCTTTCTCTTTAAAAATATTGTAATAATGCACCACGGCCTGCTTACCAGACACCGCAAGCATCGCTTGGAAAGTATTTTCTTCACGTCTTCCTGAGATCAATGCACCACTAGAAGTTTTCTTCCAATTATCAAGGATATCTTGCACCACTTCATGACGATAGACATCGCTTTGATAGACTGCTTTTTCATAGTCTTTTTCAGAAAATTCGCCTTGTGGATGTTCAATAACCCAATGCGGTTTGAAATAAGTCACATCAAATCCTAAAACATTTCCGTCACCAATTGCATCTTTAATTGTGTAAGTATGTAGCCGTTTACCAAAAATATCATGTGTTGAGATATTACGAGTTGTTTGGACATCATTTATTTCATCACTGTAGAAATTCGGAGTCCCAGTGAACCCAAACCATGTCGTCTTCTTGAAAGCTTTTTTGATTAATTTTACAGAGTCCCCACTTGCACTTCGGTGAGCTTCATCCATAATAATGACATTCCAATCATCATTTTCCAGTCCACGTTTAACTGCTTTTGTTAAACCTTGAACTGAAATCAATAAAATTTGTGATGCACCTTTATGTTTCAATTCTCGCTTCAATTCTCGACCGTTAACTTTCTTAATGCGTTTTTCGAAGTGCTTATAGGCGAAATCTTTGAAGTTTTCTAGCGTTTGATCTATCAAATCAACACGGTCTACTATAAATAGTACATTCCTAACTCGAGGAGCTGAGGCTAACAGTTGAGCAACTTTAAATGATGTGACGGTCTTTCCAGAACCAGTTGTATGCCAAATATATCCGCCTTCTTTTTGTATAAGTCCACTTGATTCCATTTCTTTCATACGTTGTAAAATTTCTCGTGTCGCTTGAATTTGATAACTACGCATAACCATCAGATTATCATTTGACGCATCTGGGATCATATTAACTGTCACTAAACGATGTAGTGCAGGAATACCCATCACTTGCTGAGCAAACTCAAATGCATCTGTGATATCTTTATTGTTCTCATCACGCCAACCAAACACAAAAGTTTTATTGTAATTTTCAAACGCATTCGGTCGAGCAAAATAATGTGCCGAATGTTGACTCATGATGAACTGTACTTGCACAAACGCAAACAGTCCTTCGTACAGCCCGTCACCATGATAGCCTTTGAGCTGTTCAAAAGCACTCCATTGATTTTGTAAATGCTCATCTTTTTCTTCAATATGTGCAACAGGGATACCGTTTACAAGTAGAGCTACATCAATTATCCGTTTCGTTGTTAATCCTTTAGGCAAATCATCAAAGGCTACTTGACTGATAATTTCATAACGAGAACGTCCACCTGCTACGTCGTCTGCATAAAAGATTTCAACTTCTAGGCTAGAACCGTCGTCCCGAGTAACAGGGATGGATCCAACTCCTCCAGCGCCCACTAGTAACAGTTGAGCATCATAAGGTGTTCGAATGCGTTGTAGTTCTTGAAGAATCAATCCAAATTCAATATCAGATAGTGATGTTCCATTTAGCTTATGGGCGTTCGTTTCATTTAGAATATCACGCCAATGTTGTTCAATTTTTTTTATGCTGACGTTGGATAAATCTTTTCGGTAAGTCCAGCCTTCAGCTTCGAGCTTTTTAATTAAGGCCAATTCAAATTTTGCTTCTGCCACTTAAATACGTCCTTTCATTATTTTATACAAGCAATTTCTGCGCTAAAACTTTAGTAGTTCCAACTCACGCTAATTTAGAGTATAAGCATCTAAATTTACATTTTCTATTATATCATGAATTGGAACTTGTTGTTAAATTTTTCAACGTGCAGTTAAATATACATTATTTGAACGTCGCTTCCACATCTAAGGTTCTCAATGATTCCTTACTTTGTCGAGGAGTCTACCAAATATTCATAAACTAGTTTTTATAGAACTCATACTATCATTGGACCACATAAAAACACCCCTAAGTTAGATTTCAACTCTAGCTTTAGGAGTGCATAAGACCATTTTTATTTAGCTACGTCCCGTAAACAACCGCAACAAGAACAAGAATAAATTCAAGAAATCCAAATACAGACTAAGCGCCAATACTGGTACATCTTGCATCGTCACATCACGCTTCATAATCTGGTTGAAATCAAACAGGATGTAGAGTGAGAACAACAACGTCCCTGCCCCTGCGAAAATCGTTGACATCAGTGAACTTAGCGGGAAAAAGATCGAAATCAGCGAAATAACTACGAAAATCAGTAACGCTGCGAACAACCCTTTTGCCATGAACGATAAATCTGTTTTCATTTTTGCTCCAACAAATCCGAGGACTGTGAAGGTAACCGTTGCCGTCGCGAACGCCATCAAGACTGCGTTGCCAGCTCCCGCATCTAAATAATATTGTAACGTTGGCGCCAATACTAATCCGGTCACAAACGCAAATGCCAATAATAAACCATATCCGATTTTAGACGCGCTCTTACTTTTACGTACAAAAATCATCGCGATTAGTAGTGCGAATTCTAACACGACAAGCGGGATGTAAAACGCCCACGGAATGCCTCTACCAATCACCGTTCCAAGTGTCGCCATCACTAAAGATATGACGAACCAGTTCAGTACTTTTTGCGTAATTTCAGCTTTCGTTGCGCCTGTTACCGCATGCTCAGCGCTTCGATACGTTTCATTCATTGCATTCTCTCCCATCAATCCATTCTTTTGTTAGTATACCATGTTGCATCCTATTTTGAAAATAAATGCCACACCAAATAGCACTCCTTCCAAACCGTTGAAACAGCGCTTCTTTTTTGATTTCATTTTGATTAGATTAAGGTTGTGCTAAATCACTTCTATCATGCCAAAACCCATACCGCGCATCGAGCCGATACCGCCTTGGACAAAGTGATTCAATAAGTATGGCTGTCCAACGAGCTCGAATTTACCGAGCGAACAGGCCACGTGAAGATTATAACAAATAACGACAGTTTTCTTAATCGCGACTTTGCGAAACTCTAATGCATCGATGTCTGATTTGACATATTCCCCGAATTTATCACGTAGTTGAAAATATAAATTCCGCTTTAAAATCGCTTCAAAATCCTCTTCTTCCCACCAATAAAACCAGTCTTTCTTTGTTTCCTTGTTATGATCGCGACATACGATTGGCGACAACGTTTTAAACGCCATGCGCTCCGAGACGATTTGTTCTTCCTGTACAATCTGGATACTTTTCACTTTGATTTGGTTCATCTGCGAAAATGGAAGCAATTTATCTTTCACATTCACTAATGCGTTATAATAATTGATACCTAATTCGGCATCGGCCGTCGCAAAATTAATCACGATTTTTTTCTGTTCTAACTCAATGATTTCCCCATTAAACTTTGGTTTTGGAAGGTATACAGAGAACGTGAAATTTTTTTGTTTATTCCCACTATACATTTCTTTGTACTTTGCCTCGTTCGATTTTGAGAGCCCTGCCTTCATCACGCTGACAACTTTGCGCCGGTAGTCTGCGGGAATCTTATTGGAACTAAGCTCGCAACTTATTTTTAGTCTCATCCCAATCCTCCTCTTGATTGTTTCCACCCGATACTAATATATCACTTTTTGCCATATACATCCAATGAAAACATTCCCTTTCTTTATCAAAGTTTCTTTAGTACAATAAAAACAGATGCTGTTTAAACAAATCAGCCAAATCGGAGGGAAAGACATGGGTAAAGCAGTGTATCATGATATCTATTTAGAATTGAAAAAAGAAATTGATGAGGACCACTACGCGTTCAAAGAAATGTTACCTACAGAACATGTTCTTGTCGAACGCTTTCATTGTAGTCGCAACACAGTTCGACGCGCGATTTCAGAACTTGTCAAAGATGGCTACGTTCAAAGCGTGCGCGGTAAAGGCGTTATGGTTATTCACCAACACGAGTCCATCGAGTTCATGTTTGGCGGCGTGGAAAGCATGAAGGAATCCCTTACTCGTAACCACAAAACTTTTCAGACAAAGGTCGTTCATTTTGAGGAATTAACGGTGGACGCTACCTTATCGGAGAAAACGATGCTGCCCATTGGAACCGACGTTTACTACATTAAGCGCCTGCGTTTGGTAGAGGACGAAGCGCTCATTCTTGATGTGAACTATTTTGACAGCAAAGTCGTACGTGATTTGACACCAGAAAAAGCCGCGCTGTCCATCTATGAATATATTGAAGAAGAACTCCGCGTGAAAATCGTGACTTCCAAACGTTACATTGTCGTGGAAAAAGCGCTCTCCGATGACAAAGAATATCTCGATTTAGCTGGCTATGATTGTTTAGCGGTCGTTAAAAACTACGCATACGACGCCGATGGAACAATGTTCGAATACACCGAATCACGCCATCGCCCCGACCGCTTCGTCTTCTTTGATTCTGCACAACGATTAAAATAAACAATTTTTCATAAAAAGGATATTAATTGTGTAAGTTCCCAAACATCATAAGCCCAAAACCTCGCCTTGGCGGGGTTTCTTTAAATTTGTTTAAACAAATTTAAAGAAAAGGCTTGCATAAGTTGTTTAAACAACTTATAATAAATCTAATGAAATCGATTACATTCTATAAGTTAGCTCAGAAAGAGGGGAATTTAAGATGGTAAAGGTTACGAAAAAGAATGTCGCAGCAATTATTGCAGCCATTGGTGGCGAAGATAATATCAATATGGCGACGCACTGTATCTCTCGTCTCCGTTTTCAGCTCAAAGACGAATCAATCGTGGATGAAGAAGCGCTAAAAGAAATCGATATTGTGCGAGGTAATTTCAGTTCTAACGGCCAGTATCAAGTCGTTATCGGCCAAGGAACCGTTGATAAAGCCTACGAAGAACTCGTTCGTCAGACAAATGTCAAAGAAGTCACAACCGCAGAATTGAAAGAAGAAAACGCCAAAAAATTGAATCCACTTCAAAAAATCGTGAAAATGCTAGCTGATGTTTTCATTCCAATTTTGCCAGCGATTGTTGCTAGTGGTCTTTTACTTGGTATTAATAATGTGCTCGTTGGTGTTGGAATTTTTGTCGAGGGTAAATCGCTTGTTGATATGTACCCGAACTTGGCTAGTATTGCTGGGATGATTAGTATGATTGCCGGGACTGCCTTTGCTTTCTTACCAGCGCTCGTTGGTTGGTCGGCGGTGAAATATTTCGGTGGAAACCCGCTGATGGGGATTGTGCTTGGTCTTGTGCTTGTGAATCCCGCATTGATGAGTGCGTATGAGATCGGCGTGAAGGAACCGCAATACTGGCATTTCTTCGGGCTTGAAGTCGCACAAATTGGCTATCAAGGTCAAGTATTACCGGTTCTCGTGGCTGCTTGGGTATACGCTTCCATTGAAAAAGCGCTACGTCGTGTCGTAGCCGATGCCTTTCAGTTGCTCGTTGTCGCTCCTGTGACGCTACTTGTGACGAGTGCTCTTTCGCTCATCGCGATTGGCCCAATCACATTATGGATCTCCAATTGGATTACAGATGGAATCGTGAGCCTATCTAACATTTCGCCGATGGTTACTGGGGTTCTATTCGGTGCCTGTTTCGCCCTACTCGTTATTACAGGGATGCATCACGCGTTCCTTGCCGTCAATTTGCAACTTATTTCAACGACCGGTAGAACGATGTTTTGGCCTATCCAAGCGCTTTCCGATACCGCACAAGGTTCGGCAGCTCTCGCCATGGCTTTCGTGACACAAGATAAAAAGAACCGTAGCATCGCGCTCACCTCTGCGCTTTCCGCCTATCTAGGCATTACAGAACCCGCCATGTTTGGGGTCAATTTACGCGCCAAGTACGCCTTTGTTTGTTCGATGATTGGCGCAGGGCTCGCAGGTGGATTCATCGCCTACAACGGTGTTATCTCCCAATCCATCGGTGTCAGCGGCTTATTCTCGATTCTGTCGATTACACGAGCTGGTTGGGGCGCCTACGCAATTGGCATGCTGATCGCGATTGGCGTACCATTTGTACTTACATTTATTATCGGAATAGCAAGACGAAAACAAGGAAATGCAGGATTTTAGGAGGATTTTTACGATGAATAACGAATGGTGGCAAAAAGGAACGGTATACCAGATTTACCCGCGTAGTTTTAACGATACGAATGGCGATGGCATCGGGGATATCCGCGGTATTATTGAAAAATTAGATTACCTTGCAAAACTCGGCATCGATTTGCTCTGGTTAACGCCAATGTACGTGTCACCACAACGCGATAACGGCTATGATATTGCGGATTATTTTGCGATGGATCCACAGTACGGAACGATGGCCGATTTCGAGGAGCTTTTAGAAGAAGCGCACCGTCGTGGTTTGAAAATTATGATGGATATGGTCGTCAATCACACGTCTTACCAGCATCGTTGGTTCCAGGAAGCGCTAAAAGGCAAAGACAATCCGTATCGCGATTACTATATTTGGAAAGATCCCGCGGCAGATGGCGGACCTCCAAATAACTGGCTTTCGAAGTTCAGTGGTTCGGCTTGGGAGCTTGACGCGGCATCTGGTCAATATTACTTGCATCTATATGAAGTTAGCATGCCTGATTTAAACTGGGAAAATCCGAAACTCCAAGAAGAAATTTATCAAATGATGGCTTGGTGGGGTGAAAAAGGCATCGACGGTTTCCGTTTAGACGTCATTAATAATATCTCGAAAAGCCCTGATTTCCCGAATGATTCGTTGGCAACCGCGCAGGACGATGGCCGTAAATTCTATGTCGATGGGCCACATGTCCATGAGTATTTACACCAAATGAACCGTCGTATCTTTGATAAATATGATCTCGTGACGGTTGGCGAAATGTCCTCGACGACGCCAGAACAGTGCATCAAATATACGAATCCCAATCGTCAAGAACTTTCGATGGCCTTTAATTTCCATCATATGAAGGTGGACTATCCTGGCGGGAAAAAATGGGCTAGCGCAAAGTATCGTTTGACAGACTTGAAACGTGTCATGGCAGAATGGCAATTGAAAATCGCAGCAGGCGGTGGTTGGAACGCCCTATTCTGGACGAATCACGATCAACCGCGGGCGTTGGCGCGTTTTGCAGATGATCAAGTTTACCGGGAACAGAGCGCCAAACTATTAGCGATTATCCTGTTTGGCTTGCAAGGCACGACGTACATCTATCAAGGTGAAGAAATTGCGATGACCGATGCGAATTTCACGAATATTTCACAGTATGATGACGCAGAATCACGGAATGCGTATAAACAAATGCTGACAGACGGCGTCTCCGAGAACGATGCCTTACACATTTTGCGTGAAAAATCGCGTGAAAACGCACGGATTCCGATGCAGTGGAATGACGAGAAACATCAGGGTTTCACAGACGGCACACCTTGGCTGGCACCGATTCACAAAGATACCTGGACCGCCGAGAAAGCCCTCGCGAATCCTGACTCGATTTTTTATACCTATCAACGTTTAATCGCCTTGCGTCGCGGTCATGCCATTTTTGCGAACGGTGATTTTACGTTACTAGATGCCGCTAGCGAAACTATTTACGACTACGAACGGCAATGGAACGGCGAAACGTTGCTCGTCGTTGGTAATTTTAGCGCGGAGGAACAAGTTTGGAATCTTCCAGAACGACATCATGATAAAAACTGCCAAATTCTCGAATCCAACTATCCACATGAAGCGATGACAAATAAGATTGTGTTGCAGCCTTATGAAGCCTTGATGCTCCACATAAAATAAACCTTTACATTCCGTCTAACGCGTGGTAAGATTACTTCATGCGATGAGCCTACAAGCAGTGTGAAGATTCCACTGCCAACCTCTTAAACATCAATGCTTTGTGGAAGGCAGTTTAAGAGCGCTAGAAAAAACCAGATGAGCAATCATCTGGTTTTTTCATGTCTTCTTTTAAAGCAACCCGCACAATCGCAGTCCTTTTTCAATCCCATCACTATTATTATCTGCCGTCACAAACTCCGCTTTTGCCTTAAGCGCCGGCACTGCATTCTCCATTGCAATCGCATGATCTACAGCCCCAAACATCTCCAAATCATTCATACCATCACCAAACGCGTAGGTCGGAACATCCTCAAAACCCATCACTTCTAGCAACTTAGCAATGCCCTGCGCTTTCGATCCACCCTTTGGTACCACATCATTACTAAACGGTGTATTCCGCACAAATTGGAAATAAGGAAAGCGTTCCGGGAAATAATCATCTCCCTTTTCCAACAATAACAGCAACATATAAATCGGTTCCTGCAAATAAAGCTCCGCATCCACATCCGGCGATTCCTCACCCAAATAACGATAGTGCTTCTCCATAACCTCATTTTGCGCCGTTCCACGAATTTTTGCCTCCGTATAAAATGCCATTTCCACATTTTGCGACTGCGCACCTTGGTGAAGCGCCTTAATCTCCTCCACATCAATCGGATTCGTGTAAACCGCCTTCCCATCATACAAAACATACTGCCCATTCATCGCAATCACAGACGTCATTTCCGTTGCCTCAAGCACATGCTCAATCTCACATAATGTTCGCCCTGTCGCAATAATCGGCATAATATTTTTCGCCCGCAATTCCTCGAGCACCCTCACAGAACTCTCCGCCACAACAGAATCACTCGTCAATAACGTCCCATCCAAATCAAAAAAACAAATCGCTGCTGGTTTCAACTCATCAAATCCCTTCTCCAAATAATGTATCCTCTCACAATACCATAAGTTCAGCATTCATGCATCGTTCCATTTTTCCAATCAAAAAAACCGATTCGCATCCTATTTGGACACCAACCGGTTCTCACTTACAAATTACTATAATAGACATCGCCAATTTTTAGCATTGCGCTAATTGTATTGTATTTCTCGTCACCAATATGAATCTTATCTTCTTCCTCTTGATAATGAATTGGCATGGACAAGAGAGCTTCCTTATCCTGTTTAAAATAATGAGCATCCAAACCTAGCGTTTCAGTTATATTCACTATGTATTTATTGAATTTCGCATTACTTATGACTTTGCCATTCAAAATCGCTTCCGCCGTACTTTGAGAAAAATTCGTAGCCTTCGCAAAAGAGCGTTTCGTAAAGCCGTTCAGTCTTATATATAAATTGACATTCTCTGCAATTCTTTTCTTTTCTAATCTATTCATTGTTTTTTCCTCCCATAGTGGGTTTGTCTATATTGCTAGTATGCCCGAAGAAAATGAGAATATGATTAAAACTAGATAGTATTATGATAACAATTTTGAAAGCGCTCTATTTCATTGCACCCCAAGCTCTTCTAAGTATCCCAAAACTGCTGCCATCCCGTCTTTTCCCTGCCGTACACATTCCGACAACTCGACGCCGTCAAACGATGCACCGCCAGCAAAAACACCTGGATAGGCTTTCCTAAATTCTTCAAAAATCGCTTCTTTTCGTTGCACATGTCCCACCGTGTATTGCGGTATACTATTCCGCCACCGCGTAACCATTGTATATTCCGGCGCCTGATTCAGCGTCATAATCCGGTTCAAATCACTCAAAACCGTCTCCTCAATCGCTTTATCCGCTAGCTCAACAATCGATTCCTCTTTCCTACGACCAACATACGCACGAATCAAAATTTTGTCATCAGGAACCGTATGTGGCCATTTACGGTGAATCCAAGAACAAGCCGTCATCGAAAAATCCTCATTTCGCGACACGACAAAACCGCTTCCCTTAATATCCTTTTCAATCGCACCTTTTGGAAAAATCATCCCGACCGTCGCCACACTCGCAGCTGGAATCTCACCAATTTCTTCAAAAATCGCGTCCTCTCGAAACATCGGCATAATCTCATGATACGGCAGCGCAATAAAAATACTATCCGCCTGAAGCTTCTCCTGATTCGTTACCGTCAACTCATAGCCACGCGCCTGTTTCGAAATTTTATGCACACGTTTGCCTTTTTTAATAATTTTAGCAGAAAGTTCTTTTTCCAGCGCCTCAACAACCGTCGCCAAACCTTGACGCAGCGTCAAAAAAGTCGATTCCGTACTCTGTTTCGCCGTCGTTTCATTATACATCGCGCGAATCCCTTTAATCAGACTCCCATGCTCCCGCTCTAATTTTAAAAATTTCTCACCAGTCGCCTCAGCACTCATCTCATCGAGGTCCCCCGCATAAATTCCCGACATCAGCGGCTCTAAAACATTATCGACCATCTCGTCACCAACACGTGCACGCAAAAACGCCCCCAACGACATATCCTCGCCATCCACTTGCTGCTTTCCCAAAAATAAATCACCCATCACGCGCAGTTTCCCACTCGCAGATAGTAATCCTGTCTTGAAAAACGGACGGTATCGCGCTGGAATCCCCATAATCGAACCACGAGGAATCGCATGAAGCTCTTGTTTTGCGAGCACATAATTATCCCCCGTCGCGTTCTCCACCAACTGATCCGCAAGCCCAAGATCCCGAACCAAATTCTGCATCTCCGGTTTCCGCCGCAAAAACGAATCAGGCCCACGCTCAATCACGTAGCCATCACGCCTCACCGTTTCAATCTTTCCCCCGACTCGCGTTCCAGCCTCCAGCAAAACTAGTTCATAATCCAGGCCTTGCTTTTCAAGCTCCCTTTTCAAGTAAAATGTACTGGATAATCCTGTAATACCTCCACCAATCACAACTATCTTTTTCTTAGCCACAGGAAACACACACCTTTTTATTCGAATTTCTCTCTATTTACTCCAATTTTTCCAAACAACCGTCGCCAATACATCTAAAAATTCTTTATCATCATTCGGCATCGGCGGGCGGTGATACGTCGCTCCAATTTCGTCCGTCACAACTTTACACTCATAATCATTATCGTATAGCACTTCCAAATGCTCCGCCACGAATCCAACCGGCGTATAAATGAAATGCTTATAGCCATGCTCCTCAAACAACGCACGCGTCAAATCCTGCACATCAGGCCCAAGCCAAGGCGTCCCAGTCTTGCCCTCACTTTGCCAACCCAACGCATAATGCGGCACATCCACTTGATCAAAAATAAGTTTCGCCGTCTCCGCCAACTGGTCTGGATACGGGTCGCCATGCTCTTTAATCTTCTCCGGTAAACTATGCGCCGAAACAACAAGCACCGCCTGATCCAGCTCCTCTCTCGGAATCGCCACATCATTAATCCGTTTCGCCCACATCTCAATAAATGTCGGCTCATCATACCAACTATCAATCGTCCGAATCGTCGGCCCACCAATCTCTTCTGTCTTCTTCAACGCACGACCATTATATTCCTTCACGCTAAAACTCGAATAATGCGGCGCCAAAATAATCGAAATTGCCTCTTCCACGCCATCATTTTTCATCTCCTGCACGGCATCCTCAATAAACGGCTCAATATGCTTCAAGCCAATATACGTTTTAAACTCAATATCCGATTGCATACCGTTCAACGTTTCCGCCAATCCAAAAGCTTGCGCCTGCGTAATTTTAGCGAGCGGTGAAAGCCCACCAATCGCATGATAACGCGAACGAAGATCATCAATCAAATCCTGACTCGGCGTCCGACCATGCCGAATATCCGTATAATAACGCTCAATATCCTCATCCTTATACGGCGTTCCATAAGCCATTACTAACAATCCAACTTTTTTACTCACTGCTCTCCACCCCTTAGTAAAATTTCACTTCGCGCATGTACAAACGCCGTCAATTCCTTCAACATCGCAGGCGAGACCTCTGGGAAAACGCCATGTCCTAAATTAAAAATAAAGCCCGGTTCCTGCGTTCCTTCTGCTAAAATAAGTTCCGCTTGCGTCAAACACTTCTCCCGCGCCAAAAGTAGCGACGGATCCAGATTCCCCTGCAACGCCATGCCACCAGCTCGCGTTCTCGCATCCGCAATCGACATCCGCCAATCCACACCAACAACGTCAACGCCAAGATCTTGCCATTCCGCCAGTAAATGCGTCGCGCCAACCGCTTGCATAATAACAGGCGTCATCGGACTCGCTTTCTTCACGGTTGCCACGATTTGCATGATTGCCGGTTTAATATATGTACGGTAGTCCGCCGCACTAAGCGCTCCAACCCACGAATCGAAAATTTGCACAGCCTTAGCACCGGCTTTAATTTGCGCTAACAAATAATCCGCCGTCATGACCGCTAATTTTTGCATCAACATATGCCATTCCGCCTCGTGTGTATACATAAACGCCTTCGTCTGGTGGTAACTTTTCGATGGACCGCCTTCGATCATGTAACTTGCGAGCGTAAACGGCGCACCAGCAAAGCCAATCAACGGTACACGGAGCTGCTCCTCCGTCAACAAACGAATCGTATCCAGCACATACGGCACATGCTCGTCCGCCTGAAACAACGCCAACCGTTCAATATCTTGGCCCGTTCGAATCGGATTCGCAATCACTGGCCCAATCCCACTCTTAATCTCCACATCCACACCCATTCCAGGCAGTGGCGTCATAATATCTTTATACAGAATTGCCGCATCCACGCCATACTGCTCCACAGGAAGACGCGTCACATAAGCACATAGCTCTGGCTGATGCGTGATTTCAAATAGTGAGTACTTCTCCTTCAATTTGCGATATTCTGGCTGTGAGCGCCCTGCTTGCCGCATATACCAAACCGGGATCCTGTCCACAGCTTCTTTTCTAGCGGCACGTAAAAATAAGTCATTCTCTAACTTCTTCATAACAAAACCCCTTCATTGTTCATTAAAGCACATAAGTTTCGAGCGCACTTTATAATTATTACAATCTACAGCATACCAAAAAATCAATTCAAAAACCAGATAAGCAACTCCATAACGTTTTATTTTTGCAGAAAGAGGAATATAGTTGTACTATCTAGGTATGGAATAATTTATCCCTATTTTGCATAACACTTTAGAAAGAAGGCCATTATTATGAAATACGCGTATATTACAAGCGGCACAGAGCACTACCTTCGCCAAATTCTAGCCGACAATCCAACTCGAAACATCACACTATTACAGAATTTCGGCGACTCTCTGTTGCTTGAAGAAACAACTGAATCCACTGTATTTAGAGAAGCAGCGTCTTACCGTGTCACTCAGAGCTTTGGCGAAATAAAAGGCTACGGCACCGTCACATTTGAATATCTATACTTGCGCTCAGAAGAAATTCCTATTTTCCAGAAATTATACCAAACTATTTCCTCCACACTGCACCAAGCACGCGGCCTACAATGCATGCAATTACTACAATCCAAAACGGAAAGCAAATATTTGATCATCACGTTCTGGAACCGCAGCGATGACTACCACCATTGGAAAACCGGCGCAGAGCACAACAAAATCATGGACCTCATCCGCAACAACAGTTCACAAAGCGGTTTCTCGCACGTAGATGTGTTCCACTTTCCCGAATACTTCCATGATGAAAAATGATTGAAAATACGATGTTGAGGCGAAATCTCAACATCGTATTTTTTTACCTACTGATATATCTTCTTCACCCGATACGGCACATACACAAACGTAAACACCGCAACAAACGCCAAGTTTATCCCCAGTATAATCACGCCACCAATCGATCCATTTTGCGCAATTCCTACAATCCCAAACAACAACGCCTGAGCAACGAGTAAAATCCGCAAAAAGTGAATGAACGAACGACGTCTAAAATGATCGTCAATCGGATACAGTTTCAGCATCACTTGCCCATCAAAATGGCGCAACATCGGAATAAACTGGAATCCTGTCAAATAAATAAACAGCAACGAAAAGATAATATTGAGATAAAATCCTTGCACAAAGACGAGCAACAAGAATGCAATCACCGTTAAGCGCACATATAATCCCATAAATTCATTCGTTCTCACAAACGTACGGCTCCATAAATACGCAAAACTCTTCTCTTTCGCATACGTAATTGGCCGATACAAGAAATCCAAATACGCACGACGGCGCACCGTTCCTTTTAAATGTGGCACATCTGTAAACAAGTTTGCCAATCGATAAAACCGATTCATCCGCGCTTCCTCTTTATCAATCAAATATTCCCATCTAATCGTCAGCCCCACCGTTTTGCGCTTCATCCACACATAACTCGCGAGTAACACAACCAATGCGACCGGAATCGACCAAATCAAGTTGAACGCCAGCACCAAATAAATCAGCGCCGCACTCACGATAATTCGCGTAAACAACCACGTCGTATCCGTATTTTCAAGCTTCATCGTCTCCCACTGGAAATACACATTCCACAGTTTGATCAAAAGCATCACAACCAACAACGGGAAAAATCGGGAAAAACTAAATCCTGTCACCGCAGCATACATCGGCATACACGCAGCTAAAACTAAAATAAAGATATAAATCTGCAACCAGAAACTAGCCCTGTTCGCCTTTTTAAAATACTGACCCATCGCTTTTTCCTGTACGATCAAATAAACTGCATCCGGCCGTTTGAGCAACGTATTAATCGTCGTCACCGCAATCGCCGCCGTCAGCAAAATCACCATCAGAGGAATAGCCGGAAAAACTGGCGTCAGCGTCTTCACCCAGCCAGAATACGAGTAAACGAACGCCCCGACACCGATAATCAGCACAAATAGCAAGTGGTCATTCAGCATATAGCGCAGATATCTGCTGACTTCTTCCATATAACTACCAAAACGCTTCTTAAATAAATCTACCGCATCAAACTTCATCGGCCTGCTCTTCTTCCTTCGTTAATTGTACGTAGATCTCATCCAACGAGGCTCCTGGCATTTCAAAATCCGCCTGCAAATCAGCGAGTGTTCCCTGCGCGCGAATAATCCCATCATGCAAAATAATGAAACTATCACAATATTTCTCCGCCGTTGCCAAAATATGCGTCGACATCAAAATACTAGCACCCGTATCCTTCATCTCCTCAATCCACTGCAACAATGACTGAATACCAAGCGGATCAAGCCCCACAAACGGCTCATCGATAATATACAAATTCGGCTCAATCAAAAACGCCGACATAATCATGACCTTCTGCTTCATTCCCTTTGAAAAATGCGCGGGAAACCAGTTCAGCTTTTTCTCCAACCGAAACTCTTTAAGCAGTGGCGCCATTCGCGTCTTCATTTCCTCTTCCGTCAAACCATAAGCCATCGCCGTCAGCTCCAAATGCTCTTTAAGCGTTAACTCCTCATACAGCACCGGTGTTTCTGGAATATAGGCGAACTGCTTGCGATACTCCTCCGTATTTTCCGTCAGCGTATGCCCATTAATCGTGATTGTCCCTTTCTTCTGCTGCATCAAACCTGTAATATGTTTAATTGTTGTACTTTTACCAGCACCGTTCAAACCAATCAACCCGACGATTTGGCGCTCCTCAATTGCAAAGGAAATATCTTTTAAAACCGGGCGTTTCGTATACCCACCAGTTAAATTATGAACCTCCACTAAAGCCATGTTATCACTCCTATTATCCATCTTATTGTCCCTATAATAGCACAGTTGATACCGTTTTCGCTATAAATTTACTATTTTGACCTTGTTTCATACATGCGTTTTGCGCGTTTTTATGGTACATTAGATACATAGAGAGTGAATTTATTCGGAGGTGTCTAATTCAATATGGATGATTGTATTTTCTGCAAAATAGTAAACGGCGAGATTCCTTCTGCTAAAGTTTACGAAGATGACCAAGTATACGCTTTTCTTGATTTAGGGCAGGTAACAGAAGGCCACACACTGGTCATTCCCAAACAACACGCGCGCAATATTTTTGATTTGCCGGAAGAAACGGCCGCAGAAATTTTCAGACGTGTTCCGAAAATCGCGGCGGGTCTCAAAAAAGCCTTGCCATTAAAAGGACTCAACATTTTGAATAACAATGAAGAAATCGCGTCACAGAGCGTCTTTCATTATCATATCCATCTTATCCCTCGCTATACAAATAAAGATGATTTCGGTTTAAAATGGGCGGACAATGCCAACTGGTATTCAAAAGATGCCTTCCAAGAACTAGCCGACAAAATTGCCAAAGAAGTCTAAAGGAGTGTTAAATATGAATACAAAATCCGTATTACTCGGCGTACTTATCGGTAGTATCACAAGCGCCGCGACAGCTATTATGTTAGCGCCTAAATCAGGTCGCGAACTGCGCCAAGATATCGCCTCTAAATCAGGTGAAGCAAGCGTTATTTTGAAAGAACTAGCCTACAATGCGACGGACTTACTACAATCCGTTCAAGTTTTAGGTACAGAGGGCACAACTTTACTGAAAGATTTATCCACAGATATCAAAGAATCCGTTGCCCATTGGAACGAGGAAATGGAGCCCGAAAAAGCCCGCCTCAAAGACGAGATTAAAGATATGCAAAAAACGATCTCAGATTTAGAAAAAACACTAAAAAAAGACAAAAAAGCAAGCAATTAAATGAAAAGGCGCAAACCGTTCTCTCGCAGGATATTTGCGCCTTTTTCAATGGTATAAAAAACTACATTTGTCACAGTTTATTCACAGCACATTATTTATTAATCGAAAAGGGGTTGAAAAAAAGCACCACAGGGACTACAATACTAAGGTGATCAGTGAGGCTAGATGGATTGGATAATGATTCTTACTGTGAGTCACATATTTTCTAAGTAGATGGAGGATTAGTTATCCATGCGTTGTTTAAAGACAATTAATGTGGAACGAAGAGATGAGTATAATCGCGTCTTTTTTAAATCCAGCTTAATTTCACTTCTCGTGATGTGCATCCTATTTTTAATTGAAAACCTGGTTTTTCCTGGCAAATTTGTGATGATTTTTGAATTGCCGACGTTTATTGCCTTACTTCTATTGTATCCAGTTCATAAAGGGCTTCATTTACTCGCCTTGTTGCGTTATCGCGATGGCATACAGATGCGCTTTAAACGACACTTTTATATCGTGCCGTGTTTACAAGTGAAAGTAAAGCGCATTATTCCGAAATGGCGATACATTGCATCACTTGCTTTACCATTTATCGTTATCTCGGCGCTAATAATCATCGCCATGATTGCAACACCTGTACTTCACTCGCCACTCTTTCTTATTTTGATTGCGATCCATGCAGGTATGTGCTATCCAGATTTCATTCATATTAGAAACATTATCGGAACACCAAAACATACTTTTGTGGAAGATGCTGATCGTGGCTTTTCGGTACTTGTTTCGGAAGAGTAAGGAGGGATACAGTGTTACTTTATGTCTTGTACGCCGTTTTTGGAGTCGTCGCTTTACTAGCTTTCAATTTGTTAGTCGAGCGCTATGCTACAAAACAAGATTTCAACCCAAAACAATGTCAATTATTTTATCGAATTGTGAATATTGCCGTCCTGTTACTTCTGTTCTCAGCGACCCTAGAAGGAATCATGTTGTCCTAAGGAACCGCCATGTGAGAGACCCAACAGACAAGATTAGAAATAGATTAGATTTTTGACATTTTACTTTATTACCACCCATTATGTGGTATGATGAGTAAGTAGGTAAGCAGAACTTATTTAAAACTTTGAGGAGCGTGTATTATTTAATGAAGAAGAAATTAGTATTAGGTATGGTATCAATGATGGGTCTATTCAGCTTAGCAGCTTGCGGAAATTCAGCAAACGATGCTGTTGTTGAAACCAAAGCCGGAGATGTAACACAACAAGAACTTTATGACGCAATGAAAGCTAAAGTCGGCGATCAATATGTATCGCAAATAGCAATGACGAAGATTCTTGAAGATAAATACAAAGTAACAGACAAAGAAATCGATGCAGCATACAAGACTTTCGAAGATCAATATGGTGACCAACTTGCAAGCATGTTACAACAAAGTGGTTACACAGAGAAATCATTCAAGTCTGACTACCTGAAATTCGATCTATTAAGCACGAAAGCAGCAGAAGCTTCTGTTGATACTAGCGATAAAGCATTAGAAGCATATTACAAAACATGGCAACCAAAAATCACAGTAGAACACATCTTAGTTGCTGACAAAGCGAAAGCAGATGACCTTCACAAGAAAGTAACATCTGGCGGTAACTTTGAAGATTTAGCAAAAGCTAACTCTACAGATACAGGTTCTGCTACACAAGGCGGTAAATTAGCTCCATTCGGTCCTGGTACAATGTTACCTGAATTCGAAAAAGCAGCTTACGCATTGAAAAACAAAGGTGACATCAGCCCAGTTATTAAAACAGACGCTGGTTACCACATCATCAAAATGCTAGACCACCCAGCAAAAACTACTTTCGAGAAAGACAAAGCACAAGTGAAGAAAGACTACTTGGCAACGAAAGTAACTGCTGAATCAAAAACTGCAGCACTAGAAAAACTTTACAAAAAAGCTGACGTTAAGATTGATGATAAAGATTTGAAAGATGCATTCGCGCAATATGATGGATCTGCATCAAAAGCAGCTGAAGAGTCAACTACTACTAAATAATTATAAATGTGAAAGCCCCGTTAAATCATTGAATGATTTAACGGGGCTTTTTTATGTGGAGATTTTTGTTGTTAGTGTGGGGTTGCTTTATGGTAGTTGGGTGAAAGCGAGCAAGGTATGGGGCATTTACGCCGGTAGTAGAATAATTAACAATGTCATCAGAAGATTTGGTGCGAACAATCCCAAATAACCCAACATGGAGCATCAAAAAGAACAGCAAGAGGAAAAATATGTTTTGGTTTGGCTATAAGTTGCATTTAGCTGTTTCTTACCAGTATAGTCCTTTAACCAGCCTCTGAGCACACTACTAGATGAAATATTAAATTTTTTTATGGTACCTAGCGTGCTGTTTCCGTTAAGGAGTACATTCTCCACGGCTTTTCTTTTTATTTCTTTACTATAAAATGTTCGTATTTTAAGTGGAATAAGCCCTTCCGGTTCCACTGCCTTATATCTTCGAAACCAATCTCGAAGAGTGGCTGCTGGTATGTTATTTTCTCTAGCGACACCTCGGATAGACCTTTCCATCGTTAAAATTGCTTCAATCATTGCTAATCGAACTGCTCCCTGTCAAGTAGACAGGCTAAAAAACAAAAAGAAATAATATGACTTGGAACAAAAATACCATATTTAT
>NZ_JAASTT010000056.1 GCF_014322795.1 Paenilisteria portnoyi
GCCGACACGATTATGCTTGACGAAGAAGAGAAAATAGGAAAATTCGTTCGTCGCTTCGATCGCGAGTTAAAAATGCGAAAACGTAAATTAAGTCAGTTCGGTGTCGCGAATCTTGATATGTACGAAAAAGCGAGTGGAGAAATTTTGCCAAATGTCGTGATTATTATTGATAATTTTGATCCCGTCAAAGAATCGCCGTTTCAAGATGTCTTTGAGAAAATGATGACGCAAATTGCACGGGAAGGTGCCGGCGTCGGGATCAATCTCGTTATCAGTGCTGGACAGCAAAATGCGATGCGTACGCCGTTACTTTCCAATATTAAAACGCAAATCCCGCTTTACTTAATCGAAGCATCCGACGCGAGAAGCATCATCGGGCGCACGGACTTAACGAGCGAGGAATTACCAGGTCGTGGCTTGGTGAAACAGGACGATATCGCCGTGTTCCAAACAGCGCTTCCAAACAAAGGGGAAGACACGTTACAAATTATCAGCGCGATTCAGCTAGAAGCCAAAGAAATGTCCGACGCATGGTCTGGCGAGCGCCCACTTCCGATTCCGATGGTTCCAGAAGTGCTCCCATTCCAAGA
>NZ_JAASTT010000057.1 GCF_014322795.1 Paenilisteria portnoyi
GCTTTTGTCGCCTACTTGGACATCATCGTTCAATACCATAAAGACGTGAAATCCGCGATGAAAGAACAAACGAAAGCTTTAGAAAATCTAGAGACATACATCGAAGCCTACGACAGTGAATCCAAAGTACGGGAGGTCAAAAATCTATGACAGAGCAATTAAACCCGAATGATTATTTCAGCCTTGAAGAAATGTATCTCCTTCTCGCCGCAACGGATGGCAATGTTCTATTCGGTTTTCCCGGCAAAGAAGTGTTTATTTTACGCGATGATGACCCGATGGCATACGCCCAGCAACAACTCATCGCAAAAGAAATTCTAACATCAGAAGGCGCTGTCACCAAAAGTGGCGCCTTCGTTATCAACAAACTAGCCGCGTACCATCGAAGCAAGAAATACGTACGCTGTAACAACACCATGTTCTCGTTCCAAGAAGACAACACCGAAGAAGTCATCCTCCTCATCGAAGCCGAGAAAAACAAATACTACCGCTTACTCGTTCTATCCAAAGCACACGCCTTGAAAGTGCTATACGATGGTTTCCCGCTAATCGCTCGCGAACCAGGCGAAGGCGAGAAAGA
>NZ_JAASTT010000058.1 GCF_014322795.1 Paenilisteria portnoyi
TTAAAATCCATTTTTTTAGGCAAGCCGTTTCTTCGAAGAATCCCGTTGGAATTCTCATTGAGTGGGCGTTGACAAGGCTTTCCTGCATCTGCAAAGAAGATGTCCATGTCATGTTGATTAGCCGTCTGCTTCCACCTTTGAGAATTCCTTTCCATTGTCAAAGGTGATCGATTTAAAAAAATGGGAAGGGAAGCCAGACAACCATTGGTGCAAGGCCTCTTCGATGGAGACCGCTTTACGACTAACGACTTTTAACACCATGATGGCTTTAGATGTCCGTTCCACCAGCGTAATCAACGCACTTTTATGATCTTTTCCGACAATCGTATCGCCTTCAAGGTGCCCAAATTCTGCGTCGAAACGGGGAAAAGCAACAGCTCTGTCTTCCAACCGACGTTTGAAGGCCTCTTTTCCGCGCTTCTCCCGATGCCCATTTGGTTTGCGTTTTCCTTTCATAGGCAACTGTTTTTTGTCAAATATGCCTTCGGAAAACATGCGATACAAGGTTTTCATCGAACACGGAAA
>NZ_JAASTT010000006.1 GCF_014322795.1 Paenilisteria portnoyi
ACATACAAAAAACTCCCTTATAAAGTAGATTTGGAATTTTTGTTTTTTCCATTGTCTACTCTATAGGGAGCATATCACTTTAAATTAAAACCTGCTAATATTTTTTTATTCTTATAATGCTTTTCTAAATTAATAATTTCTAGCATTTTACCACTCCACTAATCCATATTTTAAAAAGTAGTGCATTTGCAAATTTAAGAATACACATTGCAACTGCCTTACTTAATCGAACCTTAAAACCTTTTTATTTCAGATAACCAGAGCCGTTGGATTTCACTCTGTAATGATCTGTTTTATCAAATGCGCTGAAGGCAAAATCTCCCCACGGACTTGGTGTTTCCAATCTTATATGTTTTTGTGCCTCTATAATCCCTGTATCCTGTACCAGTGGCAACGATTTTGATTCCTTTTTTTGAAATAATATTTGGGAAAATATAGCCAGCTTCTTGCCACTTACTATTTTCCGACACTGTAACTCCATTATATTTATAACTTATATTATCTCTACACCACGCAGCAAAGCCACCTCTTTTATAAGAATAAGTCTTATTTTTATAAGCTGCTGCTTTAAGTAGTTGGACATTTGAGGTAGTTGGTGCATCTTCGCTTACAATCTCTTCTACCCCTACACTATCAATTTCAGAAATTGCTTGGGAGGCATCCACATCGAATTGATTTATTTCTACTGATGACATTACATCTTCCAAATTTTCTTCTGCATTGACATTTAAAGCTGGGGATACGACAGCAAATGCAAATGAACAAGACATTGCTACCGCTAACATTTTCATCTTTTTTCTATACTTGAATTGTATAATTATTTCATTAATATGTCAAATGTTACGTAAATATGAAAAAGACTAAGGAAAATAGGTTCTACAATAACGAACGCTTTGGGATTTTTTATAATCCGTTTTTCACACTAATCCACATATCGATTTCTACCTTTCTATTTTTAAGTTATTAATACCTAATTTTAGTTATTTTATGGTCTACTTCATTGATATTTATCCAATCTCTATGTCACATAAGAACTGCTACAAAAATCTGCTTTAAAATTTAGTACTTGATGAATAAAAAAATAGCATTCGGTCAAGAAATTCATGTCAAATCCAAATGACACAAAAGCTCACAAAGAGCATCAAATTAGATGAAATTTCATTTCAGTATGGCATGGTCAAAGCACAAAAAAACGCTTGAAGCATATTATACATCAATGCTTCAAGCGTTTCCCCATGTAATGGAGACGGTGGGAGTCGAACCCACGTCCAGAAATAACGGCACTTAGACTTCTACGAGCGTAGTCGTCGTATTAGAGTTTCGCATATACATCAGCCCGACAACAGGCTTCCATAAAGCTAGTCTGATTGAGCTCTTCTCCTAAGCCCCAGACGGAGACTTAGAATCGTATCCCACTTCATTTGAGACCCTTACCGTAGCACATGGGCGATGCACGGAGGATCAGCTATCGACTGTTCTTAGGCAGCGAAAGCTAGGTTATTATTAGTTTTGCCAGTTATTATTGGCTTTGACGTTTGTAACGAGGCCGATCCCCCCGACTCGCAATCCAAGCTCGAACTATCCCTGTCGAATCCGTAACGTCCCCGCAATACAGAGCATAACCCTAGTAAATTGGCGACAACCGCTCGCATTCAGCGAGTTTTGCAGACTTCCGGTTCTCATGTACAGTCGTACACTCCGCTTCCGGCTTCTGCAAAACTCGCTGAATACAAACGCTTTCGCTCAATTTGTTTAAAGCATCATCTTCGTCCTACCCAATTGAGGGATTCCTTGATTCTGCATGGTTTAGAGTTAGTATCAACATTCCACGAGAAAAATGTTTCTTTTTGCGAAACACCAAACGTGACAGTAACTAGTATTATACACGAACAGCTCGCAAATGGCAAATTAAAGCCAATCACGAGCAACATCTAAATCTTATCGCTGTCTTTCTTTAAACGCCCGCTCCACATCACGTTTCGCTTCTTTATTCTTCAAATCTTGACGCTTATCATATTTCTTCTTACCTTTCGCCACACCAATCAGCACTTTTGCATAGCCATCCTTGATATACATTTTCAGCGGAATAATCGAGTATCCCGCCTCTTTTGTCTCACCGATCAACTTGCTAATTTGCTTCTTGTGTAGCAATAACTTACGCGTCCGCAGCGGATCATGATTATAGCGATTTCCCTGCTCATACGGACTAATATGCATATTATGCAGAAAAATTTCGCCACGATCGATTCGCGCATAGGCATCCTTCAAATTCACGCGCGCATTACGAACCGACTTGATCTCCGTTCCCTGAAGCACAATCCCAGCTTCAAAAGTCTCTTCAATCGCATAATCATGACGCGCCTTCTTATTTTGCGCTAGTAAACGTCCATCACCTTTAGGCATATTACATCTTCCCTTCTAACGGCGTGGTTTCTTCGGCTTCGTGCCCTTTGCCACACCTTGGTAAAATGGTTTTTTCTTTTTCTTCTTCGGTTGTCCAGCGTCCCCACTATCTTGCTTGCCCTTCTTACGCGAGGAATCGTTGTCCTTCCGTTTCTTATCACCACTCGGGCGGTTTTTATTTTTCTTAAACGATTTCGAGATTTCAACCGTTTTCTTACTCCGCTTAAAGCCAGGCGTTTCCTTACCAAGACTACGAAGCGCAAAATCGATTTCGCGATGATCCACGTCCACCTTCGTCACCTCAACCTCGACCTCGTCACCAATGCGGTAAACCCGACCAGTACGCTCACCAATCATAGCAAGCTGGTTTTGATGGAATTGGTAATAATCGTCCTTCATCGTACTCACGTGAACAAGGCCCTCAATCGTATTTGGCAACTCAATAAATAGACCGAAATTCGTCACCGAACTAATAATCCCTTTAAAAATTTCACCAACATGATCCACCATATATTCCGTTTTCTTCAGCTCATCCGTCTCACGTTCCGCCTCTACAGCCCGACGCTCCATTTTAGACGTATGTTCTGCGATCTCAGGAAGGCGCTCAGCCCATTTCGCCATCGTTGCGTCATCAATATCCCCATGAATCAAATACTCGCGAATTAAGCGATGTACGATCAGATCCGGATACCTGCGAATCGGCGATGTGAAATGCGTATAGTATTCCGTCGACAAACCGAAATGCCCTAAGTTCGCCGTATCATATTTCGCCTGTTGCATCGAACGAAGCATGATTGTCGAAACCACCATCTCCTCCGGTTTCCCCTTAACCTCTTCCAAAACTTGCTGCAAAGCCCGCGGATGCACATCATTCGCCGTTCCCTTCACAACCAAGCCAAAGTTCGTAATAAACTCGAAGAAACGCTGCAACTTCTCTTCTTTTGGATCTTCATGGATACGATAAATAAACGGTACTTGCATCCAGAAAAAATGCTCCGCGATACATTCATTGGCCGCCAACATGAACTCCTCAATTAGGCGCTCACCAGCCGAACGTTCCCGCGTCACAACTCCCGTCGGACGACCTTCTTCATCCACAACAACACGCGCTTCCTTAAAGTCGAAATCAATCGCCCCACGCGCATCCCGTTTCTTATTCAAAATTTTGGACAAAGCGTACATATCCTCAAGCATTGGCACAATCGGCGCATACTTCGCGCGTAAATCCGCATTCTCCGCCACTAAAATATCATTCACATCCGTATACGTCATCCGTTCCGTCGTATTAATGACACTTTCAAAAATCTCATGCGAAACAACCGCTCCCGACACATCAATCTCCATCTCACATGACATCGTAAACCGATCCACATGCGGATTCAGCGAACAAATCCCATTCGACAAACGATGCGGGATCATCGGAATAACCCGATCCACCAAATATACACTTGTGCCACGCTCCGACGCCTCACGATCAAGCGCCGAACCTTCCGTCACATACGAACTCACATCCGCAATATGTACACCCAGTTTATGATTGCCATTCGGAAGTTGCGACACCGTTACAGCATCATCCAAATCCTTTGCATCCGCGCCATCAATCGTAATAATCACCTGATCACGCAAATCACGACGCGCCCCAATATCACTTTCCGAAATTTCAGCAGGAACCTTGTTAGCCTCCTCCATCACATCATCCGGAAACGCAATTGGAATTCCGTGCTTATGAATAATCGACAAAATATCAACACCCGGATCATTCCGATGCCCAATAATCATTTTGACAATCCCACGCGCCCGATGACGCCCCTCAGGGTATTCCGTCAATTCCACGATAACCTTATGACCATCCACAGGTTTCAGACCGCTTGCAAGATCAATTTCCACCTGTCCAAAAGTCCTTTTATCATCTGGAATAACAATCGGATCGCCCATCAAATCTTCCATATACGTCCCAACAACTTGCGACGTTTTCCGCTCCACAATTTTATGAATCATACCCTCCGCTAAATTATCACCCTTAATCTTCGTGATATTAGCAAAAACAATATCCCCATTCATCGCGTTATTCACCTGCGTTGGTGGAATAAAAATATCATCCAGCTCTTGGTCATCAGGAAGCACAAATCCAAAGCCCTTCTCATGCGCCCGGAAAGTCCCCTTCACAAAATCAAGCTCCTCTGGGAACGCATAGCGGTTCTTCTTCGTGCGAATCACATCCCCACGATCCTCCATTGCCACAAGCGACTTCACCATCGCCTTAAAATCTTCCGCATCTTGCAAACCAATCTCCACCTCTAAATCATCCAGCGAAAACGTCTTTTTCGGCGATTCCTTCATAAACTCTAAAATCTTATCTTCAATTTTCTTCATTGTTTCCCTCCTCTCTCTTCGTAAAACTTAAACATGCCAATCAAGCGTATCTAAAAAGGCCAAAATATCATCTTGCAACTGCGCCTTTTCCTTATCAATCGTAATAACATGCCCAGAATTCTCGTACCATTTCAGTTCCTTTTGATCTGACTCTACCTTATTATAAATCAATTCCGCTCCATTTACATCCACCATCAGATCTTTTTTTCCCTGAACGACCATAATCGGCGCATAAATCATATCAATCTGCGGAATAACATCTTGAATCTCATCCTTCAATTTCGCAATCGTATCCATCGGCGCATCCTTATACGCCAACATCTCCGCATCAATCTCGCCCGGCGTCTTACCCTCATACTTCTTATAATTACGCACATAATCCAAAAAACCCTGAATAATCGGCGACGAACTATCCATCCGCGTCGGCGTACTCATCGCCACAATCCCTTTTAACGGCCGATTATAGCCCAACTTCAGCGAGAAAAGCCCACCGAGCGAAAGCCCAGCCACCGCAATCTCCTCGTAACCAAGCGATTTCAAGCGATCATAAGCTGCGAGCACATCCTGCCACCAATCATCCGGCCCCGTCGTCAAAAGAACATCAGGCGATACCCCATGACCACGATACTGCGGTGCATAACACGTATAATTATTATCCTGCAAAAACCGACCCAACATCCGCACATCCGCCGAATTTCCCGTAAAACCATGCAACAATAAAACCGCACGTTTCCCCGTCTCAAATAAAAATGGCTCTGGCGCCTTCATCTTCATATCAAAAAATCCCCTTCATTCTAAAAATATCATTACTCCCAGTGTACCGCCTCCACACGTAAAATTCAAAAAGAAGGCATTGAAATTTTGCGCTTAACGCTACACATGAAAGAACTCCACCCAAATCAAGTTCAGGTGGAGTTCACTGCTTTTCGAAATTACAAGAAAAATCCTAAAGCAATCAATATTGCAAAGAAGATTACCGCTAAAACGATCGTTGTACGATGTAATATACGCTCAAGTCCTCTTGCTTTTTGTTTACCAAATAGTTCTTCCGCTCCACCAGAGATAGCTCCGGATAACCCGTTACTCTTACCTGGCTGAAGAACAACTACGATTATTAACAATACTGATACAATAACTAATAAAACTGTTAAAGCTGTATTCATGCTCTTTCCTCCTAAAACCGTCCTCTTTTTGACTACCTTTTATGATAGCATATTTTGCATAGAAGGTAAAGCCTAAAAAAGAGGATTCACCATCAAAAACGGTAAATCCTCTCATTTATTATTTATCTGCTTTTGGTTGCATTTGGCTCATAACACCCAATCGATTGTACGCATTAATCGTCGCAATCAACAAGTATAACTCGCCAATTTCCTTCTCGCCATAATGTTTCTCAAGCTCTGCATAAACCGCATCAGAAACACCATGCTGATGAATGAACGTCACTTCCTCAACCAGTTCCAACACAACGCGTTCTTTGTCCGAATAAAACGGAGCCTCACGCCAAGCATTCACACCTACAATACGCTGAATCGTTTCACCGTTTTCTAGCGCCTCTTTCGTATGCATATCAAGGCAAAACGCACAGTGATTCAAGCTCGACGCATAAATCTTAATCAATTCCTGTAAATCTTTCGGAATGCTGCTTTCCCGACCTAACGTGTCCAAATTCCCCAAAGCCGCATAGGCCGCTGCATTTTCCTTCATCAAATTAAAACGTGTACTCATTTTACATTCTCCTTTCGTCTCTCACTAATAAGACAAATCAGCAAGCCAAAACGTGACAGAATTCCTCAAAAATTTTTCAATTTATCCGGGTTCGTCACGACAAAAACACTCTGAACCTTGTCCCCGTCTATATTTAAACCAAGAAAAATAATCCGAACTAATTCCCCATCTTTCTTAATTAGCATACAAATTTGCTCATCAATCACCCGAAGTTCACGCGAATCCCCAAAGAAATCGTGTTCCGTAACCCCACGTAAAAATGCCCCAATTCGAAGCGGCGTATGTATAACCCGTAACGGCGCCTGTCTCCTTTTTCCACCATCGATCTGCATCGTCGCCTCACTCGTCAGCATCTCGATAAATGGCGCAATATTACCATTGTCAATACTCTTCACAAAAAGCGCAATCATCGACTTATTGGCCCCTGGTTCACGCTCCATTTGCAGTTCCGAGTTGGCAATAATTCGCTTCGCCCGCGTCAAAACCTGCCGACTATTCAACACCGAAATATCCAGTAAATCCGCAATTTCCTGATGCGAATAACCAAACACATCCTTCAGTAAAAACACCGCCCGCTCTTTCGGTTCCAAACTCTCAAACACGACCATCATCGCGTAATTAACCTGTTCCTTCCGCTCCAACTGCGCTTCTAGTTCTTCCGAAAGCGGCTCCGGAATCCAAGGCCCATAATACTCCTCACGCGTTTTCCGGGCCGACTTCGCCAAATTAATTGATTTATTCACCGCAATCCGAGTCAAGAAAGCCTTCCGATTCAGAATATCCTCGTCCTTATGCTTCTCCCACTCTATGTACGTCTCCTGAACAACATCCTCCGCATCCGCCATCTCACCAATAATCCGATACGACACCGTCAACAATAATTTCCGATACTCCTCCATCAAACAAACCTCCCATCAAAAAAGGAACACCTCACACTCAGGCATTCCTCACTTATCTTATACCACGACTTCTTCTAGCCACATCAAATCATCCAAGAAATAAACTAAATCCTCAGCTAAAATTTCCTTCTCGCAGTCCGTTGTAATATCGTGACCCGAGCCCGCATAAAAGCAAAGTTGCTTATCATCCGTGTGGATATTTTTGAAAATATAGTTCGCGTCATCAGCTGAGATTTCTTCATCCTGACAACCTTGTCCAATCATCGTCGGCACTTCAATTCGCTCGATATCGCTCGCCACCGCTTTATAAAACGCAGAACGCGCGTCTGTCATTGTTTTTATCTCAGGCGCATAATTCGCAAGCATGATTTCTGCTTCCGCGTCTGCAATTCCTTCTCTACTCATACTCTTTAATAGGTATTTCTCCACTGGAATATATCGCATTTTGCGGTTCACGTTCGCACATAATGGAGCGATTGCTTTCGGATCAAATGTTTCCGCCATTTTCAGAGCAAAAACACCACCCATTGCGGCGCCTACTATTGCTATTTCGTGATATCCTTGGTCTTGTAAATGTTTGTAACCAGCCTTTGCATCCTCATACCACATATCTGGTGTGGTTTTCAGGAAAATTGCTGGTTCCTCGCCATGACCGCGATAATTTGGTGCATATACTGTATAACCATTCTCTGCTAGATATTCACCTAATTCTCTAACATCCTCTGTCGTTCCTGCAAATCCATGCAGTAATAGAACAGCACGATTGCCTGCTTTTAAAAGAAAGCTACGATCCGTACTCATGATTAATTGCACTCCTCCATCTTCCTTAACTTGCCCTCATTGTACGCCATATTGACGCCAATTGCCAGTTTTTGATTCGGGTCCTGAAAACCCTTGCTATCAAAGGATTCAGCACCGTTCACAATCTCTATTTTTGGGGTAAGTAATTTATACAATAGACATATGATAACGCCAAACGGAGGAACTGTCAATCTAATTCTCACATAATAAGCAGAAAAACATTATTTAGCTACTTTGTCCCTAGATTTACGTCACATCTTCGTCAAAAAAGGAAACAATAACCTGATGCAACTCCCGCGTTTTTTGGCGAATCAAAAAATGCGTCCCATGATGAATAACCGTCATCTTACCGCGCTGAACCAAATTCACCATATTCCTAGTATCAGCCTTTGAAATCACGTCATATTCACCAATAACCGCCAACATCGGCGCTGAAATCCTCGCCAAATCTCCTTCTTTAATATGCGGATGAAAAATCATCAATCCCATCTGCGCCTTAACACGCCTAAAAAAGAAGCTGAATGGTGTCAGGAGAATCGAAAATAAATAACCAACGAACGTAAAGATATTCGCCCACCATTTAATCTGACTCGTATCATAATTGGTTCCAATCACAACCATCTGCACCTGCCGTTTTGGCTGGTACATCGCCATTTCCAACGCAATAATGCCACCATCACTATATCCGATAATGCGATACCTATCTATTTTCAAAAAATCTAATAAACATAAAATATCCAGCGCCATAACCTGAAAATCAAGCGGCCTGAAACCTAATTCCGACTTCCCATGACCACGCGAATCTACCGCAATCACTTGATACTCTTTTCGAAAAAAGTCAATTTGTCGCTTCATCGCACCATGGCTCTGCCCATTTCCATGCAGCAAAACAAGCGGTTCACCCCTGCCATAAATATGATAAGAAAGTTCAATTCCGTTCACATGTGCTTTCATTGTGATCACCTGGCCTTTTGCATAAGCTAAAGTATATCGGCGACAAACGCTCGATTTGTGTCGTGGTATCTTACTTCTTAATTAATCATATCTCAATATCCTTAGTAAAATTATTATAGCAGAAAATAGCTACTTTGGCTTTTAGATTACATTGCAACGGGATAATATAGGTAATGCTATAAAACTTAAAGTCTTCCCTCCATGCCTTGCAAAATAAAAAGTGTGCTTCTCATAAGAAAGAAACACACTTCTAAGCCCTAAAAGTACTATTATTATTGTGATGTGAAGTAAAACCAAAAAAATGAATTTGTATGGCTTTCACTAATTACATTTACGATATATCAGTTATTCCGGCCTACCATAACTTTCTGCACTTGACTTAACAGCTTTTTCACAAGTTCCAACTCTAAGGAATGCAGTAAAACCAGAAAAATTTATTATCAGGAGTCACTACAATTAACCGCGCATAGTATGTTTGATCTTTATCCTTTATTATGGGAAACCCTTTAGCTGAGTAGACTACAGATTTATCTGGTATTGTTGGGCTTTGAAAGTCTGACATCATTGGCGCATACCTCCAAATCCCTTGAATGTTTCCAATTTGTTCGTTAATATCTTGCTTTGTTGGTTTTTTTAGGGTTTCCAAATCTTTTCCACCTATAGTTAGGTAAAATTGGTCATACAGTCTAAATTCAGAATTATTTGGTGAAAAATTATTTCTATTTATAACTAAAAATATAACTAGACTGAGGAGTAGCACTGATACTATAATTATTATTTTTTTTTTCAAGTGTCACGCCTCCTGCTCAAGGGTATTTAATATAAATTTCAGAATTTCTCGTACTCTTATATGTTTTATATTCCGTACGATATAGAATTCCGCTACCACTATAATATTTAATGGTGTAGTTATTTTGGTACACATCTCCCTTTACAGCAGGTCTACTGTACCTTTTAAGATCCGCTTTAAGAAAACCTCCACTGCCAGCTGAAGCAGCAGCCACAGTAAAAGAAAGTGGGCCGAATCCTAATGTTAAACTAGCACTACCTGACCTTTTTTTGGTAGCTGAGAAAAAATATCCATCATAATGCTTTTTCTCAGGAAAGTCTGGATGATAGTTTAGAAATACCATACTCTTTAATTTCTTTGATGAGGTATTTGTACTTGTTGTCCAACCACTTGCGCTTTTTAATAACGGACGATCTGTCTTTATTTCCGTCACAGGTAATTTCACTTCAACGCCAAGAGGCGAGTTCTCCATTAGTTCATAAGCTTCCTCGCTAAATTCATTCTTTTTATCTATATTGGATCCTTCACTTATTTCAGCTACAATCTCAACATCTGAATAAATTTCTTTGCTTTCAGTTCCATCAATTGATTCTGCTACTTCTGCATTTGCCATCAGAGGGTAAAATAACGTTGTTCCAATTACCCCTATCGAAATCGCTGATATAATTTTTTTGAAACTCATTTCCGATCTCCTCATTTCAATTTTGTATCCTTCCTACTATTATGTTACAATAAACACAAACGAAATGCAAGCGTTACCAAAAATATAGGAGTTGATTTAATTGGCAGCAAAAACATGGAAAATTGTCCAAATATGTGTTTATAGTGTAGCTTCATTAATTTTTATTTATGGGATTTTTAGTACAGGTAGTTGGATATATATTTTATTTTTAATAGCAATGGTCTTTTTACTAGTAAAAACTCTATTTATAAATGTTAACAGGTCTGCTCATATAAAAAATCATAAGTAACATCATAGTTAATTCATCAAATTTTCCAACCTGATATCCGCTTATAAACATCTATCGGTAAATACAGGAAACCCCCAGAATTTTTTTCTGGGGGTTTCCTGTATTATAGCGATTATTTTTTCAAGTTATAGAAAGTATCTTCGCCGTGATATTGTGCTAAGTTACCTAGGTTATCTTCAATACGTAACAATTGGTTGTATTTAGCAACACGGTCTGTACGAGTTGGAGCACCTGTTTTGATTTGTCCAGCGTTTGTTGCAACAGCGATGTCAGCGATTGTGCTGTCTTCTGTTTCACCAGAACGATGGGAAACTACTGCTGTGTAACCAGCGCGTTTAGCCATTTCGATAGCGTCTAATGTTTCAGTAAGCGTACCAATTTGGTTAACTTTGATAAGGATTGAGTTAGCGATGCCATTGTCAATTCCTTCTTTCAATTTCTTCGTGTTTGTAACGAACAAGTCATCACCAACTAATTGTACGCGATCGCCAAGGCGTTCAGTCAATAGTTTGTGACCTTTCCAGTCGTTTTCGTCTAAACCATCTTCAATAGAGATGATTGGGTATTTGTTAACTAACTCTTCGTACCAAGCAACCATTTCTTCAGAAGTACGAGTTACGCCTTCACCTTTAAGTTCATAGTTACCAGTTTCGCGGTTATAGAACTCAGAAGATGCTGCATCCATAGCCAATTTAACTTGCTCGCCTGGAGTGTAACCAGCTTTTTTGATTGCTTCGATGATTGTTTCTAGTGCTTCTTCATTCGATTTAAGGTCAGGAGCGAATCCACCTTCATCACCAACACCAGTGTTTAGGCCTTTACCTTTAAGAACTGTTTTAAGGTTGTGTAAGATTTCAGCACCCATACGTAATGCTTCAGAGAACGTTTTAGCTCCGACAGGCATAACCATGAATTCTTGAATATCTACGTTATTGTCAGCATGTTCACCACCGTTGACGATGTTCATCATTGGTACTGGCAATACTTTCGCGTTAACTCCGCCAATGTATTCGTATAACTCAAGGCCTAATTCTTCTGCTGCTGCACGAGCCGCTGCTAAAGAAACACCTAGAATTGCGTTAGCGCCTAATTTACCTTTGTTTTCAGTACCATCAAGCTCGATCATTGCTTGGTCTAAACCGATTTGGTCTGTTACGTCAAAACCGATAATTTTGTCTGCAATAATGTCATTTACGTTTTCAACTGCTTTCAAAACACCTTTGCCCATGTAACGGCTTGAATCGTTGTCGCGTAATTCTACTGCTTCATATTCACCAGTAGATGCGCCACTTGGAACTAATGCGCGACCGAATGCGCCAGTTTCTGTGTAAACTTCTACCTCGATAGTTGGGTTACCACGGGAATCAAGAACTTCGCGTGCGTATACTTCAGTAATAATAGACATAATTTATACTCTCCTCTAAAAATGAATTTTGTAAGGAAGTGACCGAATTACCGGTTGCTTACCTTCTTATTTTAGCCTTGTTTCGCGGAAAACGCAAAGCAGACCTTGCTTATTTTTGAATTAAACTTTCGCCAGTCATTTCTGCTGGTTTTTTCACGCCTAAAAGATCAAGCATCGTTGGGGCTACATCGGCTAAGCGACCGCCTTCACGCAGGGTTGCGCCAGCTTTTGTCACGATTACAGGAACCGGAACTGTCGTATGCGCTGTATGTGGTTTGCCTTCTGGTGTTGTCATCGTTTCAGAATTACCGTGATCGGCGAAAATAATCGCAGAACCGCCTTTTTCCAAAATTGCATCGACAACGCGTCCAAGGTTCTCATCCACTGCTTCAATCGCTTTAATCGTTGGTTCAACCATGCCTGAGTGACCTACCATATCAGGATTCGCAAAGTTTAAGATAATCGCATCATGTTTATCATTCTCGATATCTGCTACTAGCGCGTCCGTTACTTCATAGGCGCTCATTTCAGGTTTCAAATCGTACGTTTCCACTTTCGGCGAATCGATTAGAATACGGCTTTCACCAGGGAATTCTTCGTTACGCCCACCGTTCATGAAGAAAGTAACGTGAGGATATTTCTCAGTTTCAGCAATACGCAATTGCGACAAGCCTTCATTAGATAAAACTTCCCCGATCACGTTCGTCATTGGCATCGGAGCAAAAGCAACTTCTGCCACGATACTCGGATTATAAAGCGTCATCGTCACGAATTTCACATTTTTCGGATGTTTGTCGCCACGGTCAAAATGTTCCCATTCTGTATCCGTGAACGCATTCGAAAGTTGGATCGCGCGGTCAGGACGGAAGTTGAAGAAAATAACAGCGTCGTTATCTTTCACAGTTGCGACTGGTTTGCCGTCTTTTGCAATAACAGCAGGAACAACGAATTCGTCATTTTTGCCATCCGCGTAAGAAGCTTCAACCAATTTCACTGGATCTTCAAATTGCGCGCCTTCACCTTTAACGATTGTGTTATAGGCTTTTTCGACACGTTCCCAGCGTTTATCACGATCCATCGCGTAGAAGCGTCCAGAAACCGTTGCAATTTCGCCATAGTTAAGATCAGCAATGGCTTTTTGCAATGTTTCTAAATATCCTACTGCGGATTGTGGTGCCACGTCGCGTCCATCAAGGAAAGCATGGATATAGACGTTTTTCACGCCTTCTTTCTTCGCCGTTTCAAGCAAAGCAACTAAATGATTGATGTGACTATGCACGCCACCATCTGAAAGCAAGCCGAACAAGTGAAGATCGGAATTATTCGTTTTTGTGTGCGTGAAAGCATTGTTTAGAGCTTCATTTTTCGCGAATTCGCCTTCTTCAATGGCTTTGTCAATACGCGTCAAACTTTGGTAAACAATACGTCCAGCACCGATATTTGTATGTCCAACTTCTGAGTTACCCATTTGGCCTTCTGGAAGACCGACATCAAGGCCGGCTGCTTTCAGTTGTCCATGTGGATATGTTTCCCAGTAGCGGTCAAAGTTAGGTTTATTAGCTAGGGCAACAGCATTCCCAACTGTTTCGTTACGTAAACCGAAACCATCAAGAATGATGATAGCTACAGGTGATTTTGCCATTTATTTCACTGCCTCCAATAAAGCTAAGAATGATGCTGGCTCAAGACTCGCGCCACCAACTAAAGCTCCATCAATGTCGGATTGCGCCATATATTCGGCAATATTTTCAGGTTTTACACTACCGCCGTATTGAATACGAACAGCATCTGCCGCTTCTTTAGAAACAACTTCTGCAACCGTTTGACGAACAACAGCACATGTGTCGTTAGCGTCTTTACTTGTTGAAGATTTACCAGTTCCGATTGCCCAGATTGGCTCATAAGCAATAACAGACTTAGCAACTTGCGCTTCCGTCAAGCCTTTAAGCGCTGCACGGATTTGTCCACTAACCCATTCATTCGTTTGGCCAGCTTCGCGTTGTTCCAATGTTTCACCACAGCAGATGATTGGAGTCATGCCGTGTTTGAAGATTGCGTGTGCTTTCTTGTTGATATCTTCGTCTGTTTCGTGGAAATACTCACGACGCTCAGAATGTCCGATAACAACGTAAGAAACGCCAAGATCAGCGACTGCAAACGGGCTGATTTCGCCTGTGAAAGCACCTTCGTCTTCAAAATAAGTATTTTGAGCTGCGATTCTAAGATCAGTTCCCTCAGTCAAGCCAACTAATTCTTTTAAAAATAAAGCTGGTGCTGCGATTACGGAATCCACAACATCTTTACTTGGAACTTTATTCTTAACGTCCTCAGCAAATTGTCCAGCTTTCGCAGCTGTTTTGTTCATTTTCCAGTTTCCTGCAATGATAGGTTTGCGCATAATTTATTCCACCTTCCTTATTTGTCGCTAATTGATTCAACGCCTGGCAGTTTTTTGCCTTCTAGGTATTCTAGAGAAGCTCCGCCACCAGTTGAAATGTGTGTAAATTTGTCAGCGTAACCTAGGTCCATCGCTGCAGCTGCACTATCGCCACCGCCGATGATTGTTGTTGCGCCTTCAAGATTCGCGATTGCTTCACAAACGCCGATTGTTCCTTTAGCAAAGTTGCTCATTTCGAACACGCCCATAGGACCGTTCCAAACAACTGTTTTCGCGCCTTGCAATTCTTTTGTGAAAAGTTCCACTGTTGCAGGACCGATATCCAAACCTTCTTCGTCAGCTGGGATGTGGTTCGAGTCAACCGTGTGGAATGGTGCGTCATTGCTGAATTCATGAGAAACAACATTGTCGATTGGAAGTACGATTTTGTCGCCTGCTTTTTCAAGTAAGCTCTTCGCAAGATCGATTTTGTCTTTTTCCAAAAGAGAAATGCCGACTTCTTTACCTTGCGCTACGAAGAATGTGTATGCCATTCCGCCACCGATAAGTAATTTGTCTGCTTTTTCGATTAAGTTCTCGATAACGCCGATTTTGTCGGAAACTTTCGCGCCACCAAGGATTGCAACAAGCGGACGTGATGGGTTATCCACAACGCCACCGATAAATTTGATTTCTTTTTCCATTAGGAAGCCTGCCGCAGAATCCAGGTTAGAAGCGATTCCAACGTTAGAAGCATGTGCACGGTGAGCTGTACCAAATGCGTCATTTACAAAAACATCACCTAGAGAAGCCCAATACTTGCCTAGCTCTGGATCATTTTTGCTTTCTTTTTTACCGTCAACATCTTCAAAACGCGTATTTTCGAAAAGGATAACGTCGCCGTCTTTCATTTCGTTAATCGCGCCTTCAAGCTCTGGGCCACGAGTTACAGGTACGAATTTCACTTCTTTACCTAATAATTCACTCAAACGTTCAGCAACTGGGCGAAGTGATTTGTCCGCTTTGTCTTCTTCGGTCTTCACTTTACCTAAGTGAGAGAAAAGAATTGCTTTCCCGTTTTGTTCAAGGATATATTGAATCGTTGGAAGTGCCGCTACGATACGATTATCATTGGTAATTTTACCGTCTTTCATTGGAACGTTAAAATCAACACGTACTAGAACTTTTTTGTCGTTTAAGTCTAAATCGGTCACAACTTTTTTAGCCATAATTCTTTTCCTCCATACTTTTCAAATAAAAAGCGGAAACAAAAGACCTGTTCCCGCTTATTTGTTTATTATTTAGTTCTTAGCAATCTTATTTAGCAATTTTAGCGAAATATTCAAGTGTACGAACTAATTGTGCAGTGTAAGACATTTCGTTGTCATACCAAGCAACAGTTTTCACTAATTGTTTGCCGCCAACTGAAAGGACTTTAGTTTGAGTTTCATCGAATAAAGAACCGAAAGTGATTCCTTGGATATCAGAAGAAACGATTGGGTCGTTAGTGTAACCGAATGTATCCGCATCACTTGCAGCTTCCATTGCAGCGTTCACTTCTTCAACAGTAACGTCTTTCTTAAGAACTGTTACTAATTCAGTCAATGAACCAGTTGCAACTGGAACACGTTGAGCAGCACCGTCTAATTTACCAACAAGTGATGGTAATACAAGACCGATTGCTTTAGCAGCACCAGTCGTGTTAGGAGTGATGTTTTCTGCTGCAGCGCGCGCACGACGGAAGTCTCCACCTGGGTGAGGACCATCAAGCGTCATTTGGTCGCCTGTGTAAGCGTGAATTGTAGTCATAAGACCTTGTTCAATACCAAATTTGTCTTCTAATACTTTAGCCATTGGAGCAAGACAGTTAGTAGTACATGAAGCACCAGAGATAACTGTTTCAGTTCCGTCTAAAGTATCGTGGTTTACGTTATAAACGATTGTTTTCATGTCGCCAGATGCAGGAGCTGAGATAACAACTTTTTTAGCACCAGCTTTGATGTGTAGTTCTGCTTTTTCTTTCGCAGTGAAGAAACCAGTACACTCAAGAACGATATCTACACCTAGTTCGCCCCATGGTAATTCCTCAGGGTTACGGTTAGCTAAAACTTTAACTTCTTTGCCGTTCACGTTGAAATAACCATCATGTACTTCAACATCGCCATCGAAACGACCTTGAGTAGTATCATATTTCAACAGGTGAGCTAACATTTTAGCGTCTGTTAAGTCATTGATTGCAACAACTTCAATACCTTCCACATTTTGAATACGACGGAATGCTAGACGTCCGATACGTCCAAAACCATTAATACCAACTTTAACTGTCATAAGTCAATTTCCTCCTTGAAAATAATGAAATTTTTTATTTCAAAAGGGTGTTTTCCCCTTTTAAAAGCATCGTTGCGGCTCCTTCGTCTGTTACTAAAATCGTATGTGCCGGAGCGGTTTTCATATACGACTTGATTGCTTTGGCCTTTGAAGTGCCTCCTGCTAGCGCAATAATGTTCGGTATGCGAGGTAGGTCTTCAAATTGTAAGCCAAATGTTGGAACTTTGTACACGACTTCTCCTTGCTCATTGAAGTAATAGCCAAATGCTTCTCCCACGGCCTGTCTATCCGTGATTTTCTGCATTGTTTCGGCGTTCGTGTGCCGGCGCTGTGCCATCGTCATTGCATCGCCAATACCGTGTAATATCGCATTTGCCGATTGAACGAGTCGCAGTCCTTCTTGAATCGCGGGCTCCTTCATCAATGATTGATACGCTTCTTCGCCAAGTTGTTCCGGTACATAAAACATACGGTGTTTGCCGTTCGTCTTCGTTGCCATCCTGTCACAAATCGTGTTCGCTTGATTATTAAGATCCTCACCAAGTCCACCACGCCCTGGGACAAAAAGTAATTCGCGTCCATTTGAAAAATCAGGTGTCATCATTTCGGCTAGCGTCGCCATTGTAGAACCACCCATCACGGCAATGGTATTCTTCTTCCCCGTGAGTGATATATCCAGTTGTTCGAGTGCCACACGTCCCATTTCTTCCAGAACCCATGGCGTCACATCGCTATCACCTTGAACGACAAAACAAGCTTTGATCTTTAATTTCTCGCGCAGTTTATCTTCCATTGTATGTATTCCCGTCAATTGATTCATAACGGATTCCAATTCGCGAAATACGACCAGACCATCCTTCGTCACTGTCATTCCAGCAGGAGCAATGCCAATCAACCCTTGTGCTTTCAAAAATTCAACCTCACCACGCAGCACCCGCTCACTCATTCCCAACATCTGGGCAAGTGTCCGTCTACCAACCGGCTCCGCAAAATAAATCGAACGCAAGATCTGATAGCGCTTCTGCATTACTAGAAGCATGTCGGGTAACAATTTCTTTTGAATGTTAATAATATCTGACATTTCAAAGTCTCCTAACCATCTTGGACTCTTCTTGACCCGCTTAGTCATAAGACGTCCCGATAAAACTAAAAAAACAAGAGAACTAAGTCTTTGCTAGTAAACTATTGTGACCATCGCCCACTAAAACGCAACGCCAGTCATCTTTTCGTTTCTAAACTAACCCATCTCTTCTCGTAAATCGCTTGCCATAAAGCAAGTAGCTATTTCATTACCCTACAACAACTATTCTACCAGTGATTAGGTCAAAATTCAAGCATTAAGCTATCATTTAAAGAAAAATTCATGATTTATTAACACTGTGTTCCTACTATATAATAAGCACACACTAACATATTCCACGGATTGAGTATGTTAAAACATGAACAATTCGAATTGAAAAGAAAACCTCTCGCCAGATAGACAAGAGGCTAAACAAATCTTTTCCGTTTCGATGAAGATAGAATATTCAACTCACCACGATATTTCGCAATAGCACGGCGCGAAACTTGAATATTTCGCTCATCCAACATCTCCACAATTTTTTGGTCAGAAAGTGGTTTTAACTTATTTTCCTCGTTCACAAATTGCTGGATTAGCTTCTTAATACTTTGACTTGAAACATCGCCAGCATCCGATTCTTCGCTCGCTTTCTTCGTCAGGCTCGATGAAAAAAAGTACTTCAACTCGTACACACCCTGCACCGTCTCCATATATTTCCCGTTCACCGCCCGGCTCACCGTCGATTCATGGACATCAATTTCCTCCGCGATTTCCTTTAGAGTCAATGGCTGTAAATGTTTCCCCTCATGCAAAAAGAAATCCCGCTGATGCCGCACTATCGCCTCACCAACACGACCAATCGTACTTTCCCGCTGCTCCAAGCCCTTCTTCAACCAATCAAATTCGCCAGCCTTTTCCTTCAAAAATGCCGCCACATCTTTTTCCTGTGTCGCCTGCATCATATTGAAATAACCCTCTTGAAACTTCATCCGTGGCAAAAATTGCTTAGCTACCTTGACCCGTAGTTCATCACCGTCTCGTTGCAACACAAGGTCTGGTACAACATATTGCACCCGCTCCGATTCAAATTCCGCACCTGGTTTCGGGTTAAGTGTAATAATGAAATCCGAAATCGCTTGAATATCCACCATTTCGATACCTAAGCCATCCGCTATCTTTTTCCAGCGTTTATTCGCAAAGTCCTCAAAATAATCATGAATCAGCGCGTAAGCCTTATCCGGCGCCCTCTCATGCCTTTGGATTTGCAATAAAATACATTCTTTCGCATCACGCGCACCGACCCCAGCAGGTTCAAAGCCCTGCAACGTCTTCAGCATTTCCAACACATCGCCCTCAGAAATAAGCAATGCCGAAGCCACAACATCCAGCTCCGTCTGCAAATAGCCATTTTTATCAAGACTTTCAATTAAAAACAACAACGCCAACTTCTGCTGACTCGTCATATCTAAAAACTGCATCTGTTCCTTCAATGCATCCGCAAGCGTCATCGTCGTATCCGCAATCTGCTCCAGCCAGTCTGTATCGTCCGCCCCTGCAAGCTTATCTTTTTTGCGCGTCGTCGTTATTGTATAATCAGGAGCCGTATCCACACCCGGAATCACCTCAATCAAAGGATTCTCCAGTGCCTTATCTTCCAGAAAAGCCGTCAAATCTTCCATATTAAACTGCAACATAGCGATAGATTGCGACAACTGTTGTGTCATCATCAACTTCATCGATTGCGTCTGCTGCTGCTTCTGGACAAAATTGGACTCTAATCTCATGAGATAACTCCTCCTATTTCATACTCGTCTCCTCTATTATAACACGCGAAACCCCACACGATAAGACCTAAATAAAAACACCTCCCAATGATGCTAGGAGGCGTATCGTACTATTTCGGTAGATGCGCGATAAAATTATCATAGCAAAAACCTTTCATTTCTTGTTCTGTAAAATGTTTTCTGAGTTCCGCGATAAACGCCGGATATTTCGAACAATCTTCCAGCCCCTCAATGTGATATGGAATACCATCGAAATCAGAGCCAAATCCAATATTCTTAACACCGCCAAGATCGCAAATATGTTTAATATGGGCAATGATATCTTCCATATAAACGGTATCCGCAGTCTCTTTCACGAATAACGGATAGAAAACCAGATGGATCATCGCATCTTTTTCAAGCAACGCCTTAATCTGTTCATCAGACAAATTACGAGGATGCGGACAAATCGCCTTCGCATTAGAATGGCTGGCAATCGGATAATCCGCGAGTTCCATCACATCCCAAAATGCTTTCTCACTCAAATGCGATACGTCCGTGAACACTTTCCGATCATTCAATCGCGCCACAATCGCCTTACCAAAGTCCGTCAAGCCAGCACCGCGTGATTCCTCGATACCATCAGCCGCCAGATTCGCATTATTCCAAGTTAAACCGACCGAAAGTACGCCATAATCCAACATTTGATCCAATTTGCGCAAGTCCGTCCCAATCGGCTCCACACTCTCCAAAGTAAGGAATGCCGCAATTTTCTCCTCTGGCACACGATCCACATCAGACCACTGTCTAAGCGGTTTAATCACGCCATTCCGGTGCAATACATGTTGCTTATAAATATTCACCTGTTCAATCGCTTTCTTCCATTTCTGTTCGACAGGTGTCGTCGGCTCTAGAAAAATCGCAAAAGCCTGCATTTTGATGCCGCCCGCAATCATTTTTTCAAAATTCACGTCCAACTGCTCCGAATCCTGAAACGTAACTTTGCCAGCACCCGCCTGTAGCTTATAAAGCGCGTCACAATGCATATCCACGATGTTTATCATATTACACCCACCTCCAATTAATATCTCTATTATATACTTTTTGGAGGTGGAAACAAGACTTATTCTCATAACCCAGAAAACACCGCTAAATCCAAGCGCGCCGAGAAATGATTAGATGCTAGGCAAAAGCGAGTACCGAAGCGGAATGTACGACTTGTACAAGAGGTTTTAACGACGCAGATGATCGTTTCTCGGCGAGCGTGCTGGCCAGAATGCCCATTTTCCAAGTAGCATCGTAATTGCGGGAACTAAGAATGGACGAACGATGAATGTGTCAAGTAGAACCCCGATCGCTGTGATTAAGCCAAATTGGACGAGTAATTGAATCGGTAATGTAGTCAAAACAGCGAACGTTCCAGCTAAAATAATACCTGCCGATGTGATAACACCACCAGTTTGCCCGACGCCTTCTGTAATCGCCTCACGAAGCGGCAACTCCCGACTTTTCTTCCAGATGCTCGAAATCATGAAAATGTTGTAATCCTCACCGAGCGCCACGATAAAGACGAACGCATAAATCGGTATCAAACCAGCGATTGCCTCAACGCCCATCACGTAATGAATAATGAGCCAGCCAAGTCCGAGTGCACTGAAGAATGACAGCAAGACCGTCGCCACGAGATATACCATCGCGGTTACAGAACGCAAGTATACGAGTAGCAGCAACGCAATCAATCCGATAACAAGTGGAATAATCAACGCCTCATCTTGTTTCGTCACAGCACGTGAATCGTATTGTGTCGCCGTCTGCCCAGCAATCCAAACATTGTTTTTCGAAATTCCAGCATCAGCAAGCGTCGTTTCCGCTGTACCGCGAATATCCGGAATAACATCCATCGCCTCGTTACTATAAGGATTATCCGCAAGCTCAATCGTATACATCACATAATCCGGATTTTTTGCGCTTGGAATACCGATAGAAACATTCGCAACGCCATCCTCTTTCTGCAAATTAGTCCGAAGATCCGTTTTTTCACCATCTGTTTTCACAATCAAATCCACCGGTGCTAACTGCCCAGCACCAAAATGATCGCTAATCAACGTGAAACCTTCACGCGACGGCATATCTTTCGGGAATGTCGAAAGCGTGTCATACGTATATTTCACCTGCGTCGCAAAAATCGCACAGCCACCCAGAATCAAAATCGTGATCACAAACGTTTTAATCGGATGTTGCGCTGACATTTCACCAACACGATGCCAAAAACGGTTTTCGCGATGTGGTTTTACCGTTTTGCCCTTTTTAGCAGCATGCGCTTTTGCCATCTCCTCTGTGCGCGGAACGAACGGCCAAAACGAAATCCGACCAAAAATACCGAGCAACGCGGGAACTAGCGTCAACGAAGAAATCATCATGATTAATATCGACAAACTAAATGGCACCGCAAAATTATGAATCGAACCATATTTTGCGACCAATAAAATAAGTAACGCCGCCATTACTGTGAAACCGCTAAGCGCAATTGCACCCGCCGTATTACTAAAAGCCTTTTTGAAAGCCGTATAGCGATTTTCATCATGGTGCAGCTGACTACGAAATCTCGCAATTAAGAACAAACAATAATCCGTCCCGGCCCCAAATAACAACACCGTCATAATCGAAAGTCCCTGCGAACCGTACGTAATAATGCCCTCTTTTCCAAGCAACGCAATAATCGGCGTCACCGCCAAATAAGCAAAACCAACCGCAATGAGCGGAATAAAAGCCAAAATCGGCGAACGATAAATCACCAACAAGAATATCAAAACAAGCAAGACCGTCCCGATTAATAGCGACACATCCGCATCACTAAACAACTCCGTCGCATCCACGCTAATCCCCGCAGGCCCAGTCGTGCGCGCCGTCAACGTGTCCTTACTACTTACTTTCTGATCAAACGGCTTATCCTCAAAAATCCCATTCGCCGTTTTTTCTAACTCCTCAAAACTCGTTTTCAGCTCATCCGAAGTCGCCTCCGAATCCATCAAAACCGTCTGAATAAACGTCGTACCATCCTTCGAAACCTGCTGCTTCAAAACTGGAAGCGGCATTTTATCATACGGGACCACCGTTTTCTGATGATCGACTGGATTTTGTTGCAACTCCTTCGAAAACTCTTGAATCTGCGCCAAATCAACATTCGTCAGCCCCGTACTCCTGAACCACGTAATCAGAGCCGGCGTACCTTCTCCCGTCGGAAACTGCTCATCCATCACTTTTTGAGCCACAACAGAAGGCTCCGATGCCGCTAAATCTGACGCCGCATCATCCTTATAGTCCGCGGATTTCGGCAAAAACACCTGCAAAGCGACCACAATCAAAATCCAAACAGCAAGAGTAATCCACCTACCGCGCTTCCCACCTACTGCGTTAGCAATCTTACTAAAAATCCCATGACTCATCTCAACTTCCCCCTAATTCATTTATCGATCGATCAATATTTTCGCTTATCAATTGATAAATTTTTATTTATAAAAAAAGAGACATTCCAATTATACCTCTTTTTCACAAATCCCAAACATCATAAAATCGATCAGTTCATCCAAACGATCCGACATTGAACCCGTACGAAACGGGCTGTCACTAGCGAAAACTGGGCTAATCGCCGACAAACAATAACGCGCCGCCGTCTCACTCGTAACCCCTTCACGTAATGTACCATCAGCCTCCATCTTTTCAAAAAGACGCTTAAATGGATCCAAATACGTAGACTGCCATAGTTGGAACATCAAAAACTGATTTTCCTTCTTCAACTCATTCAATATATCATGAATCATCATCAAAATATTCGTCGGATGATTCTCAATCAACATCATTAGCATAGCTTTTAATTGCACTTTTGGCGAGTCATTTGCCTGCTCAATCGGAATCATGTCCGTATGAATCTCAATCGTCAGCTGCCGAACAACCTCGACATAAAGCGATTCCTTATCCTTGAAATGATGGTAAAGCCCAGGCTGCGTCATCTGGCACTGCGCCGCAATATCCCGCGTTGAAACCGAACGATAGCCCTTTTCCATAAACAAATCACGAGCCGTCGTTAAAATTTTATTACGCGTAAAAATCAATTCCTCCGCACGAGTCCGCTTCTTCATCCTTTTTCGCCTCCATCACTCATTCCTCCATCATTTTATCACGACTTCACCAATCCGTAAACCTCACGTCATAGCTCCTCCCGCAACATCAAAACCGACTGCTCCTTGCGCTTTGCCTCAAACATAATATCCGCATTCCGACCAGCCAACAATCCCAGCAACCGCCGAAAATCCTCCAAATGAATCAACTCATGATGCGACCGATCCGTAGCACCCGTTTTTCCAGAACTAATATGCATTTTCGGCGTCGTTTCCCACGTTTTGAAGACATCCGTCACAATTTGCGCCACATCCGCATCCGGCTCATGATTACAAATATGATGATGAATATCAAAACAAACCGTTGCCCCAGTAGCCTTAGCAATCCCCAAAACATCATTCGCCGTATACGTCTTATCATCATTTTCAAGCCTCAACAATCGTTTAATATCATCTGGTAAGCCGTTATATGCCCGAATAAAGCGCTCACTTGCCGTTTTCTTATCCCCATAAGCCCCACCAATATGCAAAATCATATCCGTACCGCCGACCAGATCCAACAACTGCTGATGATACGTTAATTCCGCAATCGCCTTCTCCACAACATCCTCACGCGGTGAATTAATAATCGTATACTGCCCAGGATGCATCGACAACCGCATTCCATGAAGCTCCCGCAACCGACTAATTTCAGTCGTCAACGCCAAAATATCCGCATCACGCTGCCAATCCCACGTCATTATCGGATGCGACGCAAAAGGAATCAAATCACTCGACATCCGGAAAAAATAAATCTCATGCGCAATATTCCACTCCAAAACCCGAATAACCTCCGCCAAATTATGTACCGCAATCTCCTTCACCTTCGCAAGCCCCTGCTCCTCCACCGTCCGCAACCGACACGTCCGAAACTTCGAAGGCATCGACATATTAATACACGCATAACCCAATCTCATAATCCCACCCCATTCGCATCCCATCATAGCAAAAAAGCAACGATCATACCAGAAAGTGGTTTTGATTGTTGCTTTTGGGTTATAAATCAGAATTTAATCAAACTCAATTTATTAACTTTAGTATCAATGGAAATACTATTCCAATTATTATTTTTTCTATCCCCACTGTGCTGAGAGATATAAAGTGTATTACCTGATTTATCCGTTACTATACAATTATGCCACGATCGTCCAGTCTTCTTATTAGCATAATTTATCACGTCACCTACATTTGCTTTTTTCGATAAATCAGCCCTTGAAGAATATACAGTCACATTTGATTTCTTTATCTGCCAGTAAAGCCTAAACTCATTAGCATTAATCCATGCCGCACTATCTGACCTGCCTGTTTGTGTTAGCGTACTAGACCAAGTTTTATATAATGGATATCCAGTACTCGTACCGCGCATCCCACCTGCATAAATAGCTTGTGAAACAAAATTGGTACAATCGCCACCACTACCACCATACGATTTATATGACTTATTATGACTTAATGCATATTTTAAAGCATAGTTCGCAGCAGCTGTTCTGTTGTAACCAGATGCTTTTAACAGCCTCGGCACCTCCACAAAACTATCGTTGGCTAATGTACTCGCCTCACCTTCCACCTCTTCTTTAACATCTTGAAGTGTCATATCTTGTATATCATGAATAGTTGTCGACTCATTAGAAGTTTCTTGGTATATGTATTCAGTAGCATACGCAAGGATGTCTTCGTAATTATCTAATTTTGTTATCTCGTTATCTTCCTCTTCACTCAATTGCTTATACAAATAGTCACCCATTTCAGCCGATCCTATTTCAAATTGCCATCCACGTGTATCAAGATATGCCAACAAACTCTTTTCGATGTCACCAATCGTTGTCTCCATACTTGCGTCGACCTCTTCAGCATTAGCTGCCAAAGGCCCCATAAAACTAAGTCCGAGCAACATAATTATTCCCATAAAAAGCTTTTTCATCAGTTACTGCTCCCTTCTCTGCTCAATGTTAACTCTTCAGAAAATCCCTTATTATCGATCTTACCAAAAATGATTATCTTTATTTTAGTATCTTTTTTTACATTTTGCTGAAATTCAGCAAAGGGTAATTCGTCATAATATTTGTGTTTTATCTCTGATGAGTCAATTTTTTTTCCATTAAAAAAAGTCTCAATGCGGTTGATATATATACTTTCTTTCTCGCCTGAATCCCCAATCCAATTTACTGTACCTGAATACATATCTTTCGCCGAGTTCCTTGATATAGCAAACTTAGCGCTCCACTCATTATTATGCCCATCCCATTTATAATTAGAACTTTCAAAACTTAATTTGTACACAAAATACCCACCTACACAAATGAATAAAATTATTATGACTATCCAAATTTTCTTGCTCATATGTTCACCACCTCCCGTTAAATTAATGTTACAATAAAAACAATAAATATGCAAGCGCTATCATAATTAAATATACATTTAACTTAACAAGTAGTAATATCCCCAAAAAACTGCCTGAAACAATGTCTTTTGGAGATTTTTGTAATTCCCGAAACGTTGACACCAAGCAGTTTCAATTCTAATTAGCAATATTTAACACAACATTGTTAAGCCAATATCTGCTTTAGAAAAAACCAAGTAAAACCTTAACCTAATGTATAAACCCAGCCAAAATACTCGTAACCACCACCGACAAGATTGTAACCGTCGAAAAACCAGCAACAATCATTTTTGGTAATATTTCGCCCTCAATCGCCGCGATTTCCTGCGCGTTTTCACCAGCACTTTTCGCGGCCTCTTGACTCAAAATCATTGTTCCAGGAAAACCGTAAAGCGTCGTGAGTCCAATCGCCATTGACATCGCCAGACTATACCCAAGAAGTTTTCCCAAAGCTGCCGAAAAAATAACGCTCCCTGTAACCCCAATCGCAAACGCAATACAAAGCGGTCCAATCAGCGAAATTAAATCGTCCACAGAAGACGTTGCAAGCGGACCAAAAATAATGAGCAAAATACCAATCATCATCAGCCCGTATGCATCGATACCAGTAAGGATATTCGGTTTTAAAATACCAAACGCACGAAGCAAAATACCGAGCAACAACGCCACAACAAATTGATTCAGAATTCCATTCGTAATATCAGCAATAAAACCAGCCAACATGACCACCGCACCGACGACAAACAAAGTCCCCGCCGTCGTTTGAAACGCTTGTGGCAAGATCGTTCTCGGTTCCTTACTCATCTCTTTTTCGACCGGTGCCTTCACTTTCAACTTACCAGTCCGATATTCTCCCCGTAAGCGCTGCGCCTCTTTTCGCAAAATAATCGATGTAAGCGGATACCCAATCAAGCCCTGAAAAGCCGAAATCAGCACAGCAAAAACAGCAACTAACACCAATCCAGATGCCAGAGCCGCTTCTTGAATAAGAATAACTGCGACCGTCGTACCACTAATTGCTCCAATCGCCGAAATAATAAAATTTTGATCCAAGAAGAAAGAACCAATCGTGAAAAGAAAAACAATAATGCCAAGTATTGCGGAAACACCGATCAGAACCGTTCGCCACTGTTTTTTCAGCTCATCAATACTAATCATCGTCCCAATGTGAACAATCAGCATGCCAATAACCGTCTGACCCAGCGCGAGTAAAGACGAACTAGTCAGCAAATCTTCGGGAAATAGGTTCGTTTTAAACCCGACAATAAAAATAATCGCCGCCACAAGTAAAGAAGAAATAAGCGACTTCGTTTTCTTAGCCACAAAATCACCAATAGTCCAAATAAGCATGATAATCGTAAAAGCCGTCACCGGATTCATATAAATCCCCCATCTCATTAAATTATTCCAACCGACATATTATCCCGCGTAATACCCTCGTGTTCCTCCCTTTTTCTTACTGTGTTCAATATCAAACAAACTAGTGGGAATGTTCTGAAATTTAAAGATATCAATAATTACTGTCACATGAATTGTAGCATAAAATATAGTAAATTATCAAATAAAAAAAAGCCAAAAATATAGGCTAATTATGCAACATATCTTCCATCTCTCTATAAATCGTTTCTTGAACTTGTTTTGTAGCAATTCCCATAAGATGTTCTCCAGCACCAGAAAAATGAACAATATCCGCAAACCCCATCGATTTATAAAAGCTTGTTGATTTTTCATTTAGCGAATCCACAACCAACACTGGGAACTTAACATATGGAGATATATTAATACTACATATCCTGAACAAAGCATTCATCAGAGCTGATCCATATCCTTGCCCTTGATGCTCTTCTTTTATTGCAAAGTGTGTAATTTTAAAAGCTGGATAAACTCTTAATTGATTTGTAAAATATTTCGTATTGGAACGTTTGAATTTCTTAGCTAAACTCACCTCGCTCGCGCATATTGTGAAGTAACCAATTAATTCGTTCCCCATCATCATAATCGTTGTGGCACTAAGCATCTCAGAATCTTGTTTCATCGCGTCTGTACGAATAAAGTCATTCAATAGATCAATCCCACATTCAAAAGGCCCCACGACATTATCATGAGACACTAGTCCATTAAGAGAGAAAATATCTATGTCGTCACTTTTCTGCTTCTTGTTATCTCTCATCATATTTCCATCCCTCAATGAATATTTATGTTTTTGTTTTTCTTTGCTCTTCTCATTCTTAGGACAACTTCATTAACTTTATTTAAATCAACTACTGGATTTTCAAACAATTTAACCGCATTCTTAAAATCCTTATCTGGCAGAACAATGACATCATTTTTTTTCAACGTACCTGTTACCATAGCTCATTCCTCCAAATTATATTATTAGTCTTGATAGTAAATTTAATTTTAAAATCTAATACAATGCTAAGCAATGTGCAAAACTATATAGTTCGTATAGCCTTATACCACTAATCCTATAGTACCACAGATTAAGATAAAACGGTACACATATATATAACAAAAAGTGTCCAATTAGTTTAGCCTAATTGGACACAAGAATTATGATTCGTGTAACTAACAACCATTAATCACACAGACACGTTGATACTACTTACTTCAAATGCCCTCGATAGGTTTAATATGTGTGGCAGACCTGTTGCTACGTAAGGCTTTCAAAATATCTGCCACGATAATTGCCACATTTCGTTATTATCTCCAGTGATTACTAATCATGAAGTTTGCATAATAAATACATTGAATATGATGTCTTCGAATCAATGATCCAGATTAAGAGACTGCTACTTTATACATACATTGTAGTCACTGTAATTTTTCCTTTGACCAAACATACCAATTAAGCAACGCACTTCCATTTCTCTTTTCTGAAGAAGGCTTCCATTTTTTATTCAATAGCTCACTAACTTCTCTTCCCACCCAATCACGTGAAGGTAGATTACTATTTTCAGAATAATATTTATCTATCAATTGAATAGTTTCCGTCTGTAAAACCCTGCGCGCGATTTCAAGCTCCAAATCATTATCAGTTACAATCATCTCCAGCTTAACCATACCTTCATGTCTATAAGCAAAGCCTAATGTTACAGCAGTGGTAATTGCATTTCTAAGTTTCTTTCTATTTAGGTTAGCTTCAAGCTCTTCTCCAGCTTTAATTTCTTCAAACAACTCTAACAATCTACTTGCAGGAGCAGAGCCAAAAAAAGGATATAACTTATTTTGAATAATCATTTTTTTAGGAATTGTCTTAAGCCCTCTACTTCTCTCTAAATCTATTATCGATGTCTCTCTATTTGATTTATAATCAATTAAACCTAATCCACTTAACCATCTAAGTATCTTTTTATAATATAATATCAATGTTTTTTCTTGAATATTTTTATCTGAGTATAGCTCTATAAATTCTCTTTGAAATTCGATTAAAACAACATTTTTACTTTCCGAAGAGTATTCTCTTAACCTCTTCATAAATATATGGTTAGAAAAGAACTCGTATACTTTTTCAATAGCTGCTTTTTCATCAACATCTAATAAAGTTACCTCTTCACCTTTTCTACTTACATTACCAAACATAATCATGTCTCTAAGAAGGTTTTCTGTAGCTTTTCGCCCCAAATCGACCTGCTCTGATATCTGTGTAATAGTAGTTACGCCTTCATCTACTAAAATACTAATTAGCTTCATAAAAGCATTAATATTTCCTTGAGGAACATAGGTAATATCTATCTTTGGTAATACACCTGTTAGTACATAATCTTTAAATATATCCCAATAGAGAATTAGCTTATGCGCCTTTCTTATTACTATTCTTTTATTCAATAGATTATCTATAATTTCGTTCCCGAAATCTTGATCTAATTTAAAGAAATCAGCTGGTGACTCTTTTGCAATCCTAGTCACACATTCAAATTCACTTGGGCTAAGATTCATCATATCTTGTTCAAACAATTTTCCTATGTCTAAACCTTGTGTAATAACATTTTCTTGAGTATCTCCACTTGTTACTGTTTCATAAACATGAATAGATAACTTTTTTAATAGCCAAGGATAACCTTGACACTGATCTTCTAGATACCTTTTTACATTTGGATTTAACACTTGACCCAACTCTTTTGAAAATACAGCTAGTGCCTTAGTAATTTCTTTTGTGGTGAATATTTCTAAATTTTTCTCGAATCTCCTATCTTTAAGCATATGCCACATATTATAAGCAGGGTGTTCCGTAGGAATAGTACCATCTGTTTTCCATGCATATCCCAGTATGAAGTTTTCCTTGGCACTATCTACAGCAGATGATATCTTTCGAATACTATTAAACAAGTCTAAAAGCTCTAATTTTGAAAAAATCTCTTCAAACTGATCAAAATATAAAACAATCAGTTTATTTTGACTAGCAAGTTGTTCAAATATATCTTTAATTCCTTCACTCGCAAAAGGATTAGACGTGCTATTTATTAAGATATCTGCCTTAGGTTTTTTTATAAAATTTGCTTTTATAGCTTCATTAAAGCAGGTTATTAATGCTAATTCAGCATAACGCTTTGAAGAGGCTGCCCTTAAATCAACAGAACAGACAAATATTTTCTGATTTCTTTTATTTGTTGATCTATCTTTTATTTTTAAAAGAAGAGAACTTTTCCCCCATCCAGAAGGAGCTTTAATTGCAGTTAATCTTGTTTCTGACTTACCCAACAATACATCTGAATAAAAATTAAATTCATCTTTTATAACTAAGTCTCGCCCAACAAAATCTTTAGGTCTAGATGGCCTATAATCTGCCCATTTGTCCCCACTAGACACTTGAACTATATTTTCATACTCAGTTTCAATTTCAATATTATCATTGACAGAATCGGCTAAACTATACCCCAAATTTGAAAATGAGGATTCCAAGTTTGATACATATATATATATTTGTTCATTTGTTATTAATTTTCCACTCTCTGCATTAAATAGTTCGAATTGATCTGCAATTCCGATTTTTTCCGAAATTGTTTTCTTAGCCCAAAATTTCCCTTTTTTCGAAACTAAAAAAACAGTCTCAGGCATATAACTTTGGCTCTCTTTAGTTTCTAAAGCTTCGGGATTAACAATAATATTAGCTGAAATCAATGTTTGTAATAATTTATCGGGAGTATGGACTTGTAATTTTCTACGTTTTTCTATTTCTTTTTTTTCCCAATCGTACTGAATACCTTTTGCATCTTTTCCCAATGGTCCAGTAGTCATCAACCAGCCTGCCGAAACATCTCTAGTAAAAATATTTCCAACGAGCTTTGTTATCACATCGGCCGATAGATTAGCTGTATGAGACTTACATTCTACCAATATTTCTTCAGCAGTTAATTTATGTTTAGCCAAAAGATCTACTTCCATCCCTGTGACTCTAATCTCTTCAATTACTTCATACTGTAACACTTGTAAAATTTCTTTACCTAGTTTCTCTAGCAACACGCCCTTATCTCTATTTGAATCTTCTTGTTCTGTAGCTATTTCAATCATTAAGTCCAAAATAATTCCTCCAGCATCCAAAATAAGTTCTATAGTTTCGATCTGTATTATAAATTTCCATATTAAAAAGGGAAGACAGATATCTCTTCTCACAAAACAATATCTTGATAATCTGCCTCGTTAACTTCTTAATTCTCTATTCTCACACCTACACCGTTAAACAAAGCTAACATATCACTTTAAAAGGCGCGTGTCCGCTCTCGCTATTTCTCAACAATGTTGGCTTTCTAAACCTCAAACTAGTATCTAGTCTAAATATCGCTACTTCTTCCTCTACATCAATAAAAGAAATATTAATCCATATTGGTGCTCTCGGGAAAAGCCCACCTAGAACTCCGACAACATCTTTAACTGAGAGTTTCTTATCGCCTATGTTTTCTTTTGTTAAAACCAAGCGCTTCATCATCTCGTCTCCGCCGTCCAACATTTTCCCTTCTTCTTCAACTGGCTCAATAATAAATTTATTTACTGTACTCTGAATTCCCATTTTTTCTTTTAATTCACTGGTAGCTCTCAACAAGTTTTCAGCAAATATTTCTTCGTTCATTTGAGTTATTTTGTCCATTGAGATCATCTCCTTTATTTCAGCCTAGTAGATTCAATTTTCTTCAAGTTCCCTAAATTAACATATCCAGAATTTGTGAACTCTAATTGATAAATTTCCAACCAAGAATTTTTAGTCGCAATCCCAGCATCATTAAATATCAGCTCGTAATTTTTTGCATGTGCAACAGTAGGTGCATAATGACCTGACTCATTCGTAATCCTTCTTATATTTCCATACGAATCTACCTTTAATTTCCCCGCAGCTAAAACATCCTCGCCATTTGCTAGGTAAGAATGCCCTCTACCTACTTGGAGTAGGCCACTTTTATCAATAACAAAATCAACTTCATTTATACCATCTCTAATTTTAACTTGTCCATTTTTTAAAGCATAGTCAAATGATTTTCCTGACTGTAGTTCATTTGGATATCTATTTTCTATCGTCTGAACAGGCTCCACTTCTTTTATCTTCAATTTCTTCTGCGCCACTTCTATATGACTTTTAGGTATCATTTTACCTGTGCCTTTCATCGTTATGCCACCTAATAAGACAAACGAAATAATCGAAAAGCTTTGCATTTTTGTGAGTGGCACCTCCGGATTCAGCGTATTGATTCCCTTCATTGCATCTAACATATAATCAGTCATGAAGTCGCCAGTTTCTTCGGATGTCACTTTAATTGTACCATCTTTTAAACCATCATTATAGGCGATACTTGCTTCTGCGGTTTCGCGATTCGTGATACCATTTTTGCTTAATATCCAATAACTCCCTTCGAGCGTCTTCGTGTAGTCATCGAAGTTATATGTTTTCTTTGGCTTCTTCTCTGGTACTAGATGATTCAGCCAACCTAATTGCATTTTGCTGGAATCGTAGGTGTGCGTCGTGCCATTGAACGCTTTTCCAGCTAGGATTTCATTTACACCCGTCTTAACCTGATACATCCGCGATAAAACATCGTGCATCACGTTCGTATGACTATGCTCAAAATCCAAATACCGTTCTAAAATCTTGATTTCTTCTTTGAGTTGCATCATTGAGGTTTCCAGCCCTAGCTTCATGCCTATCTGCTGTCCAATGTTCAAGTTCCCTGTCATTGAATCCATCGCGTGCGTGAAGTCATCCAATAAATTCTCTGACCTTCTGATTTCGGCATATAGCGCGTCTAATTTATCCGAATCTAGTCGCGAATCAAACGCATCATCCACCTGCGTTTCAAAGTCCTGCACATACTTCTTCAAAATACGATCTGCTTCACTCAAACACTCGATGGTCGTGTCTACGATGGGATAATGCACCGTTTCATAATAGCTTTTCGCACTATCGACAAATTCACCTTTGATCTCACCATCCGCCACTAATTTCGCGACGGCTTTTCGATAATCCCGCAATGCATCCCGTAATCGTTTACTTTCTCTTAAAAACTGTTCTACAAAATAGCGTACTTCCCCAATTTCAATCCGTGGCATGCGCATCACCCTCCTTCGATGCAAACTTGGCTCGTTGGTGCGCGCGACGCGATTCCTGTATCGCATCATCCACCGCATACATCTGTTTTTTCCGTTTCTGCCATTCTTCTGTCATGGTCTCTTCGACGAGTCCTAATCGCTGTCGTGACCGGTTCCCCTGCCACGCATCCTGAAAAGTACGTAACATATTTTCCTGTGCCCGTTTAGCTTTTGAAAATAGTTGCTCTAACTCTTCAAACTGCCGTTCTTTCTTGATTTGCTCTTTCCAAGCCTCTTCTTCCCGTTGTCTTGGTTGCATTGCTATGTATCCCCCTTATCTATTTTTTACTTCCCACCCATTCGATTCCTTTGTGTAGCATATCGCCCAGCGCTTTTTCCGAGGCAACAAACGCTTTCTCCACATTTTTCAAATTCGCTGTATCTTTTTGAAACGCAACGGGAGTGGATGCTGTCATTTGCGCAAACTCCATCGCGCCTTCTACCAATTGTCGCGCGCTACCTGTCGAATATGACACACTCGGCTTAGGCTGTAACTTCAACGTATTTGTTGTCGCTTGGATCGCACTCGCATGTTCCGCTATTCGACCGCTTGGTAATTGTATTTTCTTTGCCACTCGCTACTCATTCCTTCCTTATTTAGTACTCTTGGAAATATTATACCATATCTTAATGATAAAAAAAGCCTAATATATAGCAAAAAACTTGTTATTATTAGCATGTTCTATGTATATAAACTTATTTTTAATCGCCAACTTTATTTTCTAGTTAACTTCAAAAAAAGGCCTTGAACTGCCTACAATATAGCAATCCAAGGGCCTTAATAAATTAGTGTGCCTTTTAAATAGTGAGTCTCTATGCTTAATCTTTTTACCATTTTTCTCCTCACAATTGAATTTCACGTCTTTTTTGATGTAATCCTCTGTATCTAAATTCGTCACCAGTTTCAACTGATCTTTTATACCTGATGCTTTTTGGTAATAAAAATCTATAACACGCCCATCTATTTTATTGGCGATACTTATATATTTCCCCATCGTCTCACCCTAAAATAATTGAAAAATCATAGCAATACGATGAAAAACAAAAAGTCGTTCAACTGCCCATATCACTTGTCATACCAACAAGTTACCCGCAGTTCAACGACTTCTTTTCGTACTCAATTATGCCCTCGACAGGAATCGAACCTGTATTTTGAGCTTCGGAGGCTCACGTGCTATCCGTTGCACCACGAGGACGAATTTTTAATACACTCACAATCAATAATTATAGCGGAAAACTGCCAATTACACAAGCTTTATCTCACATGAATATTTCATTCGAGCCTTTCGTTTGACCTAGTTTGACCATTCGTGTAATATAGAAGCATCAAGAGGAGAATGGAACATAATCGAAATAAATCGGCGACAAGCGCCTGCATTCCAATAATTCGGCGGACTTCCGGTTCTCACATACACTAGTATGCTCCGCTTCCGGCTTCCACCAAATTATTGGAATACAAACGCTTTCGCTCGATTCGTGTAAAGCATTATCTTCATCTTACCCGTAAAAGGGTTTGGCAATCTTTTCATTATTTCGATTTTGTCTCAGTTTCTTTTTTAAATGAAATATACCTAAACAGGAGGGTTTTATTATGAATTTAATTCCAACAGTAATCGAGCAAACTAGCCGTGGGGAACGCGCTTATGACATCTATTCCCGTCTACTTAAAGATCGGATTATTATGTTAGGTAGTGCGATTGACGATAACGTTGCTAACTCGATCGTTTCGCAATTGCTATTCCTAGACGCGCAAGACCCTGAGAAAGATATTTTCCTTTATATCAACTCACCAGGCGGCAGTATTTCTGCTGGGATGGCGATTTATGACACAATGAACTTCGTAAAAGCGGACGTTCAAACAATCGCAATGGGTATGGCAGCATCGATGGGATCATTCCTACTTACGGCTGGCGCGGACGGCAAACGTTTCGCACTTCCAAACGCTGAAATCATGATTCACCAACCACTTGGCGGCGCACAAGGTCAAGCAACGGAAATCGAAATCGCAGCTCGCCACATTTTAAAAATCAAAGAGCGCATGAACACAATCATGGCAGAGCGCACAGGTCAACCAATCGAAGTTATTTCACGCGACACAGATCGCGACAACTTCATGACTGCAGCAGAAGCCAAAGAATACGGCCTAATCGATGACATCGTAGTCAACAAAGCCGGTCTAAAATAAGCAAATAAAACTCCCGAGCCATTCTCATTTTCAGAGACGACTCGGGAGTTTTTATTGTCTAATCGATATCCCCACGACGCCTCCGAATAAAGTCACGAAAATCCCTATTTGATCTCGTAGAAAGCAGACATTCCTCTTGATTCACCATCGTGATAATACCACTCACATAATTCACCGATACAATTTTGTCCGTATTCACAATGAAAGCCCGATGCGTCTTATAAAATCGCTCGTCAAGACTGTCTTCCAAACTCTTAAGCGTACCATAAAACTCGACTTGGCGATCTTGCCCGTGCAAAATAATCCTCCGCGCCTTTGATTTCAATGTACTCAAAAACAAGATATCATCGTAAAGTTCATGAATCACTTTTTCATCCGTTTTCATTGTAAAAAACTTGCCGACCTCTTTACGTTCCCTGCCAACTCTTTCCTCCACACTTTTCATACAATCAAAAATCCGATTGCGCACTTTGTCGAAATCGTCCTTGATAATATAATCCATGGCCTCCACTTTATATGTAAAAGTTAAGTAACTGAGTTCTGCGTGAGTTGTGATGAAAACGATAAACCCTCTCGGATCGTATTCCCGAATCTTCTGCGCCAGCTCCAAACCGTCCAGCCGCGGATGCTTCAAGTCAACATCTAGAAAGTAAAGACCCATACCTTCGCCACCAAATTGGACGTAAGATAACAGCTCTTCAGGATCACCTGTGGATAAAGCGAGTTCCATGTCAAAATTCTCCATCATGATGTAATTCTCAACATGTTTGACAAGCTCGCTTCGTTGATTAACCTCGTCCTCACAGATAAAAACCTCAATCATCTCCTCACCCTCCAGTTAGCCTATTTCCAGTTCCTGCACAAAACCATGCTGCGTTATCTTCGTGTCCAGAGATACATTCGGATATTTCTTTAACGTCTTCTTCAAAGTCGAAAGCCCAATCCCGCGGTTCTCGCCCTTTGTTGAAAATCCTTCCTCGAAAAAATGATGAATCGGCGGCGAATCCTCTGGTAAACTATTAGCAAAAATGAGTACAATCGCTTCTTTTTTCTGAATAATTGCAACACGCACAGTTGGATCAGCAGTTTCAACGACCGCCTCAATCGCATTATCCAATAAAATCCCCGTCACCCGACATAAATCAATACTATCCATATTCATTTCATCAATTTGCTTATAAACCTCAACCTGCGCATCCACGCCCAATTCCTGAGCCCGAATCATCTTCGTAGCAAACAGTCCCTTCAGTTCAACAACCTCCAGATTCTGCAGCGTCGAAAGCTTCGAAATATTAACTTCCATATCAGAATTCATCGGAATAACCTTCGTCCGAAAATAAACACTGAGCCCATCCATGTCCGAGTTTGTGATGAAGCCATTGATGCCAGATAAGATATTCACGTAATCATGTCGGAAAACCCGCATGTCTTTTTGAAGCGCTTCGAGTGCCCCGACATATTCACGGAGTTGGCGCATTTGGAGAGCTTGTGCTTCGACTTTTGCGTTTTTGACTGCACTTCGGACTATGACTGCTAGTACGATTGCCATTATAACTGTATACACTAAAAATACAATTGCATTGGTTCTCAAAGTATCATCTGTAAAGCCTGCTTCACTCCCTCTCCATATATATAGATAGAACAAACATAAAGTTACTGAGCTAACTATTGCGATTAACAACAAGTAATGTCCTCTAAAAATAGCGTCCTTGCTTATCTTTTCTAAAATCCTATCTGTTGCCTTAAAAACAATACAAATATACATAAACAGGAAAATATTCAAAATAAACACATCTTTATCCACCTTATATGGCATAAATAATGACAAAAACGAAACTGTTAAATATGCTAATGCATAAGCTACAACTGACATAAGGATAGATCCAATAACAGAGACTAGCGCATATTTAACGCTTTTGGATTTAGTATACAAAACAAAAATTAATACCAAAACAATATACAGTACCGACAAATAACTAACATAAAAAAGCAATGGTACTGCTGTTACAATCAAAAAGATTGTCAAAAAAAACGAATACTTCCAAGAAAACCTCACTCGCCCAATGACCTGGGCTCCTATTAAAAAATATATTATCTGTAATATCCCGCTGTAAATTACATCCATAATTTCCCCCTATTTTTCTAATGTGTTTTAACTAAATTATAGATGAAAATACTCTAATTTACAACTTTTAGAAGCGAAAACCTATTTCAATTTATTATCGTTCAAACATTTAGGTACTTCTGGTTCATATAGAAAAGCTAAACAACAATTCTTTGTTGATTTTTCTGCAAAAGTAGTTGCTATTTCTTCGACCTGATTTTCCAGTGCCTTACGTATCTTGTGAGCACTTTTATTTATTAAATTCATAATTATTATATCTCCTTCTTAAAAATCTATAACTTATAGGATGAATCATTATTACTTGAAGTGCTAGCCCCAGCAATACCAAACTTTTGAAATACTCATTCGGAATTATTGAAATAACAATTATTATAAAAAATGTGTTGAAAACAGATTTTATCCTCAAAACGTGTCTTTTTTGAGCATTAAAAAGTGGCATATTTTCAGTATCCGAAGGTGAAAATATCGCAATATTCATTAAAATTAAAACACTTATAAGCACAATCATCCATCCAGACAATTGAACATCTTTCACAAAATAAGGCAACACCACAAACATCACAACACTCGTTATTGTGCACCCCAAACTAGTCTTCGCATGCAGACCAAATGAATGCCTACGAATCATCAAGTAAGAAAGGTGTACAATCAACGTCTGCCAAATCATCCCTAACAAGGCAGCGGCGAGGTATACGGTAATTCCCTTCGTCACGTTCACTAAAAATATTTCTACACCATACTTTACAATTGCAAATCTGTCTTCATCAACTTCCCTATCGCGGAAAATTGTTCTAGTAATCTTTGCTGCCATATTGGGGACGGTCAAACTAAACATTCCAATTCGCCTCCCTAGTCATCGAGTGCTAATTCCCAGACAGAGACTAGCGAGATTTCACTAGCTCTGTCCGAATTAACAAACTCTGCAATTTCTACCCTATCATTTGGTATTTCATTCTCATTCAATATTTTCTCTATATTTTGTGTGACTCTTCCGTCTTGAGAGAGAAGATTGTGCTTCCCTCTCAACGGCTTACTATACAGTGCCTCATCCCGATAAACAATCATGTACAGCCTGTCGCGATTAAGTCCTACCAAAAACCGATTATCACTGATCCCCACGTGCCCTGTGATGCTATCCAAAAAATAGATGTAACCACGGTATGTAATCAACATTTTATATTTTGGTTGATGGCCAGCTACTGGAAACCGATCTAAAAAGTAGTCTTCTTTATTTATATAGTCACGTCCAAGCTTTGAAAATACTGCCAACATAAGACAATCCCATTTCGAATCCTCACTATTACGTTCTACTAAATTAATTTTAGCCAAGACGGGGCTAAAAAACTGCAAATCACGAACAATTTCCTTTTGGAAAAATAAGCATGGTTGTGTGCTAGCCATTTTTGCCTGAACAAACGGTTTCATCATCTCGTGATCTACTCCTTTCAGTATCGAATAATGTGGTTCAAAAAGCTCATCTCGGTAAGCCTTATTTCCATAAACCAATTATACGACAGAAAAGTAGAATTTTTATCATTTTGTCGTGAACGTAGCGATTCCGTTCGTAAGCGCGAAAAAAGTGACGTTTTTGAGTTATATATATAACATTATTTTTTGGTAAACCAAAAAAAGGATAAAAAATCGGAGGTAAGTCCAATGTTTTATCCTGATTTTTAGTTTTTCAATCCTTTTATTTTTCGTGTCGAGACCATACATTTTTCACCATTGGCCATATGAGCCATGCCCTTATTCGTATCGACCTCTAAAATATAATCCTTATTCACCAGAAATGCGCGATGTGTCCGATAAAATCGATTGTCTAATTCCGACTCAATGTCTCTTAACTTTCCATAAAACTCAATTTGGCGATTTCGACCATGCAAAATCACTTTATGCGGACGCGGAGATGTTTCGATGAATAAGATATTTTCAAGTGGTTCGTGCATAATCCGATCATCAATTTTTATCGTTAAATATTTGCCTTTATTTCCGTGGTTCTTAATCCGTTTGCTGACACTTTCCATGCATTCGACAATACGCTTTCGAATGTTCTCGTAGTCGTCTTTGATAATATAATCCATAGCTTCGATTTTGTAGGTGAATGTTAGGTAGCTCATTTCAGAGTGCGACGTGATGAATACGATGAAGCCACGTGGATCATTTTTTCGAATTTCCTTCGCTAGTTCAAAGCCGTTGATTGTTTGTGTTTTTAAGGCGACATCAAGGAAATACAGGCCTGGTTCTTTCTTTTTTTTGCTGGCGTCTAGCAGTTTCGTGGGATTTTCCGTCGCAAGGAGAACACGCATATCTCGATGTTCAATGGTGATGTAGTCCTCGATATACGCCACGATTTTATTCCGCTGCATTTCGTCGTCTTCGCATATGTAGATTGGAATCATTGGGTTAAGTCCTTTCTATTTGTGTATTCAGAAAGCTGATTTTTGCTGTTTATTAGTGCTTGATTTAGTGGCTGAATTGTTTCTTGAAAGTAATTTTTAAGGAGCAGTTGGTCGCCTTTTTCAATGTAACCATGCAAACTCGCTAAAATATTAATGTAGTCGTGGTTGAAATCACTCATTTCATTCGAAAGTTTTTCAAGAGCTAATGTGTATTTTGTTAATTGCTCTTGCTCTGTTTTCTGCTTTTCAATGTTGATTCTTGCCTGATTAATCTTTGAAAAAACAAGTGTTGTACCCACAATCATGACCAGTAGAATCACAAATATAATCCCATTAATAAAGCCTACTTCACTTGAAGATTTGTATAATGACTCAATATAAATAAATGAATACACAATGAACACTGTAATTACTATAATTGATACAAGTACATATGCATTTTTATTTATTGCTTTCATATATGATGTACTTCGAATTAAGTGACTAACTACCGTCGAAACAAAATAGGTCAATATTGGAAAAATAGCGCAATATACTATATTAGCCAAAATAATATTCGTCAATATATCATAATTCCATAACCATTTTGTTAAACTAGATATAACTCTAAAGATCATATCTACGGGATAATAAGTTATTATGACTAAAAGGAGAAGTGTTAGTAATGGGGCCACAATACAAACAAGCCAGCGTTTCTTTTTCCATCTCAATATTAATATGAATAAAACAGCTATAGCAATTGGCACATAATATTGTATATAAGGAAATACTATATCACCACATATGCCTAACAATGCCCCTATTATGAACATAAAGCGCATTGAAAATACTTTATTTGCTAATATATTCACCGAAATTACGATACAATATATTTGGGTAATAATTATCATTGCTACTATCATATATTCTGGATCCATATTCTTTCCCCCGATGTTAAAAGATATTATTCAGTTTTATGATTCAAAATTCTGTAACGGCTTAATCGTTTCATTGAAATAACGATCTAGTGAATCTATATCCCCGTCTGTAATGTATCCTTGAATACTCGCTAAAATATTAATATAATCATGCTTAAATAAACTCATGTCACTATTCAGCAACTCTAATTTCTCCGTGTAATCACGCAACTGCACCAATTCTCGTTCTTGCTTCATTTGTTCAACTCGCGTGTTTCCAACTCTAGCAACAATCGCAAATACAATCCCTATCACTAAGATTAAGGTTGAAAATATAATAATATAGAGTTCGGCTACCTCAGTAGGTAGACCTAGAATATCTTCCAAATATATAAAAAGGTACATAATCACGATAGTTAACATCAATAAAGATATTATCATAAATTCATTATATTTGACCGCGTTCTTAAAGCTACCTCTGCGTAATATCCAACTAGCACAAAGAGAAAATATATAAGCTACTATTAAGCATGGAGTGACAAAAATCGCCATTACAAATGCTGCATCCAAGAAAGTAGCATGGTAGTCTTCGCTATATACACCTAAAGCCACAGCAACAAAGACTCCAATTAAGTAATCGCTTAGGATGAATAATATTTGACCTACTATAACAAAAATAAAAGACTTTACCCATTGAACTCCCTTCCAGCTTAAAAACAAAATTAGAACACCTATAGTATATATTTCTGCAAAGTATTGCACCGAGTTTAGAAGTACAGAGCCCCCAATTGTCATAATAACCGTCACTAAAATCATATTTTTTCTTGATAACACTTTGCTAGCCAGCACATTAGTAACCAGTACAATTCCAAATAACTGGTATGTACCGGCTATCCATAAAAACAATGATGAGTACATCGGTTTCTCCTATCTATTTTTATGTTTGTATTTTATTTGACTTCATCTCTTGTGTTAACGGAGCTATCGTTTCCTTGAAATATGTCTCTAATTCTTGTTGATTTCCATTACTAATATACCCTTGTAAACTCGTTAAAATATTAATATAATCATGCTTAAACAGACTCATTTCATCATAAATCTTTTCCAATTTATCCGTATAAGATTCGAGTTGCATAAGCTTCTCTTTCTGATTATCTACAGCTATCTTATTCTCACTAATTTTTAGCATGATAGTAAATACAATAAATGTCAAACCTGAATACACGGTGAATAATATCGCATTTATCACTATGATTTCATTTGAAAAATCATACAATGAACCAATATAAATAAACATATACAGCAGTATAACCGTTGTTAGCAAGGTAGCCACAATCAGTATTTTATCTGCAGCACGGCTCTTCTGGATAACATCTTTATTTAACAATTTCGCCACTGGAATGCACATCAAGTAATTGACCATGAGCAAAAACAAATCATAGACCGTGTTTAGATGATCCTCGATATAACTACTTCCTATACCAAATAATACAATGGAGACTCCGTCAAATATATAGTTCACCATCACTATAAAGATAATCGCGATTAACGGAGTCGCAATTGACAGGAACCAATCTTTCTTTTTCCATCTTAATGCAATCATTAACATTAGAACGATATATATAATTGAAAAATATTGATAATATCCTAGAAGTGGTACTCCGCCTAGGAATAAAATAAACACTATCATTAACATTTCGAGTTTTGTAAAAACCTTTTTTCCTAACAGGTGTATCGTGATTACGACACATACCGTTTGGGCTGCCGTGGCTTGAATTAAAGTAAGTATATTTTCTAAATCCATTTAATATCACCCTAGCCTTACTGCCTAATAACCAATCCTTGCATAAACGCCTCGCCTTCCAGCACTTGTGTATCTAAAACAGCGGATGGATTTTTATTCAGAATTCCTCGCACGATCGAAAGCCCCAAGCCCCGATTCTCACCTTTTGTCGAGAATCCTTTCTCAAACATTTGATGAATCTCTGGCATGTTTTCTGGCAAACTGTTCTGCACCAAGAGCGTCACCGTATTCTCATTCTTCACGAAAGCCACTTTCATAAACGCGCCTGGTTGCCCTTCACTCGCCTCGATGGCGTTATCAAGCAGGATTCCGACAATTTGACACAACTCCACTTTATACATCGAAATCGTCTCAATCGGTTCCACAATCTCCAACTGCGCATCGATTTTAAGCTCCTGTGCACGCATCATTTTAGCCGCTAGTAAGCCTTTCAACTCCAAAACATGCATATTTTTAATTTGCGATAACTTGTATTTATTATCCACCATGCTCTTGTTCACCGGCATGATATTCGCGTCAAAATACGCCGCCAATTCCTCCATTTGACCGTTCGAAATCAGCGTTTCCAAGTTCGCCAACACTTCCACATAGTCCTGCTGGAAATGCACAACATCCGACTGCAGTTGCTCGACATTCGCCACATACTGCTGTAGCTGCACCATTTGCTCCTCCTGATTCCGCTTTTGTGCCTCTTTCAAATTCGCGCGATACACCTTCACCAACACCAAGCAAATAATTCCCAAATACACCGCAAAAAGTATCTCCGTCAGATAAAGTATCGTTTTCGGGAACTGATATGTACTAGACATGTACAGCGTCAACTGCAAAATCACCGCGGTCACGATAATAATTCCAATCGCTAAAAATATATAGTACCGCTGCGTTTTTGAAATCCTCACCCGTTTTTTCGTCAAGAACATCATCCCGATAAATAGCACCACGCACGCAACCGCAATTAGTGTGACCCAAATCAAAACACTGTTACTACTAAAAATCTTCATCATTCTCCGCTGCCTCCAGCTTCTCTATTTATATATAACGGCAAACTCAGCGACAATAGCCACGTGCCTTTTTTATATCGTATTGCGAATATCAACACGCACATCGTGAATACTAACGAATAATATTGCACGTAATAAAGCAACAATAGTCCACTTATCAATAAAATTAAGAATAGGATAATCGAATGTAATTTTGAGAAAATTCCCTTGCTGAAAATCTGAATTCCCATAAGTAAAGAAATGATTTGTACGCTACAACCTAATACTGCTGATAGAAGATATGTTTGAATCTCTTGCATGTTAGTCTCCTTTTCAATCATCGAATCTCCTAATTATATAGGTATATTGGCAGGTTCGCAATACTTTTTTATGCAAAGAATTGGCGTTCAGGATGGAAATAAGGTCATTCAGGACAGAACCGGTCACAGCGCATATTTTCGTGCTATGATTATTTCAACTGAGCAATGACGCACGAATACCATTCAATAAATAAAAGTAGCTAACCGTATAATATACATTTTTTATAGTAACACAAAAAAGGGACGAAAAACCAAATTTGTCGTGAACGCTTGGTTTTTCGTCCTGAACGCGATTCTTTTTCAAATTTTTGCTAGAATTTTAACACAAAAGGATGGGATTAGTGGATGCGAAATGAAGTGGTTGATTATTTATTGGGAGTTTTTACAGGAGCGATTATGTTATTTTTAGTTGGGTATTTTTTGCTAGGGGAGAGTTTTTCGGTTGCTGTTATTATTTCTGTTGCAACTTTTCTCATTTTAAGTGCTAGTCTTATCTTCAGATATAGAAATTGAACCAGCACCTAGTTGTTAAGTGCTGGTTCTAAGAGCTTCTTCTCCTTCTTGTTGCAACATAGATTAACATGGATAAAACGGCTGTGAGTATGATACCGATAGCATTTGGTACCACTCCCACATACGACCACAAGGATACAATAAGCATGATAACAAAGAATTCTATTACATCGTATTTCTTCATTTTTCTCCCTCATTCATCAACAATATGAGCGTATAAAAGCCTTCGAGTTAAGTTTTCGAAGGCTTTTCCAGACTAATTTTTCTTTATAGATTTTCTGATGACGACTGTGAGAATAGCTATGACAATTACAACCACCGCAACCATTGTAATTGGTATATATTGACTCATCGCTTCATAACCCCCTCTTTAAATTCTATTTATACAGTTTAAAACTTTTAGTAACACTTGCAGAAGCTGAATACAACTTGTTTAATTTCACTGTACTAACTATGGTGCGATACATTACATATATGCCGATTCCATGTGTACCTACATAATTTAATGTATAGTCCCCTTGTCCATTAATATCATATCCATTTTTTTCAGCTCTTTTATCGGTTAGCTTACTCGACGCATTAATTGATAACGGGAATAAGCCTCTAGTGCCTCCAACTGATGTTCCTGTAGCTATCAATCCCGATTTATTGACATTATAAAAAGTTAGTAAACAAATCCAGCCGTCTGGATACAATACATGATAAACACGTGACTCGACCTTATAACTTCTTGCTCCAAATTTTTCTGTTGTTGTTGCACGTAATAAATTGGTAACTGCAGTGTCAGAAACGTTCACTTCTAAAACTGTGCCATCATCTAGCGTTGTAGTTGCACTAGCATACTGATTTTCTGGATTTTCAGCATCAGTTGTTAGTTCTAAGCTATCCGCCAATTCATTCGTCGCTTCAGTAACTTCATTTTGTAAATCCTCTTTATATTCTTCTAAAATTTCTGGTTCTGTATTTTCAATGATGTCTTCCCGTTCAGCGTTTAATTTAGATTCATCATTTAAATCTACGCTATTAATTTTTTTCTCTAACTCACTTACTGTTGTTATTGTCGCCTCATTTTCATTTTGTACAGTTGATGCCACAGCAAAAGACGTACTCGCTGTCCATGATATCATAACTCCTACCAATAAACTAGATATAATTGTTTTTTTCAACATTTCTTCTCCACCTTTTTTTTATTTTTTATTAGATTTAAGGATAGCACAAAAAGAATCAATAAAACCAAATCTGTCCTAGAAGGTCTTTTATTGATCCTGAACGCTATCATTAATTGCTTTTATTCTCAATATCAAACAAAAAAAGGAATTTATAATAATTTTTTATTTTCTCTTTAAATCTTTATCTAGCTGTTCACGAAAATCTATCGTGTCTAACACCTGAACTTTATTATTGAAATTCTCCAACTTCTCAATGAGAGCTGAATTTAAATTATTTTTACTGTCAGGTAAACCCGGCTCACTATTGCCGAATTTTAACGTCGTGTCTCCATCAACGAAATAAGTTCCATTCACTTGACCTTTAATCCAAAATGTCTTGCCATCTCCTGAATCCATCAGCATTAAAATATAGGTTTCGCCTGGTTGGAATAAAGGATAATCTTCAATCTCCATCCCATCTTTCCCCTCCTGTAAAACATAGATAGCTTCATTATTTTTCTTGTTACCGGCATATACTTTTTCTAGTGAGCCTTCAAATTTTGTTTTTGCGACAATATTATTTCCACCTTCTACAATATTGTTTATTGCACCAATTTTAACTTCTGCAATTAAATCTGCTTCCTTAATTACCTGATCATACGTAACGTCTTCAATCGATGTATGCACACTGGCTTTTAGCTCGTTGTTCGGTTTAGTACTCTCTTCAGCCTTTTCCTTACCACATGCAGTTAGTACCAAACAACTTAAAATTAGGATACATATTTTCTGTTTTTTCATGTAAGCACTCCTCTTTGTCATTGTTAATACGCTTTCATCTTAACACACTTTAAGCCTACAAAACGGATTTTATCGTGAAATGACGTTTATTCGTCTTAAACGCTTCCATATTAGTGATACCAACTATTTTCTTAGTTTTAACTCGAATTTAAGTTAGGCATATTTGAGTAAAGATGTTATCATGTTTAGACATGGTGGAAAATAAAACCTAAAGGAGTCATTACTCGTGAAAAAAATCGCAATGACTAGCATTTTATTCGTATTTTTTGTAGCTGGATGCTCAGCGAATGGCACTACAAAAGAACAAAAATTAGAAATGGTTGATGAAAAAACCATGATCTCATCCTCTGGAAAATACGTTTCTCTTGCTTCCAGTCTTGAGGAATTGGAGAACACTTCGCCAATCATTGTAGAGGTTGTTAAAAATAACGAACAACAGACTGTAACGAAGGAAACCGAGCAAAATATCATGCCGACCGAATTTTATACCATGAGCGGTGTCACCATAAAGAACATACAAAAAGATACCACCCACACGTTAAAAATTGGCGGCAAAATTGAAGTTTTGGAAGATGTAGCGAAGAATGTTCCCATTGAAGGCAAAAAGATTACGCTAACTTTGGATCATTACAAAAAAATGGAGATAGGGAAGTCTTATTATCTCTACCTCAAAAACAGTACATCCGATGATAACTATGTCTTGTCGAACGCATTTCTAAGTAAGTATCCTATTAATAGAGAAACTAAGAGTGCGCTTTTCTTGGTAGAAGATGACGCGACCCTTAGTTTAGAAAATACCGATTATCAGGATTTGTATGCAGACATATACGCGAAAATTTTACAGAAAAACCAAACAAGCGAAAAATAATAATTCGATTAATTATCTGAAGTTAGACTTTGCCCTTACGTACTTAGAAGTGGGGGAAAAGCATTTAAACTCCAAAAACAGGACAGCAGGAATCGTTGTATAAAGCCATTTTAGAAATGGAGTATACAACAATCCCTGCTTATTTTTTACTCTAGAAAGCCTTTATCATGGGCTCCCTCATATTCTATATAATACAAAATACTCATTTGAAATGCACTTTATTTAAAGTACATTCATAAGCCATATAACAATAACGATGGCAAATACTATCACAGTGCCCCAAATAACTTTAGCATCTTTCCATACAACTTTTCCTTCTGGAATTTCCTGTTTTTCTCGGTGTGTTTCTATTTTTAGATTTGATGGGCTATCTCCAATAATTTGCACCTTAATTGGCACCAAGTTATGTATATCTATTTTTTCATTCAAAACAAAACGATATGGCTGATTGTCCACTAAAAATTCCAACTCACAAGAATCTGAATCTGAAGCTGGTAGGTATAAACTTCTTTTTTCACCAGCTTGAAAGTTAGCACCTTTTTTCTTCTGATTACCACTCAATAAAGATGGTTGAGAAATGGTATAACCTGTTTTATTTTCTACTTTTATTTCATGGGCAACAATTGGACCAGTAAATAAATTATTTAAATTAGACATTTCCTCACTCCTTTTATACACTCTAGTCTTAATATAGTATATAATAAACTTCTTATAAAATCCATTACTTTCCTTCTCCCATCCTTAGTACGTACTGAACTCCACAAAAAAGCCCAGCATCCCAATTATCTCTTGGAATGCTAGACTCTTATTTTCCCCTCTATCTCCTCACCAACCACCACGCGAATACTGCTCAGGTGGCGTCACTTCTCCACGAACATCTTTCGCAGCTGTCCGTGCCCAATACGGATCGCGCAACAACTCACGTCCTAAGAAAATCAAATCGGCGCGGTCATTTTGCAGAATTTCCTCTGCTTGAACGCCCGTCGTGATTAGGCCTACTGCGCCTGTCGCGATTCCTGCTCCTGTGCGAATTTTTTCAGCGAATGGTACTTGATAGCCTGGGTATACTTTCGGAATGGTGTTTACTAGCGCGCCACTGCTGACATCTAGTAAATCGGCGCCGTCTGCTTTCATCCATTTTGCAAACGGGATATAATCGTCTACTGTCAAACCGCCATGTGCGTAATCGGTCGCGGAAATACGGACGAAAAGTGGACCATCCCACACTTCACGAATGGCTTTAATCACATCTCCTAAAACGCGGTAACGGTTCCCTGCTGGGCCGCCATACTCGTCTTCGCGTAAATTCGAAATCGGTGATAGGAATTCGTGCAATAAATAGCCGTGCGCTGCGTGAATTTCAATGACATCAAATCCGGCTTCTTTCGCGCGGAAGGCTGCTTTTTTGAAATCCGCAACAACTTCTTCTATTTCTGCTGCTGTTAGTTCATGCGGTTTTTTGCTTTCATCATCAAATGCGACTGGGCTTGGTGCAACTGGATCTACGTCTAAAACGGCTTTTCGACCAGCGTGTGCCAACTGGATTCCAGCTGCTCCTTTGTGATAATGCACGCCGTCAACGATTCGCTTCAAGGCTGGAATTTGGGCGTCCTCCCATAATCCTAAATCGCCATGAGAAATCCGGCCAACCGCTTGTACCGCTGTTGCTTCTAAGATGATAAGGCCAACTTGACCTGCCGCGCGGGAAACGTAATGGGCAAAGTGGAAATCGTTCGCCACTCCGTCATCCGTCTCTACAGAATACATACACATTGGTGACATTGCCACACGGTTTTTCAAAGTAAGACCTTTCACTTTATACGTAGAAAACAATTTTGACATGATTTGATCGCATCCTTTTCTTAGTTATATTTATTTTGATGGTATTCTAAGTCCTAATTGTGACGGGGATTCGCCACTTCGCAGTTGGTCCGCGATTTGATCGAGTTTGCGCAAACGGTGGTTGATTCCTGATTTGCTGATTGGCCCGCTGGAAAGCATGTCGCCGAGTTCTTGTAGCGTCACGTCTTCATATTGAACGCGCAGTACCGCGATTTCTCGCAATTTTTCAGGTAATGCTTCTAAGCCCACCGCCGCCGCGATAAATTTAATATTATCAATTTGCCGCACCGCCGCGTTAATCGTTTTATTCAAGTTTGCCGTCTCACAGTTCACAAGACGATTCACCGAATTCCGCATATCGCGCATAATCCGCACATCTTCAAAATGAAGCAGCGCCCCAGTTGCCCCGATAATATTCAGAAATTCCGTGATTTTCTCCGCCTCTTTCAAGTACGTAATATAGCCATTTCGGCGCTCCAACGTCCGCGCATTGAGCTTGAAACTGTTCATCAAACTACAAATCGCGTCATTATGCTCCTCATACACCGAGTTAATCTCCAAATGATAGGACGATGTCTCCGGATTATTCACCGACCCACTCGCCAAAAATGCTCCGCGAAGATAGGCCCGGCGCGCGTTCTTCGTCTTAATCAGCGCTGGATTAATCGCATTCTGAAACACGCCATCATTTAAAATCGCCAAATCGGCCAGAATCTCTTTCGTCTTAGCCTTCAGACGCACTATATAGACGTTATTTTTCTTCAATTTCATTTTTTTTCGTACCAATAATTCAATCGGAACTTGATACAATTCCTTCAAAAGTCGATACATTCGGCGCGCAATCGCTGCGTTCTCCGTCTGCACATCCACAACCATCATCTGGTTAGAGAACGAGACGGCACCATTCATGCGGATAAAAGCCGACAGTTCCACTTTTGCATCCGTCTTTGTAATATCTAAATTGGTTAATTCTTTCTTTGTTTCCGAGGCAAAGGACATAGACCCTCATTCCTTTTCTTTCAAATTCATCAGAATCTGTAATAATGTATTCGTCACTTTATCCGCAGCGTGTCGCACCAAACCGCCTTCTGTGGAAAGTAGGTCCCCAGCAATGACGTTAATATTCAGCGCATGATCCTTCTCAAAATTCTGCTCGACTTGCATAACATCATCAGGGAACATCAAATGTCGCGGCACTTCCGCCGTATTAATCATCATCGCGTCGATAATCGGCCGCCCCACATGGTTCAAAATAACCTGCGCATGATCTGCATCCGTGAAGAAATCCGTCTCCCCAACCTGCGTCAAAATGTTGCAAATATACACCTTATACGCCTTACTTTCAAAAATCGCATCCTGCAAATCCTGCACCAACAAACTCGGCAAAATACTCGTATACAGACTTCCCGGCCCAAGCACAATCAAATCCGCATCATGAATCGCCTCAATCGCGGCCGGCAATGCCTTCACATCATCCGGCGTAATAAACACGCGATCAATCGGCTGACCCTGCATCGGAATCACCGACTCCCCTTGCACGAGAGAGCCATCCTCCATAATCGCATTCAAAATTAGCGGCCGATCCGTTGCTGGAATCACTTTCCCCCGAATCCGCATCGCCTTGCCAAGCACTTCAATCGCGTCCACGTAACTATCATTCAACTGCGATAACGCCGTCAAAATAAGATTTCCAATCACGTGTCCCGACAAATCACCTTCCACTTTAAAACGATATTGCATCAAAGCTTCCATCCGCGGATCCGTATTCGACAGCGCCACCATCACGTTCCGAATATCACCAGGCGGCAATACATCCATTTGCTCGCGAATCTTGCCCGAACTCCCGCCATCATCAGCAACCGTGACAATCGCAGTCAAATCAATAGGTTGTTTTTTCAAGCCTCGCAGTATGACCGGCAAACCTGTCCCGCCGCCAATCACGACCACTTTCGGCTTTTCCGTCGCTGTCATCTCAGTTTCCCTTTCTGCGTTTCATATCCCGATGCGAAATTTGTGTTTCATATTTTGTTTTCAAATTATTACCAACGTACTCAGAAAGCGCCACAGACCGGTGTTGCCCACCCGTACAGCCAATCGCAATGACAAGTTGCGTCTTCCCTTCACGCTTATAATACGGCAATGTAAACAAGACCATATCCATCAATTTATTCAAGAAAGTCTCCGTCTCCGGCCATTTCATCACATAATTATACACATCTTTATCCAGTCCAGTCAGTGGCCGCATCTTATCAATATAATGCGGATTCGGCAAGAAACGCACATCAAACACTAAGTCCGCATCAATCGGCAAACCATATTTAAACCCAAACGACATCACCTGCACATTAAAAACTTCCCGATCACTCGTCTGAAACTCATTATTCATCCGTTCCCGAAGCTCACGCGGCGCCAATGTCGACGTATTAATCACGAGTTGCGAACGACCCTTCAAGTCCTCCAACAATTCTCGTTCCTGCTTAATACCTTCCAAAACAGAACCATTCGGCTCAAGCGGGTGATGACGTCTCGTCTCCTTATAACGCGATACCAAAACCTGATCATCCGCATCTAAAAACAGCATTTTCGTCGTAATAAATGACGTATTATCTAACTCATCCAACGCCGGCTGAATCGAATCGAAAAATTCACGTCCACGCAAATCCATTACAAGCGCAATTTTATTCATTTTTCCAGATTCCTTCATCAATTCCCAGAACTTCGGCAATAGACTCGGTGGTAAATTATCCACACAAAAATATCCTAAATCCTCTAAAGATTGCATTGCGACAGTCTTTCCTGCCCCACTCATCCCCGTAATAATAACTAATTGCAAATGATTCGTCGCCATCACTAGCCCAACCTTTCCTATCTCAAAAAAGTAGTCCCATTATGCAAATTGACGCTACTTTCTTCTATACTAATACACAAACCCATTCTAACATATTCAAACCCAAAAACCTAACAAAGTAAATCAGCCGGGCGTTTCATTTCCCTTTTCTAAATGGTCACAAAATATACACAACCTCTTTCCATTTTGCGGAAGTACTGTGTTTTTTAGTCGGTTCGACCATGATATTATATAGAAGTGGTAAGGGCACAGCACATTAAACAGACGGGAATCACCACAGGACGCAATAAGCAGAATAGATTGAAGGAGGAAATAAGCAATAAGCTCGTAACTATCTTTCACTTACATGCCAGTCACAAAAAGATTAAAAATTCAAAATAAATTTTATGGAGGAATTAATAAACAATGAATAAGAATATCAAAAAAGTCGCAACAGTAATCCTAGCAACAAACGTATTAGCAAGCACAGTGTTAACAACTTTACCAATCGGAACTCATGCAGCAGAAGCACCAGTGAGTGTCGCAAGCCCAATCGTAAACCCCATTGATGCAACCTCTACTCAAATTACAGGTAAGGCAGACCCTAACGCAACATCTATCAAGGTAGAGTTGCATAATTTAAATCAATCCGTATACGCAACTTATGAATATACAAACATCAATGCCGATGGTACATTCAGTATCTCAACTCATAATTTAAACTTAGTAGCAGGTAAATCTGTTTTCATTAGTCAAATCGTAAATGGTGTTGAGAGTCCTGTTACAAAAACCGCAGTTAGGTATCCAAAACTACAGATTAATGAGACCACAGTAACTACCTCTACTAAGAGTATTACAGTAAATAACCCTTCTCTTTATATTGTAGAAACATTAAGAATTTTTGATGCTGATGGAAAACTAATATTTGGTATAAATCAGATACCAATGACTGAGGAAGCATTAACATTCAATCTAGATTTATCAAGTTATGCACCTGGCAGTTATATTGAGTTTGCGCAAGGCTATGTTGGAACGCGTCCTGAATATGAGAGTCTAAGTATTCCCACGAAAATAATGATTTATGATGGTTCTCTAGACAAGTCTAAATCTCTAGTAGACGCTTTATTCGTCGATAACGATACAACAAAAGAAATCAAACCAGCTACAACCCAAGCAGATATTGATGCGGCCCAAGAAGCACTTAATTTAGTTGTTAGCACAATCGACAAAACAGCAATGCAAACAGCGATCGATAAAGCAAATCAAGGCCTTGCAAACCTAGAATTAAAACAAGCCGCACAAACATCAGTCAACTCTCTATTCATCGATGGCGATACTTCAAGAGGAATCAAATCTGACCTCACACAAGCCAATATCGACGCAGCAAAAGTAAAAGTAGCTGCACTGGTGAATGGTGCAGACAAAGATGCCCTCCAAGCAAATATTGCACTCGCACAAAAATCACTTACAGAACAAATACCAAAAGTAGCTGCTGAATCTATTAAAGAGTTTTCTGTTTCTAGCGATGGCAAAGTTACTTTGAATTTAGATAAACAACAATCATCGAATTTCAGATATTTATTAATAGATGATTATGAACCAACTAATTTTGCGCGACTTATTGCTGATGTCAGAAATAATAAAGATTCTCTTGATCGCTACACATCGATAGTTGATGAAGATGGCCTTATAAAAATAAGCACTCCTGCAATGATTGCTCCATCACATCGTGTCTCGGTTCAAGTTTTTAGTAATGATAACAAAGTATTTCAAAAAGAGATTATCTTCAAAACAGATGCACAACTAGTTACTGAAGCGCAAACCGCAGTAAGTAATCTATTCGTTGATGGCGATACTTCAAAAGGAATCAAATCTGACCTGACACAAGCCAACATCGACGCAGCACAAGTAAAAGTAGATGCCATTACAAAGGCTACTGACCAGACAGCAATCCAAGCAGAATTAGACAAAGCTATCACAGCATTTAACTATATCGCACCAACAACAATCGATACGCTATCAAGCAATTCTACAAAAGTTACCGGTAAAGGTGAAGCAAACGCAACAGTAATCATCAAAAATGGCACAACAACAATTGGTACTGGTACAGTCAAAGCAGACGGTACTTTTGAAGTAGCTATCGCAAAACAAGCAGCAAATGCAACAATTACCGCTACAGTTACAAAAGCATCCAACAACAAAACAGCAACAGCCTCAACAAAAGTAACACAAGCTTTCGATTACTCTCTAACAACAAACCCATTCAAAATGGGCGACACAAAAGTAACTGGAACAGTCGGCAAAAACGTTTCTAAAGTTCGCCTATGGGTTAACGGTGTTGTAGCAGTTCAAGGCGTAATCAATGCTGACGGCACATACGAATTCCCAACAGCAGCAAACTTCATTAAATTAGTTGGCGACAAAGTTGAAGTTGTAGCAGTAGACTCGAAGTTTGTAGAAGTAAACCGTCAAGACGTAGCCGTTTCAGGAACATCTACTTTTGACAATGCATTGACAGTCGATAAATTAAACCTAGGTGACAAAAACATTACTGGTAAAGCTGGTAAAGATGTTTCTAAAGTCCGCCTATGGGTTAATGATAAAGTCGTAACACAAGCAACGATGAATGCTGATGGCTCATATACGTTCCCTAATGCAGATAAATTCATTACAAGCCCTCTTGATAAAGTAGAAGTTGTCGCAGTAGACAGCCAATATAAAGAAATCAACCGCAAAACAGTGAGCGTTCCTGGTTCTGATTCTTATGGCAACACTTTTACAGCTGACACTTACTTTATCGGTCAAAACACACTTAGCGGTTCATACGGTGAAGGCACTTCAAAAGTTCGCCTATGGGTTAACGGTGTTGTAGTGAAACAAGCAGATTTAGATATTGCAAACGGCACATACACGCTAAAAGGTATCTTCGGACTAATTAAAAACAAAACAGACAAAGCCGAAGTCGTATTCGTAGATGCACAATACAAAGAAATCAAACGCATTGATGTTACAGTAAAATAAACACTAACACATTAAAACCATCGCTCTGCATCAATCGGAGCGATGGTTTTTCCTACATATTATAATCCTGCTTCCTCCCGTCGCCTTTTTGCAGCCGCGTTCACCTGCTCATCCGCATGATAACTTGAGCGTACCATCGGACCAGACTCACAATGAATAAAGCCTTTTTTCCGAGCTATCCGTTTCAATTCCCTGAACTCACGTGGGTCATAGTAACGCTCCACCGGATAATGTTTTTTAGAGGGTTGCAAATACTGTCCAATCGTCAAAATTTCAACACCATGCGCCAATAAATCATCCATCGTTTCCAAAATTTCCTCGCGCGTCTCGCCAAGCCCAACCATAATACTTGATTTCGTCGGCAATTCTGGCTCCATATCCCGAACCCGTTGCAACAGCTCAAGCGAACGATCATATGTCGCACGATGCCGAACTTGCGGCGTCAACCGTCTCACCGTCTCAATATTATGATTAAAAATATCTGGTTTCGCATCCAACAACGTTTTCAAACTTTCATAATCACCCTTCATATCCGATGGCAGAACTTCAACCGTCGTGTGCGGCATCCGATACCGAATCGCGTTCACCGTATTCGCAAAAACCTCCGAACCACCATCCGCCAAATCATCCCTCGCAACCGCTGTAATCACAACGTGTCGAAGTCCCATCGCGGCAACCGAATCCGCCACACGCTTAGGCTCGCCCAAATCCAAATTCGTCGGAGCCCCCGTCGTCACCGCGCAAAATCGACAAGCTCGCGTACAAATATCACCAAGTATCATGAATGTCGCTGTTTTGCGCTCACCAAAACACTCCTGAATATTCGGGCACTTCGCCTCCTCACAAACCGTGTGCAAATGATTCTCACGCAGATTACTCTTCACCGCTTTAAAACTCTCACTATTGCTAATCTTAATTTTCAACCAATCCGGTTTCCGCACATGCTCCTTCTTCTTTTCCAATCACAAAATCCCCTTTCTACCGCGAAAATAAATAGCTTTCCCGTCTGAATTTCTGCTCAGCAAGCGTGTGAATCTCATCCCACTGCGCATCCGTCAATGTTAACGTCTCAAAACTCACTTCAAAAACTTCCGCAAACCCTCGCTGGAACGCCTCTTTCATCTCCTCTATCGGAATCTCTCTACCAATCAAATCAAAAATTCCCGCCGCTTTCCCGCCGAAAGCCCGCAGCATCCGTTCCTTTACTCGGTCATTCTCAAAAACAAACAGATCAAATAATTCAACAGCATTCATATGTAGCGGTATCGAACCATGCTGCAACAAAATCCCGTCGTGCCTCGCCTGCGCACTACCAATCACTTTTCTTCCATTTAGCGTGATTTCATACCAAGATGGCTCCTCAAAACAGATTGCCGTGCCATTCCCAGTCTGCTTCTCCTCAGGAATCGCGAAACTCGCCTCGATTTGAAGCTTTTCCAAGCCTCGCAATAGCGCCTCAGATATCAGTTTATGTGCCGTTTTTATTGTCTGCGGTATTTTTTCGTGACCTTCTGCAATAACAAAACTGTACGTCAGCTCGTCATCATGCAAAACCGCCTGCCCTCCTGTTGGACGACGCACTAACCGAAAATCGTGTTCCGCCACTGCAGCACGATCGATTTTCCCTACCGTTCGTTGGAAATAACCTACCGAAAGTCCCGCTGGTGCCCAACCATAGAATCGCAAAACTGGTGGAATTAACCCAGCTCGGTGCCAATCTGTCAGCTTTTCATCCACCGCCATGTTCACCGCTGGATCAAGTTTTGACTGATCGAGCAACATCCATTTTTCTGTCATCGCCAAGCCTCCTCTAAAACGCATACTACTTGAATTTTAACGTGTAACCTTTATACTAAGAAAGAATGCGCTATCTTTCAAATGACTATTCGCATAAATTCGATCATGGGGTGAATACAATGGAACTCGGCAAAACGATTAAGCAATTACGAACAAACTTAGAGCTGACTCAAAAACAACTCGCAGACGGTATCTGTTCTCAAAGCCTTCTCAGCCGTGTAGAACAAGGTTTAGAAATACCAAGTGTCCTCATCATCCATAACATCTGCCAAAAACTAGGCGTAACTGTAGACTCTCTTCTATTCTCCTCCGAGCTTGATTCTCCGTTTATCCAATTAAAAAAAGAGCTACAAGAGCTCTTTTTCAGTCATGATTTTGAAACATTGTATGCCAGTTTACATAAAAAAAACACTCGCCTTGTTTGAAACCCATTCCCAAGCAGGCGACTATTATTTTTTCCTAGGTGTTTGCGAACTAATATATAAAGAAAATAGTAAAAACGCCATTTCCTGCTTGGAAAAAGCAATCACATTAAACGAGCGTCGTTTCAGCACGATTACGAGTCATGAAGCGCTAATTAGTAGCTACTTAACGCTTGCCTATGTTGACGATAACCATGAAATTCACGCATTGAAACATCTAAATAAGTGTCTACATTTTCTACATAAACAAACGGAACCTAGCCCATTCATGCCAACTATTTACTTAAACGTGGCCCGCACATACGCCAAGCAAAACGAAAACCTTACTGCAATCGAATACATCCATCTCGGTATCGCCTGTTGCAAAAAACAAAATAGTACGTTCCAACTGAGCTATCTCTTTTTCGAACTTGGCGTCCTGTTCATCCAAACCAGCAGAAAACAACTAGGCATCCGCAAAATCAAATTCAGCTTAGAACTTTCATCCTATGTAGACGAACATTTCGTCACCGCCCAACTCACCCAACGCAAAAAAGGCTTACATTGAAATATGCGAATAATCATATTCTGCAAACTAACTCGAAATACCGATTTTGAGGCACTCATTCTCCAATGGACAACCTTCACATCTCGGCGTTTTCAAGCAATGAAATTTGCAGTGCATTACCAATAAAGCATGAAACTCTTGCAAAACCAGTAACTCATTCGGCAAATCCCGTTCCAACATCTCCCGAAATGCATCATATTTTTTAGGCACCACGTAACCCAACCGCCCAAAAACTCGCCTCGTGTAAGCGTCAATTACTAGTATCGGTTTGTCAAACGCATAGGCCAACATGCAATCCGCCGTCTCAGGCCCAATCCCATGAACAGCAAGTAATTCCATGCGTAATCGCGAAAACGGCAACGCTTTTACCTCCGTTATATCGAAATCATACTGCTCAAACCAGACCAGAAAAGCCTTTATTTTGATAGCCTTCTGATTGAAATAACCACTTGGTCTGATGCGCTGCGCCAGTTCCTCCACCGGCATATCTCGCATTAGCGCAGGTTCCAGTAGTCCATCTAAATTAGCAAACGCACTCTCCACGTTTTTCCAATTCGTATTCTGCACTAAAATAGCGCCCATCATCATTTCAAAATCCGTCTCCGCAGGCCACCAGTTTTGATACCCCATGCGATCTAGTAATTTCTGATAAACCACTCTGACCTCCATCTTTACCCCTCCTCCACAAAAAAGGCCCAGAGATGCAAACCTCCAAGCCAATTTCATTCTCCCTATTTCTCTACTATTGCTAACAAGCCTTTGCGCACCCGTTCTAATTTCTCCGTGGCACTAGCTTCCGTCTCACCTTTGATACTAAAGTAAAACTTGATTTTCGGCTCTGTTCCAGATGGACGTAGGCAGAACCACGAGCCACCTTCCAAGAAACATTTGATAACATTTGATTTTGACATATCGATAGTCTCTTTCTTGCCACTGTCCAGATAGTGACGCTCGCTCAGTTGGTAATCCTCAACCTTCACAATCGCTTCGCCGCCCATTTCTGCCGGCATTGATTCGCGGAACGACTTCATAATATTGCTAATTTGCTCCGATCCGTCCTTACCACTCATCGTCAAGGAAACTAAATCATCTTTAAAATAGCCAAACTGCTCGTAAATTTCCTCTAAATCTTCCGCTAATGTTTTCCCAGCTTGCTTGCTGTCAAGCGTCACTTCACAAATCGCAAGCAGTGCCTGAATCGCATCTTTATCACGCGTAAACGGCTTCACCATAAAACCATTACTTTCCTCATAACCAAACTCATACGTATGCGAGCCAGTCGTTTCGAAGTTATGAATCTGCTCCGCAATAAACTTGAATCCAGTCAAAACTTCAATCATCTCCACATCAAAATGCTTCGCGATTAAGGTTCCTAAGTCAGATGTAACAATCGATTTCAAGACTGCCGCATTTTTCGGAAGCTCGTTTTGTGCTTTTTTCTGCTTCAATAAATAATGCAAAATCAGCGCGCCAATTTGGTTTCCGCTAAGCACATCATATTTTCCAGATTTCGTACGAATCACAACGCCAAGACGATCGGCATCCGGGTCCGTTCCAACAAGTAAATCTGCATCATATTTCTCGCCATAGCCAATCGCAACTTCAAAAGCTTCCCGGTTTTCTGGATTCGGCGACTTCACCGTCGTAAAGTTTGGATCAGGCTTGAACTGTTCGGCAACTTGAATCACATTTGTGAATCCAACGCTTTCCAGTGCTTTCAAACCTAGCATGCCACCAGTCCCATGAAGTGGCGTGAAAACAATTTTCAAATCCTTGCCGTGTTTTTCAACCAACTCATTATTCACAATCACGGTTTTTACATCTTCTAAGTAAGGCGTGTCGACCTTCTCGCTAATCACATCAAGCATACCATCCGCAATCAGCGCATCTTTATCCGCGACTTTGACCGCAAAAATATCAGTAATTTCATCAATGTAACGCGTCACCGCATCCGCACCATGTGGCGGCATTTGTCCACCGTCTTCCCCATAAATCTTGTAACCGTTGTATTCCGCAGGGTTATGGCTCGCCGTAATGACAATCCCACTAAACGTATTCAAGAAACGCACCGCATACGACAATTCCGGCGTCGGACGTAGCGTCTCAAACACATAACTCTTAATCCCGTGATAACCAAGCACACGCGCCGATTCATACGCGAATTCCGTCGACATATGGCGACAATCATACGCAATCACAACGCCACGCTTCTTCGCTTCTTCGCCATTTTCCGCAACGTAACGCGCCAAACCCTCAGACGCCTTGCGAATCGTATAAATATTCATCCGGTTTGTACCAGCGCCTAACACGCCACGCATCCCAGCCGTACCAAATTCCATATTACGATAGAAACTATCCTCGAGTACTTTCTCATCTTTCTCCGCATGCAATCTCTCTTTCAAACTCGTTTCAAGGCCATCATTCGCCAACCATTTCTCGTACTCTTCTCTCCACTTCATCATTTCTGCCCCTTTCACAAACTACTTTCCCGAATGACTAAATCCGTAGATAGCGTTACTTTTTTCGTAATCGACCGGCCAGCCAGCAAGCGCTCTTGTAAAAGTTCTACGCCAGTCTCACCCATCAATTCTGTATATACTTTCACCGTGCTAAGCGGTGGGAAAACATATTTTGAAACACTCACATCATTCAGACCAATCACGCTCACACGTTCCGGCACAGCGACTCCCTGCTCTTGAAGCGCCCGTAAACACCCAATCGCAATCGAATCATTCGCCGCAAAAAACGCCGTTGGTAAATCCTCACCGAGTTCCGCAATCGCCCTCATCATTAACTCATATCCCGTTTTGACGGAAAACTTACCCGAAAAACAGTATTTCTTTTCATAGAGCCCTTTTCGCTTCATGTAATCCCGAAAAGCAAGCCATCGCGCATCAATAATATTCGCCGAGTCATCGCTAAACTGCTCTTCGCCAGCGATGAATCCAATATTCCGATGCCCCTTCTCAATAAAATGATCTAACACCGATATCGTCGCCTGCTGAAAATCGACAATCACCGAATCGTATTTCTGCACCGACTGGTCAAAATCCACGAAGCAAATGTTAAGATTCCAGTCCGTCAGCGCCCGTATTTGTGCCTGACTGAACTTCCCAATCGCGATAATCCCCTCCACATTGCCAAGCGTTTGCTCTGGAATATCTTGAAAAACTCGCAACACTTGATAACCTTCCTCTTCCGCTTTACGCTCCGCACCGACACGAATTGACAAGTAATACAAATCATTCAATTCTTCTTTTTCTGAATACCAGTGCACGATTGCGATTTTTGCATTCTTCTTTTGCTGCTTCCGTTTATGTTTTGTATAAGAAAGCTTTTCTGCCGCCTCAAAAATACGTTTCTTCGTATCATCTCCAACAGAAAGCGTCTCGTCATAATTCAGCACCCGCGAAACCGTAGCAATGGAAACGCCAGCCTGCTCTGCAATATCTTTAATTGTTGCCATTATCTAACACGCCCTCCTGTCCGCATTCCATGAAGCTTCACCTCCATTTTATCAGGTAAGCCTCACCACGTCTATTTTTTACAATAAAAGGGTTAGGAACATCACATTCCTAACCCGATGCTTATAGTGTCTTAAATGTAAAAATTGTCTCAGATTCAAAAAGTTCATCTTTATCGATAACCGCCGAACCGAATCCTTCATGGTTCATCGAGTCTGGCAGTCCTTGCGTTTCCATCGTCACACCCGCATATTTGGGAACCGTAACACCATCTATTGCAAAATTCCCTGTCAACTGATTTCCCGAATAAACAACGACAGAATCACAATCAGTACGCATTTCCACAACACGCCCACTCTCTGGATCAACTAAACGCGCATCCGGCAAAATATCATCGTGTTCCAACACAAACGCGTGATCATATCCATTTTTAATAATCACATTTTGCGGATGATCACTCTTCGCACCATCTCGAATCACGCGCGGCGTCCGGAAATCAAACACTGTCCCCGTCACATCCACTAATTCCCCAGTCGGAATCGAGTCCTCGCGCAGAGCTACAAAACGATTACTCCTCATCTGCAATTCCTGCTCCAAAACGGTCTTCGCCACATTTCCCGTCAAGTTAAAATAAATATGATTCGTTGGATTAAACACCGTCTTCGCGTCCGATTTCGCCTCATATTTAATTTTCCACTCATTCGCATTATTCAACGTATACGTCACGCGAACATCCAAGTTCCCAGGAAAACCATTATGCCCGTCCGGACTCGTAACCGAGAAAACAACCCCAATCTCGTCCGCCGTTTCCAAACGTTCCGCACGCCAAATCTGCTTACTAAAATTATCCGGGCCACCGTGCAATATATTCTCGCCCTCATTTTTCGCCAGTTGATACGCCTTCCCGTCCAACTCAAAACGCGCGTCACCAATCCGCCCAGCAACCCGTCCAACAAGCGCACCAAAATAAGGAGAATGTGCCAAATACTCGTCCAGCGTCGCAAAGCCAAGCGAAACATTCGTAAAATCACCTTTCGCGTCAGGCGCCCACGTCTCCGTCACAATCCCACCATAATCCAGCGCCCGAACTCGCACACCGTTATCATTCTCCAAACAATACTCCGTCACATCTTGCCCATTCAACGCACCAAATTTACGCTCACTAATCCTCATCATCTATTCCCCCGTCTCCATCACCGATTTCATAAACCTACCAAACGCGCGGTTTCCATTCTCCGTATCCTTAAAAACACCAGCATCCGTCAACACTTGCAGAAACACCTTCCCAACCTCCTGCTGTAAAAAGTAATCCACCGTCTCCGCTTCAAAGCCACCATCACGCCCCAATTCGTCCGCCCATTCCCTATGATAATCCGCCATCTCATTCGGCTGATCCAACAAGTAATGCGCAACCTCCTCAAGCTCCGGCTTCAAACGCGGCGGCAATACCGCAAGCCCCATCACCTCAATCAGGCCAATATTCTCCTTCTTAATATGATGTAACGTTTGGTGTGGATGAAAAAGCCCGTCAGGATGCTCCGCTGTCCGCCGATTATTCCGCAACACCAGCGACAACTCAAACAACGATTCCCCGTCCACCACACAACGATTCGCAATCGGCGTAATCGTATTATGCCTTTCCTTACCACTATACGCCAAAATTCCAACCGATGCATCCGAATAACCCTTCCATTTTTGCAAAATCGCATCCGCCGCATCCACAATCGCCGTCGCACTCGCCGAACGCAATCGAATCACCGACATCGGCCATTTCACAATTTCCACCGTCACATCCGGAAAAGCCTCCCACAAATAATTCGGAAAAGCCTTATGTACAGGCGCTTTCACCATCGCAAACTGGTGCCCGCCACCCTGATAATGATCATGCGATAAAATCGACCCACCAACAATCGGCAAATCCGCATTCGATCCTACAAAATAATCCGGAAACTGCCTCGTAATCTCGACTAACCGAGCAAATGTCTCCCGCTCAATCACCATTGGCCGATGCTCCGCCGAAAGGAAAATACAGTGCTCATCATAATACGCATACGGCGAATATTGCAATCCCCACACCTCATCACCAACCTGCATCCGTATAATCCGATGATTCGTCCGCGCTGGAAAATCCACCCGTCCCGCATAGCCTTCATTTTCCACACAAAGCGGGCACAACGGATAAGCAACCGTTTTCACAGTTTTCTCCAATGCAATCTGCTTCGGATCCTTCTCTGGCTTCGACAAATTAATCGTCATTTCCAGCTCTCCATACATCGTTTCCACCAAATATTCAATGTTCTTCGCAATACTCCGCGTCTTAATATAATCGCTCGCCTTACTAACTTCATAAAAATAATCCGTTGCTTCCCGAGGAGACCGTTCATATAATTCCCAAAATTCTGCATTCAATTCCGACGGTCTAGGAACAAATAAATCCATCACCTTACTCTGCCAAATTTCCCGCTCCGTAAGCGCCTCACCAATGACACCAGATTCTACGGCTAATTCCGTCAACTGATCGAGTATTGCCAAGCGATCTGCGGCAGCATCCACTGCCACCGCACGCTTTTCCGACCAGCCTAGCAAATCGAGCAACCGGTTCGTCACATAAACCCGATCCAATTCCGCCAATTCGCCCCTTTTTACCGCTATATCAATAAACTGATCTACTATCATTATTTTTGCACCCCATTGTTTTTAGTTAGCATAACCATCCGGATTCTTAGAGTGCCAATTCCAAGCATCCTCAATAATTTTATTAACATCCGTAAACTGAGGATTCCACTTCAAAACGGCCTGCGCCTTATCACTCGAAGCAATCAGCGTACTAGGATCACCTGCACGTCTTGGCACGATTTTCGCCGGAATCTCTTTTCCAGTCACTTTTCGAGCAGCCTCTAGCATTTCCTTCACCGAAAAACCTTGACTACTACCCAGATTGAAAATATTACTTTCGCCGCCATCCTTCAAATATTCCAATGCCAAAATATGCGCATCAATCAAATCTACCACATGCACGTAATCACGAATACACGTCCCATCCTCTGTCGGATAATCGTCACCAAAAATCGAGAGTTCCGAACGTTGACCAAGCGCTGTTTGTAAAATAATCGGAACCAAATGCGACTCTGGATTATGATCCTCACCAATCGTTCCATCAAACTTCGCACCCGCAACATTGAAATAACGCAACGCTACAAAACGCGTATCGTAAGCCTTATCACACCACTTCAGAATTTTTTCCATCATCAATTTCGTTTCGCCATATGGACTTTCTGGATTCGTTGGTGCATCTTCCGTAATCGGGATCACTTTCGGTTCGCCATATGTCGCGGCCGATGAAGAAAAGACAATATTTTTCACGCCAAACTCTTCCATCACCTCAAGCATAACCTGCGTCCCATACACGTTATTATTAAAGTATTCCAGTGGTATCTCCACCGATTCCCCAACCAAAGAATTCGCCGCAAAATGAATTACGCCCTCAATCGTTTCCTTTTTGAAGACATCTTGCATGAAAGCTTTATCCCGAATATCACCTTCATAAAATACAGCATCCTTGTGTAAAGACTCCGCGTGACCCGTTTGTAAATTATCGACGACAACAACCTTATAACCCTTGTCTACCAATTGATCCACCGCGTGCGAACCGACATAACCTGCGCCACCTAATACTAAAATACTCATTTCCTATTCCTCCTTGATGGCTTTTGCTCCATCACTAATATTTGCAATATAAAACGCTGCTGGATAGCCAATTTTTTGCTCGTAGGCCGTTCCAACTTCCTGAATAAACGCATCCACTCGAGCCGTTTCCACGATGGCAATCGCACATCCGCCAAAACCAGCTCCGGTCATCCGCGCTCCTAAAACGCCTGTTTTCTTCCAAGCCGTTTCTGCTAGCATATCTAATTCTACACCAGTAACATGATAATCGTCACGTAAAGACATGTGAGATTGATTAATTAATTCACCGAACGTCACCAAATCTTCATCTTTAAGCGCTTTTGTTGCTGAAATTGTTCGCTGGTTTTCACTCACAGCATGACGCGCCCGCTTCATCAACGTCTCACTTGAAATCAAATGTTGATACTTTTCAAACGTTTCCATATCCAACTCACCCAGCGACTTTATCGATAGTTCGGCTTGCAACTCCGCGAATGCCTGCTCACATTGACTACGCCGCTCATTATACTTCGAATCCGCCAACTCACGCCGTTTATTTGTGTTCATAATCACAATCGTATAGCCATCAAGCTTCACCGGCACCATTTCATACTCAAGCGTGTTACAATCCAGCAAAATCGCCATATCCTTCTGTCCCATACCGATCGCAAACTGATCCATGATTCCCGAGTTCACACCGATAAACTCATTTTCCACCCGTTTCCCCGTCAAAACCAACTCCAAATTCGCCAGTTCCAATCCAAACAAATTCTCTAAAACAACACCAGTCAGCAACTCAATCGAAGCCGAAGAAGAAAGTCCCGCCCCATTTGGAATATTACCCCAATACAGAATATCCATTCCCTGATCAATCGCATGCCCCGCCTCTTTCAAGTACTTCATCATGCCCTTCGGATAGTTCGTCCAATTATCCGCCTTCCGATAATCCAAATCCGTCACATCAAACGAAATTATCCCCAAATCCTCAAAGTTAAGCGATATCAATCGAACCAACGTATCCTCCCGCTTCGCCGCCGCCGCATAAGTTCCCAACGTAATCGAACACGGAAAAACATGCCCACCATTATAATCCGTATGTTCCCCTATTAAATTAATACGACCCGGTGCAAAAAACAACGCACCATCCGTCCGATCAAAAATCCGCGCAAAATCCGCTTTCAGTTTTGAATAATCCATTTTCCCAATACCTCCACCTTCAAAATAAATCTCTTGGCTTCATTATAATTTATTTAGTAAACTTTATCAACTAATTTTACTAAATATTTTTAGTAGCGTCTGACATTGGTGTTAATTTTCTTGGTATCGCTCAACCAATTTAGAGATGTTAAAATGAATCTATATACCAACGAGGCGAAATTATGATTACGGAACAAGCAAAAATCGACCATTTTTACGACATGCTTGTAAAAAAAGAGTCCAATTACGAAGGTATCTTCTACGTTGGCGTGAAAACAACCGGGATATTATGTCGCCCAACCTGCCCCGCCAAAAAGCCTAACAAAGAAAATTGCGAGTTTTTCGAAACAGCCCAAGAAGCCCTTTTAGCCTCTTACCGGCCATGCAAAAGATGCCGACCACTGAGTAGTACTAGTAAACTTTCTAATGAAGTCAAACTCCTCGTCCAAGCAATCGAAGCAAATCCCGAGCGTAAGTGGAGCGATAAAGACTTTGACAAGTTAGCTATCAGCGCAACACAGCCAGACGCCAATTCAAAAAACAATTCGGCATGACGTTCATTGAATACGCCAGAGCTAGACGACTCGGTTTTGCTTTCAATCATATTCGAAACGGCACACCAATTATCGAAGCACAGCAAGAAAGTGGTTATGATTCAGGAAACGGTTTCCGCGATGCGTTTACAAGAACCATGGGTACCATTCCTAAAAAAGCGAAATCGCTAAAATACGATAGTTATCAAAAATAGCACGCAAAAAAACAGCCAACTCAATCTAAAATCTAGATTTCATCAGCTGTTCTATATTTTTGACCTTATAATTGTGTTTTTTCTACTAAAGCTTCTTTTAATTCTTCCACAAATTTTTGTGCATTTTGTCCAGCTAAACCACCATCACCAGTCGCTGTAACTACTTGGCGCAGCGATTTCACACGAACATCACCTGCTGCAAAAATTCCCGGAATCGATGTTTCCATTTCTTCATCTGTGATAACATAACCTTCATCATCCAGAATTCCAAGTCCTTTAAAAGCACTCGAAAGCGGTACAAGACCGACATAGATAAACGCACCATCCGCACTTAATTCAGAGGTAGAACCATCCACCGTTGAAACAAGACGGGCACCCGTTACTTTCATGTCATCGCCCACAATTTCCTCCACTGTGCTGTTCCAAACAAATTCGATCTTCTCGTTTTTGAAAGCACGATCTTGCAAGATTTGTTGCGCACGCAACTTATCGCGACGATGCACAATCGTTACCTTGCTTGCGTAACGCGTCAAATAGGCGCCTTCTTCTACAGCCGAATCTCCACCACCGACAACAATTAGCTCCCGATTTTTGAAAAATGCACCGTCACACACCGCACAATAAGAAACGCCGCGACCACTGTATTTATCTTCGCCGTCCGCGCCTAGTTTACGATGTTCCGCACCTGTTGCAATAATAATCGAACGTGCTTTGAACGTCTTGGAACCCGCGACAACCGTCTTGTATTCCTCGCCATTCTCCACAGATTTAATATCACCATACGCATATTCCGCACCAAATTGTTTCGCGCCAGAAAACATTTTTTCCGACAAATCTGGACCCAGAATACTGTCAAAACCAGGATAATTTTCAATATCCGCCGTGTTTACCATTTGACCACCTGGAACACCGCGTTCGATCATTAAAGTATCTAAATCAGCACGGGAAGTATAAAGCGCCGCAGTCATTCCCGCAGGCCCAGCACCGATAATAATAACGTCATAAATTCTCTCTTCACTCACTGTTATTCCTCCAATCTAACTCTAGAACTATCGTAAACCCTCACGCGTTTTCCGTCCATTTATCTGCTCAAAACCCTTTGATTTCAAGCGTATATTTACGAAGTGTCGCAACTGAAATATCAAATAAATCCGCAACCACTTTCTGCGTTCCAAATTTATAACGGTACAAAATCGCCGCAGCCACTCCATCTAAATTTTTGATTCGTAAATCATATTTCTGATCAATCGAACGCTTCATAAAATCAAGAACGAACAAATACATCGGAGCCGTCTCCACTGTCGCAGGAAAATCCAATTCTTCCAAACGACCTAATATTGCAACAGCAGCATTACAATTAGCAGCGTCTCGACTATCCGGCAAAAACTCGAACTCTGAGAAAATCAAATGCTCGAAGAAGTCCCATCCAGTCATATCGAAATAATCATTGAACATAATCAGCGCTGGTTGTTTACCCGAAACCGTCAGTAAATACACGCCAAATAAGTGCTCTGCCCGATTATTACTCGCCAACTTCTCCAAAACCGCACGCTCATCATTCGCCAATAAACCAGGATAATCCCACGGGAAATCGAGCTCTTCCCCATCAATCTGCTTAAAATGCTGCCAAAAATCCCGAGCCTCATCCAAACGCCCCAAAAAGAACGCCGTCTCCGCTTGATAGTAATAATACGCATACCGATCTAGAATTTCCAGCTGATCCACTTTTGCAAAGAGATGATCCGCATGTCCATAATCCCCCGACATCGCATAAATCCGCGCCAACTTCTCACGCTGCGACGACATAAACGGCTCCACTTTTACAAGCTCATTCAAAACCGCATCTGCCTGCTCCCACTCTGCTTGATAGTACGCATACAAATAAAGCTCGCACAACGCCATAAAATTTCCTGGGTCACGTGCCAACACTTCTTCCAATATCGAAAGTCCTTCTGCAAACCGTTCTTCTTTAAAACGAATACCCGCAAGCTCAATATACGCCTGCCAAAAAGTAGGTTTATCCTCGATTTCAGCAATAAGAAACTGGCTGACTTCATCCAATTTATCTTCCGAAACAAGCTCATCTACCTTCGTTTTGAACGCAAAAGATGCTTTCTCTATTTCCGACATATCACTCACACCAAAACTTGCAAGGGGCGCCTCTTCCATAATAAGCTGGATTAAATCTTTCGCTTCCTCGACATATTCCCCTTCAGAAACGAGCGCTAAATACTTATTCGCGTGCTGCAATGCCTGTTTGAAATCCTTCGTATACGCATAATTGTTCGCCATGAAATAATAACAATAATGAATATCATCCGCCTCATCCAAAACACGACGCAAAATCTGGTTCGACTTTTCAAACTGACCTAATTCCGTGTAACAAATCGCCAGTTGACACATAATTACAGGTTCGTCCGGCTCAAAAAAAGCTGCCCGCTCCAAATACCGCAATGCTTCTGGCATCTCCTGATTACGAAAAGCCTCAATACCTCGCTGAAAATAAAACTCACCATTCGGCCTAAACGGATAAATTTTGTTACTATCTTCTTTACTATTCTTCAAATTTTTAACCTCCGCGCATTTTCCAAGTAAGTTGAGTATACCATATATTACAGCAATAAAACGAAAAATGTCTCCATAAAAAAACATCGTTCGCTTCCAAGCCGATTAATTCTCTAATTCACTTATCCTAACCGGATTCCCCCGAGCAAAACATCGAGCCGGTATATCCTTCGAAACAACTGTACTTGCACCAACTACCGCCCCATCGCCAATACTCACACCTGGCAAAATCGTCACATTAGCACCAATCATAACCTCATCGCCAATCACGACTTCCCCAACACGGTACTCTCGAATCAAATACTCATGCGTCAAAATCGTCGTATTAAAACCAATCACCGAATTCCGCCCAATCGTAATTTTTTCCGGATAAAAAAGATCCATCGTCACTTTATAAGCAATCGATGTATTCTCACCAATCTTCATGCCTAATCCATGCCGATAAAGCCACCGTTTTCCGCGCATAAAAGGAAAAATACGCCCGAATTCAATCACAAGCGTATTCTTCAATGTACGGCCAAACGACACGGTTTTATATACGTTCCAAAGTGGATTGACACCATGATTTGTCTCAAACCGTTTCGTTTTGCGCACTATTCTTCCCTCACGATCTCCAAAAGGTCACCCATCGATTCCAAAATATACGTTGGATTATAGCCTCTTAAATAATCTGCACCACGAATCGCCCAAGAAACACCCGCGCTTTTCACGTTCGCATTATGAGCGGCCTCCATGTCATGATAATTATCCCCAACCATAATCGCCTCATCCGCCGTCGAATTTAGCAATTTCAGCGCCATATTAATTCCTTCCGGATCTGGTTTTGGCGATGCCACTTGATCCAAACCAATCACTACTTGGAAATACTTATCCAGACCAGTCGTTTTAAGCCCTTTAAGAATCATATCGTACATCTTAGTAGAAACGATTGCTAATTTATAATCTTCCTCATACAGCGCTCTAATCGCCTCATAAACACCATCATACTCCAGAATCAATTCATCATGATGCTCCTTATTAAACGCCCGATAATGATCCACCATCTCCTGCGCGCGCTCCGGATCAAAGCCGGTAAACGTGTCAATCAACGAAGGCCCAATAAACGGTAAAATATCTTCACGTTCAAACGTCCGCTCTGGATAATAAGCTCCCAGCGTATGTTGAAACGTTTTAATAATCAATTCATTCGTATTAATCAAAGTCCCGTCTAAGTCAAACAACAATGTCGTAATTTTCCTAGTCATGTGTACTCCCTCTCTAAAACCCTATTTCTTCTTCGCAATACCGTACTTGTCTTCCAAATAATACGGACGATCCCGCTTCACTCGGAAATAAGCAATCAATGCCACCGAAAGCGCCACGAGCACAATCGAAATAAACTGCGCCATCCGAAGCGTATCCGTCAACATCAAGCTATCCGTCCGCAAGCCTTCGATAAAATAACGCCCAACCGAATACCATATAACGTACGACAAGAACAACTCTCCACGCAAAATTCGCATCCGACGCAATATAAGCAATACAATAAAGCCAAGCACATTCCAAATCGACTCATATAAAAAAGTCGGCTGATAATAAATACCGTCAATATACATCTGATTAATAATAAAATCAGGTAAGTGCAAACTCTCTAAAAAAGCACGCGTCGTTGGCCCACCGTGAGCCTCTTGATTCATAAAGTTGCCCCAACGTCCAATCGCTTGCGCAATAATCAAACTCGGCGCTACAATATCTGCCAACTGCCAAAACGAAACTTTCTTAATGCGAGAAAAGATAATCGCGGTCAACACAGAGCCAATCAACGCTCCATGAATCGCAATCCCGCCATGCCAAATTTTGATAATCTCGTTCAAATGATCCTTGTAGTAGCTCCATTCAAACAACACATAATAAATACGTGCACTGATAATCGCAATCGGAATCGCCCAAATAAGTAAATCCACCAATATTTCTTTATCTACATTACGCTTTGTCGCTTCCTGTAACGCAATAAGTAACGCCACAACAACAGCCGTCGCAATAATAACGCCATACCAACGTATCGATATTCCACCTAATTGAATGGCCACTGGATCCAGCGCCGCTAAGTTTAAATTCATCGTTCCCCTACTTTCTAAAACAGATCAATCTCAATCTGTCATGCTACTATTTTGACCAATAAGGTTGTTTAAATCTTGTGTAAAACGCTCCGCTGCATTGTAACCCATGTTTTTCAAACGGAAATTCATCGCCGCAACTTCAATAATAACCGCCAAGTTACGCCCAGGACGAACCGGCACTGTAATCTTAGGCACATCAATATCAAAAATCCGAATCCTCTCTTCATCCAAGCCAACACGGTCGTAATGCTTGTCCGGATCCCAACTTTCCAAATGTACAACAATTGTGATTTTCTTGCTCGAACGCACAGCACCAGCACCAAATAGCGTCATCACGTTGATAATTCCCAAACCACGAATCTCAAGCAAATGCTCAATAATCGGTGGTGACTGCCCAATAAGCGTCAACTCATCTTCCTGTCTAATCTCCACATTATCATCCGCAACCAACCGGTGTCCACGCTTCACAAGCTCAAGCGCCGTCTCACTTTTACCGACACCACTCGATCCCATAATCATCACACCAAGTCCGTAAATATCGACCAATACACCGTGCATCGAAATCACAGGCGCCAATCTACTTTCCAAATAATTCGTCACATATACCGATAAACGCGTTGTTTTCAACTTCGAGCGCAAAACAGGAATTTTCGCTTCCGTCGCAGCTTGCACCAACTCTTTCGGCGCTTCCAAATGGCGCGACACAACAAATGCTGGCGTCCGATTCGTACACATTTGGCGGAATCGTTTCAAACACTCATCGCTCGACATCCCCTCCGAAAAAGAAATCTCCGTCATTCCAAAAAGCTGCACCCGATCCTCTGGGTAATAAGAAAAGAAGCCAGTCAATTCTAAGCCTGGACGTGATAAGTCACTCGTCAAGATTGGTCGTTCCAATCCCTCTTCCCCACAAATCAATTCCAAATTTAGACGTTCCATTAAATCTTTCACCATTACTGATTTTGTCATGAAAGTACCTCCATTAAGTCAACAGGCACAAAGCTCAAAACACAGCCCATCCTGCTAATCCTTTTTGTCTACAATCTATATCTCATTTTAGCACTTTCTCATTTTTAAGGCTACCTATTTTTGTACATGCAAAAAGAAACCCCGAAAGTAAGCGATTCTCCATTTTGCGAAGTCCTGCTATTTCGAGGTCTCATCTTATCGTGGTTCTTTACTCCAAAGTACTGAATTGATTACCATATTAGCAAGCGACATCAGTAGCGCGATTAATAACGCTGTCCCAAACCCATCAATTTGAATGTACGTATCTAGGAAGAATGAGGTCAATTCTAACATCATCGCGTTCACAACGAATGTGAACAATCCGAGAGTAAAAATATTGATTGGCAATGTTAAAATGAGGAGAATTGGTCTCACCAACATGTTCAAAATTGCCAATACAAAGCTCGCTATCACGGCTCCTGTAAAGCCTTCTACATGGAAACTATCAAAGAATCCAGATAGTGCGACAAATAATATCGCATTAATTAAAACTCCTGCTATCCAACGCATTTACTTGGATCACTCCCAACTTGTATTAGCTGGCATAAGAACGGCTAGAATGATATAGATGAAGATTCCAGTTCCGAAAAAGAGCGATAGAATTGCCCATCCAATACGGACCAATGTAACGTCCCATCCGAAGTATTCGGCGATTCCGCCACATACGCCTGCTAGCATTTTTTGTGATGATGATTTTGTTAATTTTCTCATGTTAGTTCCTCCTAAGGTAGATTATACTTGTTTTTCTTCTAATTCGGTAATTTTAATGATGCCATTGTCCACTGCTGCTTGCAATGTCGCAACACTCATCTCTTCTGAATTTTGTGTGAACACAAGGGATTTATTAGACTCATCCCAAACTTTAGCATTTTTCAAATCAAAATAAATTTTTTCACGCTTCGTTCCAAGTGTGCCATCCACGTTCCATGTTGCTGGAATTTGGATACGAATATCGCCATGCGGTGCCTTCAAGTCAGCAGCTGTCGCTTGATCATTTTGAAGAATATAGCCTACATCACCATTTTCGGCGACAGCGACGGTTGTTTGGAAATCTCCTGTAATAGAGACATCACCTTTTGTCGTATGCAACTCGATGTTTTCAACTTTGCCACTCTTGAATAGAATTTCACCGTCCTCCGTGCTAGCAACGAGGAATTTCCCTGCAGTACCAGTTGATCTGATATCACCGTGACGAACCTTAAGCGTACTATCATCCACTTCCATATCGTCATATTTCAGGTTACCATTCAACAATTGAATTCTCACTTGCTCGTAGGCACGTTTTGGAATAGTTAATACGACATCTGTTTTCAATGCATCATTTTTGGATTCAAAAACAAAACGATCGTTGGTCATTTCAAGCGTTGTTTGGCTGAAGAAATAGTCCCACAGCTTCTCTTCGCTTAGTTGTTGGATTGCTCTAGCTTTGTTATGCACGGAAAGCACCGTACGCATCTTCACGTCGTCTTTATCCCAAGCACGAATAATGATGTCACCCGTCGCGATTTTTAATTCCATCGTACGGAAAGTCGTATTGTTAAACTCAAATTCACGAATTGGTCTTGGACGCGCAGTCTTTGGTTGCCCGTGGATTTTATTTTCTATGTTTCTACGATTTTGATGGTGATTGCCGTGGCGCTCACGAACTTCTCTTGCACGCTCGATATGACGCTGTTGCATTTCTTTAGCGCGCTCTGTATGCATCGCTTGCGCTTGTTTGATACGCTCACCTTTTGATTGCATTTTTCTTTCGTGGCGATTGTACTTGTCTTTCATCTTCTGCTGGTGGCGATCGATTACTTCATCGTAGCTTGTATTCTCGGAAGGGATGATAAACAAGGCAATAATATAAGCAATAACCCCGATCATCGTTTTCCAAGAAATAATAATAAGTACAACATAGATAATACGTAAAATGTTAGCGTCGATGCCGAGATATTCAGATAATCCGCCAAAAACCCCGCCTATTTTACGATCTGATCTGGATCTCCTTAATTTTTTGTCCATCATTGTTCCTTCCTTTCATTTATAAATATGTAACAAAACGCGCTATCCCTGAAACTATTTCGAATGAGATAATCCCAAGCGATAGCGCATCTTTCTTATTTCACGTCTTTTACTCTCACGTTACCAGTCGTTGCTTCTGCTTCGATTTTCAAAACAGCTTCATTCGATTTTGGTAGTTTTGTGAAAAGAATCGTTTTGTTTACAGAATCAGATGTCTCGTCAAGCACGTCCGCATCTGAAATTCCTAGATTAATCTTACCTAGATTCGTGTGCAATTTACCATCTACACCTAGCTCACTCGGCACTTGAACATCAATGTTACCAACACCAGTTTTTGTTTTCAAGAAACTAGAATCATGGTTCGTTAATGTAAATGAAATATTTCCTGTTTTTGTTTGTAGATTAGTTGAATCGAATGCACCTTTAGCAGAAACATTACCGTGGAATGTTTTTAGCGACAAGTCACGAACCGTACCACTGTTGACACGGACATTTCCATTGATAGATTCAATCTCTGTTAGTGTCGTGTTCAACGTACCTATGCTGATATTACCATTCGTTGTTTTTGCAAACATGTCGCGACCTGTCAAGCCTTCAATATGAAGATTACCGTTCAAAATCTTGATAGATACATAATCATATTCGCGTTCTGGCAAGTACACCGTCAAGTTCGTTACCACTTGTTTTGATGGTGATTGGAAACGTAAAGTCTCTTCGTCCACACGCAATGTCGTTTTGTCAAAGAAGATTTGTAATGCTTCCTCTTCTGGATACTCTTTGAAAAGCTTGATATTCGCGTGTACCTTCACGTCGTTGCTATCCCATGTCTTGAATTCCACATTACCGTTCGCAATTTCAAACTCTAAAATCGATAAAGTCGTGTCATGATAAACAAAATCACGTTCTAATTTCGTAGATGTCAAGAATGGAATTGGCATATCCTTCACTTGCTCGAAAGCACTGTTCAAAAATTTACCGAACTTTTCTCCTGCTTGAGAAAGCTCATCCATGATTTGGCGACCAGTGTCTTGCTGTTTCTCTTGACCAGCTTCTGGTTTTTGTTTTGGTTGTGGGCGTTTCTTGTAAGAAGCACCACCACGATAAGGATTTTCTTTCGTATTCCAACCTTGCGAATAATCGTATTCTTCTTCCACAACCTCTTCTTCCACATCGTCTACTGTTTGAGAAGAACGAATATCCTCTGCCGCTGCACTTTTACCTTCTTTTTTGGAAATATTCTCAAGTAAGGTTAGCGCTTCTTCCGTGGAAATAATACCTTGTTTCACTAATTCTAAAATTCGTTTGCGTTCGTTTTCCATTGTTTCTTCCTCCTCGTGGAAATATAGCGATATCCATTAAGTATTTGTAAACTAAATTATTGGTTTCTAACTGATAACTCTATTATGACGGACAAGACGATTTCTGTCATACAACCAGAGTATGATTATTGCTTTAGACTTTCGGCACTCTGGGAATAGGTGTATACGCAAAAAAAATCGGCGGCAAGCGTTCGCAATGCGAATGCTTGCCGCCGATTTGTGTGAAGCTTAGTTTACGTCCTACCAAGAAAATTGGGTTGGGCGCTCTTCAGCTTATTTTGTTAGTCTGCTTTGCTTGCTATTTTTTCTTTCATTCTGGCTTTATCACGGGTTAGGATTGGCTTGAGGTATTTTCCAGTGTAAGATTTGGCTACTTTTGCGACTTGTTCTGGTGTGCCTTTTGCGATGATTTGGCCGCCACCATCTCCGCCTTCTGGTCCTAAGTCAATGACATGATCGGCTTGTTTGATAACGTCTAAATTGTGCTCTATTACTAGAACGGTATCGCCATTTTCATCTACTAAACGCTGTAATACTTTGAGTAAGCGCGCGATGTCATCTGCGTGTAAACCAGTTGTTGGCTCATCTAAAATATAGAATGACTTACCATTACTGCGTTTGTGCAATTCGGAGGCTAGTTTCACACGTTGCGCTTCTCCGCCTGATAGCGTCGTTGCGGGTTGTCCTAAACGAATATATCCTAGCCCCACGTCTACTATTGTTTGTAGTTTACGGCTTATACGCGGAAGGTTTTTAAAGAAATCTAAGCCTTCTTCTACCGTCATATTTAATACTTCAGCAATATTTTTCCCTTTAAAACGGATATCTAGTGTCTCACTATTATACCGTTTACCATGACAAATTTCACACGGTACATACACATCAGGCAAGAAATGCATCTCTATTTTGATAATGCCATCGCCTTTACATGCTTCACAACGACCACCTTTTACGTTGAAACTGAAGCGACCTTTTTTGTAGCCACGAATTTTTGCTTCGTTTGTGGACGCGAATAAATCACGGATATCATCGAATACGCCTGTGTAAGTAGCTGGGTTGGAACGAGGTGTCCGCCCAATTGGGGATTGATCGATGTCGATAATCTTCTCTAGGTGCTCCATTCCATTTATTGCTTTGTGTTCCCCAGGTTTGGCGTGTGCCCGATTAAGATGTCGCGATAAAGCTTTGCGAAGTACTTCATTCACTAGCGAGCTTTTTCCAGATCCAGAAACCCCAGTCACGCATGTAAAAGTTCCTAATGGGAATGTCGCGGTCACATTTTTTAGGTTATTTGCTTTGGCACCGACGACTTCTAGCTTATTACCACTGCCTTTACGACGAGCAGAGGGAATTGGGATAAACTTCTTTCCAGATAAATAGGCGCCTGTGATAGAATTCTTATTATTCCGCACTTCTTCAGGCGTTCCAGCAGCGACAACTTCTCCACCATGTTCTCCAGCACCTGGACCAATATCGATTAAATAGTCCGCTGCGAGCATTGTATCCTCATCGTGTTCTACTACAATCAGTGTATTACCAATATCGCGCATGCTTTGAAGTGTATGAACCAGTCGATCGTTGTCGCGTTGATGCAATCCAATCGAAGGCTCATCCAAAATATACAATACACCTGTTAAGCGTGAACCAATCTGTGTTGCCAACCGAATCCGTTGCGCCTCTCCACCCGAAAGCGTTCCAGCAGCGCGGCTCAATGTTAAATAATCCAATCCAACATTCTTCAAAAATCCTAAGCGTTGTTTTACTTCTTTCAAAATTGGTTTCGCAATCTGCGTTTCTTTTTCAGATAGGGTCACTTCATCGAAAAAATTCAGTGCTTCAATAATGGAGAAATTACTCACGTCACCGAGATGTGTCTTATTAATTTTAACGGCTAGCGCTTCTTCTTTAAGACGATAGCCTTTACAAGATGGGCATGGTAAATCCGTCATGTATTGTGCCATTTGCTCTCTAGTGAAATCTGAACTTGTTTCGCGATAACGACGCTCCACGTTGAGGATGATGCCCTCAAACGGTATATTTGTTTCACGCGTCATTCCAAAATCATTTTTATATTCAAAGTAGAACTCTTTACCGTTTGAACCGTTCAGGATAATATCTAAATGCTCTTTCGGTAAATCTTCTAATGGTGTATCCATGTCAATAGCGAACTCTTTACAAGCCGCCGCAAGCATTTTCGGATAGTATTGAGAGCTGATCGGCTTCCAAGGAATAATAGCTCCGTCGTTAAGTGATAGACTCATATCTGGGATAACTGTATCAATATCTACTTCTAATTTCGTCCCAAGGCCATCACATGTTGGACAAGCACCAAATGGACTGTTAAAGGAGAACATTCTTGGCTCTAACTCACCAACAGAAAAACCACAGTATGGACAAGCGTAATGTTCGCTAAATAGTAATTCTTTATCGCCAATAACATCAACAACAGCATAACCATCTGCTAATCTCAATGCCGACTCGATAGAATCGAATAAGCGAGAGGTAACGCCTTCCTTCACAACGATACGGTCAATCACGATATCAATAGAGTGTTTCTTGTTCTTTTCAAGCTCAATCTCGTCTCCAATATCATACATATCTCCGTCGATACGAACGCGCACATAGCCCTCTTTTTTAATACCTTCTAACGTTTTCTTGTGTGCACCCTTTTTACCTGAAACTATCGGTGCTAGAATCTGTATACGCGTTTTATCTGGCAATTCTAAAACACGATCTACCATCTGCTCAATCGTTTGTGATGAAATCTCAATACCATGATTGGGGCAAACCGGATGTCCTACTCGTGCATACATCAGACGTAAATAATCATGGATTTCCGTGACAGTCCCTACTGTTGATCGTGGATTTCGACTCGTTGTCTTTTGGTCAATAGATATCGCTGGTGATAAACCTTCAATTAAATCTACATCCGGTTTATCCATTTGACCTAAAAATTGACGTGCATAAGAAGATAGCGATTCCACGTAGCGTCGTTGTCCTTCTGCGTAAATCGTATCAAAAGCTAGCGACGATTTCCCCGAACCAGACAAGCCTGTCATAACAACAAGCTTATCTCGTGGAATTTCGACATTAATATTTTTTAAATTGTTGGCTCTTGCGCCTTGTATCACAATTTTATCTTTTTCCAACTCTAATCATCCTTCCGCTTTTAACTCGAGTAAGGTATCACGAAGTTGCGCTGCACGTTCAAAGTCGAGTGCTTTTGCCGCATCTTTCATTTCATGTTCTAATTCTTCGATAAATGCCATTCGTTCTTTCTTATTCATCTTGCTAAGGTCTTTCAGGTGCTCAGCTTCTCTTGTTTCAGCAGCAGTTGTTGCAGCGATGACCCCACGAACATCCTTAATAATCGTTTGCGGCGTAATACCATGCTCTAAGTTATAAGCCTCTTGTATCTCACGACGGCGCGATGTCTCACTAATTGCAAACTTCATAGAATCCGTCATCTTGTCCGCATACATAATAACTTTACCGTTCTGATTACGCGCGGCACGACCAATTGTTTGGACGAGAGAACGCTCTGAGCGGAGGAAGCCTTCTTTATCAGCATCAAGAATTGTGACTAACGAGACCTCTGGTATATCGATTCCTTCACGTAACAAGTTAATCCCAACAAGGACATCATACACACCAAGTCGCAAGTCCCGAATAATCTCAATCCGTTCCAACGTCTTAACTTCTGAATGCAGATATTGCACTTTAATACCAGTTTCCTTCAAATAATCCGTTAAATCCTCTGACATTTTCTTCGTTAGCGTTGTAATCAAAACACGTTCATTTTTCTTAATACGTTCATTTATTTCATCTATCAAATCATCAATTTGTCCTTCGATTGGTCGAATTTCTATAATCGGATCAAGCAGACCTGTAGGACGAATGATTTGTTGAATAACATCTGGATTTAAGGCCAGTTCATATGGACCCGGTGTCGCCGAAATATACATAATTTGATTGACATGCTTCTCAAATTCCTCTAAACGCAACGGACGATTATCCAGTGCCGATGGAAGCCTGAAACCATGATCTACCAACATCTGTTTGCGCGCTTGGTCCCCATTGTACATACCACGAATTTGCGGCATCGTTACGTGGGATTCATCAATAACTATTTGGAAATCATCCGGGAAAAAGTCTAACAGCGTATAAGGCGTGGAGCCAGCTTCGCGCAAACCTAAATGACGTGAATAGTTCTCAACGCCCGAACAATAACCCATCTCTTCCATCATTTCAATATCATAATTCGTACGTTGCTCCAAACGCTGTGCCTCGAGCAGTTTATTATCTTCACGCAGTACTTTCAAGCGGTCCTCTAACTCCGCCTTAATGTTCACAATTGCCTTCTTCATAATATCTGGACGCGTAACAAAGTGGGACGCTGGGAAAATAGATACGTGTTCCCGTTCTCCAATTATTTCACCTGTTAGGGCATCCACTTCACGAATCCGCTCAATTTCATCGCCAAAAAATTCGACACGCATACAGTGTTCATCACGTGACGCTGGGAAAATCTCCACAACATCTCCGCGGACACGAAAACGACCGCGCTGGAAATCAATATCGTTACGATCATACTGTATTTCTACTAAATCGCGTAACAATTGATCGCGGCTAATCTCCATTCCAGGTCGCAAGGAAACAAGCATAGCACCATATTCTTCTGGAGAACCCAATCCGTAAATACAGGACACACTGGCTATAATAATAACATCTCGTCGTTCAAACAAAGATGCTGTCGCAGAATGTCGCAATTTATCAATTTCATCATTCACACTGGAATCCTTTTCTATGAAGGTATCTGTTTGCGGTACATATGCCTCTGGTTGATAGTAATCATAGTAACTTACAAAATATTCCACTGCGTTATCTGGAAAAAACTCTTTAAATTCACTATATAGTTGTCCTGCCAACGTCTTATTATGAGCGATGACCAGGGTTGGCTTATTGACTTCTTGAATCACATTAGAAACTGTAAACGTCTTCCCTGTTCCAGTTGCCCCAAGTAAGGTTTGATGTTTTACACCGTTGTTAAGGCCTGCAACCAATTTCTCGATAGCTTTCGGTTGATCCCCTTGTGGCGTGTATTTCGAAACTAGTTGAAATGTATCCTTCACCTTTTCTCCTCCTTTAGCAAAACGAAAGTGAGTCTAGGCAAATCCCAGACTCATCACATGTATTCATTTTATCATAATTGTTCCAAATTCGCTAGTAAAAAGCGAACGTATTTTCGCATCCATGTAACACGAAGAGGATGGAACATAATCCTAATAAATCGGCGACAAGCGTTCGCATTCAGGGGATTTGGCGGACTTCCGGTTCTCACATACACAAGTATGCTCCGCTTCCGGCTTCCACCAAATCCCCTGAATACAAACGCTTTCGCTCGATTTGTGTAAAGCAGAATTTTTCGTCCTACCCGAAGAAATGGGAGAGCGTTTTTGCTTTATCTTGAATTTGTCTCAACCTCTTTCATCATATACACGCGCCTTTTTCACACTTCTTTGTCTGCCTGACGCAACCTGCCCAGCATCCGTGTTGCTAGGAAGAATCCCACCGTCATCGAAATCGCGTCTAGACATATGAGCCACCACGTATTTGTGAAACCCATGCGAGCAGAAACAGCTATTAAAATCACGGTTAACCCTAAACCTACGAAACGCTGGTACGTAATTCGCGATAATATGATAACCAACAATCCTGGAAAAATTAATGCCGAAATTAGCTGATCCCACATAGGCTTCGCTCTCCCTCTTTTTTAACTATCCGCTTTTAAAACGCGTGCTTTGATTTCATCTGTTAAAGCTGGTAAATCCGTTTTTTCAATCCCTTTTTCTGCGAGTAGGTCTGGTAATATTTCACGTAAGAAGTACTGGACACAGTTCATGTCGCGGAATTGATAGATCGTTTCTAGTGCTTCGCTGTAAATCTTTGTGAAGGTTGGTTCTGGATTGCCTTTCTGGATTTCGCCGAATGATTCGTACAGCAAGTCTACTTTATCAGCCACCGCCAAAATTTGTCCTTCTAACGTATCGTCTTTGCCTTCTTTAAGTAAAACGTGATAAATCGCTTGAAACTCTTTCGGAATCTCATTGTTAATGAAGTTTCGCGTCATCGTTTCTTCTACTTCGGATAGCATTTCGCGAAGTTCTGCGGTGGCATATTTGACGGGTGTTTTGATATCCCCAATGAATAATTCTGGATAATCATGATTCAGTGCCTTTTCATATAAAGCCCGCCAATTAACGGTTTGACCAGCTTGTTCCTCTACGTTACCTAAGAACTGCGCCACTTGAGTCACTTTGAATGAATGCTCCGCAACTGAGTGTTCTTGATATTTGAACTTGCCTGGACAACGGTAAATATTCTCTAAATCAGATAAGCTGCGAAAGTATTGATGGATTCCCATTTTGCTTCACTCCTCATTGTTCATCTTGTTTTTTATTGTCTGGATGCGTATTTTCTACTTCACGCATGATTAAAGCCGAGCTGAAGCCGAGTAAGGCGATAATAGCCGCCGAATATTGTCTGAAATTGTCTGCTGCAAAAATATAGATAAGTCCCATAAAAATAAGTGTCGTCAAGATTCCCCACGTGAATAATTTATGCCCGCGCGTGACGCCAACTTTCATAACGGAATAAATCCCAACATAGCAAACCGCTTGAATCAAAATGAATTGGACGATAGAAATGATAATGACTGATGTTAGATCATCGTTGAACATTACTGCTGCAACAGAGACGGCTAGTAGGACTATGATGCCTAAAATAACGATTATTTTTTTGCTATTAGATAGTTGCTTCATGTTCTTCCCCCAAATGGTTTTCTTTTTTTACTAGTATAACGAGGATGCGTATTGATAGCAACCTAAAACACTTGCTAGTATGCGGTTTATCGGTTTATTTCAACAAAAACAAGAAGCATTGCTACTCCTTGTTTTTTGCTCGCTTATTTAATTTCTTTTTCAGCTTTACTTCGGAATAAGATGGAAAGTCCGAAGATGGTTACAACGATGGTTGCGCCCATATCTGCCATGATTGCCATCCATAGGGTTAGATAGCCTGTTAGAGCGAGTAATAACGCTACTATTTTGAGGCCTAACGCGAAAGCGATATTGAATCCTACGACGAATCGTACCTTTTTAGCGATTTTTACTGTAATTGGTAATTTGCCTAAATGGTCCTGCATAAGTACGATATCTGCCACTTCAATCGCGCTGTCGGTCCCTTTACCCATTGCGATTCCAAGGTCAGCGGTTGCGAGGGCTGGGGAGTCGTTAATACCATCGCCAACCATTGCAATACTACCATTTTGAGTCTGAAGTTCGCCGATTTTAGTTAATTTATCTTCTGGTAGCAAACTTGCATAATAGTGATCGATGCCGATTTCGTTCGCTACTTTTTCAGCAGTTTTTTCATGGTCGCCGGTTAGCATAATAATATTGGTTATGCCCTCTTTATGAAGCTCTGTCACGAGTTGTTTACTTTCTTTGCGCAGAGCATCTTGAATACCAAACATGCCGAGAACTGTGGTTTCTGATGCAGTAATAACGACTGTATATCCTGCTTCTTTCAGTGCTTTGACGTCCATTCTAGCCGCGTCTGTCCAACTCGATTCTGGGATTTGTTGCTCGTTACCCAAGAAATACTGTTTTCCTTCGAATGTGCCAACGAGTCCTTTTCCGCCAATCGTCGTTAAGCTGTCCATTTCTGCACTCACTGAACCGATACGAGCGATGATGGCAGCTGCGATCGGATGTCCTGAGCTTTGTTCCATCATACTGGAAATTTGGAAAAAGTTCGCTTCATCATACACAATTTCTTTCTCAACAGCTGGTTTTCCTTCTGTTAGCGTCCCTGTTTTATCGAACGCAATTTGTTTCGTTTTGGCAAGTTGTTCTAAGAAAACGCCACCTTTAATCAAAACACCGTTCTTGGCGCTACGTGTAATTCCAGAAACAATCGCAACGGGTGAAGATAGGATTAGCGCGCATGGACAACCGATAATTAATACGGCGAGTCCTTCATAAACCCAGTGACTCCAAGCTCCACCGAAGAAAAGTGGGGGCACGATAGTCACTAATACGGCAAACATCATAATAATTGGTGTGTAATATTTCGCAAACCGATCGATGAATAGTTCTGTCGGCGTCTTCGTTTCCTGTGCTTCCTCTACCAAATGCAAAATTTTAGCTAGCGACGAGTCCTCATAAACAGCAGTGATTTCAGCTTTTAGCGTTCCTTCATTATTGACCGAACCGCCAAACAAGGCGTCACCAATTTGTTTTTCAACGGGCATCGACTCCCCCGTAATCGCGGCTTCGTTCACAGAGCTTTTTCCATCAACAATCACAGCGTCAGACGGTACTTTTCCGCCTGCTTTAATCAAAATCATGTCGCCAAGTCGCAAGTCAGTAATCGGTACTTCTGTTGCAACACCATCTTTCAAAAGGTTCGCCGTTTTTGGCACAACTTTCAATAATTCAGCCATCGACTTGCGTGCTTGGCGCATTCCGAAGCCTTCCAAATATTCATTCACGCCGAATAATATCGCAACGACCGTTCCTTCACGCCAGTCCCCAATAATAAAGGCACCGACTAGCGCAACCGTCATCAATGTATCGATATTAAACTTCAAACGGAATAAATTCTTGAGCCCTTTGAAGAACGTTTGGTACCCGCTGAGTGCTGCCGCAACGAAATAAATACTGAAAGATCCCCACGTTGGCATATATTTATCCGTAAAAAAGGCGAGGAAGAATAGCAGCGTTGAAATGACAATCTGAACGATGAGCTTCGTGTCGCCATGGCTGTGGTCATGATCGTGCTCGCCATCTGGTTGCACAATCGAAACACCTTCTTGTTTCAATATTTTTTCTACTTCCGGCATCGCCATCTTATTCGAAATAATCATTTTCCCAGAGTTATAGAGTACTTTCGCATCCTTGCCATGCTTCAATTGCTTCATTTCGGCTTCCATTTCTTGCGCGCAGTGTGCACAAGAAAGCCCACTTAATTTGAATTCTGCCATTGTCCTCCTCGTCCCTTCTCAATTTGTGTGTTCCACGTGCCTAATCGCTTGCGAGAGCAGTTCCAGAACGTGGTTGTCATCTTGCGTATAATAAATCGTCGTGCCTTCACGTCTTGATTTCACTAAGCGTAAATTTTTTAAAAAGCGTAATTGATGGGAAACTGTCGTCTGATTGAAACCCAGTGTCCGCGCAATATCGTTCACCGAATACTCTTGATCTTGCACCAAGTTTAAAATTTGAACACGCGTCGGATCAGCCAATGCTTTAAAAATTTGCGTTACACCAAAAAGTGTTTCTTCGCCTAATAGTTGTTTGCTTTGTTCCATCTCTTATCACTCCAATTCTCGTATATGTTCACATACACATATAATAGACCAAAAAACGAAACTTAGCAAGGTTTAGCCAGCACAACTTTTAATATATGTTTATATACACATATATTAATATAGATTTGATAAAATTGCAAGTATTTCAGTCACTATGTACAAAATGAGTTTATTTATGTAAAAAAAGAGCTCAATCCGCAAAATCATGATATAATTTACACAAAGGAGTGATAGCATGCCAGATTTAAGCGGACGATTGACAGTTTTAAGGGAAAAGCAAGGCTGGTCGAAAGCCGAAACAGCAAGAAGACTCGGACTGAAGGCCCCTTCTACATACGGTAACTGGGAGTATGGCATTCGAGAACCGGATTTGGATACGGTTCGCCATATTGCAACGTTATTTGATGTTTCGGTAGATTATCTAATTGGCCAAAATAGTGAACCCTCATATAAACCGGTCACAACGAAAGAAAAGAACGACATCGCAAAACGAATCGAAAAAATAATTGAGGATTTGCGTTACGAGGAACATCAACATTTAAACGGGGAATACTTGCAAGAAGAAACGACAGAATTTATTATGGATTCCCTTGAATTCACTTTGAAACAAGCTCGGAAATTAAATAATTGATACATGAAAAACTCTGTCACATCACCGTGGCAGAGTTTTTTTACATTAGTTATTCAATTCTTCAATTTCGCCACTCTTCAAATACACAATCCATTCGCAGACGTTCGTTACATAGTCCCCAATCCGCTCCAAATACTGTGCAACAAGGAGTAAATACGAAATCTCCTCTAAATGATCTGGGTCTTCTTGCATGAAATGGATACATTTTGTATAAATGACGCGTTGGAGTTTATCTACTTCATTATCACGCGTTGCTATTTCGCGAGCCGCCTCTTCGTCCTCTGCCAGATAGGCTTTGAGAACGTCATGTACCATTATTTTGACGATATCGCCCATCTCTTGAATTTCTGGAATTGGCTTCACGACTTTTGTTCGACCGACTAGAATGGTTGTTTTTGCAATGCTGACGGCGTGGTCACCAATTCGCTCCAAATCCGAACTCGCTTTTAAAACCGTGACAATTTTGCGAAGATCAATGCCTACTGGTTGTTGAAGCGCAATGAGTTCAAACGATCTTTGTTCCAGCGCCAACTCCATATTATTGATAGAGCGGTCGCTTGCAATCACGTTTTCCGCTAACTCATGATCTCGGTTAACAAGAGACTTAACGGCTTTGTAAATCGCCTCGTTGACTAGCATTCCCATCTCGAGTAAGTGTTGGTGCAGCTCATTTAACTGTTCATTAAAAATTCTTCTAACTGGCATATGCTTCGCTCCTTATCCAAATCGTCCTGAGATATAGTCTTGCGTTTGTTGTTCTGCTGGATTCGTGAAAATGGTGGTTGTATCAGTGAATTCAATGATTTCTCCGTTGAGGAAAAAGGCTGTCTCATCAGAAATACGCGATGCTTGTTGCATATTATGCGTCACGATAACGATGGTATACTCTTTTTTCAACTCTAAAATTAGATTTTCCATTTTAGCTGTGGAAATTGGATCGAGCGCAGAGGTTGGCTCATCCATTAGGATAACTTCTGGTTGTACTGCCAGAACCCGCGCGATGCAAAGCCGTTGTTGCTGTCCGCCAGACATGCCTAGCGCTGATTTGTGCAAACGATCATGTACTTCATCCCAAAGCGCCGCCTGACGTAAGCTACGTTCGACGATTTCATCAAGTTTTTTCTTATTTTTGACGCCGTGTGTTCTTGGTCCGTATGCAACGTTATCGTAAATCGAAAAGGGGAATGGATTTGGTTGTTGGAAGACCATCCCGACTTTTTTGCGTAAATTTACCGTGTCGATTTTGGAGCTTTGGATATTTTGATCGGCGACTTTGATTTCACCTTTGATTGTGACGTTTGGAATCAGATCATTCATTCGGTTCAATGTGCGGAGAAAAGTAGATTTCCCACATCCAGACGGCCCTATAAGCGCTGTGACCCGATTTTTCTTGAAGTTTAGACTAATCTTATTTAGCGCTTGTTTTTGCCCGTAGAAAAGGTCTACGTCTCTTGTTTCGATGACGAATTCTGTGTCCGTTACTGTTGTCATTGGGGTGGCTCCTTTCCTATCCAAAGTTTCCGGAGATATAGTCTTGTGTTTGTTTATTAGACGGGTTGGTGAATAATGTCGACGTATCGCTCACTTCCACTACTTTTCCGAGGTAGAAAAAGGCAGTGTGATCGGATACCCGAGCGGCTTGTTGCATATTGTGTGTTACGATAATAATCGTGTATTTTTTCTTCAATTCATGGATTAAATCCTCTATCTTACTCGTTGAAATCGGATCAAGTGCGGAGGCCGGTTCGTCTAGTAGCAAAACTTCTGGCTGCATCGCAATCGCGCGCGCAATGCATAGGCGTTGTTGCTGTCCGCCAGACAAAGATAAGGCGCTTTTGCCTAAATCATCTTTAACTTCATCCCAAAGTGCGGCGCTACGCAGACTCTTCTCGACACGTTCTGCGAGCTCGGCTTTATTTTTCATACCGTGACGCTTCAAACTAAAAGCAATATTTTCAAAAATCGATTTTGTGAATGGATTCGGCTTTTGGAATACCATCCCGATTTCTTTGCGAACGTTATATAAATCCACTTCTTTGCGGTTAATGTTGATGCCGTTATATAGAATTTCGCCTTCCATTCGGCAGCCATCGATTTCGTCATTCATTCGATTGAGCGCGCGGAGATACGTCGATTTCCCGCATCCGGACGGGCCAATCAGAGCTGTCACTTGGTTTTCATGGAATTCTAAGTCGACACCTTGAATCGCGTGGTTGTCGCCGTAATAGACGTGCAAATCATTGGTTGCCATTGCGGGCGCGCCTGCTGTCACGATTTCGTCTTTTGCTTCATTTATCGCGAACGACATATTAGTAGTTGCCATCATTTTACAAAACTCCTTTTGTCCACCAAATCAGGAAGACGTCATCTTTTTAAATACGTATTTTCCTAGAATGCGGGCTAAAATATTGAAAAGTAGCACGGAAAGAATGAGTACGGCGGACGCTCCCGCTGATACGGCTGCGGCGTCAGGCATGATTCCTTCCCCATTAATTTTCCAAATGTGAACGGCGAGTGTTTCTGCTGGGCGGAAAATGTTCAGCGGTGACGTCGGATTCATTGGATTCCAGTCCCCGAAGTTCAGTGTTGGTGTACTTTGTCCAGCAGTGTAGATTAAGGCGGCTGCTTCACCAAATACGCGTCCTGCGGCTAAAATAACGCCGGTCACGATGGCTGGTAGCGCGGCTGGAACTAGAACCCGTGTTATGGTTTCCCAGCGCGACAAGCCTAGTGCAAGCCCTGCTTCTCGTTGCGTATTTGGAATGGCATTGAGTGCTTCCTCAATAACGCGAATGAGTAGCGGTAGATTAAAGATGGTTAGCGTCAGTGCCCCGGAAATAACCGAGAAGCTCCACCCCATCTGCAACACGAAAATTAAGAAGCCGAACAAACCGACCACGATCGATGGTAAAGAAGACAGGACTTCAATCGTTGTACGGATAAAGTCTGTAATCCAATTTTTGCGGGCGTATTCTGCCATGTAGATACCGGCTCCAAGCGCGATTGGAACGGATAAGATCATCGTGATAAGCAACATGTAAAAGGAGTTCCAGATTTCTGGACCAATCCCACCGCCCGCTTTGAACGATTCTGGTGGCGAGGTTAGGAAATGCCAGCTCAGATGAGGCACGCCTCGAACTAGGATATAGCCAAGTAATCCAGCTAAAATAACGACAATGAGTAGCGCAATCAAATAGAAAACGGAGGTCGCAATCTTATCTTTTGTTTTTACATTCATTTGACTTTCCTCCTACGGCCGATGAAGCGGATCATAATGATAAAGAACAGCGACATTGCCAGTAGCACCATAGCTAGCGACCAAAGCACGTTATTATCAAGTGTCCCCATGACGGTATTTCCCATTCCCATTGTTAAAATACTAGTTAACGTGGAGGCCGGTTCGAATAACGAAGTCGGGATAACCACGGAGTTTCCGATAACCATTTGTACAGCCAGTGCTTCCCCAAACGCGCGCGCCATTCCGAAAACAACGGCGGTCAAAATACCCGGTCGTGCACTGCGCAGAATTACTTTCCAAATCGTCTGCCACCGCGTTGCACCGAGCGCAAGCGAAGCCTCACGATAATGACGTGGTACCGATTGAATCGCATCCACTGTCAAACTGGTCACAGTCGGCAAAATCATGACGGTCAAAACCGCGGTCGCCGCTGCAATCCCAAAACCACTTCCTGAAATATGTTCCCGAATAAACGGAACAACAACGCTGAGTCCGATAAACCCGTAAACAACGGATGGAATCCCCACGAGCAACTCCATCACCGGTTGTAAAATTTTCTTACCAAACTTTGGCGATATTTCCACCATAAAAATAGCAGCGCCAATCGCGAGCGGTGCAGCAATACAAGCTGCGAGTAATGTTACACCAAAAGAACCAAGAATCATCGGCAAGGCGCCAACGAGTGGATTTCCAGCGGCATCTGTTTTGGAAGGGTTCCAATCTGTCCCTGTAATGAAGTCAACAAACGAAACATCATTGACAAAAAAAGTAGCCAGTCCTTTCGAAATAACAAAGAAAAGAATGGATGCTGCTGCAATCACCATGATGCTGATGCAGATAAAAGTTATGATTTTCCCTCTTTTTTCAAGACGGGCTTTTTTGGAAGTTTGCGTTAATGCTTTTTCTCTTGCTTCCACTGCGTAGACTCCTTTCCGATGCTGAGGTTCGTTTCTTCCCAACAACGGGTTTGCGCCCTTAAGAATAGAACATACCCCATATAAATCGGCGACAAGCGCTCGCATTCAGGCAATTTGATAGACTTCCGGTTCTCATGTACAAGTCGTACACTCCGCTTCCGGCTTCCACCAAACAGCCTGAATCCAAACGCTTTCGCTCAATTTGTTTAAAGCACAATCTTCATCCTACCCAACTAGGGTCTGATGCTTCTTACTTTATTCAAAGGTTATTTCTATACTTAAGCGGCTTTCCCAATATATTTTTTATTTAACTTCTGTGATATTTCCTTTAGCATCGCGTTCTACTTTCATTGAGTGAATCGATTGGTAACCAAGTTGTGGCACCAAGTCATTTTGAACGTCTTCGCTCGTGATGTAAGCTAGGAATTGTTTCGCAAGTCCTGTCGCTTCACCGTTTGTATACATATGCTCGTAAGCCCAAATTTTCCAATCGTTTGTTGCTACGTTTTCTTCTTTCGGCTCTACATTATCAAGGGAAAGTCCTTGGATCGAATCGTCAATATAAGAGAAAGCTAGGTAACTGATAGCACCTGGTGTTTCGCTTACGATTTTACGAACGGTACCTGAGGAATCTTGTTCTTGCGCTTTAATTGGAGTCGCGCCATCTAAGCCCCATTTTTCAAAAGTTGCGCGTGTTCCGCTTCCTTCTGCACGATTGATGATGGTGATTTTTTCGTTTTTACCGCCAACATCTTTCCAGTTTGTAATTTTGCCAGTGAAAATGTCGATTAATTGTTGTTTTGAAATATTTTTCACGCCAGCGTCTTTGTTAACGACTGGTGCCATGCCGACAACTGCGACTCTGTGGTCTACTAGTTTAGAAGCATCAACGCCGTCTTTTTCTTCAGCGAAAACATCCGAGTTGCCGATATCTACTGCGCCTTGTTGCACTTGCGTTAGGCCAGTACCAGATCCGCCACCTTGCACGTTGATTTGTGCTTTAGGATTTTCAGCTGTAAATTGTTTCGAAGCAGCTTCGACAAGAGGTTGTAGCGCTGTTGAGCCGACCGCCGTGATAGAACCAGAAACTTCCTTGCTACCTGAATTTCCGTTTGCTTTATCTGATGATGTACTCGAATTCCCACATCCTGCTATAATCATTGTGAATGCTGCAATAACAGCTACTATTCCTAAAAATCTCTTCTTCATAAACTGTAAACCACCTTTTTTATCGATTTAACTTACAAACCTACTATACCTCTTCTGGATTAAGGTGATGTGTAGCTAATGTTAAGAGAATGTAAAGATGATGATTATGTAAATTTCTTTATCAAAAAATGACAAAAAGACCGCAGATTCGGTGGTTAGAAGCTAGATTTTATGTAAAGAAAAACGCAAGCCGCTAAAACTACGACTTGCGTTACATCTTTATTTTCGAAGCGTTACGGTAAAAGTTGTACCTGAACCTTCGATGCTTTCCACTTGAATCTGACCACCACAACTTTCCACGATATGTTTTACGATAGAAAGTCCGAGTCCTGTTCCCCCAGAATGTCGGCTACGTGCTCGGTCAACCCGATAAAAACGTTCAAAAATACGATCAATGTCCTTGACTGGTATGCCGATTCCATTGTCCGTCACCGTGATAGCAATCGTATCATTCGCCTTGTTTTCCGTCACGCCGACTGATACTTTTCCATCTTGTGGCGTGTACACAATCGCGTTTGAAATGAGGTTAATCAATATCTGCTGCAATCGATCACGTTCTGCTTGAATAATAACTGGTGAAGCCAAATTCGGCGGCACAAGCTGAATCCCTTTTTCGAGTGCCATCGAGCGAACCGTATCCATCGTCGTAATCACCACGTCTTCCACATCCACCTGCTCCAAATTCATCGACACATGTTTCTGCTCAATTCGCGATAATTCCAAAATATCCATGATTAATCGGTGTAAACGATCGCTCTCCTCTTTTATTATGGTGAGGAATTTCTTGAGTAGCGCTTCATCATACATCGCACCATCAAGTAGCGTTTCTGCAAAACCTTTCAGCGCGGTTACCGGTGTTTTCAGTTCATGCGACACATTTGCGACAAACTCCGAGCGCACATTTTCCAAACGTCTAATTTCCGTAATGTCATGTAGCAGCAAAATCACGCCCGTTATATTACCCGTTTTTGATAAAATTGGTGAAACGTTAGCGTCTAAAATTAGCTCCCTTGGGAAATAAATCGTAATCTCCTCTTGTTGGAAGACTTTCTGCTCTAAGCATTGATCGACAAGTTGCGTCAAAGCAAAACTTTTCAGAACTTCATAATATGCTTTTCCAGTGAGATCTTTTTCGCCGATAATCTGCTCCATCATTGGATTTGTCATCACAATCAGCTTTCGTTGATCAATCAGCATCACGCCACTCACCAAGTTCTGCACGATGCCGCTTAGTCGTTGCTGATTAAGCTCGATTTCCTGCATCTGCTTCTCTAAACTTTGCGCCAATTGATTCACACTTAGCGATAAATCCTGCAACTCGCCGCTCGTTTTTCCAGTAATTCTGCTGTAATAACGATTGTTCGCCAAGTCCATCGACACGTCGATAATCTCGTTAACTGGTCGCGTAATCCGCCGTGCAATCACTGCACTTATGAAGCCAATAACCACCAGTGCCAACCCAAATATCAAGGTGAGGTTGAGCCATAATTGATGGACTGCTTTTTCGACTGATTCTAATGAAATTGAAATCCGGAGCACTCCGTCCGTTACACCATTATGCGTAATTGGAACTGCTACATATAGCATACTGTAGCCAAGCGTAGAACTTTTTCGCGTGGCTATTCCAACCTCTTTTCCTTGCTTAAGAACTTCCTGCACCTCGGGACGATCCATATGGCTTCCCAAACTGTGCGGGTCTTCCTTCGTATCAGCAACCACATGCCCCGCCCGATCAATGACCGTAATTCGTGCGTCAATTTTATCCTCCAGCGGCTTTAAGTCCGACTGAATTTTATCCGCATCCTGATCTAGATCAACATCTTCCAGCTTCGTCGTTGTCAATAATATTTTCGCGTCATCCTGCAACTGACTTTCTTTCATATGCAAGTAGACGCTCTTCATCAGTTCCCCCGAAAAGAAACCTACAATGACCATGACAATAAAAAATAAGATAAAAAAAGATAGTCCTATTTTCAGCCATAATTTTTTCATGATTTCACGTTCTCCATCTTATAGCCAAAACCGCGAATCGTCTTAATGTACTGCGGTTGCTTCGTATCCGCCTCGATTTTATCCCGCAAATGACTCACATGCACATCCACAATCCGCGTCTCACCAATATAATCATAGTTCCAAACCGCGTCCAGCAACTGGTCTCGCGAAAAAACTTTGCCCCTGTGGTTCGCCAAATATACCAACAACTCGAATTCCTTCGGCGTCAGATCCAGCAATTCATCCTGCAAATACACCTCATAACTCTCCGTCAGAATCTTCAACTCACCAACATGCAAAGCCTTCTCTTTCTGCGTTTCTTCTGGTTCCACGTCCGCCGCTTTCCCAGCACTCCGTCGCAAAATCGCCTTGATTCGCGCCACAACCTCACGCGGGCTAAACGGTTTCGTCAAATAGTCATCTGCACCAAGCTCCAGACCAATAATTTTGTCCAATTCGTCATCTTTTGCCGTCAACATCAAAATCGGCGTCTCCACCTTATCTTGGCGCAACTGCTTACATACTTCAATCCCGTCCATCTCAGGCAACATCAAATCGAGCACAATCAAATCCGGTTTTTCCGCCAAAGCAAGCTCGTACCCTGTTCTACCATCCTCCGCTGTCACTACATCAAAGCCAGCCTTTTCAATGTTAAATTGCAGTAAAGTTACAATAGAAGACTCATCATCTACTACTAAAATCTTGGTCAATGCTCTTTCCTCCCCATTCATAACGCGCGGCCTTTACATTTTCGCCACAACCTTGTTATGTATTCTTCCACTAAAATATAGCACGAATTTCCCTTTTCCGGGTAGAAAACCATCACTCTTAACACAATCTTAAAAATCAGGGGCACGAGAACTACTCATCTCCGTCGTTAAAAGTTCCGTTCCGATGCTCGTGTACAGTCGTACATTCCGCGTCGGTACTCGCTTTTTCCTAGAACCTGGGCAGTTCTCGCAGCCCTGAGTCGCGGTTTTTGGCTACTCGTCATCACAGTTCATCACGTCTTTATTTGGATTCTACCATGAATAGGCCTAATTCGAAGGAGTCTTCTTCATGGATAGCAGTTTGGACGATTCGTGGTTCGCCGTTGTTGTCGCGTACTTTTAGTTTACAGTAGGCTCGGTTTTCGTTTAGCGCCTCATACAAATCTTCGCGGTCCATCACTGGTATGCCATTTACCTCCATTATTACTTCTCCTGCTAAAATTTCCATTCGGCTAGCTGGCGTATTTTTTCGGGCGCCTAAGACTATAATACCGTCCGTTTGTGGTGTAAACTTAAACGCGGCATCCCGTTCCTCGTTACGATGGCGGTAGGAAATCCAGAAACGGCCCGCGATTGCCACGATAAATGCGAGCAAACTCAGAATTGGTATCACAATACTCACAACGCCAAGTAGCGCAATCAAAATTGATAAACTTGTCACTCGAACCGCAATTTTATGCGTGGCTTGTGCCGGTAGCTGGGACTGCACTTGTTGCTGGAACCCGATCACAATTGGCAATACCATAATGGAAAACGTCTGGTTCCCAATTTGAAAAATCGGCCACCAATCAAACAACGCTGCAAAACCGTGTCCTGGAATAAAACAAACGAGTGGTAACAACCATAAACGGCGTAACTGAAATGCGCCAATCCATTTTCCACGGCCACTTTTTCGAAGCATTGGTGAAGCTTGATTTGCCCCTGAGAATTGAATCAAGAATGCCTCTACCGCAAGTAATAATGCCAATACAAACACGATGACAATCATGAAATTATCAATATACAAATCACGAATCGGCAACATCCAATCCTCAAACGGCGCCAACTGCCAATCAAAATAATAGGCCGCATAATAAACAAGACTAGCAATGCCAATCGTATAGGCAGTCGAAGCCATCCGAAATAGCCCAACTAATAGCAACACAATGAGGACAACATTGAATATCACTATCCATCCAATCGTCAACGTAAAGCCTACAAACACCATGATAATCGAGAGTGCCACACCAAAAACTATCCCTAATCCGAAGAATCCTTTTAGTTCCTGCCAAGGTGAATGTATCCGCACATGAAAAGATTTCCGTTCCCATTTTATCCGATTAAACCCAGCAATAATCGCTATCAATATCGACACATATAATGCCGGTTGCACCAAAATACTGCCAAGTCCTTTTACAACTTCTACTATTATTGTCTCCATCTTATCCACCTCTTATAGTATCGGAGAAAGTAGCCGCGACACCGCCTCTTTCACTTTTATCCAAAACGATCGCTCTGCATACAGCTCTTCCGTCAACTGATATGATTTTAAAATATCTTGCAGAAAAATATCTTCCAACTTTTGCGCAATCTTCTTCTCATACATAAACGCATTCACTTCAAAATTTAGTCTAAAACTGCGAAAATCCATATTAGCCGTTCCAACTGAGGCAATTTCCCCGTCTACAACGAGCGTTTTTGCATGAATAAAGCCATTATCATAAATATAAACTTTGGCACCACTCTCAATCAATTCCCCACAATAACTCGTCGTGGCGCGGTAAACAAAGGCATGATCCGGCTTATTTGGAATCATCAAACGCACATCCACACCCGCCAGCGACGCAATTTTAAGCGCCTCTAGCAAACTCACATCAGGAATAATGTACGGAGACTGCAAATAAATCGATTTCTTCGCCGAATTTATCATTTTGATATAACCATTCTTGATTTGTTGCCATTCCGTATCAGGACCACTCGACACAATCTGCATACTCGTCTGCCCTTTACCATGAAAACTTGGAAAATAGCGCTTTTGGTAATCCAACTTCTGACTCGCGGATGATGCAGAGTTCCAGTCCATAATATAGCGCGTCTGCATCGCAAAAACAGCTTTTCCACGAACACGCAGATGCGTATCACGCCAATATCCAAAACTAGCATCAAGCCCTAAATACTCATCGCCAACGTTGAATCCCCCAATATAGCCAATTTCTCCATCGATAATCGCCAGTTTACGATGATTTCGATAGTTCAGTCGGAAATTTATCAACGGTAATTTCGAAGGGAAAAACGGCCATACTTTGACACCATTCTGCTTCAGTTTAGTCCAAAAAGCTTTTTTCGTCGTCCGGCATCCCATCGCATCATAAATCACACGGACGTCAAGCCCTTCCTCCGCCTTTTTAATCAACGCTTTCTGCAAACGATTCCCCAGCATATCCGAATGAATAATGTAATAAATCAAATGAATATGATCCGTCGCCATCTCGATATCTCGCATCAACGCATCAAACTTCTCATGCCCATCTGTGAAAATCGTCACTTCATTATCCTGCGTCAAAATCGCGCCATCGTTCACCAATAATAAATATATTAAATCCCGATGTTTCGCTACATTTCGATCGCTAAAAGGAAATTCTTGCTGCCTAATCATGCTAATCTGATTATCCGTTGACTCTCGCAATCCAATTTTCTCCTGTCCCTTCCAGTCAAAAATTTTGCGATGTGAGAGCTTTCGGCCGAATATTAAATATATAATAAATCCAAGAACAGGTATGAAAGTCAGGACAAGTAACCAAGCCCATGTTGCCGATGTGTCGCGTCTTTCTAAAAACACCATCACAGCTGCAAAAAATAGATTGATTACTAGCAAAACAATCAGTATTCCCGCGATAATCCCCATAATGTACCTCCCAATAATAATGCTACCTTTTTATCATATCATAAATTCAGAGTTAAGTATTGCCTTAGTATCATACAAAAACTCGGCTACCAATAGCGGTTAGCCGAGTTTGATATTAGATATAAGGAGTTGGATCTATAGGAACACCATTTTTATGAATCTCAAAGTGAAGATGTTGCCCCGTTGATTGACCAGTCGAGCCCATCATGCCGATGCCTTGCCCTTGAGAAACGCTTTGTCCTGCAACGACTTGCAAGCTTCCCGCTCTCATATGACCGTACAATGTTTGATAGCCATTACCATGATCCACTTCAACAACATACCCGTAGCCGCCATAACCGCTACCAGGAGCACCGAATCCAGAGAAAACAACCGTTCCGCCAGCAGCTGCATAAATCGGTACACTACCGCCCGCAGCAATATCTTGCCCTTTATGGGATTCATGTTGGCCAGTTACTGGATTTGTTCTATCGCTAAATCCAGATGTTAAGATTCCTGCTGCTGGTTTAATGAACATGCCAGTTTGAGAACCAGCACTAATTGATGGAATGGAAACTGGTGGCGCTTCTTCTTGTGTTGTAGCAGCCGCTGTTTCTGTCCTCGTAACAACTTTCGATCTAGCTTGTGCAGCTGCTTCTCTGGCTTCTCTTGCTGCCCGTTCTTCACTTGCTTTACGCGCTGCAGCCAATTGTTGCTGTGCTTGGCGATTTTTCTCTGCTTGAATATTCCCAGCAATTGCTTGTTCATTCGCTGCTAATTCACCTTGTTGAGCCAACAAATCATTCTTTTGTTGCTGTGTTAGATCTTTTTCAGCAGCAATGGCTAAGATCAGTTCATCTTTTTGACTTTTTTGGCTCTCTAAGTTGTTTTTAGAAAGCGCGATTTCAGTGGATAGCTTCTTCAAACCCGCCAATTTCTTCTCTGTTTGCTTTTGCTTTCCATTTAGCGCGTCCTCATCCTTTTTCTGATCATTCATAATATCTTTATCCGCGTTGACAAGCGTCGATACCATCGTTGCGCGATCAATAAAATCGCTGAAATTATCAGATGCTAAAATAACATTCATATACTCTTGACCGTTTCCATTCACTTGAATAGCACGTGCACGATCTTTCAATAAATTAAGGCGATCATCAATGCTTTTTTGTAGCACGATGATTTCATTTTTCAGCTTACTTACTTCCGCATTCGTTACAGCTACTTCTTGCTGCTGCTTTTGCAATTTTTTATTCGTTTCCGTAATGCTTTTCACTAAGCTCTCTAGTTCAGCAGCTGTTGTTTGTTGCTTTCTTTCAAGAATCGATACTTCATGATTCTTCTCGTCAATATGATTATCTACCGCAGATCGCTGTTGCTGGATTGCTTGTTGTTGTTTCTGGAGTTCATTTAAATCAGCAGCCTTGACATTGGTCGGCACTGTACTAAAAAGACCAACTGCTACAGTTATTGCAAGACTGTTTACGAGTAATTTCTTATATGCCATCTATTGTTTCCTCCTAGATCAGATTCATATATTACTATTTTTTCCATTTGTTGAGGTAGAAAAAAAGTACCCTCGTAAATAATCATACAAAGGTACTTTTCTATTTTCAAAAACACTTGTTATATTTTAGAATTAAAAGTTAGCTACGCGACCAAAACCTACAAGAGATTGAGCCCAGAAACTGCTTGAAAGGCTATCAATTTTAACGCCGTCATTTTGCGCGTTAATCATTTTGCCTCCACCAATGTAGATACCCACGTGAGCAATCCCACTACCATAGCTGAAGAATACTAAATCGCCTGGTTTTGCTTGGCTTGAACTAATTTTAGTCGATGCTGCATATTGAGCACCTGACGTTCTTGGAAGGGAGATTCCAGCTGAACGGAATGCATAAGAAGTGAATCCAGAACAGTCAAATGAACCTGGTCCAGTTGCTCCTAGTGAATATGGTTTACCTAGTTGCGCGTAAGCTGCTGAAATCATTGCATCATAACCAGAACCTGTTGGTGCTGCAATATTATTATTTGTTGAGCTAGAAGTATTTGATGATGATGATTTTTTCGCCGTAGTGCTTTCAGATTTAGAACTGCTATCATTAGACGCATCATTAGAAGAAGATGCTACAGATGAAGATTCATTTGAAGAACTTGAACTTGCATCTGATGATGATTCAGCTTTCTTTTCTGTAGTAGCTGCAACTGGTTGAACAGTTGTTGCTTCTTTCGCTGCTGCTGCACGAGCTGCTGCTGCTGCTGCTTCTCTGTCACGTTGCGCGATTAAAGTAGATTTTTCTTGTTGTGTAGTTGCTTGTTGTGCTGCCAATTGTGCTACAACAGCTTCTTTCTCAGCTTTTTGGGCTTCGATTTTATTTTGTTGTTCTTCATAACTTGCAATTGCTTTTTGTTGTTTTTCTTGTTCTTTTTTAACAGATGCAGATTTTGATTTCAAAGCATCTTCGTCTTTTTGTTGCTCATCAAGAATAGCTTTATCAGAATCAACAATTGTGTTTACTGCAGATACACGATCCACTAAATCGCCAAAGTTGTCTGCACTTAGAACAACGTCAAGATAAACGTTTGAGTTTGAGTTTACTTGCATAGAACGAGCACGCTCTTTAAGCACTGCTTCACGTTCTTTAATGCGTGAGTTAATAGCTGCAATATCAGCATTTAATTTCTTTAAATCTTCTGCTGATTTGTTGAAGCTCGCTTGTAGTTCTTTCGATTTCGCTTGCGCTGATTCTAATTTCGTTACTAAAGATGATAGATCAGCTTGTAAATCAGCTTTCTTAGATTTAAGGTCGTTTAGTTTTGCGTCCTTCTGTTGGATATCTGTGTTAACGTCCGCAAATACATTTGTTGTAAAAACCGGTGATAAACTGATTACAGCTGCCATTGACGCAGCGATTAAAGTATTTTTTTTCAAAGATTTTACCTCCTAAAAAGCTCCCTAGGCTTTTCTTTCATAGAATTTTTTTTATTTTTTAGAATGCGTTCATTCCTCTGATACGCATTTAATTGTTAAACTTTCAAGAATCTACGGATGGATATTGCGCTTCCCCATATACCAATCAATACTCCAATAGCAATGATTAGCCCTGATATTTCATACATGAATGGGCTTGGTGCTAATAAGGAAAGGTTAGTGCCTTCTCCAAGTCTTGGGTTGATAAGATTGTAAGTGTTAATGTAACCTACAAATGTTAGTATCACTGGCACAATAGATCCTAACAGACCTAGCCAAGCGCCTTCTAACACGAACGGCCACCGGATAAACCAGTTTGTCGCCCCTACCAACTTCATAATCTCAATCTCGGTTCGACGCGAGTAAATCGCAATCTTAATCGTATTGGAGATTAGGAACATGGCTGTTAATAAAAGACCAGCACTTAATATGATACCAGCATATCGTCCCCATTTCAAGACATTAAACAATTTATCTACTGTTTTTTCACCATAGTTCACTTTTGCGACATATTTCATTTCCTGAATCTCGGATGCAACTTTGGCCGTTTCACTCGGCTCCTTCGCTTGAACAATGAACACATCGTAAAGTGGATTATCTTGTTGGAACAACTCGAAATCCTTACCATATGTAGAGACTAACTTCTCCATTTGCTCATCTTTGGAAGAAAATGTGACACTATCGACGCCGCTAAGCTCTTCGATATTGGCTTTTAATTCATCCTGTTGATCTTTTGTCGCAGTAAGTTGGATATGCACGTTAATTTCAACGTCATTCTCCACATCATCTGCTAACTTGTTCATGTTCATCATAATTGCGAAGAACACACTGACTAAAATCAAAGTTACTGTTACCGCACTAGCTGCAGCGAATGTCATCCAACCGTTACGATAGAGACTCTTAAAGCTCTCTTTAAAATGTCTACCTACTGTTCTAAATTTCATAGCCATAATCTCCTTGCTGTTCATCCCGAACGATTCTGCCGTTTTCAATAGCGATTACACGGTGCTTCAGAGTATTAACAATCTCTTTATTGTGTGTCGCCATCACGATTGTCGTTCCGCGATTACTTATTTCTTCAAGGATATTCATGATTTCCCATGAAGTATCAGGATCGAGGTTCCCAGTTGGTTCATCTGCAATTAAAACCTGTGGCATATTTGCAATCGAGCGAGCAATCGAAATCCGTTGTTGCTCACCGCCAGACAACTCATCTGGTAGCATTCTGACTTTATGTTTCAAATTAACTAGGTCAAGCACTTCCATGACACGGTCTTTGATGACTTTCGGATCTTCTTCTACTACTTCCATCGCATAAGCAATGTTTTCATAAACGGTTTTGCTTGGAAGCAATTTAAAATCCTGAAAAACAACACCGACATGTCTTCTTAAAAATGGTACTTCGCGATTCTTCATATTGAGTAAATCAAATTTACCAACATTAATCGTTCCTTTTGTCGCTCGCTCTTCGCGGTATATCATCTTGATAAAAGTCGATTTACCAGCACCACTCGGCCCTACGACATAAACGAATTCTCCCTGGTCAATCCGAATGTTCAATCCATTCGCGGCTGTAATACCATTGGGATACTTCTTGTAGACATCTTCCATAATAATCATTTTATCACCTAACTATGCCTTTCTTAAATCAAGTTCGAATGATATAACGTGTAAGATAACCCGAATTGTACAATGAAGTCTCAAGCAAGACTCACCATTTTTGCTGAAGCACTTGAAGTCACAACGCATAGTACAATTATAACACTTCAATCTTTCAGGTTCAGGTTAATTAGGTTACAGTTATATTTCAACCAATGACAAGTTTTATTTTATTCGCAACATACTTATTTACATTTCATTTTAATCGTTAAAAATCTTACGTCATTCTCTTTCTGTAAAAGACCATAAAAAAACGTGCCCGAATTTCCGCACTGTTTTACTACTCTCCTATTGTACCGCGTTTTCCAGTGAATTAACATTACAGGGATATTAAAAATAGTTACAGTGAAATCAATTGGAATAGACCACTTCCGTCACCCAAATTCCTTCCTAGGTACTCTGAATTAACTTCTTGTTACACAACTGTTATACAAAGCATACTCTATTTTAAAAACTGTATTACAAAAAAGCAACATTAACATAATCGGTCAATGCTGCTCTATTTTATGGTCTAACTATAGATTGAAGCCCTCTCCCATAACCTCACTTGCGCTCATAACAACCACAAATGCGTTTGGATCGATCTCTTTTATAACCCCTTTTAGCCTTGAAAATTCTGACTGAGCAATGACACACAACAAAATCTGTCTATCATCTTCTGTGTAACCACCTTTTGCCGATAGGCGTGTAATGCCTCGATCAATTTTGTAAAGGATGGCGTGACGTATCTCATCTTGTTTTTCAGAAATAATAAGCACGGTTTTCGATTGATTGAGCCCGACTTGAACAAGGTCAATCGTTTTACTCGTAGCGAACAAGCCGATAAGCGCGTATAACCCCGACTCGATATCAAAAACAAACATAGCCGCAATAACGACAAATCCGTCAATCAGCGCCACACAAATGCCCAGCGAAAGATTCGTGAATTTGTGTAAAATTTGGGCGATAACATCCGTACCGCCAGTCGATGCTTTACCCCTGAAAACAATACCCAGACCCATCCCAACTAGCACACCACCAAATAATGCAGCAACAAGTGGTTCATGCGTCCAAACCGCCCAATCCGATGTCAAATAAACGAATAGTGGCATAATCATCGTGCCAACAAAGGTTTTAATACCAAACTGATAGCCTAAGAAAAATACCCCTGCAAAGAATAGCGGGATGTTAAAAGCCCATTGAATATAAGCAGGCGTCCATCCTGTTAAATAGTTAATAATCGTACTAATCCCGCTCACACCACCAGAAGCAACATGATTTGGAAGTAGTAATACATTAAATGCTACAGCAATAATGAACGCGCCTAAAATAACATTGACATACTCCATCGCCTTCGCTAATTTAGGCGTCAGTTTACGCCGTTTGACTTGTTTCATCTCTTTCATCTCTTCACCTTAATCGATCCGCGAGCGCAGATAACCATTGATAAATTCATCAATATCGCCATCCATCACCGCTTGTGTATTTCCTGTTTCAACGCTTGTACGGTGGTCTTTCACCATCGAATATGGATGGAATACGTAAGATCGTATTTGGCTTCCCCAGCCTATTTCCTTTTGTTCCCCGCGAAGTTCAGCAAGCTCTTTCTCTTTCTCCTCTTGCTCTTTTTGATACAATTTCGCTTTTAACATTTTCATTGCTTGATCACGATTTTTCAACTGCGAACGCTCGGATTGGCATGTGACAACAATTCCAGATGGGATATGTGTCATTCGAACGGCTGAATCGGTCGTGTTAATATGCTGACCACCTGCACCGGTTGCGCGATACGTATCAATTTTTAAATCCTCTGGGCGAACTTCGATTTCAATATCATCATCCATTTCTGGCATTACATCACATGATACGAAAGATGTGTGGCGACGTCCTGAAGAATCAAATGGTGAAATACGGACGAGACGGTGAACGCCTTTTTCCGCTTTTAAGTAGCCATATGCGTTATGTCCTTTAATGAGCAATGTGACACTTTTGATTCCCGCTTCATCCCCTGCTTGGTAATCCAACATCTCGACTTTGAAATCCTTCTTATCAGCCCAGCGTTGGTACATGCGCAGTAACATCGATCCCCAATCTTGTGACTCCGTTCCACCAGCTCCTGGGTGCAGTTCTAAAATCGCGTTATTTTTATCGTAAGGCTCGCTTAACATTAATTTCAATTCGAAATCGGTTAACTTTGCCACAAATTTCTCTAATTCTGTTTCTAATTCTGTTTGCAGCTCTTCATCTGCCTCTTCACGTAACAGTTCCAAGCTAAGTTCTAGGTTTTCTTGCTCTTCCTCCAACTCATGAAACGCATTGTACGTCTCTTTGTAACCATTCGCCTCATTGATGACTTTCTGCGCCGCTTGTTGGTCATTCCAAAATTCTGGATCCAACATTTGATCCTCTAACTCAGCAATTCGAACTTCTATGCTATCTAAGTCAAAGAGACCCCCTAAAGTCTTTGATTTGTTGGGTTGTCTTTTCTAGTTCATTGCGAATTTCAGCTAATTCCATTCTCAACACCTCTTTTTCAATTTTCATGCATAAAATAATGCACCTTTAATAATATAGCATACTTGACCGGAAACTGCGATTAGTATAGCGATTCCAAACAAAAAACCAGGAATTTTCCTGGTTTTTGCTCCTTACTATTTCTCTTTTCCGTGACAATTCTTATACTTTTCGCCACTTCCACAAGGACACGGATCATTACGCCCAATGTGTTGATCTTTGTGGACAGGTTGTTTCTTAGCAAGTGGTTTGCCTTCATTCGGGTCAATAGCATCACCCTTAGCCACTTGTTCACGTTCAAGATTTTGACGAATTTCAGCTTTCATAATGTAACGTGCTACTTCTTCATCGATAGAATTAATCATCGCTTCAAACATTTCGAAGCCTTCAGATTGATATTCACGTAACGGATCAATTTGACCATACGCACGTAAATGAATACCATCACGTAAATGATCCATTGCATCAATATGATCTACCCATTTCGTATCCACTACACGCAGCAATACTACTTTTTGGAACTCATTAAATTCTTCTTCTGGAAGCAATGTTTCTTTTTCATTATAAGCTTCATTCACTTTTTCTAAAATGAATTTTTGAATATCGCTAGTTTCCATATTTTTAATGTCATCTACACTGATTACGTCTTCCTGTAGCAAGTTAGCTTCCACGAAATCGATAATTCCTTGTAAATTCCATTCTTCGCGATCTTCTTGTCTTGGTGCATTGGATTGAACCACAAAATTCACGACGTTTTGAATCATTGGTTCGATAACAGAGCGTAAATTATTCTCAGCGGTAATAACTGCATAACGCTGTTTATAAATAACTTCACGTTGCTGACGTAGAACATCATCGTATTGCAGTACTTGTTTACGTGAATCAAAGTTATTTCCTTCGACACGTTTTTGAGCAGATTCAACAGCACGACTAACCATTTTACTTTGAATAGCTTCGTCGTCCATTCCAAATCGTTCCATCATTGATTTCATGTTATCTGAACCGAAACGTTTCATCAATTCATCTTCCATCGAAAGATAGAATTGTGTCACACCTGGGTCACCTTGACGACCTGCACGACCACGCAACTGATTATCAATACGTCTTGATTCATGGCGTTCTGTACCGATAACAGCTAAACCACCAGCTTCAATTGTACCTTCACCGAGTTTAATATCCGTACCACGACCAGCCATATTCGTTGCAATCGTTACAGAGCCTTTTTCCCCAGCAAACTGGATAATTTCAGCTTCTTTTTCATGTTGTTTCGCATTCAAAACACTATGTGGTACACCTTTGCGTTTTAATTTATGGGAGATAACCTCAGACGTTTCGATTGCTACTGTACCAACTAGTACTGGTTGTCCATTCGCATAACGTTCTGCAATATCTTCTACCACGGCATTAAATTTCGCATCAATCGATGTGTAGATTAAATCGGCTCGGTCATCACGAATGATTGGCTTGTTCGTTGGAATTTCGATAACACGCATATTATAAATATCACGGAATTCTTCTTCTTCCGTTTTAGCCGTACCTGTCATACCAGATAACTTCTTATACATACGGAAATAGTTCTGGAACGTAATAGTCGCCATTGTTTGTGACTCATTTTGGATTGTAACGCCTTCTTTAGCTTCAAGCGCTTGGTGCAAGCCTTCACTGAAACGACGACCTTTCATAATACGACCAGTAAATTGGTCTACAATTAGTACTTCGTCATCTTGCACAACATAGTCAACATCAAGATGCATTGTATAGTTAGCTTTCAAAGCTTGTGCAATATGATGTAGCAAAGTGGAGCTTTCTATGTCAAATAAATTCTCGACGTCGAAATACTTCTCACCTTTTGTCATACCTTCTTCGGTCATATACACTGATTTCGTCTTGATATCAACCGTGTAGTCTTTCTCCACTGTCAATGTTTCAACGAATGAATTAGCACGAACGTATAGAATAGTCGATTTCTCTGCTTGACCAGAAATAATCAATGGTGTTCTTGCTTCATCGACAAGGATAGAATCGACCTCATCAATGACAGCATAAGAAAGCGGGCGCTGAACCATTTGCTCTTTATAAACAACCATGTTATCACGCAAGTAGTCAAAGCCTAATTCATTATTCGTACTATACGTAATATCCGCAGCATATGCTTCACGTTTTTCTTCGCTGGAAAGGACATTCAGATTAAGTCCAACTGATAAACCAAGGAAATTATATAGAACTCCCATCTCTTCAGCATCACGTTGCGACAAGTACTCATTGACTGTAACAACATGAACACCATTGCCTGAGAGCGCATTTAAATAAACTGGTAGCGTTGCTGTCAAAGTTTTACCTTCCCCGGTTCTCATCTCTGCGATATTACCTTCGTGTAGCACAATACCACCCATTAATTGAACACGGAACGGGAACATGCCTAATGCACGCTTTGCTCCTTCACGCGCCACAGCAAAAGCCTCAACCAAAAGGGAATCCAGTGTTTCCCCATTCTGATATCGCTCTTTAAACGCTTCTGTTTTCTCACGTATCTCATCATCAGAAAGCTTTGCTGTTTCTTCTGCTAGCGCCTCAATCTGATCTGCTTTCTTCTCTAGATACTTGACATCTTTTTTACCAGATTCAAATATCTTTTTTAATAAACCTGCCATGATCTTATTCTCCTCTACTGTTTCTATACTTTCCCTGAAGTTCAAATCGTTGCGTTCTTCCCATTTTCTGACGCAACTGCCTTATCACAGGCACACTAGACAATTCTATCATCTTTCGCCTGCCTTTTACAACCTGTTTTCCTGTGAACATTTCGACGCATTTCCCTTGATTCTGTATAAAAGCCTAAGCTATGCGCTTTATTTAAATAAAAAATATCTTCTCAAGCTCATTTTTTCGTCATTCACTTTTTTATTTCTGATTGGGTATTGACAACAAAAGCCGAGATCCCCTTGTTTTGGATCCCGGCTTTTTAGAAGACAATCTAAGTTAATTGGTTTCAATCAAACCGTATTTACCATCTTTACGACGATACACGATGTTTGTCCCGTCTGACTCCGCATCTGTGTATACAAAGAAACTATGACCTAATAAATTCATTTGGAGTACAGCTTCCTCACTATCCATTGGTTTCAAAGAAAATTCCTTTGTACGAACAATGTCTAGCTCACTGTCATTCTCAAACTCATCTGATGCAGCGCTACCGTTTGCTTCAGAAAAAGCAAAGTAATCATGCTCAGCACCTTTATCACGGAATTTACGATTTACTTTTGTTTTATGTTTACGAATCTGTCTCTCTAATTTGTCTACAATTAAATCAATACTTGCATATAAATCCCCGCTCGTTTCTTCAGCACGTAGCACTAAATTTTTGAGAGGAATGGTCACTTCGACCTTTGCATTTTTATCGGAATAAACTTTAAGATTCACATGGACATTAGCATCTGGAGCCTCGCTGAAATAGCGCTCTAATTTGTCGATTTTCTTTTCAACATACTCTCTAATTGGCTCCGTTACTTCAATGTTTTCGCCACGAATGTTATACTTTAACATAGCAATTCCTCCTTTGAAATAAAACAAATCATACTTTACAAGAAGTGAATGACTTCTTAGATACAGTCTACGTTATAATGTAGTATTTTGCAAACATTTACACGGAGCAAAATTACTATATTCCAACCGTTTACATAGTCTGTAAGTATGATGCTGTTACTCTATTCATTCCACAAATCCTCAAATACAAACCTAAAATGATTGAAAATTTCGCTTTAACGGAAAATAGTGAGCGACGATACGCTTTTAGCACCCGCTTTTATAAGTGCTTCTGCCGCTAAATGTAATGTCGCCCCTGTTGTATAGATGTCATCAATCAATACTATTTCTTTGGATTGCACAGCTATTTTATTTTCTACAAAAAAGAATTGTTCCTGCTCAATTCTTTCCTTACGTGTTTTTTTAGATTGCTTCTCAGTATGCTCCCTTCTCAGCTCCGTCTCAAATGAAATATCAGCTAAGTGAAGGAGCCCTTCCGTTTGATTGAATCCCCGCTCTTTTCTTCGCTCTAAACTAATTGGAAGCGGTATCGTCATATCTTTATCCATTTCCATCCACTTTCTTTTTAAAGGAGTTGCAAAGACTGCGGCAATCGCATAATCTCCTCTATATTTATAAAGTGTCATTAAATCCTTAGCAAATTCATTATACGCGTAACAAGCTATATTTTTTTGTAAGTAGCCTTGCCTCTCTTTTACTGCCCATTTTTGGCAATCTTCACAGACTATTGCTTTATCGGAGCCTTCCATCTGCCTGCCACACTTACCACAGACAACACCTTCAATTCGGCTCAACTTAGATGCACATCTAACACAAATCACACGTTCCTTTTCTAGCATAAATAAACTACCCCAAGAAATTTCTGATACCAATTCAGCTCTACATAGCAAGCATTTACTTTTCATCTAATAATCCCTGGCGAATTCCTAGTTGATTCATCATTTTGATTTGTGCAATCGCTAACGCCATATTTTTAGATACACCGTTATGAAAAAATAATACGTCTCCTCGAGGATAATCAAATTTCCGTCCAGCGCGACCAGATATTTGGACAAGTGCTGATTCTGTGAAAATTCTTCCTTCACTTCCAAAAACTCCTACCTGTACATTTGTAAAGGTTACCCCTCGTTCAAGAATTGTCGTTGTTAGTAATAATTTAATAGTACCGTCGCGCATCTGCTGTACCTTTTCTTTCCTTTCTGGATCAGCAGAATGTACTGTCAAAAGCGGCTCAAAATCTAGTTGTTCAAGAATGCCCGCTGCTTCTAACATAACTTTTATTTCTGGAAAAAATAATAGAACAGGACATCCCTCGTCCAGCTTCTGTCGCATCCAGTGGAGTATTTTGCTAGGTATTTTTTGTTTTTGTATTCTTTTTTTCCAATTACCTATCCATATTTTCTGAGGAACAGGGAGCGATTTTCTATGGTATCTTGCTGGAACTTTGACAAAATTACGCTTGCCATTATCACATTCTTTTTGCCATTTTCTATCTGGAGTTGCTGTGATAAAAATGGAACACCCCGTACGCAATTGTGCCTTTTTAACAGCGTACTCCAAAAACGGATCTTTAGCATATGGAAAGGCATCCACCTCATCTATGAAAACAACATCAAATGCTTCATAAAATCTCACTAACTGATGGGTCGTGGCTACTACAAAGCGTTCGCCATTGTAGACATCTGTTGAATCCCCATATAAACAAACCATCTCCACATCTGGAAATACTTCTTGTAGTCGTGGAAATAGCTCCAAACAGACATCTACTCTGGGTGACGCAACGCATAAACGCCCACCATGAATTAGCACTTCATTCATTCCTTCAAACATCATTTCTGTCTTTCCAGATCCTGCGACAGCCCATAAAAGCAAGTCTTCTCTCTCCGTTACAGCCTGATATACTTTGTCAGATGCCACGCTTTGACCTGGGGATAACTCTCCTTTCCAAGCCAAGTAAGTACTCTTCTGATGCGGAACGCTAGTCACACTCGGTAAAAAGAAAAGATTAGTGCATTCTGTCATTTTCCCCATTATAATACAATTCCTGCAGTACCAACATTCTTCACTATCACACTGACTACAAGGGGATTTAAAAAATAGCTCTTCTAGATTATTTCCACATCTAAAACACATTTTCTTACTGTCATTGATTTGAATCGCTTTAACTTGTTGCATATCAGTAGTATCAAGAATTTCCTCTTTTAAAAACAACCGTCCCTCTATTTTACTTTGCAACATCCTCACCTCGTACATCCATTTATACACGAAAGAAAAAAGAATTGCCAATGGCTAATTTTAGATTCTCAGCCCCCATTATGTCTTTATCGATGCATGTATCATAGCAATATTTACTTTTTTATCTGGTTTTCAAACTTTTTGTGACCGATTTGGACTTTTTTATGCTTTTTATTTTTTCTTACTCATAAGCTATACTAAAAAAAACCTCCTAAATTAGGAGGCTGAAAATATTTATTTTATTGTCCACACGAGAGCTAACGAGCCTTCACCGAGATGCGTTGCAATAACTGGTCCAAAATAACTAATATGAAAAACTACATCAGGATGAGCCTTTTTTAACTCAACTCTCCAAGTCTCTGCTTTTTCATAACAGTTGCCATGAACAATATACGCCTGCTGTGCTTGACCATTTTTTATAGCCTCTGTTAAAAGACCTTCAATTCTACGGAAAGCTTTTTTCTGCGTTCTAATTTTTTCAAAAAGAACGATCTTTGTCTCTTCGAAATGAAGGATTGGCTTAATTTGGAGGACACTTCCAATCATCGCTTGGGCATTGGAAAGTCTACCTCCTCTTGCAAGGTGATTTAAGTCATCCACGATAAAATAGGCACCCATAGCATCACGCATGGCATCTAATTGTCTCAAAACCGCGCCTAGTTCAGCTTTTGTAGCGACCAATTCTGCTGCTTTCTCTACCAGCATTCCCATAGCCATACAAGCTATTTCTGAATCGTAGGCAACAACATGAACACCCTCCACCATTTTTCCGGCAGATACGGCATTTTGATACGTACCACTGATACCACTGCTCAAATGAATGCTAATTACTGTATCATAGCCCTTATCACGTAGTTTTTCATATAGCAGAACAAAGTCACCAGGCGCTGGTTGTGAAGTTGTCGGAAAAGATTTTGCCGCCTTCACAATACCGTAAAAATTGCTTTCATCAATATCCTTGTTCTCCACATAAGACTTTCCGTCAATTGTCACAGAAAGCGCCACGCTATAAATCTCAAACTTATCGATTACTGCTTGGGGTAAATAAGCAGTACTGTCAGTCACGATGGCAATTTTCTCCCCCATAAAGTCACCTCAAATTTAACGATTTTATCTAATGAATACCCAGCCATTTTTGATTGCGGTCACAACAGCTTGCGTACGATCATTTACTTTCATTTTTTGTAAAATACTACTCACATGATTCTTGACAGTTTTCTCACTGATGAAAAGTGTTTCTCCAATACCACGATTACTCTTCCCGTCCGTCAAAAGTTGCAAAACTTCACATTCTCTGTGTGTGAGAATATGTAATGGCATCTTGACTTCTGGCTGCTGGTAACCATAAGCACCTTGCGCATTATTGGTACTAGCTAGATGACGGTACTCACGAACTAATTTAATAGCAGCTTTCGGATGAATATATGCGCCACCATCTTCTACTGTCTTAATAGCATCTACAAGATCCTTAGCATCCATTTCTTTAAGTAGATAACCTACTGCTCCTGCACGCAGAGCTTCTGTAACAAATTCATCTGTATCATGGATAGTCAAAACAACTACTTTTATACTTGGAAATTGTCTCACTAGCATTTCTGTAGCATCAAGACCATTCACAGTGGGCATATTTATATCCATAAGTACGATGTCAGGTCGATATTCGCGCACCTTAGCAACAATATTTTTTCCATTTTCGGCTTCTGCAACTACTTCAAATGAATCTTCTAGTTCCAGTATACGTTTTATACCTTCACGAAATAATTGATGATCGTCTACAATCATGATTTTTACAGTCATAATGAGAAATCCTCCTTCAAAATTCTTATTTTTATATTCGTTCCCATTTTTATCCCTTTAGTAGCTCTAAAGGCTACTCATTAATCTATCGACTATATTCCTATAGCGTTTTCTGTATCATTTCATGCTTTTCTAGAAGGCATTGTCCTTTAATTATTTGGATTTACTAAGCATTTTCTAAATAATGAAAGAGAGATTATCACTTGATATATTTCAAGTCTCCCATAAAAATGCCTAGACGATAGAAATTTTATCTATCAAAAGTAACAACGACATTCATTATACCATGAATTTGCTACCACTTCATCTTTCAAATACGACCCAAATGCATTTTCTAACTATACAGGTCTCCTTTTTTCCGTTAGAATGTGGAATAAGACGATTAAATTAACTATTGGAGGCCTATATGCTAGAAAAATATTTAACAATTAAGGTAGCTGGGCAACATGAAATAATTATTGAAAAATCTAGGTTTATTTGCTCTATTATTAGAGCTACAGACGAAAAAACCGCGCAAGAATTTATTCTCAATATCAAGAAAAAAAACTGGAATGCTAGTCATAATTGTTCTGCCTATCTGATTGGCGAGCGTGATCAATACCAAAAAGCAAATGATGACGGTGAGCCTAGCGGTACAGCTGGTGTTCCAATGCTTGAAGTTTTGAAGAAAAAGCAATTGAAGGATGTCGCTGTTGTTGTAACAAGATATTTCGGTGGTGTCAAACTGGGAGCTGGCGGTCTTGTACGTGCATACAGCAATGCAGTCAGCGAAACGTGTAATACTTTAGGCGTTGTCGAGCGCTCGCTTGCCGTCATCATCTCATGCACACTTGATTACTCATCCCACGCAAAATTTGAAAATGCATTGGATAAACAAGGCTACCAAATTGCAGATACTGCATTCACCGATAAAGTTGTTCTTGACGTATATGTTGACAGCAGTCATGTTGATTTATTTCAAGAGTGGGCTACAAACTTAACGAATGGGCAAGTTAAAATGCTTGAAACTGGGAAAAAATATCGTGAAAAGGATATGAGGTAAATGTTAGTAGATATATTACGAAGAATACCCGCTGAATTCGAAACGGCACGTACACAAAATAGGATGATGAATTGCAATGATGCGGCGCAAATGCTACACGTTTGGTCAGACCCTGATGTAACGCGCTTCATGAATATTGAAACATTTAGCACAATAGATCAAGCGCGTGAGATTATCTTGGCCATACTTCAAGAAGAAACAGCCAATAGGTTTGTTATTATCGACAAAATCGACGGTGAACTGATTGGTTCTTTCGGTATCAATGAGTTGTACCAAGACACAATGACTGCTGAAATTGGATATGAATTAAAAAAAAGCTATTGGGGATTGGGTATTATGTCCGAGGTGCTCCAAGCATTTATGCAGATAATTGAAGCAACAAGCCACATCCTTGCCTTCACAGCCAAAGTAGACCCAGAGAACCAAGCTTCCATAAAACTCTTAAAAAAGCTAGGATTCAACTACGATAAAACGGTAACAGAATTGGATATGAATACAAAATCGCTAAAAAATGTAAAACAATATTATCGTGGAATAATTTAACTGGATTGCCATTACATACGACTTATTTTGCTCTATTTTTGATGATTTTAATGTTCTTTTATCACTCACTTATGTATAATAGAAAAAGCACCTTTGTTTTTGCAATGTTCTTTATCATAACTTTAAACCAAACGTAAGTATACTGTAACAAAACAAATTTCCTATCATGGTACAATTACATCTATTGCACAAGCAAATAATTTACTTCGGGTTTTAGCTAGAAATTTAATTATAAGGAGAAAATAATTCATGCCTATAAACAAAAGCCCAGCTCCAAGAAGCGCGAAGTATAAACGCCGCCGATTGGTACTTTTTTCAGTCCTGGTTCCATTGATGCTAATCGTACTTGCGTGTGCTGGATATGCTACATATTTGTTCAGTTCGGCAAAGCTTGCTGTAGATAATTCCTATGATAATGTACGTAGTGGAGAGGCCTCATCGCTACGCAATAAAGATGTTGATCCAATTAAAGACAGCTTTTCCTTTCTAATTATCGGCGTAGATGACAGTACAAAACGACAAGCAAATAACGGCGGAAGCCCTCGTAGTGATGCACTCATTTTAGCAACACTAAACGTAAAAGATAATAAGCTTGAGATGACAAGTATCCCGCGTGATTCTTATGTCCATATAGAAAGTAAAGACGGTAAAACTGACAGGTACACAAAAATAAACGCTGCCCATGCATACGGTGGCCCTGAGCTAACTATGAAAACAGTAGAAGATTTGTTCCAAGTTCCTGTTGATTACTATGTTCGTTTTAATTTCGATGCATTCCTAGAAATAGTTGATGCGCTTGATGGTGTTGAAGTCGATGTTCCCGTTGATTTCACAGAGCAGAACTCAAAAGACCAAGCAGGAACTATTACACTGAAAAAAGGAAAACAAAAGCTCGATGGAGAACAAGCATTAGCACTTTCTAGAACACGCCATATCGATAATGACATCGAACGCGGCAAGCGGCAACAACTCGTTATGAAAGCTATCATTGATAAATCAACCTCTATTGGTTCTATAAACAAATACTCAGATGTTATTAAAGCCGTTGGAGATAATATGAAGACCAATATGACTTTTTCACAGATGCTTTCCATTGCTAAATATGGTATGACTAATGATATTGACATGAAATCTCTCGCACTAACAGGATCCGATTCGCCACAAGATGGTGTCTATTATTACCAATTAGATGAAAACTCTGTGCAAAGTGTTGCCAATGAGTTTGCTGGACAGCTTCAAGGTGTTAATAAGCCATTTCCTAATGCAATGCCGTACAGTGAAGATAATTAAATAGTCAAAGGCGCTAAGTATCAGAGAAATTTCTCTAGCCTTAGCGCCTTTTTATTATGGTCTTTTTCTTCTTACTTTTGATAGTATATTTAAGATTGGGCGATAATTTTCTCCAATCAAACCGATAAACTCTACAATTATTTCTATACATAATGCCAATAATAATAATAAAATAACGGCTCCCCATGTCGTTGAAAAGGAGAATACGAAACCTGTTATTGAAAATAAAATAGCCATACAATAAATCAGTAATACTGTTTGTCTCTGTGAAAAACCTAAAGCCATAAGTCTATGATGAATATGCGATCTATCAGCCATCGAAATTGGAGTTCGGGCTTTTAGTCTTCTTATAATGGCAAAAAAAGTATCAGAAAGCGGCACACCTAAAATAATTAAAGGCACCAATATGGAGATAAACGTCACATTTTTAAAGCCCATTAATGATAATACTGCAATCATATACCCCAAAAACAAAGAGCCTGTATCCCCCATAAAGATAGTTGCTGGTGGAAAATTATAAACGAGAAAGGCAAGAATACAAGCAATCAACATAAAGGCCACTGGCGCTACAAACACGTCTTGGAGCAACAATGCCATCCCCGCAATCGTTAGTAAAGCAATGATTGAGACTCCTCCAGCCAGACCATCTAATCCATCAATAAGATTTAACGCATTAACAATCGCAACAATCCAAATAAGTGTAATCGGTATTGCCCAAGCGCCAAAGTATAGTGGACCTATGAATGGGATATTGATAAATTCAATAGTTATCTGCCCCCACAACACCACACAAAGTGCAGCACTGATTTGCCCCACAAGTTTCCATCTAGGTGATAATTCAATAATGTCATCGATAAATCCAGTTGCGACAATAATCACTGCACCTATGTACACTGGTAAAAAACCACTTTTATCGACATTTATCAGTAACATACCTGCAGTAAATGCCAAAAATATAGCAAGTCCACCCAAAGTTGGTGTGATTTTTGTATGAATATGCCGTTCACGAGGCTCATCAACTGCATTGATATAAAAAGCAAATTTGCGAACTAACGGGATAATCAAAATTCCAATTAGAAAACAAATAATCATAATCCATATTTGCAAATTAATTTCAGCTCCATCCTTCAGTTTAAAACGATATATTCTCGTCTTTTACAGTAGAAATTTAGACTTTCTTTGTCTATTTCCACACCTATTCCCAACCCCGCTGGAGTCGTTATTTTCCCATTTTTAATACTAAATTCCTCTTTGATAATGTCCCTTTCAAAATAACGATTAGAAGCTGATATATCTCCTGGGAAAGTAAATTCTGTTCGAGAAGCTAATGCAATATTATGCGCACGACCAATGCCCGCTTCGAACATACCGCCGCACCAAGCAATCATATCATTTCCATAGCAAAATGCAGCTATTTTGATGGCTTCAGTTAGACCGCCAACACGTGCTATTTTGACATTAATCGCTCTAGCGCTATTTAATTCCGCAGCTTGCTTTACATCCGCTAAAGAACGAATATTTTCATCTAGACAAATAGGCGTTTGCATTTGCTTTTGCAACCACGCGTGATTCACAAAATCTGTCACCCCAAAAGGTTGTTCTATCATGGCTAAGTTATATTGATCCAACTTTTTCAGTGCAGCAATATCTGATTTACCGTATGCTGAATTAGCATCTACCATTAATGATAATTCTGGAAAATTTCGTCTGATTTGTTCCACATGTTCCACATCAAAGCCAGGCTTAATCTTAAGCTTTACTCGTGAATACCCCTCACTAACATATCTCGATACAACTTGCACTAGCTCATCCGGTGTTTCTTTGATACCGATACTAATGCCAACAGAAATATCACTTAGTTTACCGCCTAAGTAAGTTGTCAACGGTTGCGTCGCCATTCTTGAAAAAATATCCCAAACAGCCGTTTCAACAGCAGCCTTCGCCATCTCATTTCCTCGGATAACTTGAAAAACTTCACTAACCTGGTGGGGATTTGTAAGATTTATATTCTTAAGCATAGGCAGTAAGTGATCTTTAATAATCAAACTTGCTGTATGAGTCGTTTCTTCCGTGTACCAAGGAGTAGAAAATGCATCAAGTTCACCATAGCCCTCTAAGCCGTCGTTTGAGACGATTTTAATGATGCATAGGTGTTTATCCTTCATAACGCCATAACTAGTCTTAAAAGGCTCTTTTAGAGGCATGACAAGGTGATATAGAGTAGCATGCTTGATAAACATATAAAATCACCCTTGCCTTCTTTGCTTTTTCATCGCTAACATAAAACGAGGGATAGCCAACGCACGTTTCCAGCGGCTCGGTTGTGACAAGATACGATACAACCATTCTAAATTAAACTTCACCCAAAAACTAGGAGCACGTTTTGTACACCCAGAAAGAACATCAAAGCTACCACCAACGCCCATAAATACGCCCTTTTCAAACTTTTCTAAGTAGGCTGATATCCATTTTTCTTGCCGAGGAAATCCAAGAGCTAAAAATACAAAATCCGCTTGACTCCTTAAAATATCCTCCGCTATTGCTTCTGATTCAAAAGCAGCAAAATAACCATCACGTGCCCCTACAATTTCAATATTGCTATACTTTACATTAACGTGTTCAACTAACTTTTCTATAACATTTGGTTTAGCACCAATAAAATATACTCTCAGCTTCATTTCATTTGCTTTTTCAAGAAGTCCTAACATTGTATCATATCCTGTTACTCGTCCCTTAAGCGGCTTCCCAATACTCTTTGCGGCCTTAACCACTCCGATACCATCTGCAACAATGTAATCCGCTTGCCGAATCACTTGGTTAAATTCCAAATCTTGTTGTGCATGCATCACTATCTCAGGGTTGGCTGTCACAATAAACTTACGCTTTTTATTCACAGCAGCGTCCATTAATTCATCTACAAAAGCATTCTGAGAAACATTATAAAATGGAATACCTAGAATCTCAACCGTCCTTTTCATATGTTCACTCCTATATTTCTCATATCTCTAAGTTTATCATAAATATCTGATTCTTCCTATGCTAAAATTATATATTCTCTCATCATTTCATTATGTAACTAAGACAACAACATAAAAAATTCGCAATTGATATAATATCAACCGCGAATTTTTTAACGTCTTATTAGTTTAGGATTTGAACTTTTACAGTTTTAACGCCCCAATTATAACAAGCTTGTACACTATCTAAATGTACATCAATTTTATTACCTTTGATTGCTCCACCAGTATCAGCAGCGATAGCTTCTCCGTATCCTTCCACATAGACTCTAGATCCTAGTGGAATAACAGATGGATCGACAGCGATAACTCTTGGATTATCATTTAAATCAATACCGGATGCTGTCACATGCCCCATTCCTGGCTCTGCTTTACTGTATGCTGTTGCAGTCACTGTTACTGTTTTTGCAACACTTTTAGATGAGCTTTTATTCGAACTTTGCGTTTGCTTACTTGGTGTATTAGTTTTTGCCTCTTGTTTCTGTGTAGTTTCTTCTTGAACTACTGGTGTTTCTGATTTAGTTTCTTGCTTCGGCGCTTCTGAATCAGAAGTTGTAACCTCTGATTGCGTACTACCGATATTTAAAGTTTCACCCGCAATAATTAAATCAGATGATAGAGAATTCCAAGATTTTAATTGGCCAACGGTAACTTTATAATTCTGAGCAATCTTACTTAGTGTATCACCCGGTACGATTTTATATGTACCTGTAGGGGTCGTGGATGTTTTGGCAGTTGCAACTTCTAATTTCTGATTTGGATAAATAACATTTGAACTTAAATTGTTATCGCGTTTCAATTGATCTATGGAGATGTTATTTTCATTTGAAATTTTCCATAGTGAGTCTCCTGATTGCACCTTGTATTCTGCCGCACTAACCTGAGTTGTTCCAATTCCAGCCAGGACTATACCTGCTGCAATAGTAGCTACTGTTTTCTTCATGTAATAATTACCTCCTTGATAACTTCGAGAATAATCGTATCATATGGGAGAATGCATTGGGTTACTAAACCATTAAGGCTACGTAACACAGCTCTTGAAATCGCCCCTTCATGCGTAATATTTGTCAATAAACTATTTTGAATGAATTTTCTTTCTTATTAGGCGAAAGCATCTGTATCTAGAAAACGTAAGCCCCAGTAATATCTATGCACATCACAGCTTGTTTCAAAATAGTTAATTAATAGAAATTGTCCATACCAATATATGATTTTTGGTACATTTATACATTTCTAAAATAGTAAAAATACGATGAAATTCATCAAAAATAGTAGCCTTTTAAGACTAATTTTTTAATATCCACGTATAATATAACAGGAGATTACAATTATTATCTGCGTTTTAATTGCTTTCTTCTACCACCACTTCAATATCGTCTACTTTCTGCTCCTTATTTTTACTCAAAAAACGTATCTTATCTACCAATACTTCAGTAACGTATACCTTCTTTTCTTCTCTGTTAACATAATTTCTAGTCTGTAACTCTCCATTTATCCCGACTAAAGTTCCTTTCCGGCAATACTCCGCTGTATTCTCTGCTTGTTTTCCCCATATTACACAAGGAATAAAATCAGCCTCATTATCTAGTCTACTACCTCTCCCAAATCGATTTAAAGCTACGGTAACATTCACAACCGCCTTTTCTTCTGATGTAAAACGCATTTCTGGATCCTCAGTCAATCTGCCAACTAGCGTTACCTGATTAATCATATTATCACTCTTTTCTTTTTTAGTCCCACTAGCATACCTCCCAACCTCCTATCTGTAAAATCCATAAAAAAATTTTTTCTGTACTTTGACACAGCTAAAAATAGGTTTTTCTTTTAGACGAAAAACAGAAACTCTCTCTCCAAACCATACTCAAAAAAAGAAATTCAAAGTTAAGATATATTTTACTGCTCTTTATTTCGTAGCTATAGTCTGCTATTCTATAACTCAGCCTATCGATAACTCCATAGAAAAAACCGCAATGCAATATCGCGGCTTATCTTCTCTTATTTAACTACATCTGTTAAAGCAAACATTATATCTGCCTCACAAACTAGTTCTCCTTCAACTGTTGCTCTCACATGCGCTTTAGCAATAGACCCACGTAAGCGAAGAATCTCAGCTTCTAAACGTAATTGGTCCCCAGGAATAACCTGACGCTTGAATCTACATCCATCAATACCTGCAAATAAGCCAATTTTCCCTTCATTACCTGCTACTTGCATCATAGCAATTCCACTTGCCTGAGCCAAAGCCTCTACAATTAGGACTCCTGGCATAACAGGATAGTCCGGGAAATGTCCATTAAAAAACTCTTCATTCGCTGTAACGTTTTTAATTGCTACTACTTTCTTATTTTCTAGCTCTATTACTCTATCCACCAATAAAAATGGGTAGCGATGCGGTAATATCTTTTTAATTTCACTAATATCTAACATTATATACCTCCGAACAATTGTACATGAAGATTAATTCACCCTTTGAATCTACTTCATTTGTATTAAAAAAACCATGTCTTTCATAAAATATTCTAGCGTATGTGTTTTCTGGCGTAAAGCTTAATAATATTTTTTTGATTTTAAATTGAGTCTGTAGATGTTCCAATAAGTAAACTAAAAAACTGTGACCGAATCCTTGCCCTTGATATCTTTCATCTATCATGAAACGATCTAACCAAACAGAATCGTTCTCATAACAACCGTACATCGCAAAGCCAACTAACGCTTCTTCAGAGTACAAGCCTAGCGGATACCAGCCAGCTGTATAATGCGACTCTATAATGGAGCAGGCATTTGATTCAATAAAGCTTACTTGGTTGGAATCTACGGTCAGATTAATAATATCTTCCCAATTTGACTGGTCAACAAGTTCTACTCTAAGAGACAAACCATCACCTCAATTTTTTTCTAAAGCAAGTTTTTCTTAGCACGTGACGTATTTTCCAAGAGTATTCCTGTTCCAATAGCAACTGCATCTAAAGGATTTTCAGCAAGCAAGACAGGGACCTTTAATTCTTCAGCTAGTAGTTCATCTAAGCCGTGTAGCAAAGCTCCTCCGCCCGTCATGATAATCCCACGATCAATAATGTCTGCTGAAAGCTCTGGTGGTGTTTGTTCTAATACTTGCTTTGCAGCTTGAACAATAACATGCACAGATTCTCTTAAAGCTAACTCAATTTCCTCACTGGTTACTGTTACAGTTTTAGGTAGACCAGTTACTAAATCTCGTCCTCGGATATCCATTGATTCTTTTCGTGCTCCGATTGAAGCAGTTGCAACATTAATTTTTAGTTCTTCAGATGTTCTCTCACCTATTAAAAGATTATACTGGCGCTTAATATATTGTAAAATGTCACCATCCAGTTGATTCCCTGCGAGTTTCACTGATTTACTAGTAACAATATCGCCCATGGATAGAACCGCAATATCTGTCGTACCGCCACCTATATCAATAACCATATTTCCGCTTGGTTGAAAAATATCCATACCTGCGCCGATTGCCGCTACTTTCGGCTCTTCTTCCATAAATACTTGTTTCCCACCACTTTGCTCCGCTGCTTGCCGTATAGCTTTTTGTTCTACGGAAGTTATATTCGTTGGACAACAAATTAAAACTCTTGGTTTAGAGAAGAATCCTTTTAAATCTAGCTTTTGTAGGAAAATACGTAGCATTTCTTGAACAATATCGAAATCAGCAATCACACCATCTTTCATAGGCTTAATTGCAGTTATATTTCCTGGAGTTCTTCCTACCATATTACGTGCTTCTGTACCTACCGCCAAAACTTCATTTGTAATGTTATTGATTGCTACAACAGATGGTTCATTTAATACAATACCCTTTCCTTTTACATGAATAAGAACATTTGCAGTACCCAAATCTATCCCAACATCTTTTGCCATAGTTTATAATGACCCCTTTCTGTGTTGTTTCATATGTATTGCCTCATACTACCTCTTTTGCATTATAGCATATTTCTTTTAACATATATATCTTTTCACTAGTTGTAAGTAAGAAAATATTTTTGACAAATAAAAAAACTAGATCAGTTACGACCTAGTCCGTTTATTTATTTCGTTGTTTCCTTTAAATTAACTTTTTCAGAATTCGGTACACGTTCAATATCCGCGCCTAAAGCTTTCAATTTAATGTGGAAATTATGATAGCCCCGGTCTAAATATTTAAGTTCAGTCACCTGTGTATATCCATCAGCAACTAAACCAGCTAGAACTAACGCTGCTGCTGCGCGCAAATCGGTTGCAGCTACTTCTGCACCTTGCAATTTAGCTGGGCCAGAAATGATAACAGAATGGCCTTCAATTTTCATATTTGCATTCATTCTGCGCATTTCTTCAACATGCATAAATCGATTTTCGAAAACCGTTTCTGTCATAACGCTTGTACCTGTGCTCAACATTTGAATAACCATCATTTGAGATTGCATATCTGTCGGGAACCCTGGATGAGGTAAGGTCTTCACATCAACAGCCTTCAGATTTTTAGGTCCAATAACTCGAACACCATTATTTTCTTCGACGATTTTAACACCCATCTCTTCTAGCTTTGCAATAAGCGAACTGATGTGTTCTGGTACCATATCTTCAATAAACACATTTCCTTCAGTAATTGCCGCTGCAATCATAAATGTACCAGCTTCAATTCGATCTGGAATGATAGAATGGTCTGTTGCAGTAAGCTCTTTAACACCCTCAATACGAATCACTTCTGTACCCGCACCAATAACTCGAGCACCCATTTGGTTTAAGAAATTAGCTAAATCAACAATTTCAGGCTCTCTTGCTACGTTCTCAATAACCGTTGTACCTTCAGCTAATGTAGCAGCCATCATAATATTTTGAGTTGCTCCTACACTTGGAAAATCCAAATATATTTTAGCTCCTACTAATTTTTCAGCCGTTGCTTCAATATAGCCATTTTCAATTCTTACATTGGCACCCATTGCCTCGAACCCTTTTAAATGTAAATCAACTGGGCGTGAACCTATAGCACAACCACCTGGTAGTGCTACACGCGCTGAACCTGTACGAGCTAGAAGTGGTCCCATAACGACGATAGAAGCACGCATCTTGCGAACATATTCAAACGGCGTATCTGATAAGATATCTCCTGTGGCATTAACAGTAACAACGTCATCTTCAAAAGATACATCTGCTTTTAGATATTTTAGTACTTCGTTAATTGTGTAGACATCAGATAGACGTGGTACATTTCTTAACGTGCTTGTTCCTTTGCTAGCTAATAAGGTAGCGGCTATAACAGGTAAAACAGCATTTTTGGCACCTTCTACTTTCACTGTTCCCTCTAATTTATTCCCACCACGGACAATAATTTTTTCCAAAACGAACCCCTCCGCGTATTAATTACTCTATTCATATTTGATATACATCACTTAAAATTAATCCTGAAATGTATTCTTATCTTTACTCATACTCTGAACATTTTACCATTAATGCTTACTACATTTCAACACTAATTTTAAAAGAGTTATATCAAGTTCGAACATGTATAAGCTTTTCCAATCAATTGCCGAATAAATTGCCTAGTTGCCTTGCTGAAATAAAGTAATCTAAAAAGAAATTACTAATTGTAACTCCTAAAGCTACAGCAATAATGAGATATAGCACTCTCGCTTGTATCACATGGTCGCGACGTATTAGCTTTTCAAAGTGGAGTGCTTGAAGTGCCCAAAAGGCAATAACAATGAAAAGTAAGTGTGAAACCATGACGATAATTGCTTGTTGTCCAATAACTGTATACATCTATTACCTCCAAAAATTTTATCAGCCTCTACCATTCTACCAGTATTTTCACTGAATAACAATTTTATATGCTTTGCTTCTTTATCTTTAGAGAATGTAGTAAATGAGCTTGGAGCTGTACCCATTCTAAAATGGTCAACTCCAAACTCATTCTGCCTCACTTTTTGTTGTAGGCGTGGATCCGATTTACTGCTTTTTGAAGAGCCACTTCCGCTTTTAATTCATCGACTTGTTTGCTCTTCGCCTCTCGTAGCTCATCTTCTGCACGCTGTCTAGCAGCTTCTGCACGAACGATATCGATCTCTTCTTCTCGTTCAGCTGTGTCTGCCAATATATTCACTTCTTCACCATTTACTTCCATAAATCCACCATTTACTGCAACCCACTCTTCTTTGCCATCATGCTTTAAACGCACCACATCAATTTTGAGAGGGGCTACTAAAGGAACATGGCCAGGTAAAATGCCTAATTCGCCGGCTTTTGTTCTTGCGATAACCATGCTCGCTTCACCGCTGAAAACAGGACCATCTGGAGTAACAATACTTACATTTAAAATGCCCATGTGTATCTCCTCCTGTTTTTATTAAACTTCAACGCCCATGCTTTTGGCTTTTTCGATAACTTCTTCAATGCGTCCCAATGAACGGAATGCATCTTCTGGAAGGTGATCGTATTTACCTGCAAGAATATCTTGGAAACCTTTTACCGTCTCTTTTACTGGTACATAAGAACCTTTTTGACCAGTAAATTGCTCGGCAACGTGGAAGTTTTGACTCAAGAAGAATTGTACGCGACGAGCACGTCCAACGGCTTGTTTATCTTCATCAGACAATTCATCCATACCTAGAATCGCAATGATATCTTGTAATTCTTTGTAGCGTTGTAATAATTGCTGTACTTGTGTTGCAACTTCATAATGATCTTCTCCAACAATATCCGGAGCAAGGGCACGTGACGTTGACGCAAGTGGATCTACCGCGGGGTAAATACCTTGTTCTGTTAATTTACGCTCCAAGTTCGTTGTTGCATCTAAATGGGCGAATGTTGTTGCTGGTGCTGGATCGGTATAATCATCGGCCGGAACATAGATTGCTTGGATAGATGTAACAGATCCAACGTTTGTGGATGTGATACGCTCTTGCAATTGTCCCATTTCAGTTGCCAATGTTGGTTGGTAACCTACAGCAGATGGCATACGACCTAGTAAGGCAGAAACCTCTGAACCAGCTTGTGTGAATCGGAAAATGTTATCGATGAATAGTAGCACATCTTGATGTTCAACATCACGGAAATATTCCGCAATTGTCAAACCAGTCAAGGCAACACGCATACGCGCACCTGGTGGCTCATTCATTTGTCCGAATACCATGGCTGTTTTTTCAATAACGCCTGAGTCTTTCATTTCAAAGTAAAGGTCATTACCTTCACGAGTACGTTCACCTACGCCGGCAAATACCGAAATACCACCATGTTCTTGGGCAATATTATGAATGAGCTCTTGAATAAGTACTGTTTTACCAACACCGGCACCACCGAACAAACCAATTTTACCGCCTTTAACGTAAGGGGCTAAAAGGTCTACTACTTTAATTCCTGTTTCCAAGATTTCAGTTGTAGTAGAAAGTTCATCAAATGTTGGTGCTAGACGGTGAATTTTATTGCGTTGAACGTCACTTGCGATCGGCTCATCTAAATCAATTGTTTCTCCAAGTACGTTGAACACACGTCCAAGAGTAATATTTCCAACTGGAACTGTGATTGGGCTTTCAGTGTCAATAACTGTCATGCCTCTTTGAACTCCGTCTGTTGAAGCCATCGCAATGGTACGAACGACATTGTCGCCTAAATGGATAGCTACTTCAAGCGTAAGTTCCACACTTTTTTCCTCTTCGGATAGTGCTTTATGTTCAACTTTAAGCGCGCTGTAGATTTCAGGTAAGTGATTATCGAACTTTACATCTACAACGGGACCCATAACTTGGATTATTCGTCCTTCAGTCATGCGATTTTCCTCCTCACTTGCTTTCCCTAATCGGGAACTTTAAAGGTGCGTGGACTCTCAAAATTTTATTCAAGAGCCGCTACGCCACCAATGATTTCTGTTATTTCTTGTGTAATCGCAGCTTGGCGAGCACGGTTATATTGTAATGATAGGTCGTCAATAATATCGGTTGCATTGTCAGTCGCGCTTCTCATGGCTGTCATACGAGCAGCATGTTCCGCGGCTTTAGCATCCAAAATAGCACCGAAAATCAAACTTTCAACATATTGCGGTAACAATACCTCTAAAATCTCACCTTCTGAAGGCTCAAATTCATATGTCGTCAAATCGTGTTCCACCTCATTTTCATGGAACTCTGTAAGTGGCAACAATTTTTCATTTTTTATAGATTGAGAAATTGAATTCACATGGTGGTTGTAGACGATGAATACTTCATCGAAAACGCCATCTTCGAACATTTGAACGGTATTGCGCGCAACATCTTTAATCTCAGCAAAGATTGGATGATCCGAAATACTTGGTACTTCCAAAACAACATTCATACTGCGGGCTTTAAAAAAGTCTGCACCAGCTCTTCCTAATGCGATAATTGCATATTCATCGCTTGAAGTATGCTTTTCTTGAATTTGTTTGTACACTTCTTTGATAGCATTACTGTTATAAGCGCCTGCCAGACCTTTATGCGAAGTGACTACGATATAGCCGGTTCTGTGGACTGCCCGTGTTACTAACATCGGATGGTCTGCACTGTTACCAGAAGCAACATGGGTTACAACATCTCGAATTTTTTCTACGTATGGAGCGTAGGCTCTTGCTTTTTCTTCTGCACGACCCAGTTTGGATGCAGAAACCATTTGCATAGCCTTTGTAATTTGACTGGTTTTCTTTGTAGAAGTGATTCGCTGCTTAATATCTATTAAAGATGCCAAAGATTTTCACCACCTTTGTTTCGTTTGTTAATCAAAAACTGTTTAGGCTTCTGAAGGAACAAATGTATTTTTAAATTCTTTAATCGCACTGTCTAACTCTGCTTCGTCTGGTAATGATTTCGTCGTACGAATCGTTTCCAATAATTCTGGACGATTATGGTCGAACCACGTATTCATTTCGCTTTCGAAACGCAACACATCTTTTACAGGAATATCATCCAAGAAGGAGTGAACTAATGTGTATAGAATCAGGACTTGTTTTTCAACTTTCAGTGGTTTGTGTAAATCTTGTTTCAGAACTTCTACTGTACGTTTACCACGTTCTAGCTTAGCGCGTGTTGCTGCGTCAAGATCAGATCCGAATTGTGAGAAAGATTCTAACTCACGATAAGATGCTAAATCTAGGCGAAGCGTTCCGGCAACTTTTTTCATGGCTTTGATTTGTGCTGATCCACCAACACGGGATACGGATAACCCGGCATTGATTGCGGGACGAACACCTGAGAAGAACAGATCAGATTGCAAGAAAATTTGACCATCTGTTATCGAGATAACGTTCGTAGGGATGTAAGCAGAGATATCTCCAGCTTGCGTTTCTACAAACGGTAGGGCTGTAATTGAACCGCCACCTAATGCGTCATTTAATTTTGCAGCACGTTCTAGTAAACGAGAATGCAAGTAGAATACATCCCCTGGATATGCTTCACGACCTGGAGGACGACGAAGTAGCAAGGAAAGTTCACGATAAGCAGCAGCTTGTTTTGATAAATCATCATAGATAATCAAAACGTGTTTGCCGTTATACATGAATTCTTCACCCATCGCAACACCAGCGTATGGAGCTAAGTATAGTAATGGGGCTGGTTGAGATGCGGATGCTGTTACAACGATTGTATAATCAAGCGCTCCGTGTTTACGTAATGTTTCAACTGCTGTACGGACTGTTGATTCTTTTTGACCAATGGCAACGTAGATACAAATCATGTCTTGGTCTGCTTGGTTTAGAATTGTATCGATAGCAACGGTTGTTTTACCAGTTTGGCGGTCACCGATGATTAGCTCACGTTGACCACGACCGATTGGCACTAGGGCATCGATAGCTTTAATTCCTGTTTGAAGTGGTTCATTAACGGATTGACGTTGCATAACGCCCGGTGCAATTGCTTCAATTGGGCGTGTGCCGCTCGATTCAATTGGGCCTAAACCGTCAACAGGTTGACCAAGTGCGTTGACAACACGACCGATAAGGCCTTCGCCAACTGGAACTTCCATGATTTTTCCTGTACGACGAACTTCATCACCTTCACGGATTTCAGTATAAGGTCCCAAAATAATGATACCAACATCATTGGTCTCTAAGTTTTGAGCCATACCCATAACGCCGTTTGAGAACTCGAGAAGCTCTCCAGCCATTGCGTTATCTAATCCGTGAGCACGCGCGATACCATCACCAATATAGGTAACTGTTCCAACATCGCTAACTTTTAGCTCCGATTGATAATTTTCAATTTGTTGCTTTATGAGAGAACTAATCTCTTCAGCTTTTATGCTCATCAAATTCACCCCTTGTTACACTGAAAGCCTACAATTTAATTTGTCGCTCCAGGTCTCTTAGTTTAGATTTTAGACTGCCGTCATAGATACGGTTTCCAATAACTACCCGTACGCCTCCAAGAAGGGACGGATCGATATGATTATGAATATTTAACTCGTTTTTAGCCATTTTTGCAGCGAACGCTTTGGATAATTCTGCTTCCTCTGCCTCTGAAAGCGGGATAACGGAATATACGTCTGCGTCGGCAATGCCACGAGCGTCTTTTACTTTTTGTAGATAGCGATCGATGATAGTTACTAGATAATCCTCGCGTCCACGGTCGATTAGCAGAAAAATGAAATCTTGTAATACTGGCGTTAAACCACTAAAGACAGTTGCGATCATATTTTTCTTAGCATCATCTGTGAGCGTTGGATTTTCGATTAGTGTAGCGAAATCAGAATTTTGTTCTATTGATTCCTTCACAACCGCGAGCTCCGCGTCGAACTGGTCGACCAATTGCTCATCTTTTGCAACTTCAAAAAGTGCTACGGCGTAACGATTCGCAACTTCGAAATCTTTGCTCATTTGTCATCGCCTAACTTTCCGATATACTCTTGTACAAGTGCGGTTTGTGCTTCTTCGTCCAAGTTCTTTTCAATAACTTTGGATGCGATTAAGACAGACAAGGAGCCGACTTGTTCACGAAGCGCTTTGATAGCATCTTCTTTTTCGCGAGTAATGTCGCTTTTGGCTTCTTCTTTAATGCGTTCACTTTCAGCGCGCGCAACTTTGATGATTTCTTCGCGTTCTTTTTCACCAAGTTGTTTAGCGTTCTCAATCATTGTTTGAGATTCCAAACGAGCTTGTTGAAGAACTTCTTTTTGTTCGGCTAACAGGGCTTCTGCTTGTACACGACTTTCTTCTGCAGAGTCGATTTCCGATGCGATATGCTCTTCACGGGCCTTCATGATATTCATCAAAGGTTTCCAAGCAAAGATTCGGATTAAGACTAACAAAATACAGAATGCTACGACGGTAAAAATAGAATCACCAGCTGTAAAAACGGCTGAACCTAGTGCAATATTAAATCCTAGCACGTTCGATTCACTCCTTTCCATACATTCGCTTTTTATCGTTTCATGTTTTTTGACACATAAAGGAATGGCGAGTGGGTCCCGCCACGTTTTCTAATTACTTATTCATTACCATGAACGCGATAACAACAGCGATGATTGGAAGGGCCTCAACCAAACCAACACCAATGAACATGATTGTTTGTAGCATAGAACGTGCTTCTGGTTGACGAGCAACACCTTCAACTGTTTTTGATACGATAAGACCGTTACCGATACCTGCTCCTAGAGCTCCTAAACCTACGGCGATTGCCGCTGCAATTGTACCTAATCCCATAATAAATATCCTCCTCGAATTATCTTCTAATTTATTTTTGTTTATAAAAAGATTATGAGTTTTGCCTCATAGCTCTGACTTGACTTAGATGTGGCGAGTGTTGCTTAGTGTTCGTCACTTACTTTGTGCGACATGTAAACCATTGTCAACACGGTGAATAGGTAGGCTTGAATAGCACCGATAAATACGGAGAATCCTTGCCAAACCACTGCTGGAATAATGGCAAATACGCCAACTACTGGGTTAATATGTGCTAATTGTAAAGCGATAATGCTTAGCAATACTTCCCCTGCAAAAATGTTACCGTATAGACGCAAACCGAGTGTCAATGTGTTGGCGAATTCTTCTACTAGCTTCAATGGGAATAAAAATTTCATTGGGCTGAAGTAAGTTCCAACAACGTAATGCTTAACTCCTCTGAGTTTGATTCCATAATAATGAGTCAACCCGATAATGAGTACGGCCAAGGTTAGTGTTACAATCGGATCGGCAGTAGGTGAACGCCACCATACTTCGCCACCGACAGCTATTTGCATTGGCAATCCTAACATATTGGCTACGAAGATAAAGAATATCAACGTGATTCCTAATACGTGGAATCTCCCGCCAGTTTTCCAGTCCATATTACTGTTGATAATGCCTTTAACAAAGTCCATTACCCATTCAATAAAGTTCTGTTTTCCTGTGGGACGCATTTGTAGCTTTCTCGTACAAAAGATTGCAATAAAAAGTACGATAACACATGTGACTGTGATCATCAGGACATTAGACAAGTTAAATGCTAATTTCCCTAAGTACCATATTGGAAATTCCTCTTCCAATTTGGTTCACCCCTCTCTCTTTTTAAGCGTTTTTCTTCCGGTAGATGGAATAGATAACAAAATCCAAGAAAACCACGGAATAAACGATGCCCAAACCAATCACCATGCTATAAACGTGAAAGAAATCCGGTACTTGTGTCGCAATGATTGTTGCAAGTAGAACGCTTCCCATTCTTGCTGTTGTGCCCATGCCATAAAAAGTTCGCTTCTCGGCAATCGCTTTCGTCATGGCTTGTGTACGTCTCATCAACAGCCAGTAGTTAAACCAACCTACAATAATCCCCAGTTTCAGCCCCAAAAAAATATGTACATGTGGGGTTAGTAACCAGCCAGCTACACATATACCAACAAAAGCAATGATGTATTTCTGATGACGATGATACATTCCTATTAGTGATTCTAACATTCCGGCAGATGTCCTTTCTTAATGTTATTGGTATTTCTTGCTTCCCGTCTGTAAAATGTGACTCGGATTTTAAGACAGAAGTAAGCTTGGAGTTTGTGATTTTTTACACATTACCCATTTGCTAACAAAAAATTAAACACAGCTGTAAGCCTTATCAGTGCGTTAGTTTTTAGCATACAATAGGCAAAAGTAAAAAGTCAATATCTTTTCACAAATTCCGTACCTACTTGGTAACAATTCTACCACAATAACACTGCTTCAAGGAAATAATGCGAATTGATTTTTAACATTTTTTTGAAAAATCATTTAAATTATCCACATTTCACCAATACCAGTAGTGTTCGGATTTTTTTCAGAGTAGTTTATCTTTTGCTACACCTCCATGTTCGTTAGAAAGTTCACAAGTAATTATACAAAAAAAGCTCTCACCTGATTTGGTAAAAGACTTTCGGCAAGGTACGTGGTTGCGAAAGCTTCCTTCCAGTGAAAAATAGCTAGACACGTATGACTTGAATATGAAGTTATAATTACCCAGCACACTTGGGTCAATTCTGTCCACGTCCTGATATCTAGGACGTCGGCGGGATTGAGACAGTGCTGACTTGCAGCAATTATCCCTTACGCATTTCATGAACAGCTAAATCTTAGGCTCTTTTGTAATAACATTGTTCATCTTAACACAATCTACTGTAAAGCTCTAGCAAAAACTTGTCTCGTAATATATCTGTAATAATGATGCGCTTCCATTGGGATTTCTTGTTTTTTCATAGGTTTTTAGGCGTAATAAAACGGACTATTAACAGACAATAAAAGACCACCTCTCGCACGAATTTTTTGAAGCGAGAGATGGTCTGGTTATTTTTATACAGTATAGTCTGATGGGCGTTCTGTTGTTTTTTGGAAATGGAACTTGATGGCCTCTAAAATTCGCGCAGATGCTTCGCCGTCTCCATAAGGATTGCTTGCATTTGCCATTTTTAGATAGGCATCTTTATTATCCAGTAAATCGAAGGCTTCTTTTTTCAAATCTTCTTTAGCGGTGCCGATGAGTTTCAATGTACCAGCTTCCACACCTTCTGGGCGCTCGGTTGTATCGCGTAGCACTAAAACAGGAACTCCCATTCCAGGCGCTTCTTCCTGTACACCGCCGGAATCCGTGAATACAAGATAAGATTTTTTCAAGAAATTATGGAAATCAATTGCGTCTAGCGGCTCAATAAGATGGATACGTGGATGCCCGCCAAGAATTGCGGTTGCTTTTTCACGAACAGCCGGGTTCATATGCATTGGGTAGACTATTTCAACGTCTTCGCGCGACTCTGCAATTTCACGAACAGCTTCAAAAATCCCTTGCATTGGTGCACCAAGATTTTCGCGACGATGTGCGGTCATTAGGATTAATCGATTATCGCCTAGGCCATCTAAAATTGGATGGTGATAGTCTTCTTGAACCGTTGTTTTCAGCGCATCGATCGCGGTATTACCTGTGACAAAAATGGTATCTGGATTCTTGCCTTCGTCTAGCAGATTTTGCTTTGATTGTGCAGTTGGTGAAAAATGCAAATCAGCCATGGCACCCGTTAGTTGGCGGTTCATCTCTTCTGGAAATGGCGAGTATTTATTCCATGTCCGCAAGCCCGCCTCTACATGCCCGATAGCCGTTTGGTTGTAGAAAGCAGCTAGTGCCGCCGCAAAACTTGTCGTCGTATCACCGTGAACAAGAACGATATCTGGTTTTTCCTCTGCAATCACTTCATTCAAGCCTTGCATCGCGCGTGTTGTGATGTCCGTTAGCGTCTGCTTTTTTTGCATAATATTTAAATCTACATCCGGCTGCACGTTGAAAATATCCAACACCTGATCTAGCATTTCACGATGTTGCGCGGTGATGACTACGCGAGACTCGAAAAACTCTTTTTGCTTCTCAAATTCTAAAACTAGTGGAGCCATTTTTATCGCTTCTGGTCGTGTTCCGAAAACACTCATTACTTTAATTTTACTCATAGTTCCCAACCCTTTCTGAAAAAACGAGGAAACTTGTGCTTCCTCGTTCTTGTGTCTCTATTGTTTTATTTTGTACCAAACAAGCGGTCACCAGCATCACCCAGACCTGGAATGATGTAACCATGTTCGTCTAGTTTTTCATCCAAGCCAGCGACGAAAATATCCACATCTGGATGTGCTTCTTGTAGTGCTTTAATTCCCTCTGGAGCCGCAACTAAACACATGAATTTCATATTTTTAGCACCGCGTTTTTTCAGGCAGTCGATAGCCATGATTGCAGAACCACCTGTTGCAAGCATTGGATCAACTACGATAAATAGGCGTTCTTCTACGTCAGATGGTAATTTCACGAAATACTCAACTGGTTCTAATGTGTCGTGATCGCGGTAAAGTCCCACATGTCCTACTTTTGCAGCGGGGATAAGTGTCAGAATTCCGTCTGCCATGCCAAGTCCAGCGCGGAGGATCGGAACAACGCCTAATTTTTTACCTGCAATTGTTTTTGCGGGTGTTCTTTGTAACGGTGTTTCAACAAATGTATCTTCTAGCTCGACGTCGCGTGTGATTTCGTAAGCCATTAATGTTGCGACTTCATTGACTAATTCGCGGAATGCTTTCGTCCCTGTATCTTTGTCGCGGATAATTGTTAATTTATGTTGAACTAACGGGTGATCTATTACGTGTACTTTTGCCATTATATTCGCTCCTTTAAGGTAAATTTCCTTCTCTTATTGTATCAGAGAATCACGCTTGTGCAAGTATTAAATCGTTTCGTAAAAAATACTACAAAAAAAGCCCTACTAATCGATAGTAAGGCCCTCTTCCGTTTATAGTGATGGATATAATGGATACTCCGCTGTGATTTCGGCTACTTCTTGTTTCACTTCTGCAAGGACAGCCTTGTCTTCTAAGTTATGCAATACTTTAGCAATGAGTTTTCCGACTCTAGCAATCGCTTCTTCATCAAAGCCACGTGTCGTTACTGCTGCAACACCTACACGAATACCGCTCGTTACAAAAGGACTTTCTGTTTCAAATGGAATTGTATTTTTGTTTACAGTCAGACCGACATCGTCAAGCACTGCTTCTGCTGCTTTTCCAGTTAGACCCAGTGGTTTTAAATCGATTAGAAGCAGATGATTATCCGAACCGCCTGTTAGAACTGCTACATCGTTTTCTTGTAGTGTTTTCGCCAATTGTTTCGAATTTTTTAAGATATTTTCGCTGTATGTTGTGAATTCAGGCTGTAACGCTTCGCCAAATGCGACTGCTTTCGCCGCAATAACGTGCATTAATGGACCACCTTGAATTCCTGGGAAAATGGCTTTATTTAGTTTCGCTTCCCATTCTGCCTTCGCTAAAATCATACCTCCACGTGGGCCGCGCAGTGTTTTATGCGTTGTCGTTGTTACGAAGTCGGCATACGGAACTGGGTTTTGGTGATGACCTGTCGCAACAAGGCCAGCGATATGAGCCATGTCGACCATTAAGTAGGCGCCAACTTCATCCGCGATTTCACGGAATTTAGCAAAATCAATCGCACGTGGATAAGCGCTTGCTCCCGCGACGATCATTTTCGGTTTGTGTTCTAGAGCAATTTCACGAACTTTGTCATAATCAATTTGTTTCGTTTCTTCATCCACACCATAAGCCACAAATTTATACAACTCACCGCTAAAATTAGCTGGGCTACCGTGTGTTAAATGGCCACCATGAGATAAATTCATTCCAAGAACAACGTCTCCCGGCTTCAGCGTAGCGTGATAAACCGCCATGTTTGCTTGTGCTCCAGAGTGAGGTTGAACGTTAGCGTACTCGGCGCCAAATAATTGTTTCGCGCGATCACGAGCTAAGTTTTCTACAATATCAACATATTCACAACCACCATAATAGCGTTTGCCAGGGTAACCTTCTGCGTATTTGTTTGTTAAAACAGATCCCATCGCTTCCATAACCTGTTCCGTTACGAAATTCTCCGATGCGATTAACTCGATATTACTGCGTTGTCTGCCTAACTCTAACTCAATTGCATCAAAAACTGCCTTGTCGTGCTTTTGCAGATAAACCATGTGTGGATCCCCATCCTTTTCTCAAATGATTAGTAAAGCTTCGTACATGGTTTAATAATCCCCCATTTCCGCTTAAATTGCAAGTATTTTCGCGCAAGATTATCTAATTCTAAATAGTGAGGTAATTCACAATGGTGAGCGGTAGATCTGACGAGAAACTTAGCACGCCTTAGTCACAAAAAAAATAGGAGGACACCGAAAAGTATCCCCTAAGCATCTAATAGAAACCGTCGCGCAATCATCTCTTCCAACTCCGCAAAGGTGTACTCATAATCTGCCTTACTTCCCCCATATGGATCCGCCACATCAAAATCGTATGGGGAAATCAGCTCCGTTTTTTTATTCGGAAACTTACCCACAAGGGACTGCCGATGTTGTTCTGTCATCACAAAAATTTTGTCGGCTTCTTCTACTAAGTCAGAGGTCAGCAATTTTGCCATATGATAGGTTGGCAAACCGTGTTCTTGCAACACTTCCTTTGATTGCATCGACATCGGTGCGCCTGTCTGTGCTGCAAGTCCAGCTGAACGGATTTCCCATTCTGGCTTGAACCACTGTAACATTTTTTCGGCCATCGGGCTTCGGCATGTATTTCCCGTACACACAAATAAAATATTCATTCTAACTTTCCTCGCTTTGCTTGATATAATGTCCGCCTGCTGCTTTATCAAGACGATTCATTACCGCTTCCCCAATACCAATTTTCGCAAAAGGTTCAGCGTAAATAAGCGTCACAGGTGTATGGTCAAAATGGCGTAATCGGTCGTATAAACGATAGGCGATTTCCTCTGGGTAAGACTTACTTCCTAGCCCCATCATGTAGTCCGATTTCCGCAACTGTTCCTCTAGCTCATCTGAAACGAGCACACCGACGATTTCTCCGCGTTTTTCAGCTAGGTCAATCTGCTTTTGGAAAAACGTCGCATCGCCCTCAATAATCGCCACAGGAGCTTTTGGTGCGTAATGCGTATATTTCATCCCTGGCGCTTTCGGTGCTTCTTGTTGTGCGATATCTTTCGCTTCTGAAATAATGGGACCAATCACCGCCTCTATCTTCTCTTGTGAAACGCCTCCTGGTCGCAAAATCGCTGGGGTCTCGAGCGTGCAATCAATCACCGTTGATTCGAGACCTACTCCAGTTTTCCCACCAAAGACAATACCCGCAATCCGTCCCGATAAATCTTCCTCCACATGTTCTCCAGATGTCGGACTCGGTTTTCCAGATCGATTCGCACTTGGCGCCGCTACTGGAATCCCAGCCACCGCTAAAAGGCCAAGCGCGACAGGATGCTCTGGCATACGTACACCGACGCTATCCAAGCCTGCCGTCACATTTGTAGCTAGTCGACCGGGCTGTAATGGCAAAATAATCGTCAACGGGCCTGGCCAAAATTCGCGCATGAGTTTTTTTGCATTGCTCGGGATTTCCTTGACGAATTCATGAATTTGCGATTGATCCGCGATGTGTACAATAAGTGGGTTATCGGATGGTCTGCCTTTTGCTTCGTATATTTTAGAAACGGCTTGTTCATTTGTAGCGTCTGCGCCAATGCCGTATACCGTTTCAGTAGGAAAAGCCACCGTTTCTCCCGCTTGCAAAAGTTTCGCAGCCTCGAGATATGTCTGTATTTCATTTTCCTTCGTTATATGCCAAATCTTTGTTTCCATTAGGATTTGCTCCTTTACATTGCTTTAATCTTATTTTAACGGTTTTGGTGCATTTTTTACAGTGTGGGATCGATTTATTTGAAAAATCGGCTTTCATCCACAAAGTTATCCCCAAACTGTGGATAATAACTTTGTCAATGTGGATAACTAATTGTGAACCTGTGGATAATGTGCATAAGTGTGTTGATAACTGGGTTTTAATTATTAAGATTTGATTAAAAATATTTTTTTGCACAAAGTTTTATCCCCAGTGCTGTGGATAATCAATCCGAATAAAAAAGCACTTCATCCATAGAAATGCTTTTATATCAGTTAGTTATGACAAATAACCATCCGATCTTTGCCGTTGATATCTTGTTGAATCGTGACGCTTGCCTGTGGAAAACTTTTTTCGAAAAAATGTTTTACTGCAGAAGCTTGTGTGTAACCGATTTCCATGCCAATCCAAAATAGGTTATCCACAACATTTGGTAATTGCTGAATTAGACGCTCGTAAATCGCTAAACCGTTATTTGGTGCGAATAAGGCTAGTTCTGGTTCGTGATCTAAGACGTAATTTGACATCTCCACGCGTTCGCTATCAGCAATATATGGCGGATTTGCCAGAATCATATCGAATTTTTCGCCGGTTTGTTGGAAATAATCGACGAGATCGCTGTGGATAAATCGGACATTGGTTTTTAACCGGGTATTATTTTGTTCTGCAATTTGGAGAGCTTCCTTGGATATATCCGAACCGGTCACCAGGCAATCGGGAAATGTTGCTTTAAGTGTGATCGGGATAATTCCACTGCCTGTGCAGACATCCAAAATGCGCTGAACTCGAGCCGGATTTTTTTCGATAAACTTCTCGGCGGCATAAACGAGTTCTTCCGTTTCTGGACGAGGGATCAGGACACTCGGTGTGACATAAAAATCGCGACCATAAAAAGGAGCCACTTCTAAAATATACTGAACTGGCTCTCCATTTATATAACGTGCGAAATCGCTGTCAAACTGGGCCTTTTCGCTTGGACTTAGCACTTTACTTGTCGACATCCATAGTTCGGATCGTGTCAGACCAAGCCGCGTTTCGATGATGATTTCTGCTATGTTGAGGTCTAGTTCGCGAGCGCTTAGTTCAGCTTTTGCTTGATGCAAAATTTCGGCGATTGTCATCTTACATACCGTCGCTTAGATGATCGAGTCGGCTCGTTTGGTCTTCCATAATCAGCGCGTCGATAACTTCATCAAGCTTGCCTTCCATTATTTGGTCGAGCTTTTGAATCGTCAAACCAATACGGTGATCTGTTACACGGTTTTGTGGATAATTATACGTCCGAATCCGCTCAGAACGGTCACCCGTACCAACTGCAGATTTCCGATGCGTATCATATTCCTCACGTGCTTCACGCTCAAATTTATCAAAAATACGCGCACGCAAAATTTTCATCGCTTTTTCTTTATTCTTAATTTGAGAACGTTCATCTTGCATCGAAACAACAATCCCCGTCGGAATATGCGTCAAACGTACGGCTGACATCGTTGTATTAACACTTTGTCCGCCCGCGCCACTTGAAGCAAACGTATCCGTCCGAATTTCGTTATCCTTAATATCGATTTCCACATCTTCCGCTTCTGGCAAAATCGCAACCGTTGCTGTCGATGTATGAATCCGGCCGCCTGATTCGGTTTCTGGAACGCGCTGTACACGATGGGCACCATTTTCGTATTTTAGGCGAGAGTAAGCGCCAGCACCGTTAATCAATACGATAATCTCTTTATAGCCACCGATTCCCGTCGCGTTTGCTTCCATAACTTCGGCTTTCCAACCGCGAGATTCCGCGTAACGCGAATACATCCGGAATAAGTCGCCAGCAAATAGAGCGGCCTCATCGCCACCTGCAGCTCCGCGAATTTCCATAATAACGTTTTTGTCGTCATTTGGGTCTTTTGGAACGAGCAATAGTTTTAAACGCTCCTCTAGTCGGCTTTTCTCTGCTGTTAACTCGTTGAATTCTTCTTTCACCATTTCTTTCATGTCATCGTCGAGCTTCTCGTTCATCATCTCACGTGTTTCTGCAAGCCCCTCGGTCACTTCTTTATATTCACGATATGTCTCCACTGTTTCTGTAATAGCCGACTGCTCTTTGGAATAATCGCGGAGCTTTTTCGCGTCACTGACCACGTTTGGGTCGCTCAGCAATTCATTCAATTCATCATAACGATCTTCCACTGCTTGTAAACGATCATACATTTAGGTTCACCTCTTTTTTTAGTTGCAAAAATTAAATTTTCGGGTTGGCGTGACATTTCCGGCAAACTGGATAGTAACGATCGTTGCCGCCAATCATGATTTGGTCACCTTTATACATTGGTTGTCCTTCTTCATCGACACGCAACACCATCGTCGCTTTCTTCGTGCAAAACCAACAAACTGTCTTCATTTCCTCGATTTTGTCTGCATATAACAATAAATATTTGGAGCCTTCGAAAAGCTCATTTTGAAAATCGTTTTTTAGTCCGTATGCAATAACGGGAATATTGAGTCCGTCTGCGATTTGTGCTAGTTGCAAAATATGTTTTTTCTCCAAAAATTGCGATTCATCGAGTAATACGCAATATGGTTTAGGATCTATTTTTGCTACTTCATCATGCAAATTTGTTGTTGAAAATACTGGTGTTGCCTCGCGTTTTAAACCAATACGACTCGAAATAACTCCGACTTGATCGCGATCATCAATACCAGATGTGAAAATCACGACCGGTTTATTTTGTTCCTCGTAATTATGTGCCACTTTTAAAATTTCTATTGTTTTACCGCTATTCATTGAACCATATCTAAAGAAAAGCTGTGCCATCCTTACAAAACCTCGCATTCCCATGTTAAAAACTCTTTTTCATTCTATCACAGCGCGTAATTTGGGACAAGCAGTCACATGTTAAAGGGGATTTTTATGTAGATTTTTTACATTTGCATGACAAAAAACTACAAGTAAAGCACAAAAACGGATACTTTACTTGTAGTTATTTCATGAGAATATCGTTGAACCGTTGCCTTCTACGTTTAGTGAAAGAACTGTCGCTGTTTGATCGAATTCTTTCATGACCTGGATTAGATTCTCGCTTTCTGACTTTGGAGCGAAGATCAGAATCGTTGGGCCTGCTCCGCTCAAACACGCCGCGTAAGCACCATTTTCCTTCGTCAATGCACGCAATGGCGCCAAATGTGGGACGAGTTTTGCGCGGTATTTCTCATGCCATAAATCGCGCTCCATCATGTCACCCGCTAATTTCAGATCATTTTGTAAAAGTGCCGCAATCATCACATTGGCGATACTGCTTGCTTTGACTGCCTCTTTATAGGGAAGCTGGTCTGGCAAAACACCGCGACTTTCACTCGTTAGCAGTACTTCTTGCGGAATAAACGCGAGCAACGCACAGTCTGGGAAAAGGTGCCGAACGTAAAAATCTTCGCCATCCAATTTTGCACCAACGACAAAATTACCGAGTACTGCTGGGGCAACGTTATCTGGATGGCCTTCGATTTCCGCGGCAATCTCAACTTTGCGTTCTGGCGTCAACTCCAAATTCGCGAGTATATTCGCAAGCTCGATGCCTGCCACCACGGCCGCCGAACTGCTTCCAAGTCCGCGCGCTGCCGGAATATCGCAGAGCATTTTCAAGTTGTGTGGTTCGAGATTTGGCGCGATGCTCAGCGCGGTTTCGACGATGACGTTCGTTGCGTCCATCGGGATTCCGTCGCCTAAATCATGCGCGATATGCCATTCTTTTGCTGGTTCTAAAACTTCTAGCGTCAAATAAAGTGATAACGCGAGGCCACACGAATCAAAGCCTGGTCCAAGATTCGCTGTTGTAGCCGGAACTTGGATTCTAATCATTTCGTCACGCCTGTGCGCAAGTATTCCCGCATTGCGTCCACGCCTTCCACGTGCGAAATCGGAACTTCGTGCACGCTCATCGCCGTATCAGGATCTTTCAAGCCGTTTCCAGTGAACACACACACGACTGTTTCACCTTGTTTGATCGCGCCACTTTTCACGTGTTGAATCACGCCAGCAAGCGATGCCGCCGAGCCTGGTTCAATGAAGACACCATCTTGCGCTGCGACTTTTTTGTATGCATTCACAATCTCGTCGTCTGTTACAGAATGAATATAACCTTTAGACTCGTCACGCGCCGCCTCAGCCAATTCCCAACTTGCAGGGTTACCAATCCGAATCGCCGTCGCAATCGTTTCTGGGTTCTTGATTGGCGCGCCTTGGACGATTGCCGCAGCACCTTCCGCTTCAAAACCGTGCATCCGCGGTAAGCCCACGCCAAAATGTCCGTCCCATTCTTTGAAACCTTTCCAATACGCCGAAATGTTTCCTGCGTTCCCAACCGGTATTGCCAGCACGTCTGGTGATTTACCACCTAATTGTTCGCAAATCTCGAACGCCGCTGTTTTTTGGCCTTCCAAACGGTACGGGTTCACCGAGTTAACAAGTGCCACGGCTTCCGTTTCCGCAAGCTCACGAACCGCGTCCAAAGCTTCATCAAAGTTCCCCTGAATCGCGATGATATCCGCGCCATACATCACGGCCTGCGCCAACTTACCAAGCGCCACTTTGCCATCTGGAATCACCACATAAGCCTTCATTCCAGCACGAGTCGCGTACGCAGCAGCAGCAGCCGACGTGTTTCCAGTAGAAGCACAAATAACCGCCGTCGCGCCCTCTTCCTTCGCCTTCGCAACTGCCATCACCATACCACGATCCTTAAACGATCCCGTCGGATTCAAGCCTTCATATTTTCCATATAACGTCACGCCAAGTTCCTTCGACAAATTTGGCAACGGAATCAGCGGTGTATTCCCTTCAGCCAAGCCAATCATCGGTGTTTTATCAGTAATCGGTAAATAGTCCTTGTATCGTTTCAATAATCCTTCGTACATTATTTATCCCTCCACAACTTGATATTTCGCTTCGACTTGCATTTGCGGTTCCAGCTTCACTTTTTCAATCGCTTGTTCCAGTTGCGCCTTGCTCGTCACATGCGTCACCACAACAACCGTTGCCGTATATTCGTCCAGCGGTTCTTGCAAAATTTTATCAAAACCAACGCCCGCTTCCGCAAAAATCTGCGTTAACTTCAGGAACGTTCCAGTTTTATCATCCATGACAATCCGCAAATAGTATTTCGAGAAAATTTCTTCCGGAACGGTTTGCTTCGTGTCATGTTTATAACTATTGAATGCATTGCCGTTTGTGCCTAACTTGCTATTTTTCGCGACCGTAATAATATCGCTGACCACACTCGTCGCCGTCGGTAATTCACCAGCACCCGGCCCGTAATACATCGTTTCACCAGCCGCGGCACCTGTTACAAACACCGCATTATTCTCGTTGTTCACGCCCGCCATCGGATGGTATTTCGGCAAGAGCACAGGCCCAACACTAACAGCAACCGAACCGTTCTTCTCTTCCGCCGTGCCGACCAATTTAATCACGTATTTCAACTGTTCCGCGACTTCCATATCACGCGGCGCAATCCCGCGAATCCCAACCGTGTCCACGTCCGCCAAATCGACATTCATTCCAAATGCCAAACGCGTCAAAATGACCATTTTGCGAGCCGCATCGATTCCGTCCACATCATTCGTTGGATCAGATTCCGCAAACCCTAGGTCCTGAGCTTCCTTCAAAACATCCTCATAATCCCGCTTCTCCGTCTTCATTTTTGTCAACATGAAGTTCGTCGTCCCGTTCACGATTCCCATAACTTTCTGGATTTTATCAGCCGCAAGCCCGTTCACAATCGTCCGCAAAATCGGGATTCCGCCGGCAACACTCGCTTCATAGAATAAATCGCATTTGTTCGCCTGCGCCACAGCAATCAGTTCATCCCCATGTAACGCAATTAAATCCTTGTTCGCCGTGACCACATGTTTCCCAGCTTTCAATGCCTGCAAAACATACTCGCGCGCCGGTTCAATGCTTCCCATAACTTCCACAACCACCGAAATGGCTGGATCATTTAAAATGTCAGAAGGTTCCGTGGTCAAGCTAAATCCTTTCGTCTCGTAACGACGATTCTTTTCTAAGTCGCGCACGAGCACCATTTTGACGCTCACTTGGTAGCCGGTCATTTGACTAATTTTCTCCGCATGCTCTTCTAAAATGTGAATGACACCACTACCAACTGTTCCAAATCCTAAAATCCCAACTTCTAATTTCGCTTCCACTTGTCAACCTCCTCAGTTATAAAACCATGTAATTATGCTTATTATACGCAATTTCCCACCATAAAGCAAAGGATTATTTGACATATCAGAATATTCATTTAGGCCAATGTTCATAAGATTATCACATCTAGAATGGAAAACGTGTAAAAGACTACTAACCATCCTTATTTAACTTAGACACTTGACAGTTAGATATCTATCTATTATAATCATTTTATCAAGTTAGAATTCTAACTATAAGGAGTCGAATTAAAATGACCAAACAACCACTAAATACCCCTTATTCCGATTTATTCCGCGGAGTTGGGATGAAAATCAAGATGAATGCCGATGCCAGGCTTCGGGAATTAGACCTCAACGGCCAGCAAGGACGCATGATTGGCTACATTTTTGAGAACCAAGAACACGGTGTTATTCAAAAAGATTTAGCCGAACAATTCAACCGCAAAGGCGCCAGCATCACGAGCATGCTACAAGGCCTCGAGAAAAAAGGGTACATCAAACGCGTTGTTCCAAAAGATAACGAACGTCAAAAGAATATTTATGTCTTAGATAAAGGCGTGGCGTTAATAGAAGAATTCAATACCATTTTTGCAGAAATTGAAAACAGTATCACACAATCGCTCACCGCTACCGAAGCCGAACAATTAAAATCACTTTTAACGAAAGTAAGTAACAATTTATAAGGAAGAAGGAACGAACATGACAAAGAAATTTTCAGATCAATATTATTTAGAAACCGCACCAGTGAAGAAAGCGATTGCTCATTTATCGATTCCAATGATGATTGGGATGTCTGTCGGCACCATTTATAACGTCATCAACGCCTATTTCATCGGACTCTTACACGACACAAACATGCTCTCCGCGATCACGCTTGGTTTACCGATTTTCACTGTACTCATGGCTTTTGGTAACGTATTTGGCGTTGGTGGTGGCACATTTATCACCCGTCTCAATGGCCAAAAAGACACAGAAAGGGGCAAGCGCGTCGCCGGTTACACATTCTATGCAAGTATCATTGCCGGACTTTTACTCGCACTCCTCGCTCTCCTTTTAATTGATCCAATCGCCCAACTACTTGGCGCTGATGTAGCAACCTTTGATTACGCCAAAACATATGCATTGACCCTATTTGCTGGTGGTTTCATTGTCATACTTAACTTCGCACTCGAGCAGTTAGTACGGTCTGGCGGTGCCTCCAAAGAATCCATGTACGGTATTTTTATCAGCACTGGGCTCAGCTTGATTCTTGATCCAATCCTTATCTTAGGTCTAGGCTGGCATGTTGCCGGAGCCGCACTTGCAATGGTTTTATCCCAACTCGGTTCCGCCATTTACTACCTCTATTTCCTAGAAAAACGCAGCGAACATTTGCAAGGTTTCTTAAAACACTTCAAAATATCCATCAAAGACCAGCTCGAAGTTTATAAAATTGGCGTCTCCGAACTATTACAGTCTGCCTTTTTAATCGTGACGACCTTACTGCTCAACAATTTTGCGATCCAATATGGGGATAATGTCATCGCTGGATTCGGAATCGCGCTACGCATCGTTCAAATCCCAGAATTCTTAGCTATGGGTCTGATTCTAGGCTTGATCCCATTCTTCGCGTTTAACTTTGCTAGTAAGAATATTCCGAGATTTAAGGCAGGAATGAAACAAGCTTCTCTTTACATCGGTGTCATTTCCGTTACATTCGTTGGCTTAGTTTACCTATTTATAGCACCAATCATCCAGCTTTTCTCGAACGATCCTGACGTTTTAAGCATTGGTACCTACATTCTCGTGGCGATGCTCGTATCCGCAATCTTCAACGGCTTTACCATCCTGTTCATCAGCCTTTTCCAAGCGACCGGTCAAGGTACAGCAACGATGGTCATGTCCGTCACACAAGGCGTTCTTTACATCCCGATGATTCTAATTCTGCACGCTATGTTTGGCCTCCACGGCGTTATCTGGTCTATGGCAGTCACCGAAACCATCACTTTAATCATGGGACTTATCTTCTTCATCGCCTTCCAGAAAAAATTAAAAACATCTGATTTAGCAGGAGCAAAAATCAGCCCAGCATAAAATTAAAGCGCCGTTCCTATATCCCGGAACGGCGCTTTATCTATCCTATTAACGCATCGTCACAAATTCTTCAGAGCCTGTTGGATGAATCGCGACTGTATTATCAAAATCAGCTTTCGTTGCGCCCATTTTCATAGCAACCGCAAAGCCTTGAATCATTTCATCAACACCTGTCCCAATTCCGTGCAAGCCAACTACTTTTTCATTATCGCCAACACAAACCAGCTTCATGGCACACGGTTCGAGGTGTTCTGTAATCGCGGTATACATCGAGGTAAACGAAGACGTATAGACTTTCACTTGCGCTTCCCCATATTTTTCAATAGCCTCCGGTTCCGTCAAGCCCACCGTCCCAATCGCTGGATGACTAAAAACAACCGTCGGAATCAGGTTATAGTCCAAATGCTCATCCAATTTCCCGTTAAATAACCGTTCAGACAAGCGACGTCCCGCAGCAATCGCAACCGGTGTCAGCTCAATATGCCCCGTAATATCTCCGACTGCATAAATCCCCGGAACCGCTGTATTTTGGAATTTATCTACTTTAATGTAGCCTTTTTTATCAAGTTCCACCGCCGTTGCTGCTAAGTTAAGCGTCTCGGTTACTGGTTTTCTGCCAATCGCCCAGATCAATTTCTCTACTGTCTGCGTGCGACCATCCTCCAAATGAAGCGTCACCGTTCCATCCTCATTTTTCGTGACTGCTTTAGGAATCGCCTCTGTATGAAGCGTTAACCCTTGCTCCTTCATGACTTCCATTAAAGTTTCCACCACCAAAGGATCGAATCTGCGTATCGGCGTCTGTTTACGAACAAACAAATGCGTCTCCACGCCAAAGCCCTGCAATACGCCTGCAAGCTCCACGGCAATATATCCAGCACCTACAACCGCAACGCTTCTAGGCAACTCCGTCCACGCAAAAAAGCCATTCGAATCCGTCCCATATTCCGCTCCTGGAACGTCAGGCCAAGCAGGTTTTCCACCCGTCGCCAACAAAATATGATCCGCCGTATACTGCGTACCATTCACCTCAATCGTGTGTTCATCAACAAATGATGCGTACCCCTTCAAAATATCGACCTTATTATGATCGAGTCCGCGCTGATACGAGCCATGAAGCCGCTCAATATACGCCTCCCGATTTCCCACCAACTTCGCAAAATCAAAATTCTCTTGTTTCACATCAAAACCATAATCTGGCGCATATTTGTTCATCGCCTCAGAAATCTGAGCCCCGTACCACATCACTTTTTTAGGCACACAGCCAACGTTTACACACGTGCCACCAAGATGTTTCGGCTCCACAAGCGCACATTTCTTCCCGTAACTAGCTGCACGATTCACCGAAGAAACCCCGCCACTACCTCCACCAATCGCTATATAATCATAATGTTCCACCATATGAAAACCTCCTTTATTTCTCTATCCTCCAATTCTACCCTAAGCAAGATTGAATTGAAAATGTTTGGATTTTGTTTTGAGGTTTATGTTTCTCTTATGTTGATTGGTACTCTGTACACAAAAGGTCTGAAAATCATCCGATGGGCCATCAACTTTTATTTTTTATGCGTAAGCCGTACATTCCGATTTACCCCACGTAGGTTCAAGGTATCAAATAAAAAAGCCACCCGAGGGTGACTTTTTTATTTGATGCCGTATTTCTTGTTGAAACGGTCGACACGTCCGTCGGCTGTCGCATGTTTTTGTTTACCAGTATAGAATGGGTGAGAATCAGAACTGATTTCGACACGTAGTAATGGATACTCGTTGCCATCTTCCCATTGAATCGTTTCGTTCGAGCCCTTAGTAGAACCAGAAAGAAATTTGAAATCTGTACTAGTATCAAGAAATACCACTTGATGGTATTCCGGGTGAATTCCAGCTTTCATTGTTTTCAACTCCTTCGCCCTGAATCATCTGAAACAGAGTAATTTCTGCACACTTGCACACAGTAAATTCATTATAACAATGCTTTTCTAATTTAGCAAGGCTTATTTTTTAAACATTTCTGTCTGGATAACTTCGAAAAAATCTGCATTTGTTGGTGTCTTTTTCAAATAGCGAATAAAGCGCTCGGAAATGTCTAATGCATCGCCTTGAATCGGCATAATTTTACGGATTTTCCACAGCTGTTCTAGGTTTTCTTTTGGAAGTAATAGCTCTTCTTTACGCGTTCCTGAGCGGCGAATATCAATAGCTGGGAAGACGCGTCGCTCTGCCATCGCACGATCGAGATGGAGCTCCATATTTCCGGTTCCTTTAAATTCTTCATAAATCACGTCGTCCATTCGCGAACCTGTGTCAACAAGTGCTGTTGCCAAGATTGTTAAACTTCCGCCTTCTTCGATGTTTCGAGCAGCCCCGAAAAAGCGCTTCGGTCTGTGGAAAGCGGCTGGATCAATACCGCCAGAGAGCGTTCGCCCGCTTGGTGGAATAACAAGATTATACGCTCTAGCTAGCCGCGTAATACTATCCATCAAAATAATAACGTCACGCTTTTGCTCCACAAGACGCATCGCTCGTTCTAAGACCAGCTCAGCAACTTTTATATGATTTTCTGGAACTTCATCAAACGTCGAGCTAACAACCTCTGCTTTGACCGAGCGCTCAATATCGGTTACCTCTTCAGGACGTTCATCAATCAATAGTACAATCAGTTCTGCATCCGGACTATTTTCTGTAATCGCATTAGCAATTTCTTTTAAAAGAATCGTTTTACCAGCTTTAGGAGGAGCTACAATCAATCCACGTTGTCCGAAACCAATCGGGGCAATCATGTCGATCATACGCGTTGAAATCGGCTCTTGACCAATCTCCATACGTATTTGGCGATCAGGATATAACGGCGTTAAACCTGGGAAATGAACACGTTCTTTCGCCACCTCGGGATTTTCGTCATTAACCGCCTCGACGTGAAGCAAACCAAAATAGCGCTCATTTTCTTTTGGAGGGCGAACTTTTCCTGAAACCTTATCACCAGTTCTTAGATCGAAACGTCTGATTTGGGAAGCCGATATGTAGATATCTTCGGAGCTTGCAGAATAGTTGATGGGGCGCAGGAAGCCAAAACCTTCCGAGGCAATAATGTCAAGAACGCCTTCCATAAAGAAGAAGCCTTGTTTTTCAGCACTTGCCTTTAGCAGAGCAAAGCTGAGTTCTCTTTTAGTGAGCTTGCTATAATAGGGAATCTTATGTTCCTTTGCAAGCGCATAAATTTCTTTAATTGTCAGTTTTTCCAGATAGGAAATGGATATGTCCGGCATATAATTTGACCACCTTTTGGATTTTTTGTAAAGAGGATTTTAGGAGAGCTGAGGATTAAGAATGTTCTTTCATGACTTACTAATAAATAAAACTCGAATTAAAGTAACTGATGTTTTTACGCATTTCACGATCTCCCGCCGAGCCTCAGCGGAGCGACAAGCGCTCAGATTCTAGGCAAAGCCGCGCACCGGAGCACAGGATTTAGAGGAGGACTACAAACTCACTTTGTTCCTTTGCATATTGGGGTTGTAACTCGCTTCACTTCGAACAACCCCAACAAAGGGGAGTGCTTTACCACCCAACTGGTGTTTCAACGCTATCTCACGATTCCCCTCCAAATCTCAGCGGAGCGACAAGTGCTCAGATTCTAGGCAAAGCCGCGCACCGGAGCGGAATGTACTAAAGTACATGAGCACTGGAGCACAGGCTTTAGAGAGGAACTACAAACTCACTTTGTTCCTTTGCATATTGAGGTTGTAACTCGCTTCACTTCGAACAACCCCAACAAAGGGGAGTGCTTTACCACCCAACTGGTGTTTCAACGCTATC
>NZ_JAASTT010000007.1 GCF_014322795.1 Paenilisteria portnoyi
AACGACAATGCCCACCAAACTTATTTGTCCTCTTTCGCAATAGCCTCGCGCATTGTTGAGGCTGTTCGAATAAGATGAGTTACAGCATCAATATGGATATGAACAAAGTGAATATCCTACCCGCTAAACAACGACAATGCTCACGAAACTTATTTGTCTTCCTTCGCTATTGCTTCCCGCATTGTCGTATCCGCTTGAACATTATCCATACGGTAAATATCCATTGCACCAAGGTTCCCTTTTTCCAGTGCTTTTGCAAGGGCTCTTGGAACTTCGGCTTCGGCGGCAACTACGACTGCACGGTTTTCTTGTTCTAGTGCGATCGCTTCTGCTTTACGTTTGGATGCTGCGGCTTGAGCAACTTCCATGTCCGCGTTTGCTTTTTCGATGTCTAGTTTGGCTTTGATGTTATCGCCAATACGCATTTCGGCAATATCAATCGATAGAATCGTGTAGGCTGTGCCATCGCCAAGACCTTGTTCTTGTACTTTTTTCGAAATGCTGTTTGGGTTTTCGAGTACATCGGTATGCTCGCGAGTTTCACCGACTGTTGAGACTACGGCTTCACCGACACGCGCGATAACAGTATCTTCACCGGCACCACCGACGATACGGTCGATATTGGATTGCACGGTAATTTGTGTGATAACTTTTACTTCAACACCGTTTTGAGCAACACCGGTAAATTCAGGTGTGCGGATAACTTTGGGTGTAACGGAAGTTTGAACGGCTTCTAAAACGTCACGTCCTGCAAGGTCAATCGCTGCGGCACGGCTAAAATCAAGTTGAATATTGGCACGGTGCGCGGCAATTAGAGCATCAACGGTTTTATCGACGTCACCACCAGCTAAGTAATGGCTTTCCAGTTGGTTTACTTCTAGGTCAAGCCCGGCTTTTACGGCTTTAATTAGTGGTTTGACAACGCGGGAAGGAGTTACCCGGCGCAAACGCATGCCGACAAGTGTTCCCAGTCCTACGCGAACTTGCGCGGAAATGGCGCTGATCCATAGGCCTACTGGTACTAGTGTGAAAAATATAATCAAAACTACAAGTACTAAAACTGCGATAATAATTGGTCCAATCATGAATTATCTTCCTCTCTTTTTAGGTCTTCGTTTACTAATACATAGCCAATATCAATGCCGACAACAACGATAGGAGTTCCTATATCTAAATAGCCGTCTTTTAGCCTAGCGTCATACCATTCACCATCAATGATAACTCTGCCAATCGGTTTCAAAGTTGTTCCGGCTTTTCCGTGCTTGCCCATCACTTTATCTCGTAGCGCTTTCATTCGTTCGATTTCACTATCCGCTAAGAAACCACGATGTACAAGTCCCCAAGATTCGCCGTATACAAGATCATCTTCGGTATATTCTCGCGACATTATGCTCACCATCCTCTTGATAATAGATTGCTTACCTCTAGTATAACCTATTTTGCGTTAGGTGTGGGGAGGAATGTGGAAATAGTATGAAATTTTTCACGAAAGTTCGATATTGACACCGTGGTGCGCTACATGGTTTATACTGGATATGAGGAGGGGGAAGCATGTATCGAATTGGAGAGTTTGCAGAGATGACTGGGCTTACGAAGGAAACTTTGCGATATTATGCGCAGATAGAGTTGCTAGTGCCTGTGTTTGTGGAACCTCGGAATAAATATAGTTATTATGATAACAACTCGTTTTTGGTAGCGAGATTGCTCGTTTATTTGCGCCGATTTGATTTTTCGATTCAGGAAATGTTGACGGTAGTCCATGAGCGTTTGCTGGATGAGCTGGAGGAAATTTTGAGGGAGAAGAAGGTGGCTTTGCGTCAGCGAATTGCGGACACGGAGGCGATTATTAGTGAGATTGATGGATTTTTGGAAATGGAGGAATGAAACATGATGAAGTGGCATGAGGAAATGGCGATTAAGGCGAATATCGAGGTGGTTTGGAACTTATTTGCGCTTGAAAATATGCAGCGAGTGATGCCTCAAGTAGTTGAAAATGAAGTGATTGAGAGGAAAGAAGGTATCGTTGGCTCGACTTATCGGCAGAAATATCAGGAAGGTAAGCGTGTGGAGACGTATATTGTCGAGGATTTGGAGCATGAGGATACGCCGGATCGTAAGCATAATACGAGCGGTTTTGTGTTAGCGAAAGCTTTCAAAATTGAGACGTCGATTACGCTAGAAAAAATAGATGAGGATACGACGCGGTTCATTTATTATGGCTCGAATCAAGGCGTTAACTTTCTTGGGAAAACGTTGATGAAGCTTGGCGGATCGAAGAATAATGATAAGGTTGTGGATGATTTCATGAAGCGTGTGGAATCGGAGGCTTTGAAGGATATAGTATAAAAATAAGTCTAGCCACTTTTTGACGAGTAGCTAGACTTATTTTTATACATTTAAATTAGAACTTATTAGCCAAAGCAGCTGCTTTTTCTACGCCTGCTGCGATTAAATCTTGTGCTTGATCTGGTGCTGCGTTGTGGCCTTCTACGATAACGGTTTGTGGATTCGTGATACCGAAGTGAGTTAAGATATTTTTTACGTAGTTAAGAGACATTTCCCAGTTTGCCATTGGGCCGTCTGAGTATACGCCGCCGCGTGCGTTTAATAGTACAACTTCTTTATTTGTTACAAGACCAACTGGGCCTTCTGATGTGTATTTGAATGTTTTACCCGCTTGGTTTAAGTAGAATAGGTAAGTTAGGAATTGTGCTGGGATGCTGAAGTTCCACAATGGGAATGCCATCACAACTTTGTCAGCTGCTAAAAATTGTTCTAGGTAGCTGTTTGCAACTTTTGCTAGGCGAGCTTCGTCTTGCGTTAATGTTTCGCCGATCGACTCTTTGTAAAGGCCGCTCATCATCGTTGCGTCATAATAAGGAAGGTCTGCTTGGAACAAATCAAGTTCAGTGATTGTATCCCCTGCATTGCTTGCCGTATAGTTTTTTAAGAATTCTTCGTATAATTTCACACTCACGGAACGTTCCGCTGGTAAACCGTTTGCTTTAATAAATAATACATTAGCCATTTTATAAATTCCTCCAATATGTTTTGATTACTTTTACAGTGTATAATATTGCACGCTACACTTCAAGTAATATGCTTACAAAAAATTAGCATGTTGTAAAAAGTAAGTGAAAACGTTTTCGTGAACAATTAGACGCATTTTGTGCTAAAATAAAGAAGAATGGGGGTGTCGGCATGGAAATGAGGGAAATTAAGGATTCAGAGATTGGAAAAGTGAAGGAATTGCGCGACTATGCGTTTCGAGTTCCTGCATCTGGTGGAGAAGCAGATTTTAATTATTGGGCAGAAAATGCGCGGCGTCTGGGGTTGTTTTACGGCGAGCATTTACTAGCGCAGGTTTTGACATATCCGCTCAGCGTTTCGATTTTGGGTGAACGATTTTCGATGGGTGGCATTGCGTATGTGGCGAGTTATCCGGAGTATCGGAATGCTGGCTTGATTCGCCGTCTGATGGAGGAATCACTTGTTAAAATGAAGGAAGCCGGGCAGTTGGTTTCCTATTTGAGCCCGTTCTCCATACCGTTTTATCGGAAATTCGGGTATGAAGTATTCACGGAAAAAATAGAGGTGGAAATTCCGAGCCATGCATTACCGGATATGGGAAGTGTACCAGGGCGTGTGATGCGCTTTTCGAGTGAAGATGGGACGGGTATCTCGGTCGTTCGCGAGCTGTATAATCGATTCGCGCTGACGAAAAAAAGCGGCATGATGATGCGCGATGATGCGTGGTGGTTACGATTGGCGCGCCGTGGTCATACGAAGGAAATTGCGGTTTACTGTGATATGAACGGCGTGACGATGGGGTATATGTTGTTTACGCTGGATTCGGAAGTATTTAAGGTACACGAGATGGTCGCGCTGGATTACGAGGCCGAAAAAGGATTATGGCGATTCGTTGGGACGCATGGCATGATGGTGGACCGCGTTGTTGCAAAAAATGTGGGCAGTTTGCGGGATATCGCGCTTGCTTTTCCGTCACCAGATTTCGAGAAACGTGAGATTTTGGACTTCATGATGCGAATCGTGGATGTGGAAGCCTTTTTGGGGAAATATCGATTTGCGCGAACGGAAAATACGCTATACCTCCAAGTGGAAGATGAGACCGCGCCGTGGAATGACGGGATTTTTGAAATTCGAGGCAGCATTGTGAGGCGGTTAGAACAGACCAGCGAGCCTGTTTTGGCGATCACGATTCAAGCATTAGGGCAGATGGTGATGGGCTTTGTGCGACCGCGCGACCTCGTGTATTACGGGAAAGCGACGGCGAGTGAGGTAACGATTGCGACCTGGGAAAAAGCGATTCCACATGTTCGGAGCGATTTTTACGACGCTTTTTAAAAAATGGAGAGAAAACGCTGGATTTTTACGAAAAAATGCATTAGAATGGAACTTGTGATTGTTCAGGGTACGACTTTTAGAGCGTATTTTGGCAAGCATCTGCATGTTGGGGAAATACCCAAGTCCGGCTGAAGGGGACAGACTCGAAATCTGTTAGGCGGTTCAGGCCGCGCCGGGGTTCGAATCCCCGTTTCTCCGTTTTTAGGAAATGAAGGAAGAAGAGAAGACACTGTGAATCATTGATATTATGCGATTTATGGTGTTTTTTTGTTTGAGGGGTATGAAAGGTAACATAGAAAAAGCTCTTATCCTTAAAACGAGGATAAGAGCTTTTTTTTGCTTTGAATAGGGAAGTTTGCTATTTATTTTGTGAAAACTGTAAACCTTCTTTAAAAGCTACCGAATAAATATACGCAAAGGTTTCCACTTGTAATTTCTCCAGCTCATCGAGAAAGGGAAGAACGGCGGGAAACAATTGTTCTTCCATCTGGTCGCGCACTTGATAAAAGGCGGCACTTTTTTCTTGGTATGTTTTGTGGTTGACCTCATCTTCAAACATCGCCCGCAAGCGCATCGAGCAAAAATTTTCAAAGTCTTGTTCGAATGTTTTTGGAATCAAAGGTGATCACCTCTTTCTATAGTTTATAACGATACATCATTCATGATTTTGGGTTTTTCTCTCTAATATTGACTCGGATTATTAAATTTGATAAAATGAATCCATAACTTGTAAGTACATAACATTTGTTGCAGTCATTGTAAGCGGATAAATCGACTTATGGCTATACTTTATCATTGGATTTAATAAAAATCAAGTTTTTTTATCGAAATTAATAAAAGTAATATGGAACTAGGGAGGGTAAAATGATAACCTTTGAACGTATAAAAAAGCTCTGCAAAGCGAGAGGCATGTCGCTTCAAGACTTAGCTCGCAGTGTAAATATAGGAGAAAATTCAATCTACGCTTGGAAAACCAATGCTCCCACCAGTGATAAGCTTCGCGCGGTTGCGGATTATCTTGACGTTTCCGTGGATTACCTACTCGGCAGATCAGATAATCCAACGCAAGAAAATGGTCATTCCCCTGAAATACAAGATATTATCGATTACATGGAGCAAAATAGTGATTTTGCGGAATCCATCAGGCATTTGATAAAAACGGTTGAAAATCAAAAAAAGGATAAATAGAAAACCGCCCAAGAAAGGCGGCAATAGGACGAGGATTATTTGCAAGCTAGTGTTGATAAAAATGCACCGTTAAGTATAAACAATATTTTAAATGCTTCATCTTCTGTGTATCCTGCTACCATCAATTCATCTTTACTAATTCTATCTTGATCAATTATCTCTATTATCTTTTTGTAATGCATTTTATTTTTTTTCGCATGTTCTAATAGTAACCCGTGTTTTAATCCCATCTCAGCCTCACTCCTACGATAATATGATGCTCATTCATCACTCATTTTCTTTTTTACTTTTTCATAATATATGGTAGACTAAGTACATGTTCGAGGTCTATCTTTCGTTACACAATCGTCGGGATTGGAAAGAATAGGCTTCGGCTTTTTTACATTCAACCTGTATGAATATTAATCATTGTTTGGGCGATTGGAGTTTCCGCCACTACTAGACTGACTGTAGCTAGTAGAAAAGTAACCGTTAACATAGAAGCAAGCACTTTTTTCAATGTAAATTCACCTCACTCTTCACTTGTTAAATCTTAGTATATCACACAAATAGTTCCATTTTTCATTTGACCCAAAATACAATCGAAGGAGTAAAATATATGAAACCCATTGGAAGTACACTCGCTTACCTGCGAAAGAATTTAAACATGAGTCAACGCGCTTTTAAAAACATCAAGCAAAGTACCATCGGCAATATTGAAGTGAATAACACGGTACCACGGGTGAATACGTTTTTGGATATCATCAGCGAATTGCATGTGAGTTTAGACGAATTTATGTTCATATTGAATGGCTATGCGTACGATGAGCGTACCACATTATTCAAAGACGTACGCGCCATGCGACATAGTTTGTATGCCAAAGAAAATGTCGAATTGAAACACCGCATAGAACAATACATAGAGAATAACCCGCGCGACATGTTTATACAAGATTTAAAAGTTATCTTAGATAGTTACATTGAGATAAGCGAGTCGGATACGTATGAAATTGACTCCCCGAAATCGTTTGCTATTTATGATCGTATCGAGGAACAAAAAATATGGACGTATGAACAGATTTACGTCATGTCGAAATTGTTTTACATTTTCCCAGAAAAACGTGCGCTGGAAATTGTGCAACGAATCGACAAAGAATTCGAAAAATATAACACGTATGAGAATATACAAGGCACGCGAATCGCTTTCTTACTGAATGCTGGCGGCTATCGTATTTCCAAACGGTTGTATGCTACGGCGCTACCGCTTGTCGAAAAAGCGAGAGATTTGTCATATGCAGCCGATAATTTAGTAACCATGTCGTTTGCCAATGCAGAAATAGCAAAAGTGAAGCATGCTCATGGTGAAATAGAAGAGGCGCAAATCTTGATAGACAATGCGATTGCAATTCTGTCATTAAGTAAGAAACAACAATTAGCCGATGATATTGATCATTCTTGGAGGAACTTTATTACCGAATTAGAAGCGGCTCCGGTAAATTGAGTTTGCCGGTCTATGCTAGAAATTGTATAATAAAGGTGCTAGAAAAATGAGAGGAAGCTTTTTAAGAAAAAATAATGAAAGGATGGATAATATGGCGAAAAAAATACAATTACCAAGCGGTCGATTAGCCGAACATGCGAGTGCGATTCAAGCGACAACAAATAGGTTGAAGTTACAGCCTAAGCCAAGCGTTTCGTATTCCACAGGTAGTGCGCGGCAACTGGTAGAAGGCGCGATGGAGTTTGCGCAAATGACAGCATCCGCTCCAGCTGCGTTTCAAAAAGATACAGCGAATTTGAAGAATGTGGAGAAAGCATTTGTTGCCTCAGAAAAAGCGCTGGGCGACATGCTACACCAAGGAATCGAATGGGTGGGCAGTAAAAAATAGATAAGGGGGATACATAGCAATGCAACCAAGACAACGGGAAGAAGATGCTTGGAAAGAACAAATCAAGAAAGAGCGACAGTTTGAAGAGTTGGAGCAACTATTTTCAAAAGCGAAACGGGCGCAAGAGAATGTGTTACATACTTTTCAGGATGCGTGGCAGGGGAATCGGTCACGACAGCGATTAGGACTCGTGGAAGAAACGATGACGGAAGAATGGCAGAAGCGGAAAAAACAGATGTACGCCGTGGATGATGCGATACAGGAATCGCGTCGCGCTCACCAGCGAGCTAAATTTGCATCGAAGGAGGCTGATGCGCATGCCACGGATTGAGATTGGGGAAGTACGTTATTTTGTAGGACAGTTTCTACGAGAAAGTGAACGGTTACGGGACGCACTGAGCGATTATCGAAAAGCCGTCGCGAAGTTAGTGGCGGATGGTGAGATTAAAGGCGAATTTGTCGATAGCGCGAAAAGCTATTATGAAACGGTGCACTATCCCATCGTAGACACGACCATCGAGTGTTTGAGTGAAGCGGATCGGATTTTGAAGAAGTATGTGCAGGACTTTGAAGCGCAGGTGGATGATGCGTTTGACTCGCGATTGGATTCGGATAAATTAGATGCGCTGTATGCGGAAATCAGGCGGTCAGAGAATTTGTTGGATGACTTCACGCACGCGATGGATTCGATGACGGGCAACTTGAACCTTGGGCAACAGATAGGCATGAAGCTGGGACTGGAAACGTCGATGATGCAAATCAAAGAGGAGATCAAGATTTTAGAACGGTATCTGGATTTTGAGCATAGTCATACGAACGTGATGCACGATGTTTTATCGCGGATGTATCAGGTGAAGACGGGCGTGAATGAAATCCTAGCCGGAAAAGCATTCAATGCGACAACACACACCTACGATTCCAGTAAAATGCAATTGGGCTGGCTGAACCATCTAGTACCAGAGAAGAAGCCGAAGAAAACGTATAATTTCGATGATTACACGAAGACGCTGGAAGGTAGCTATTGGGTTTTAAGTAAAAATGGTATCACGAATCGCGAAACCGCAGAAGCAAGTATTGCCTACAACGACGGCTTAAAAGATGGTACAATTAAAGTGACATCCGAAGAAACTGGCGATTTCATGACGGATTATATGCTAGATGCAATGAAGGGTATCAATACACTTAATCCCGATGTACCTTTAACTAAAATGCAGAGTATTTCTATTGTCTCTTTTGTTCTATTAGGCGGAGTAGCTATGAAATCAAAAGGGATTAAGGTGCCTAAAAGCAATGTCAGTAAAATATATAGTAATGTGAAGCTTAAAGGGACATCTAGTAGAATTGTTCTTAATGATAATAGCCATTTTTTGAGTGAATTTGAATTAAAGCCAAATGTTAAGTACGATAGTAAAGGATATATGTATAAGACAGATGAGCTTAGCAGAGTTAAACAAGCTAAAGGTAAACTGACAGCTGTGAACGGTACAAGGAATACCACTCATCAACTTAAGGCGGGTGGAGAAGATCGTATTATAGCTCCTAGTACACAAGGAGATCATGGTGGACATTTAATAGCGACTAGATTTAATGGGTCGCCACTTATTGATAATATTGTTGCCATGAACGGAAATGTAAACGTTAGTGCATATAAGCAAATCGAAAATAAATGGGCAGCTGCGTTATCGCAAGGTAAAGAAGTAATTGTCGATATTAGACCTGAGTATCTTGGTACATCCAAACGACCAGTAGCGTTTAATATCAATTATTCAATAGATGGAGAAAAAGTATCAAGGAGGCTATTAAATGAGTATGGAAGCAAATAAAATGGAGACTAAAATACTAGACGAATTATATCAAAAGATCGCAACACAGGTCATAGAGACAATACCAGAAGCATGGGATAAATTTAAGCTTTATTCCGAGGTGGATAAATATAGCGATTCAACAATGTTTTACTATTATCCTAAAAATAGTAAGGAACCAATCTATAGTCTGGACATTGAAGACATAGATGGTGTGGATGAAGATATAACACAAGATAATTTAAGCCAATTGAGTAATTTATTGAGAGATTTGTGGGAAGAGTTTATAAGAAATGAACATGAGCCATGGACTAATTTAACATTTGAGGTAGATGCAGAAGGCGATTTCACTATCGATTATGATTATACGGATTTGGATGCGGGTAAATATGATCATTTTGAGAGAGTTATCGTTTGGAAATATGAGCATCTAGGTATCTTGCCTAAAGCTGGGCGGGATGATGAATTGAGTATGGTAGAGGCTTATATTGCGAACAAAAATAAATGAGTAATGAAAATGTTAATTCACTTTATCAGGAAATAGCGACAGAACTCAATATGATAATTCCAGAGCAATGGAGTGAGGTTCTATTATATTCAGAGGTGGAAGAACACAGTGACGCAACTTTCTTTTACTATTATCCTATGGGTAATAGTACACCGATATATAGCTTGGATATTGAGGATATAGAGGGTGTAGACGTAGAAGGGGTAGATAACGGTTTGAGCAATTTAAGTGATCTATTAAGAAAACTTTGGAATGAATTTATTGTAAACAAACAAGAAACATGGAAAAGTCTAAACTTCACTTTAAATTCAAAGGGCAAATTTAACATCCAATACAGCTATGAAGATTTAGAGAAAGATGGCTATGATTATGTTGATCGCATAGCTATTTGGGAATATGAGAAATTAAACATGTTACCCAAACCGACTGATATAAGTGGTATAGAACTAATTGAAAACTATAAAAAGAAATCTAGCAAGGGGAAATAGTATTAAAAATCGTTTGCCGCTAAGGAGCAACGGATATGCATAAAATTAAAGGTTTTGGCACATTGTCAATGCAAGAGATTATTAGGTTAGAAAAAGAGATGCAACTAAAATTTCCAGAAGACTATAAACAATTTTTGGTGAATAAAAATGGTGGGGTTCCAGCAGAAAATTATTTGTCTATGATAATCCCATCTAATGGCGAAGAGATTGTTTTAGGCGCGTTATTGGGAGTTAACGAAAATGATAATTTTGATTTAGAAAGCTGGTATAAAGAGTACGGTGATGAATTGATGGAGTCAGCATTAATCATAGGGACAGAATATGGCTCTGGATTATTTATTCTAATATGTGAAGGGGATCAAGAAGGAATATATTTTTGGGATAATGGGCAAGAATTAGAAGGGTCTAGTGATGAGGAGAATGTTTATAAGTTGGCAACTCCGTTTAGCACTTTTATCTCTGGACTAAAACCAGAAAAATAGTTCTATAGAATGATAAATTTAGAAAGCTAGTTACAGTAGAGAGGGTATTAAATGAGTATGGAAGCATTGTATCAAGAAATAGCTAATCAAGTGAATAATGTTATTCCAGAGGACTGGAGCCGGTTCTTACTTTACTCTGAAATGGATCAATACAGAGGAGCAACTTTCTTTTATTATTATCTGGTTGAAGGCAAAGATCCCATCTATAGTTTGGATATTGAAGATATGGAGCACATTGATATGGATGAAGTTCAAAATGGACTGAGCAATTTAAATGGATTATTAAGAGATTTATGGAATGAATTTATTGATAATAAACAAGAACCATGGAAAAGTTTAAATCTAAGTCTGGATTCTGAGGGCAAGTTCAATATTCAATACAGCTACGATGACTTGGAGAAGGATGGCTATGATTATATTGAGCGGGTTAAAATTTGGAAGTATGAAAAACTAGGTATCCTGCCTAACATTAAGGATGTAAGTGGTTGCAAGTTAATTGAGAAGTATAAAAAAGATGCAAGCAAGAAAAAGTGAGTGGAGTATAAAATGCGCATAGAAAAAGGTTCAGTCGTATTACCATTACCTACAAAAGACATAGTAAGCAACGAGGAAAATATGTGGGGTGTTAAACTTCCAACAAAATACTAAGCTTTATTAATTGAAAATAATGGCGGAGGAGCGTGCTGCATGCTGCTTAGTAAATTGAACAGATGATGTAGTTGGTTTAAAAAGAATTAAATAAGATTAATGATTAGATAAGACATTGAACTGTGTTTGGGTTCAATGTCTTATTTGGTGTTTATACAATATGGTTTTGGAATAACAGAGTTTTAGCATCATTAAATCCTAGCTTATAAATGTGTTGAGTAAGAAGTTGTTCATAGTTAAGGATGGTTTTTTCATAACGATTTAAAAGATCTAGCGCTTGGTCATCTTCGTCTAATTGTAAAAATAATTCATTTAATAAGGAAGTGCAATTAGAATTAAATTCCGCTAATTTTTTATCAGTTGAAGGGCTTTCCATAAGGGTTTCAATTCGGGTAAGAACAAATTCTTGAAAATCAATATCTAAATTTTTCATCAATAACTCCTTTCTGATGTCTTTAGCGACACCATATGATTACACATTATACTATATGATGTTCTTATAAACAACAGAAAGGGATGAGCATGTTGAGTAGATATGTAATTATTAACTTGAAGAATCTGGTGGAGAGCAGAAATATATCTTTACGAGAACTTGCACGGTTATCTGATATTGAGCCTTCGATTATTAATAAGCTGTCAAATAATAAGCATGAGAGAATTTCATTGCGACATATTGAAAGGATTGCAGAGGCGCTCGAAATTGATGATATAAGGGAGATAATAAGTATAGAATCTCATTAATGAAGGTTTATGGAGGAGATATTATGCACGGAGGACTCGACAGTGAAAAAATTAGTTGTATAGAGGCAATTCTGTATTCTGAGGATTTGAATGAAGCCACAAAACAAGTGGCGAGCATTGGAGATTCAGAAATGCTTTATGTACTTGCGGCAAATTATAATTGGGATAACGGATTTAGTATACCTAGGGCGATAATTACTAATAATAACTGTGACATGTCAACGGGTTTAATGATGTTCTATTTGTCTGACGGTATTAGATTACTAGTAGATAAAGAAAGTGTTGAACAATCGGGACTGGATGAATGGAGTAAATTTATAACGGAGGTTTATTCCAAACTTGAGATGGATGTTTTCAAGCGCAGCAGTATTTCATATTATCCAGAGTTGACTAAGGTACAACTATTTAAATTGAAAAAATCGAATCCAAACATACCCGGTTTTTTCTTGGATGGTATAGAGGGAAATGATATTGAGATTCCTATGATATAATTCAACACAAAAATCTAATTGAAATCAGAACTAGCAACATTTTCTCTGAACTTAGATTTTTAATTTTGCTATTTATTAATATCGGTAATTGTAAAAATTTCATTGGCAGCAGTTAACTGAAAATCTGCTTAAAAACCCAGTTGCTGACTTACAAAAACTTGAGGTACAGGTATTGAATTATTATGAAGAGTTTCAAGAAGGAAGGTATTTTGTTAGCAGAAGATAATTGGTTGAATTTAAGAGATGGCTGCTGAGCTGTCTCTTAATTTATGAAAAAATAATTATGTTTTGCTAATCTGTCAAGCTGCAGATTCATTAATAATCTGGTATAGTTATGTTGTTGCAAGCGAATAGGCGGATATATTACCTCAAAACAGAAGAGGACTAAAACCCAAACGATTGGTGTTACATTATTTTCATAGATTTAGAGTACCTCAAAACAGAAGAGGACTAAAACGCACTCTCCGACAATAATCTCGTCCATTTTGATTTAGAGTACCTCAAAACAAAAGAGGACTAAAACAACTCTGTACTTGTGAAGTACGTTAAATCCGATTTAGAGTACCTCAAAACAAAAGAGGACTAAAACCTCTTTTGTGGATAAGTATTCGAAATAAAGCCATAAAAACTGTGATCCAAAGAGCTGGATTATTGGTTTTTATGGCTTTATTCAATTCTTAGTATGGTAGATGATTCGTCAGTGAATGTTGTCTTACAACGTGCCTTCTTGTATAATGAATATATTGATAAATAATAGAAATTTCATACACACATGAAGAAACCAATTAAAATTTCAGCAATAATGAAGCATTAGGCGCATGACTATAAAATCAAATGGAGCTGAGTAGGCAGATGAAAATCACAAAGATGAGAGTAGATGGAAGAACTATCGTAATGGAGAGGACAAGTAAGGAAGGTCAACTGGTTTATGAAGGTATCGATGGAAATAAGACGACAGAAATTATATTTGATAAGAAAAAAGAGTCATTTTATAAGAGTATCCTCAATAAAACTGTGAGAAAGCTTGATGAGAAAGTAAAGGATAGGCGTCAGCGGGCAATTAATAAAGCGATTAATAAAGAAATAGCAGAATTAATGTTGGCGGTGTTACATCAAGAAGTGCCAAGACTAAAGTTACATAATTTAAAGAGTCTAAGTACGGAATCTTTAACCAAACTATTTAAACCGAAGTTCCAAAATATGATTTCTTATCCGCCTAGCAAAGATGCCGAACATGTTCAATTTTGTCTCACAGACATAGCGGTACCAGCGATTCAAGGGTTAGATAACATTAAGCCAGATTGGGGCGTTTTTTTTGAAAAATTGAAACCCTATACGGATTGGGTAGAATCATATATTCACTTTAAGCAGACAACCATACAGAGATCCATTGAGCAAAACAAAATACAGTCCCCTGATTCTCCAAGGAAGGTAGTATTGCAAAAATATGTCGCAGCCTTTTTGAATGGAGAACCGCTGGGACTCGATCTTGTGGCGAAAAAATATAAACTGGCAGACTTAGCGGAGTCGTTTAAATTAGTAGATTTGAACGAGGATAAAAGTGCAAACTATAAAATTAAAGCGTGCTTGCAACAACATCAGCGAAACATTTTGGATGAATTGAAAGAAGATCCTGAGTTAAATCAATATGGTATAGAAGTGAAGAAATATATACAGCGATATTTCCCAATCAAACGTGCACCGAATAGAAGTAAACATGCACGAGCGGATTTTTTGAAAAAGGAATTAATCGAATCTATAGTAGAGCAACAATTTAAAAATGCTGTATATCATTATGTATTGGAACAAGGTAAAATGGAAGCCTATGAGCTAACAAATCCTAAAACAAAAGACTTGCAGGATATTAGATCTGGTGAGGCATTTAGCTTCAAATTTATTAATGCTTGCGCCTTCGCATCCAATAATTTGAAGACGATTTTAAATCCTGAATGTGAAAAGGATATTCTAGGTAAGGGCGAGTTTAAAAAGAGTTTGCTAAACAGTACTACGCGATCTGATGTTGTGAAGAAAATGATTCCCTTTTTCTCGGATGAGATTCAAAATGTGAATTTTGATGAAGCTATCTGGGCGATTAGGGGCTCTATTCAGCAAATTAGAAATGAGGTTTACCATTGTAAAAAACATTCCTGGGAACGCATACTTAAAATAAAAGACTTTGAACCTAACAAGATGAAATATGAGGATTCTGATATGCAAAAATTGATGGACAAAGATATCGCCAAAATTCCAGACTTCATCGAAGAAAAACTTAAAAGTAGTGGGGTAATAAGGTTCTACAGCCATGATAAATTGCAGTCTATATGGGAAATGAAGCAAGGGTTTTCGTTGTTGACTACTAATGCGCCGTTTGTCCCAAGCTTTAAACGTGTCTACGCAAAAGGGCACGACTACCAAACTTCTAAAAATAGATATTATGATTTAGGTTTGACTACTTTTGATATTTTGGAATATGGAGAAGAAGATTTTCGTGCACGCTATTTCCTGACGAAGCTAGTTTATTATCAACAATTTATGCCATGGTTTACAGCTGATAATAATGCTTTCCGAGATGCTGCCAATTTTGTATTGCGATTAAATAAAAATAGACAGCAGGATGCAAAAGCTTTTATTAACATTAGAGAAGTTGAAGAAGGTGAGATGCCTAGAGACTATATGGGCTATGTCCAAGGTCAAATAGCGATACATGAGGATTCAACTGAGGATACACCGAATCATTTTGAAAAATTTATTAGCCAGGTTTTTATTAAGGGATTTGATAGTCATATGAGATCTGCTGATTTAAAATTTATTAAAAATCCAAGAAATCAGGGGCTAGAACAAAGTGAGATTGAGGGAATGAGCTTTGATATTAAAGTAGAGCCATCATTTTTGAAAAATAAAGATGACTACATTGCATTTTGGACATTCTGCAAAATGCTTGATGCTAGGCATTTAAGCGAGCTAAGAAACGAAATGATTAAGTATGATGGTCATTTAACTGGAGAACAAGAAATCATTGGTTTAGCATTGCTCGGAGTGGATTCACGAGAGAATGATTGGAAGCAATTTTTTAGCTCAGAATGGGAATACGAGAAAATTATGAAGGGCTATGTTGGAGAGGAATTGTATCAATGTGAACCGTATCGACAAAGTGATGGAAAAACACCGATTCTTTTTCGTGGTGTAGAACAAGCGAGGAAGTATGGTACTGAAACAGTGATTCAACGGCTTTTTGATGCTAGTCCTGAGTTTAAAGTGTCGAAATGCAACATAACTGAGTGGGAGCGGCAAAAAGAAACCATTGAAGAGACTATTAAGCGAAGAAAAGAATTGCATAATGAATGGGCAAAAAATCCCGAAAAACCGCAAAATAATGCATTTTTTAAAGAGTATAAAGAGTGTTGTGACGCTATTGATGCTTACAATTGGCATAAAAATAAAACTACGCTTGTATACGTTAATGAGCTGCACCATTTGCTAATTGAAATTCTGGGAAGATATGTTGGCTATGTAGCAATAGCTGATAGAGACTTTCAATGTATGGCGAATCAATATTTTAAGCATTCAGGAATAACTGAGAGAGTGGAATATTGGGGCGATAATAGACTAAAAAGTATTAAAAAGCTGGATACATTCTTGAAAAAAGAAGGACTGTTTGTTTCTGAGAAAAATGCAAGGAATCATATAGCGCATTTAAATTATTTATCACTCAAATCTGAGTGCACGTTGCTGTATTTATCTGAGAGGTTGAGAGAAATTTTTAAGTATGATCGTAAATTAAAGAATGCCGTTTCCAAGTCATTAATCGATATTTTAGATAGACATGGTATGAGCGTCGTATTTGCTAACTTGAAAGAAAATAAACATAGGTTGGTGATAAAAAGCTTAGAGCCAAAAAAATTGAGACATCTAGGTGAGAAAAAAATCGATAATGGTTATATAGAAACAAATCAAGTTTCAGAAGAGTATTGTGGTATAGTAAAGAGACTATTAGAAATTTGATATAGAATGTTGCAGTTAATTTCAAAATGAAATTGGATGGGAGAATGCAATTTCATTTTGCTATTAAAAAATACCTCAAAACAGAAGAGGGCTAAAACTAGAATAATCGAGTGAGACGGTCTACAAGTGATTTAGAGTAGCTCAAAAAAGAAGAGGTCTAAAACGCTTGCCTTGTCGTAGGCAATCTCGACACCGATTTAGAGTACCTCAAAATAGAAGAGGTCTAAAACTAATGCCTGCCGTGTGATCTCCGTGTTCATGATTTAGAGTACCTCAAAATAGAAGAGGTCTAAAACCAGCTAATTCCTTACTATCTGCCTTGACATGATTTAGAGTACCTCAAAATAGAAGAGGTCTAAAACTCCGCCTTAGCTTTCTTCGTTTGCGCCTTAGATTTAGAGTACCTCAAAATAGAAGAGGTCTAAAACTACTATTATCGTTGCTGTAATAGGCGGAATGATTTAGAGTACCTCAAAATAGAAGAGGTCTAAAACTAATAAGAATAAGAGTAAGTCACAGTTGTAGATTTAGAGTACCTCAAAATAGAAGAGGTCTAAAACATCTGAATTTAGAATTCTATATTCCATTGAGATTTAGAGTACCTCAAAATAGAAGAGGTCTAAAACTAAGGAAATCGTCCGCATATTTCTGAAATCGATTTAGAGTACCTCAAAATAGAAGAGGTCTAAAACCTCAAATTGAAACGATGAGCTATGTAAAAAATCTAGAGCCCTTTAAACAGAAGAGTATTAGAATCTCGCACAACAAAGAAGATGACGAATAAAATCTTCGCCATCTTCTTAAAAATATTTGCCACAAAATTGCCACACAGCCAACATTATAAGCATTGAAACCAGCACCACGAGTGCATTTCATCCAACCGTCAGAATCCCCGTTTCTCCGTTTTTAGGAAATGAAGAAAGCACCATAAACTGTTGTCATGACGCGGTTTATGGTGCTTTTTTTCGTATCTCTGCCACAAAAAAACTCTGAAATAGATGACCTATTTCAGAGTTGCTACAATTTTAGGAAAAATAATTTCTAAATCATCGTCTTCATCCCACTCTAAGGCTTCTGGTAACACAATATCGGTATGAATCTCCGCTTTTTCATCGGCGGTTAGGGCGAAACGATCACAAGCTTCAAAGAAAATCTCCTCATCGTCCTGCTCGGTTTTCTCTAAATACTCGTCACTGCTGATATACATAATCTCTTCAAATTCAGCTAAAAAATCTTCGTCTATGTTACCTTGAAGCAATTCGCCGATAGAATCCGGGTCTTCCAGTATCGCTAAAAAAGCATCCTGTCCAAGAGAAATGAGCCAAGCGCGGAAATAATCGAAACCGTCATCACTCGCTCCGTCATTCAGTAGATAAGCTGCGGCCCAGAGCCTGTCCACCTTCGAAACTTCGAGATATTCATCAAAAATAAGTTGCCATTTCACTATATCATCTGATTTTAGTTTACGGAGCAATTTTTCGAGCGCTTCCAAGTATTCATCGATGTCTGCGCCGCTTTGCACGATAGCTTTGTTGACGATTTTCCAGAACTTTTTCTTGTTCATGCTTTTGACTCCCTTTCATTATCCAAAGTGTGATTGTTGTTACGGCAAACAGGAATAATATGCTCATAATCGAAATATACATCATCCAACTGTCCATCTCAGAAAAATCTTCGTACGGAAAGTTATGGAGATAGGAGCTACTAATCGATGCAACTATGTCCGGTGTTTTATACATAAACACAGCGATAGCGAGTAAAATACCTGTAAAAAGCCAATCTAAGTCTGTCCATTTTTTCTTCATTTTATCCAATCCCCTTTTTATTATTAATAATATTGATAATTAGTATCTGAAATATCTATTTTACTTATTATCTATTCCTTTGTATACTGTAAATATAGTCAAGAAAAGGTAGTTAACAACAATTGATGTAGCGCAATTTGCAACGGATCTTGCGGAAAAGCATGATTATGAATCTGAAAAAGTGGGCGAACAATCGGTGTCGGCGGATGTTCATAAGGCAAATCGCGGACGCTCAAATCAGAAAGTAGCGTTTTTCCGACGCCTTGCTGGAGCATAGTCAAAATTGCCTCATTGCTCGCAATCTCCATTTTTTGCGCTGGAATTATGTTTTCTTGTTGAAAAAATTGATTAGTATACGTGCGAATCCCAGAACCAGCTTCGCGCAACAGCCAAAGGTTGCTCGTCATATCGCCAGCCAAAACAAGTGAATCGTGGGCAAAAATAGTGCGCGTAATCATCGGTGCAATCATCGGCGATTCCACGAGCCCAATTTGATACTCATGCGTTTCCACCCGATTAAAAATCACCGTCGAATTAGCAATCGAGACCACAAAATCATAGTTCGGAAATTGCTTTTGGAGCTGCGGTAAAATGAGGGGTAACATATAGACACCAATCGTTTGCGAGGCGCCAATCGTGTAAGTAACCCGCGTGTTTCCTTGCAATTGCTGGATATCACTCAAACTAGTTTCCCATAAGGAATCAAGTTGTTTCGCGCGAATATAGAGTAAGTCAGCGCTTTCGGTCGGTACAGCATGATTGCGTCCGCTCCGAATAAACAGTTCGCTTCCCGTTATTTCTTCTAATTTTTGAATATGTAACGAAACAGTTGGCTGTGAGATAAATCGTTTTTCGGCGGCGTGCGTGAAATTCTTCTCTTCGTAAACCGTCATAAACGTCTGAAGCCAATGAAACATGCGCGTGAGCCTCCCATACATAAGATTTCTTATTATTATAACATGGATTTAGGAGATGAATGGAAAAATGAAGATAAAATGGCAGGAAAAAGGATTTTGGATAGGTGTAGTCGTCACGCTTGCCTGTTCACTAGCGGGAAAATATTTAGCACAAATACCTGGTTTGCAGCTTGTTGGTGCACTGGTTATCGCGCTAATACTTGGAATGCTCGTTCAACTGAGCCGAGCGCTTGTCGTCAGCGCGCAACCCGGAACGAGCTTCATATCGAATAAATTTTTGCGGTTGGGGATTATCTTGTTAGGATTCCGACTGAACTTGAAAGCTTTGGCGGATTCCGGTGTGAAAACGATTGTCCTCGCGATTGTGGTCGTCGCGTTCACGATTGTAACGGTATATTTCCTCTGCAAATGGCTAAAAGTAGACAGCACACTCGGCATGCTCACGGCTTGTGGTTGCGGAATTTGCGGAGCGGCTGCGGTCATGGGGGTGTCGCCGCAGTTGAAGGCGAAGAACGATGACGCGGTACTGGCAGTTGCGGTTGTCGCGATTTTGGGGACGGTATTTACATTGATTGAGGTCGCGTTAAAACCAGTGTTAGGTATGACGCCGACCCAATTCGGTGTCATGACTGGTTCATCCCTCCATGAAATTGCGCATGCAGTTGCAGCAGGTGGGGCAGGAGGAACGCAGGCGCTCGATGCTTCGATTATTATGAAATTATCTCGTGTCTTGTTACTCGCACCAGTGGCTTTGATTGTTGGGATCATTGCACAACGCAAAACACGAGGAACAGCGGATGAAAAGGCAAAATTACCGATTCCGTGGTTTATGGGCGGATTCTTGTTAACAAGCGCGATTGGCACGTTTATTGCGATGCCAGCAAGTTTATTAGATGGGCTTGTTTCACTGGCGTACCTTTGCCTCGGAATGGCGATGGCAGGGCTTGGTATGAGCGTGAATTTTCAAGTCATTATTCGTCGTGGTGGACGTGTCTTTCTCGCGGCTACAATTGGTTCGGTAGCGCTACTCGCGTTATCAATCACGGCGAGCAAATTATTTTTTTAACCGCAGAAAAACAGCGCATCCCCGCGAAAGGATGCGCTGTTTCTTATTCGATCACAAACTGATTATGATATAACTCTGAGTAGAAACCTTCTTCTTTCAGTAATGATTCATGTGTACCTTGCTCGATAACTTCTCCTTGGTGCAGAACGACAATATGATCCGCGTCAAGAATCGTTTTCAAACGGTGGGCAATGACGAAACTAGTACGGCCCGAGATAACGTTATCCATCGCTTTTTGGATGCGGCTCTCGGTTACGGTATCGACATTACTTGTCGCCTCATCTAGAATAAGCAGGGACGGGTTCGTAATAATCGTACGCGCGATACTAATCAATTGTTTTTGACCAACACTGAAAATGTTGTTCTCATCCGTGATTTCTGTTTCATAACCATTTTCAAGCGTCATGATAAAGTCGTGAATGTTCGCTTGTTTTGCGGCATCTGTAACTTCGGCATCTGTTGCTTCTGGGTTACCAAACACGATATTATCGCGGATTGTACCAGAGAAAAGGACAGAATCTTGCAACACGATACCAACTTGTTTACGAAGGGAAGCGAGTTTGATGTCGCGAATATCCACATCGTCAAACAAAATCGCGCCGTTATCTACATTGTAGAAACGATTTAGCAAGTTCATGACGGTTGTTTTACCAGAACCAGTTGGACCAACGAGAGCGACCATTTTACCTTTTTCAACGTCAATCGAGACATTTTTGAGGACTGGTTTTTCCGGTGTATACGCGAAATCCACGTTTTGTAGTTTCACACTTTGATGAACGCCATCGATTGTTTTCAAATCTTTACGTTCCACTTCTTCTTCTTCGTCAAAAATTTCACTAACACGACGTGCACCAGTAATGGCAAGTTGAAGCATGCTGTACTGCGACGAAATTTGAGTCAGTGGCATATAGAATTGTTGTGAATACTGTACGAACATGACGATCAAACCTAGAGCTGCGGCACGTTCGATACTACCATCAAGAGCTAGATAACCACCGAAGAAAATCACGACAGCCGTATTAATCAGTGAAATACCTTGCATCATTGGGAAAAGTAAACCGGAGTAAACTTGCCCTTTAAAGGTTGCGTCTTTCACGATGTTGTTATGTTTCACGAAGCCTTCAATTGTTTCTTCTTCCAAGCCATTTGTGATGACGATTTTTTGACCAGAAATTTTTTCATCGATATAACCGTTTAGTTCGCCAAGACGATCTTGTTGCATATCGACATATTTACGAGCTTTGCGGATAATCAACGCGGCAATGATGATCGCAATTGGAGCCATTAGCAGCGTTACAGTTGCGAGTTTCACGTTTTGTTGATACATCATGATAATAACACCAATCATTAACGCAACGTTCGACAAAACTTGTACGAGCGCTTGGTTCAGCGTGTTTGAGATGTTATCCAAATCACTTGTAAAACGACTAAGCATTTCGCCATCTTTATGTCCGTCGAAGAAACGAATCGATAATTTCTCCATTTTGCGGAACAATCCGATACGCATCCGGTTTGTCGCGCGACCAGAAACACCAGCCATCAAGATGGTTTGAATAAATGTTGCTGCGGCAAGCAAGACGTAAAACAGGATAAGCATCCAAATAATATGAACGAAATCTGTTTTGTCATCCACACCCGTTGTGAAGAGGCGTTGCGCGTAAGTTGCTAGTTCTTGAATAGCTTTCCCGATATATTCAGGAGCCTTGACTTGTAAATAAGTAGCGCCGATAATCGCGATAATAATCACGGTCAGTTGCAACTTGTAAGCTTTGAGATAGTGCCAGAAAAAGCGGCAGATACGTTTAAATTCAGTCATTACGCGTCAACCTCCCTTCCCTTTTGTGTGTCATAGATTTCTCTGTAAGTGGCACTTGTTTCGACGAGCTCTTTATGTGTCCCAACGCCAACAAGTTCGCCAGCATCAAGCACGAGAATCTTGTCAGCATGAATAACAGACGAGATTTTTTGAGCGATAATGAATGTTGTTGTGTCACCAAGTTCGTTGTTTAAAGCTTCTTTTACGAGCTTCTCACTACGCGCATCGAGGGCACTTGTGGAGTCATCGAGAATCAAGATTTTTGGTTCACCGATAATACCGCGTGAGATTGAAAGGCGTTGTTTTTGCCCGCCGGAGAAGTTATTTCCACGCTCAACGATTGGCGCATCATATACATCCGCTTGGCGTTCGATAAACTCTTTCGCCTGCGCAATACGTGTTGCTTTCTCCATATCGTCCGTCGTCGCATCCTTCTTCCCGTGACGTAAATTCTCGGAAATCGTACCTGAGAAGAGAATCGCGCGTTGCAACACAAGCGAAACTGTGTCGCGTAACGTTTGTTTACTCATTTTCTTCAAGTCCGTTCCACCGATCAAAATTTCACCCTCAGTTGGGTCGTATAATCGTGGAATCAGTTGAGCTAGAGTTGATTTACCCGATCCAGTTGCGCCGACGATACCGATCATTTCACCAGGTTTTGCTTCGAATGAAATATGTTTCAGCGCTTTTGTTTCGTCGCCTTCATATTGGAAGCTAACATCACGGAACTCCACGCTACCAATTAAATCTTGTTTTGGCGCGTTTTCGTCGTACGTAATATCAGGCTCTGTGTCGAGCACTTCACCAATACGTTTCAGCGAGATCATCGCACGAGACGCCATCATCATCATCATACCACCGATAATAATCGCCATCATAATTTGCATCAAGTAGTTCATAAATGACGCAATGGCACCAATAACTTCAGGATTGTCTTTCACTAAATCCCCAGCAAAATAAATCGCCGCGACAACCGCCATGTTTGAAACGAGCATGAATGCCGGAATCATAACAGAGAAAAGTTGTCCAACTACGATGGTGTGATGCGTTAATTTATCACTTGTTTTTGTGAAGCGTTCTAATTCATTGTCTTCTTGCACAAATGATTTAACAACGCGCATACCAGCCAAGTTTTCTTTTGCAATCGCATTGACGCGATCGATGAAACCTTGGATTTTACCAAAGTGTTTGCCCATTCTTCCAAAAATCAAGAAAACAATGAGGAGAACAAGGACAACGAGCACGATAATAATCCACCAAAGTTCAGGCAGGGTATACATCGCTAAAATAAAACTACCAATAAACATAATCGGAATTCGAGTGATAGATTGTAAAGACATCATTACTAAGTTTTGAACTTGCGTAATATCATTCGTTTGACGAACAACTAGATTTCCTGTAGAAAGTCTCTCGATATTGCTGAATGAGAATGTTTGAATTTTGCGGAAACTAGTTTCACGAATGTCGGCTCCTACACCTTGTGCCACTTTTGCGGAGAGGATGGTGTTAAGGATACCTGCGATAAGTCCGACGATGGCAATGACAATAAGTAAAATACCAATTCTTGTAATCTCGTCCATCTTATCATTAATAATTGCTTCCAGTACTTGTTGTAATAATTTCGGCTGCCATAATTGTGAGATAACCATGACGACGACGAACAACGTGGAGAGCGTGGTTTGAAGCTTGTATTTCTTCAAATGTTGAAATAAAACTTTCATTATATACCTCCTTGTATATGCGTTAAAAACCAGCACGAACATATATTCTAAACCAAATCGCGGGTATATGCAAGGGAAAAATGAAACTTTATTCTAGTAAATAGTACTTGTCATAAAACGTTCACAAAATGAAGCGAAACTTGTTAGGCTGTAGCGTTAGCTGGCACATGCATTTTGGATGATTGGATACAAAAATTGCTAAAAGGTGCATAAAAAAGCTTGCTATGAAACGGCTTTCATTTTGTATAATACGAAATAGGAATATCGACATACCAAATCTAATGTGGGATAATCAATTTTTAAGGGGTTATAGTGCATAATTAGGGAGGAAAAGGGACAGATGAATATTTTGATAGCGCTTATACCGGCTTTACTATGGGGATTCATGCCGCTAATTATTACAAAGATTGGCGGTACAACAAGGCAGCAAACGACAGGTATCACATTTGGGGCGCTTATTTTCGCATGTATTGCGTTCCTATTTACGGATCCGGTCTATACAGCGGAAACGGTGATTATTAGTTTTATTACGGGCTGTTTGTGGAGTGTCGGGCAGATGTTCCAATTGAAGTCATTTAAGCTAATTGGTGTATCAAAAGCGATGCCGATTTCGACGGGGATGCAACTTGTTGGAACGACGCTTTGTGGGGTGCTGCTTTTTCACGAATGGGATACGACATTCCGAATCGTGTTTGGATTCATTGCGTTGGCGCTAATTGTCATTGGTATTTTTATGACATCCTACGCGGAAAAAGAAGAGGCGGGACAAGCGACATTGAATCGCGGGTTGCTTGCGTTAGCCATTTCGTCAGCGGGCTATGTGAGCTACGTCGTGATTATTCAAGGATTTTCCATCAATGGACTGGATGCGATTTTGCCACAAGCGATTGGAATGGTGATTGCGGCGCTTATTATGACGGCGCGTAGTAAGGACGACCAAGAAAGCCGCTTCATTAAGAAAACAGCTTGGCTTGTTATTCCCGGTATGATTTGGGCAATCGGAAATGTGGCGATGATCTATGCGAATAGTCTTGTTGGCGTCGCAACTGGATTTTCCCTATCCCAACTCGGCGTCGTTATTTCAACACTTGGCGCGATTCTTCTATTAAACGAACGCAAAACGCGAAAAGAAATTATTTTTGTCATCATCGGCGTTGTTTTAGTCGTTATCGGTGGCATTCTTATCGGCGTGACCAAAGCCTAATCGTTTTCATTTTTTTCTAGGTTTCGATATTTTTTGACATAACTCCTGAATTTCGTCTTTTGTGTAGTAATCTTATGTATGTAAGGGACACAATAAAAAACGAGAGAAGGAATTGATAGTATGAAATTAACGAAATTCGCGATCGTAGGTATGGTAACAGTGGCAACCTTAGTAGGAACAGGTACAGGAACAATGGCTCATGCAGCAGACGGTGGAACATTGGGCTCCAAAGCAGATGTCAACTTTATTCCTAACGATACAATCACAAACCCAGTTGACCCAACAGATCCAGGGAATCCAGAAGTAGTAGTACCAGTTGACCCAGATCATCCAGCAGGTACAGCAGGCCCTCTAAGCATCGATTATATCTCTAATATTCACTTCGGGGATCAAAAAATTTCTGGTAACAATGAAGTTTACTCCGCGCAACTGGATCAAATTAAAGTAGGCGCATCAGAAACGATTAAAGATATTCCTAACTATATCCAAATTACAGATAACCGTGGATCTAACGCTGGTTGGCATTTAACAGTAAAACAAGACGGCCAATTTGTTAATGGCACATCCGAATTAGTAGGAGCCGTATTAAGTTTTGAAAATCCAACATTGAACTCCGCATCAGAAAGTGACGCACCAACAGCAACCGGTTTCTCGCTTGACCCAGCTGGAACGTCATCGGATGTTATGAGTGCAGAAGAAGACCAAGGTATGGGAACGTGGGTTGATATGTTTGGAGCAGATGCGACAGAAGCCGCAGACAGCATTAAACTAAGCGTACCAGGTAAAACTTCAAAAATTCCAGGTCAGTATGAAGCAACCCTTACTTGGGAACTAACAGATACTCCAGCTTAAATAGTTTTTCATCCAACTCAAAATAATACATTCCCTATAAGAATAGATACTAGATTTATTATTTCTCTAGTATCTACTCAATAGGGAGTTTTTTGTTGTGTTTGGAATTTTACCTAGTAAAACGCTCATTCTTTTTGTTTAAAAATACATCTAGTTGTTCAAAGTCTTTTTTTACAGGAGGCATGTTCCAGACGAGGGTGTCTGCTGTGATGCCAGTTTCTTCATAAAAAGGGAAGTCGCTGATGATGAGATCGATGTGCTGCATATGTTCGTGGGAATGCAATTCATCACAAATGATAATTTGATCTTCTGAATATCGCTTCCGTAACTCTGTGCGTAAATATTCTTCCCAAAAATAACCGTTCTCTGAAACAATTTTTACATGAAGTATCCGATATTGTTGCTCCTGTTGTATCACGATGTTATAGAAATCTGTTAGATAGTGGATCATCATGGCCTTGTTAGAGCGAATATAGCGGTGATTTGGATTCGTTTCAAAGCTATTCAATACTGTTCTGATTTTTTGACTAAGCTCGTGTTTATCAGGAGCTACGTGCGTATATGGCACCTCTGGTAGAGTATTCATTTTATCAATAAAGAGGAAGCGCGTTAGAAAATCAATCGTTTCCGCTAAAATATGCGTTGTATTATGAATATGATACACCTCTAAAAGTTTCACCAAATCCTGGGCCAATTCATGCTTATGAGGATTAACAAGCTGACTTTTTCTTACTCGTACTTCTGCCTGTCTTGCATCAACATAAGAGAAATTTGTCCAAAAGCACATCAAGACATTGACATAGCATTCGTGTTTAGACAACGGAGAGCCAATAATATCCTCCAAAATCGAATAATCAACCGGATGAAACTCCCGTTGCGCCTCAGCAATACTTTTCCAAGAGTGGAGGTCAGCTTGAGTCATCGTATAGTGATAACCTTGCTTCACACGCTCCAAGCAAACGGCAATCGCAAGCGCATAATTTATCCGAGCAGATAGCGAAAAATATATCCCAAAACAACTTTCCACCGTCTTAATAAAGTCATTCACACGCGCATACGGTATTTCCGGAAACGGCCACTTTGTATAAGGATAAGAACGACTATAAATCTGAAAATAATAAAAACGCAAGCGAATCTCGGTCCCTTTAATATCAAGAGGTGTCGTCTCCAAAACAAGGCGGCTCTCGGCAAGATACGTATCAATTTGACGAACGCGGCGATACATCGTTGGCAAACTACTGAAATTCTCTTCTGCCCAATCGGTTAAGTTTTGTCGTTTTCCCGCAAAGATATCTTTAGAAATTAAATACATATACGAATTACTGACGGTCATGGCATATAAATAGGAGAAATTCACTTGCTCCCCCACATCAAATAACACATAGTATTCATCTTCATGAACATAGGCAATCGCCGGATCAAAAATTTCTTGCAAACTTTTGATATCGCTATCCAGCGTCTTAATAGAACAATGTAGCAGCCCCGCAAGTTCTTTCTTCGTATAGTTCTGTTCTGCTGTAAATAAGATGTGTAACAGTCTTAGCTTCCGATATTCCGAAGCAATAACAAGGTTTTTCATACGTAAACACGCTCCTAAGGCATGACTTTCTATTACGCTCAATATAGCACCATAATGGCGATTTGTCATTTTTTTTCACTAAGCAAAGTCAAAAGTTTCTCGATTGAAGAACTTTTTGATAATAATCGCATTTTCGTATTTTTATGTAGTATTCTTATAACTGTAAGAGGCACCGAGAATAGGCAGTATAAGCAAATCTCAGGTACCTAACGAAAAATTCTTCTTCTGGTCATCCCCCCGACCAACCTAAGAAAACCGGCTGCACCAAGCAGTTATACTATCTCTTCACAAGTTCCCCAGAAACAATCTTCACAAACCAACCCAATACACGTAACTATAGAAAAAATTTAATTAAAGGAGGTGAGGTTACCCACGGCGACACAACATCTAGAATGAACTGTTAGTGATGTATGACAATTCAAACGGTAAGCAAGATAAGTTACATCAAAAATGTGATAAATCTGCAAATTTAGAGTATAGCAATAAAAATACCCTTAAATAAGTGAAATTTGTTACCAAAAAAATGGACATCATTTTGAGTAAAAAAGTAGCAAAAATAAAGAGAAGTACAACGAAGACCGCAAAATGAAGCAATAAAAGCAAGAAAATATTTATTTTACACCACATTACTAAAAGATAAAAATGCATCATAACTTAGTAATATCTAGTATAAGAAAGATTAATTAAAGCAATACCAGAGTTTCCATTAGTATTAATCAGAATTTTTAAAACAGTCAAACTCTAATTTTGTTAGATTTAACAAAGGTTTCACCCGCGCACTATAAAAGTATAATAGTTTACAAATTAAAATGGATATATCGTCCAACTACATTTCTTTTTAGAAGAAACTGGCGATTTACAGAAAAAAACATCGCCAAGTGACTCTAAAATACTGTGATATAATCCAATCAGCACGAGTGAAGTAATGAATTTTACTTTGAACAAATGACTGCAGGGACTTATTCCAGAACATAAGGAAACACTACTTCAGATGATTCTATATTTTTAATAAATATAAATGAGAATACAGTTTCTGTTGCAACTTAGGGGGTGTTTATTATGTGAAGGCAACACAGTTCACGCAGAGAAAACAGACAAATAAACAGTTTAAGGAAGAAGGAGAAAAATAAACATGAAAAATGAACAAAAGGGACCAATTAACGTACTATCTAAGGCGTCGGTCATGAAAGCTGCAAAATCACTTTTAGTAGCTACAGTTATTGCAAGTCAAGTATTTACAGTATTACCAGCGGGGTCATTGGCAGCAGAAGCAACAGGGCAAGATATAACAACACCAACATTGCCAACTGCAGATCAAGCAGCAAACAAAATTGCAATTGCACCGATGTCATTAGCTCTAGACAATGGGGTAACAGAACGACGTGCGCAAGTTTCAACATTTGCAGAATTTAAAGCAGCAGCAGAATCTACAACAATCAACGTTATCGAAATCACTGGTAACTTCCAATTCACAAGTAACGTAGCAATCAACAGCAACATCCGCATTGAAGGTAACGGCTATGCAGTAACTGCTGGTAGCTACCAAATGATTATGCGTTCTACTTCTACTATCGATGTACAAGACTTAAGCATCTCAAACGTTGGAACTAAAGGAGTATTCACAGGGTATAACTCAACTGCAGCACCAACAGTTAACTTGACGAACAACGTACAAGTATGGGGAATGATTATGGGTGGATACGGGAAACTTTCTCTATCTATCGCTGGAACAAACAATAAAATCGTCAGCCCAGACCAATACGGTATGGACGTTGATGAATTAGTCATCGAAGACAACACTCGCATCGAAGAATTATCAGCTTTAAACACAGCGGTTAAAGTTCGTTCATCAGGTAACGTGGGTATTGGCGACAACGCTTATATCAATATGAGCTCAAACAAAGGTTACGCATTTGACGCATCAACTAGTGCCGTTGTTATTGGTGAAAACACAGTTTTGAAATCAGCATCTAAATACGGAACTTTAAGAGCAGCAACATTGGTTGTTAAAAATGGCGCTGACTTAACACTAGCATCAGGCGATGTTGGTAACGGTATCTATGTATCTGGAAATATCACAATTGGCGATAACGTAAACCTTAAAGCAACTGGTACAGGTACAGCCGTTTATGCATACAACACAGGAGCAGCAATCGTTGTAGGTAAAAACGCTAATATCGATATTGTAAGTGACAACGGTCATGGTTTCTATGGTAATGCAACAATCACATTCGGTGACGGTTCATCCCTAAAATTAAGAACACAATATAAAGGTATTTACTCAGCAGGAGCAGCAGCAATCAATTTTGGTACTATATCTAACCAACCAAAAGCAGCAGCAGATCGTGTAAAAATTGATATCGATTCTGCAATTGACTATGGTATCTACTCTGGCGGACCAATTCTTTTCGGTGATGACACAGAAGTTAATGTAAAAGCAAAATCCGGAGCCATTTATGCAGCAGGAAACTCACGCGTAAACTTTGGTGCAAACACACAAACGACAATCTCATCTTCAGCTGGTAGAGGTATTGATGCTGGTGGCGTGAAAATCGCTGATAACTCAAGTATGGATATTAAAGCCTATGTAGATGGTATTTATACTACAGATACAAGCGGTGAAGGTTTATCAACAGGTAAAAACGTCAACTTGAACATCACAGCATCTAATCACGATGGTATCTACACAACTAAAGATACAACTTTTGGAGCAAATAATACAGTCGTTATAAAAGCATTGAACAGCCATACGTTTCACTCGCTTTCTGGCTCAGTATTGAATATCTCTCCTGACTCAAGTTTTGACTTATCTGGAACAGATGGTATTAGACAAGAAGGTGGCGCAGCAGCAGCACTTAATGTAGGAACAAACTCAACAGTGAAAATTGCAGCGGCAGACTATGGTATCTATACTACTGGTTCTGTAACGTTTGCCACTGCTTCAAAAGCTAACATCCGTGCTGCTTCAAAATCAGCAAAACCAGCAGTAAAAGCAAACGGTGTTGTAACATTCCAAAAAGACACAATGGCGTATGTTGAATCACTCTATCCATCATCAACAACATCTGTATTTGACTTAAGTGGCGCAACAACTTCTAAGTTAGTGCTTAACAGCCCTAAATTTATTGACTTCCGCCAAAACAACAACAATGCCACAACTAAAACGGGTCATATTGTGAAAGGTGCAAGCACTACAACAGTTGCTAACCAATCACGCGTAGAAATCAACAACGTTAAAAACCTTATGGCTTGGAATCACGGAACAGACTGGTCTAAAACACCAAATGCTGAATGGACTGACACTGACGCAGGTCGTGTTACGCTAGCATATAAAACTGGCACTGTAACAACAAACTACTATGGTGGTGTTGCAACAGGAATGGACGGATTCACGCTATTCGATTACACGCGTCTTTCAACAGAAGGATCAAGTGCTATCGCTCGTCCAGGAGTTGACAATATCTACACTAACTCGAAAACAGTAACTGGTACTGGTGTGGCAGGTAACGATATCATTGTTACATTCCCTAATGGAACAACTGGAAAAACGACAGTTAAACCAGATGGCACATGGACATTGGACGTACCAGCAGGCGTTACACTTGCTAAAGATCAATCGGTAGTTTCATACCAAACAAACGGTGTAAATGACAGTGCAAACGTAACAACAAAAGTACAAGAAGATTTACGCGCACCAGCAGCTCCAATCGTTAATGACATCAAAGAAGGCGACACAACTGTTAAAGGTAAAGGTGAGCCAAATAAAGACATCACTGTAATACTTCCAGACGGAACAAAAGTACCTGGTAAAACAGATGCTAACGGTGACTTCACGGTTACAGTTCCAGCACAAAAAGAAGGCGATGTCGTTAAAGTAACACAAAAAGGTGACAATGGTGTTGACAGCCCAGAAACATCGAAAATCGTACAATCAAACCAAAAACCAGTCATCACAGCAGCGAACAAAACAATTAAAGTTGGCGACACATTCACTCCACTAACAGGTGTAACAGCAACAGATAAAGAAGACGGTGACGTAACAGCTAAAGTAACGGTAACAGCAAACAACGTTGATACAACAAAAGCTGGCACTTACAACGTAACTTACTCAGTAACAGATAAAGATGGCAACAAAGTAACAAAAACAATCACTGTAACAGTAAAAACGAACGAAAAACCAGTCATCACAGCATCTAATCAATCAGTCAAAATGGGTACTACATTTAACCCATTAACAGGCGTAACAGCAACAGACAGCGAAGATGGTAACCTAACAGCTAAAGTAACGGTAACAGCGAACAACGTTGATACAACAAAAGAAGGCACATACAGCGTAACTTATTCTGTAACAGATGCAGATGGCAACAAAGTAACAAAAACAATCACAGTTACAGTAGAAGATCTAAATGGTTCAGTACTTCCAAACGTCTTCTATCTAAATGGTGACACTTATCTTGAAGGAACTTATACAGGTAAAGTAGCTAAAGTGAAACTACAAGTAAATGGCGTAGACTTCACAACAGTTGCCGTAACTAACGGTGTAATCCGCTACTACGCAAAAGATAAGATTTTGAAACTAACAGATGATGTTAAAATCCTTGCTTACAGCGCGAGCGGCAAGCTTATCGAAATGAAAAAAGTAACAGTTTTAGACGCAGCAGCATTAAAAGGTACTGTTGTTCCAGTAACATTCAACTTAGGTAGCGATCTACGTGTAGCAGGAACATACACAGGCGACATCAAAAAAGTAGCCTTGTCTGTTAACGGAACACTTTACACAAGCGTAGCAGTAGCAGCAGACGGAACATTCACTTACTACGGAAAAGACAAAATTCTAAACCTAACAGATGATGTTAAAATCATTGGTTATAACTCAGCAGGAACAGCCGTATCTACAGTGAAAGTTAATATCCAAGATTCAGGAGCACTTTCAGGAACAATCAAAGCAACTGACTTTGCAGTAGGTAGTGATCTACGTGTAGCAGGAACGTACACAGGCGGCGTGAAAAAAGTAGCCTTATCTGTTAACGGAACAGTATACACAGGCGTAGCAGTAGCAGCAGACGGAACATTCACTTATTATGCAAAAGATAAAGTTCTAAACGTAACAGATGATGTTAAAGTATTAGCTTACAATTCTAATGGCGATCTTATCCAAACAGTTAAAGTTAATTTAACAGATTCAGCAGCACTACAAGGAACTGTAACACCAGTGAAATTCACTATCGGAACTGATTTACGTGTAACAGGAACATATACAGGCGGCGTGAAAAAAGTAGCGCTTGAAGTAAATGGAACAGTATACACAGGCGTAGCAGTAGCAGCAGATGGCACATTCACTTACTATGCAAAAGATAAAGTACTAGCAAAAACAGATGTAGTGAAAGTACTAGCATACAATTCAGCAGGGACATTAATTGATACAAAAGTAGTAGCACTTACAGATTCAGCAGCACTTCAAGGTAACATTTTCCCAACAACATACACAATGGGTGATCTTCGCGTAGCAGGAACATATACAGGCGGCGTGAAAAAAGTAGCGCTTGAAGTAAATGGAACAATTTACTCAGCAGTTGGTGTAGCAACAGACGGAACATTCACTTACTACGCAAAAGACAAAGTACTAGCAACAACAGATGTAGTGAAAGTTATTGCTTACAATGCAAACAATGACGTTGTAGACACAAAAACTGTCGCAGTAACAGATGGTTCATCAACAGTAACAGGTGACATTTTCCCAGCGACATACAAAATCGGTGATGCTCGTGTAACAGGAACATACACTGGTGCTGTGAAAAAAGTTGGTCTAGAAGTTAACGGAACAGTATTCGCTTATGTACCGGTAGCAGCAGATGGCACATTCCAATACTACGCAAAAGACAAAATTGCAGCGGACACAGACACTGTAAAAGTTATCGCTTACGATAGCACAAACACAGTAATCAAAACACAAACAGTAACACTTACAAAATAAGACAAAACAAGAAGCGGTTGGCGAGGGGACAAAGTGTTCCCTCCCAGCCATGCTTCATAAAAGGACGGTAATGATGATAAAAAAAATAGCAATTTTTGGACTTACAATTCTAACTGCAACGACACTAGTAGCGTGTGGCAACCCTGATACGAGTACCGATAAAACGCCAAAAACAGAAGAAAAAGCAAAAGATAGCGTATCTACTACTAAGACAGTAGACAACATCGATATGAAAATCGCAAACTTAAAGCTGACGGAGAGCGGCGATGGTAAACAAGATATTTTGCAAGTAGAAATGAATATTCAAAACAACAGTAACACATCATTTGCAATTGGCGGTGGCGATTTCAAGCTAAAAACAGCTAAAGGCAAGGCATTGAAAGTAGATCCACAAGCAAGTAATTTCGGTGATGAAATAGCAGCAGGAAAAACACTGACTGGAAAAGCATATTTTAACTTACCAAAAGGTACAGAAAAAGCAACATTAGCTTACCAACCAAAAGATAAAGCCCAAGCAGAGTGGGAAGTTACGATACCAGAAAAAGAATAATCTTTTTCTCGATGGACAAAAAAACTATAGATAATTAGGAGTGCTATATTTTGAAAATTTTAGTTATAGGTTTAGGATATATTGGATTACCGACGTCTATTATGTTTGCTAATCATGGACAAGAAGTGGTTGGCGTGGATGTAAGTGAGCGAGTAGTTAAGTCATTGAACAACGGAACGATTCATATTGAAGAGCCAGGTTTGCAAGAAGAGTTGGACCGTGCCATCCAAGCTGGCAACTTCCGAGCTAGCTTGCAAGCAGAAGAAGCTGATGCATTCATCATCTCCGTACCAACACCAAACAATAACGATGCATTAAAATCATGTGACTTATCCTATGTGAAATCCGCAGTCGTTTCAACATTACCTTATTTGAAAAAAGGGAATACCATGATTATCGAATCCACTATTGCCCCGCGTACAACCGAAGACCACATCTTACCACTAATCGAGCAAGCTGGTTTCATTGTTGGAGAAGATATTTTCTTAGTACATTGCCCAGAGCGTGTATTACCAGGTCAAATTATTCACGAATTAATTTATAACAACCGCATTATCGGTGGTGTAACCGATGCTTGTACAGAAGCAGGAAAAGCGGTTTATGGCGTTTTTGTAAAAGGTGAATTGATTTCCGCAAAAGCATCTACAGCAGAAATGTCCAAACTAATGGAAAATACGTATCGTGATGTGAATATCGCACTAGCTAATGAACTTGCCAAGATTTCCGCAGACTTAGGAATCAATGCACTTGACGTTATCGACATGGCAAATAAACACCCTCGCGTGAACTTACATTTCCCTGGCCCAGGAGTTGGTGGACACTGTCTAGCTGTTGACCCCTACTTTATTGCCGCAGCCTCTCCAGATTATTCCCCGCTTATCCAACAAGCCCGCGCTATCAACACATCGATGCCAAGTTATATTGTAGCACAAGTAAAAATGATGATGGAACGCGTAGCAGGTAAGAAAATTGCAATCTTTGGCTTAACTTACAAAGGTGATATTGACGATATTCGTGAAAGCCCAGCCAATGAAATCTGGGAGATGTTACTGAATGAAACAAGTTATGAAGTCGTTGCACATGATCCACATGTTGATGCTCCTTTTGTTGAGAAACATAGCGAAAAAGCAACAGCTAATGCAGATTTATTATTAATATTAGCTGATCATTCAGAATTCAAGGCATTAAATCTCGATAATATCGCCAATATGAAGCAGCAAAACGTGTTCGACACGAAGAATATCGCACAAGAATTAACGGCTGCGAGTAGCTATACCCACATGGGGAATATATCCGAAGTTTCTCAATATCCAGTCGAATCCAAGGTTCTTTCTGTATAAAGGAGTCGAAATGGAAAATAAGGAACTGTTAGAACTACTCGATGCCAACTTTATGTCAACCAGTGAAGCAATTGAAGCCTTAGCAGTATCGAAGCAATGCTTTCATTCGCTCGTCACACGAAATAAACTAACGAAAATAAAAAAAGGCTCCTGTGTCTTATATTTTCGTTATCAAATAGAGGATAGAAAAAAACGCCAAGAAGATCTGAGGAATAAGTACCGACCATACGGTGTTTAGCTGGTACGGTAAAGGCGTGAAATCTAGCCAGAAATGGGAAGCTCAATGAAAAAAATCTTAATTATTTCACAAAACTTTTATCCTGAAATCGGTAGTGCGGCGAATCGAATCAAGTTCTTATTTCAAGAACTGTCGGAGTTTAACCAAGTAACACTCATCACTACTGATCCGCGATACCCGAATCAAAATTTGTATAAGCAAGGCGATTTTTGGGAAGAAGGCTTGGATGAAACACACGTTATCCGAGTGAAACCGCGCACGAAAAAGTATGCCAATAGCATTATAAAACGATTTCTATTTTATCTAGAAGTCATGTGCCAATTCATTCAAGCCATCATGCGTCAAGGCAAAGATACCGATACGGTTTATATCTCAACACCGCCGATTTCAGTAGGCGTTGCGGGACTGTTCGCTAAGCGTTTTTTAAAGACCAGGTTAATCGTAGAAGTAAGAGATTTGTGGCCTGAGACTCTGCTTGGTGTCAAACGTTGGAATAATCGTTTCTTTCTACGTTTTGCCTACTGGCTAGAAAACAAAATTTACCAAAATGCGGATAAAATCGTGGTCAACAGTGAGGGCTTTGTAGACTACATTGTTGGAAAAGGTGTTCCAAAACAAAAAATCCACTTCATTCCGAATTCCCTAACAGAAGCAGAGTTTGCGTGTAGCGCTAGCCAGAATAAGCCAACGAATCAAGAAACTAAAACGATTATTTATACAGGAAATGTCGGCTTAGCGCAAGAGATGGAGGGCTTCTTTGAACTAGCAGAACGTTTCAAAACAAACGAGGCTATTACATTTAAAATTATTGGCTATGGCTTTAAACTTCAAGAAATTAAGCAGCGATTAAAACAATACCAGCTGGCCAATATCACGGTTCTTTCCCCGCAGAAACGCGCACAAGTTTTAAAAGAAATTGGAAAAGCAGATGTGGCGTATGTGACACTTGTCGATCACCCTATTTTTGAAAAAGTACTACCTGGTAAAGTGATTGATTACATGGGTATGGGCGTACCAATTGTCGGAAATGTGTCAGGATACAGCAGCCATGTCATTGAAAAAGCGAATTGCGGCTATACATTCCAACATAGTCAAATCGATGAGATGTATCAAAAAGTAAAAGAACTCATTGAGGATCCAGAATTGGCGCAGCATATTGGACATAACGGCTACCAATATGCGTATCAGAATCATCGCTGGCAACAAAATTTCAAGAAAATGGAGGCTGTAATTAATCGTGACAACTAAAGTCGGTATGTTTGTATGGAACTATTTCACCAATGATGCACGGGTTTTACGAGAAGGCACAGCCCTTAGTGAGGCTGGATATCACGTGGATTTAATCGCAATACACCAAACCGGATTACCAAAAGTAGAACAGCAAAATGTCAATTTCCACGTGTACCGAATGTCTCGTAAGTTACCATTCACTCCAATCCTGAGCTGGTTTAAAAACAAGAAATATTTACTCGGAATACTTGTACTACTGTATATCATTGCTTGCTTTTATTGGCCATTACTCTTCCTCTTATTACTCACTCTCCTCTTTTTTACAAAACCGATGCGAACGATTATGTTTCGAAGTGTTGTTTTTTTTCGGATGGTAGGCGCAGGTTTTCGTCAGCGATATGATATCTATCATGCCAATGATCTAAATACGTTGTTACAAGCTGTGATTTGCGCGAAATGGTTAGGGCGAAGCAAACTCATCTATGACTCGCATGAAGTTCAGACGAGTAGAACGGGATACGATAGCCCTTTATACGGTATCATGGAACGTTTTTTACTACGATTTGTGGATGTTTGTATCCATGAAAATCACACACGTGCAGCTTACGTGGAAGAACGCTACGGTTTTTATCCAGAAGTTGTGCATAATTATCCATTTAAGCAAGAACAAGATGCGGAAATGACAGTAGACTTACATCAACAACTAGAAATACCACGCGAAGAACCAATCTTACTATATCAAGGTGGGATCCAGGCAGGGCGAGGGTTAGATCGATTAATAGAAGCCGCTCCAAACATCAAGATGGGAACTATTGTTTTAATTGGAGATGGACGCATAAAGCCAACACTCAAAAAGATGGTGGTAGAGCGGAATTTAGAAACCCGAGTGAAATTTATGGACAAAGTGGCATTAGAAGCTTTACCAAGCCACACAAAAGAAGCATACCTAGGATTCCAAATACTCAATAATACGTGCTTCAACCATTACTCCGCCTCATCGAATAAATTATTTGAATATATCATGAGTGGCGTTCCAGTAATTGCTTGCGATTTCCCGGAGATAAGCCGTGTCGTTAAAGGATACGAGGTTGGCTTAACTGTCAATTCACACGATTCAGAAGCGATTGCTAAAGCTGTCAATGAGCTAGTTAGTAATCCAGAGAAAAGAAAGAAATTGCATCAAAATTGTTTGGAGGCACGTGACGTTTTTAATTGGGAGCAGGAAAAGCTGATTTTTCTAGCTCTATACGAAAAAATAGTAATAAGGAGTTAAAGCAATGACGAATGCAGAACAGCAAATAAAGCAATTGAAAGAAAAGATCACAGAGCAGGAGCAAGTCATCCAAAAAAAGCAGGTAGAAACGACCGCTTTCAAGAAGAAAATATATGATTTGCTTGGAGAACAGAAGTCGGCGCTGGAAGCCTTAAATATGAAGCTAGCAGAACGACAAAAAGAAGTACAAGAACAAAAAGACAAATGCGCCAAAGCAGTGCGTCAATTCGAACAAATGAAACAGCGTTATGAACGTCTGAACGATTCCAAACTTGTAAAAATATCACGAAAGTATTGGGCTATGAACAAGAACACCAAGGCTAAAGGAGAGAACCAATGATCGACATTAATGCGCTGTACGAAGAAATTGAAGCTGTTCAAAAGCAAATATTGGACGATACAAACCCAAATATTGTCGACGTGAAGCAATTAAATACGATCGAGAATTGGCATAATCCTAGCAAAAAATTAGTGACCTATGAACAAAATGGGCATCTGTATATCTCAAGCTCAGATTCCAGTTTTGACTACCTGACTTTTCTTGAAAATAACAATGTCTTCACGAGGGAACCAGAACATGGTATTCCGGTCCTACCCAAGGAAACCCTAGAACTTCATTTTGAAGCAGAAATGATGGGGGATGTTTCCGTGAAAATGGCATTGATTGAATATAACCATTCTGAAAAATGTAACGTTTCGTTTTTCAATCCAAATAAAAAAGTTACAATTCATTTGTCGGAAGAAACAACACAAGTACGACTAGCATTAAAGATAACGCATTCCGGCGTAACAATAGTAAAACACATGCAATTAGAGCGTATCGTGGCGAGTGAAGCGAGCAGACAAACAATGGCTTATATAGCACCAAGCCATGCACCAGCGATTAAAAGTTTGAAAGATTTACAAGTAGCCTGCATTTTTGATGAATTCACGCGTACTTGCTACGAAAAAGAAGTACAACTTTTGCCGATTACGCCAACAGATTGGCGTGAAGTATTGACCGAAAATCGTCCGCATTTCCTATTTGTGGAGTCAGCCTGGAAAGGGAACTACGGCGCATGGGAGTACAAGATTGCCACTTACAATAACCAATCAAAGGAAGAACTTTTTGATCTGCTAGATTGGTGTAAGGAGCAAGGAATCCCGACTGTTTTTTGGAATAAGGAGGATCCTATTCATTTTGAAAAATTTATTGCAACGGCAGAACGATTTGACTACATTTATACGACAGATGCTGACATGATTCCGAGATATCAGGAGCGTGCAGGACACACCAATGTATTTGCGCAGAGTTTCGCGGTACAGCCATCGATGCATAATCCAATTGCTTTGGTAGAGCCACGTATCGACAAGATGTGTTTTGCAGGTTCTTACTATGGTAACAGGCATGAGGAACGACGCAAGGATATGGAGGATGTACTGGATGTGGCGCTTGATTATGGTTTAGCCATTTATGATCGTAATTACAGCAAACCGTTGAAGGATAAGGCGATGTTCGAGTTTCCCGAGCGTTACCAACAAGCGGTTCTTGGAAGTTTACCGTACAGTGAAATGGAATTGGCATATAAAGGCTATAAATATATGATCAATATTAACAGTATTAAGTACTCGCCGACGATGTTTTCGCGTCGTGTATTTGAAGGATTAGCCTCTGGGACACCTGTTCTCAGCAGTTATTCGAAAGGAATTCGCCGTCTTTTTGGAGATGTCGTGATGATTTCGGAGGATACGGACAAGCTACATGAACAAATGCAAGCCATTACGAATGATGACCAGATATATAATCAAAAATCACTTGCAGGGATTCGCGCAGTTTACCGGGAACACACCTATCAACACCGTTTAGCGAGCATGTTAGACGACCTGAAGATAGCCGTGCCGACGTTTACAAAAAATGTGACGGTGGTTGCGGTTGCCCGTTCGAAACAAGCATTTAACAAAATTTTGAAGCAGTATAAAGCTCAAACCTATCAAGATAAAAAGCTAGTCGTATGTGTCACGATGTTTGATGAGGCTATCGATATAATGAATCAATATAATTCAGGCGATATCAGCGTATTTGTCCATAGTTATATGGCCCAATACAACAAAATAACAGAAGTCATCGATACGGATTATGTAGCCTATTTCTCAGATCGTCATTTCTACGGAAAATATTATCTAGAGGACATGATGCATGCTGCGCTTTATAGTGAGGCCGACTTCATCGGGAAAAGTGAGGCGCGTTATGAGTTTGTGACAGATCTTCATTTCCAGAGTAGCTTGATTGCAACTCATTGGCATTTTGGAAAAAAGTTACCGACACTACTGCGTGAGATGGAGCAGGATGCATCGATAGCCCCGCATTTGAAACAAGGCGCGCGATTATTCAGTGCGGACACCTATAATTTCATGCGAGATGGCAACGAAATAAAACCAGAAGAACGACAGCAGATCGAGATTTAGGAGGAATAGTGTGAGAACTTTAAAAGTGTTAGTGTACGGAGATGTGGATTTGAATATTATGGACGGGTCCGCAGTATGGCTTACCTCGATGGCCGGAATGTTGGCTACAAATCCAGATGTCCAGACGGAAATCTTGCTAAAAGCACGCGTCAAAAATACACTATTAACCGACGAAATGGCAGGGTACCCAAATGTGACGACGATTCAGCCCTACGAGGATTTGGAAAAACGCTCTTTTGACAACGGAAACCGAATGAATGTTGCGGAAGCAGTGCGAGTGATGAAGGAACTCGATGCTAAAAATCATTATCATGTAATTATTGTTCGTGGTTTTGATTTAGTACGCCAGCTGATGAAAGAATCCAAATTAGTAGAAAAAACAGTCCCTTACATTACGGACTTTAATCATACGCTTACTCGTTCATCACGAAAAGAACGCGCAGAGCTAGGCGAAGTATACAAACGGTTTCCAAATATTTTCATGCAAACGGAGCCAATGAAACAGGCCTTCATGCGACTCATGAATGTGGGCGGCGAAAAAATTCAAATTCTATTTCCGATGGTACCAAATGGGACGGTGGAACCGAGTTTTCGAAATAAAAATGATCGCTTAGTTTACACAGGAAAATTTGCTACGGATTGGTATACGGAAGAAATAGTAGAAGCAGCATCAGAACTAGATGGAAATATAACGGTTGGTATTGCTGGAGATAAATTTCAAGGTGAATTAACGGCTAAAAAAGAGCAGATTATGCAACAATTCACGGAAGAACCAAAGATTGATTGGCGTGGAGCGATGTCACGTTCGGCTAGTCAACAATTTATTGAAGACGCAGATGTTGGCATCAGCTGGCGCAGTGAGGTCATTGATAACGATGAGTCAGTAGAATTATCTACGAAGTTGTTGGAATATGGGCACCTTGGCAAACCTGTTTTAGTAAGGCGTACCAAAATGCATGAGGATTTGCTTGGCAAGGATTATCCACTGTTTGTAGCAACCAAAGAGCAATTTATTGAAAAAGCAACACAGAGTTTGAACGATAGCACATTGTACGAACGGGCTGCACGTATGACATATGGTGCGAGTCAACATTTCACGATGGCAGCTTCTTACAAGCGTTTAAGCACCTTCTTATGGAGCTATCAAAAAGACAATATTCGCATTGTATTTGCAGGACATGACTTGAAATTTTTGACGATGGCGATTGAAACGTGTGAGGCAAATCCTCGGTTAGAGGTAAAAATTGATACGTGGAAAGGACATGCAACCCACGACGAAAAAACGAGCCAGAAACTACTAGATTGGGCAGACATTATTTTTTGTGAATGGGGCTTGGGAAACGCCGTTTGGTATTCGAAGCATAAAAAGCCACATCAAAAACTAATTGTTCGGATGCACTTGCAAGAGCGTGAAACAGAACATCCAGCAAACTATACGATGGATAACATCGATCAAATCATTGCTATTTCGCCTTATATTTTTGAAGAGTTCCACCGCGTTTGTGGGATTCCGCGTGAGAAGATGACAATGATATATAACATGATTGACACAGCGCAATATCGTCTCAAGAAAACAGTTGACAGCCGTTATAACATCGGTGTTTGCGGTATTTTACCGAGTCGCAAACGCTTAGATTTAACATTAGATATTTTAGAAAAACTATGGCAGAAAGATAAGCGTTACCGTCTTTATGTGAAAAGTAGAATGCCGCAAGATTTACCGTGGTTGATGCAACGTGAAGATGAAAAGGCGTACTATGATGCTATTTTCAAACGGATAGAGGATGCACCCTGGAAAGATGCCGTCATTTTTGATGAGCATGGGGATGATGTTGCTGAGTGGATGAGAAAAATTGGTTTTATGCTATCAACAAGTGATTTTGAAAGTTTTCATTTGGCACCGATGGAAGGTATGGCATCTGGAAGTGTACCATGTGTCCTTCATTGGCCAGGAGCAGAAACGATTTATCCCGAAGAGCATATTTTTGAGACGACAGAGGACATTGCGGAGTATATCGAGTCATACAAGCAAACGCCTGACAAAAAATTAGAACTGCGCCTTTATCCACAAGCCAATTTTGATAAAATGATTATTTGTAAAAAACTAGAAAACGTGATAATGGAGGCTTTCGTAAATGGAGAAACTAGCAGCAAGCTTTGAGATGGAAACAACAACAGGAAAAATACCAGTGCAATATCGTATTGCTACATCGAATCCGGTAAGTGAATATCTCCTTGTATGTTTTGCAGAGCTAAATGATGCTGGCGAACCGTTTGATTATTTAGGAGAAGCCAGTAAGACGTATGACCAGCATCGACTATTTCTGATGCCACCTGCTAAGGAACATAACAAAATCACGCAGGCACAATATGAAAAAACTGTGAATGAGCTCGTGGAATCTGTTGCAGAGAAACTAAAAGTGAAGCGCCAAAACATCATGATTACGGGTTATGGTGAAAGTGGTGCAATAGCCATTTATTTTGGCTTGCGATTTCATTACAACCACACGATTGCCGGCGATCCACAAACTTTGAAAAATCACTATCAGTTTTATCAGAACGTGGTCAAGGCATCCTTGAAAGGTAATCAACGAATCGATAAGCTATTCGCACAGCTCCATATTGAGGATTTTAATCGACCGCATGTTTATTTTTACAGTGGTTCTAGCTCTCAAAATTATCAAGAAGAGACAAAATACATGCTAGAAGTCTTAAAAGAGAAACAAGTTTTGAGTAAGATTTGTCGCCAACGTAATATTGGCGTAGCTGGTTTTCCAAGCTTTCTTGAAAAAGAGCTACATGAGCATACGAATCAGTTGGCTTGTAATGAAATCATTGCTTGGCAAAACGACAATAAAGTGCTCGCCGAATGCGTCTTACCCCAGTACTTAATAGAAGATAAGCGCATTGAATTTGCTTATTATTTCTATAAAATCGGGGAACAAGAGGCGCTGCACAAAACAAAGTACCAAACAAGCGCCCAGTATCGTTACACAGCGGAAGACGGCGGCAGTTATTTTGTTAAAGTATTCATTAAGCGAAACAAAGAGACAATCACAAAAAATTCAGGAAAAATTCGCATTACTGTCGCGGAAGATTTCTAAAATGATAATGGAAAAGGTGAAATTATGTTACATGGCAGGCATTTGAAAAATGGGAGTAAACACTTGATTCTTGTTTTTCAATCAGTCAGTAAGAAAATTTTGGACGAGATACCAAGCGTAATGGACGGCACGGCAGATCATGCGAAAATCAAGAAATTGCACGAACGGTATAACTGGATGAACTTCTGTACAGATTATAAAGAAAGTGATTATTTATTTGTTCAAGATTATTTTTCAGACAGTTACGGCTGGTATTTATTCGATGGCGGCAAAGCGATTTATAACGAATTAAATCAGGAATTAGAACAGTTTATTAAAAAACACGGCTATGAAAAAGTCATTGCGTTTGGTAGTAGCAAAGGTGGTACTGGTGCGTTGGTATATGGTGTTTTGAATCCTTATATCACAGATGTTTTTTCGCTCGTACCACAAGTGAAGGTAAGCGATTTTATCGATCGTTATCACGCAACAGAAAAAGAAGCTTTTTATCAGGGCAATACAGAATTAGAAGAAGAAATAAACACGTTTTTCTTTGATCCAAAGAATTACCAACAAGATGCGATAAAAACGACAACCTTCCATCTGTACACTGGGAAAAACGATATGCAGTTTGCAGAATTAATGGCATTAAAAGACTATTTACAAACGCAAGATGTACGTGTCAAAGTGATTGTTAATTCGCTTCATAAAAGTCATAGTCCGCTCGTTACAGAACATACAAACTTGATTTATCAAACAATCCGCGACATCAATGAGTCACGCGCTTTCGGGTCTACGGAATTGATTCGATTGAATGACGATGCGTACATGGTTTAAACAAGCTTTTTTAGTGTTGCACTTCATACTGCGTCCGTATTTATGTTTATCCTTTTTATCTACGGCGCAGTTACATTGCTTCGGTAGAAATAAAAAAATCAATATGCCTCTATGTATCTCCCCATATACCATCAATGAAGCCTACCTACGAAAAATACTTGTTTTATTGCACAAGCACACATGAGTTTGAATCCCCAGTGCTATACTAATCTGTTAATAACGTATACAAGCACAATCCAATGTCTGTATACGGATTATATGTATATTGAGGATGTGATGGAAGTCAAGCAATTAATACGTTAAAAGGCAGTAATTATAAGAACTGGAGACGAAATCACGGTTTTAAAAATGTGCTAAAGAGACTATAGTGACTACGACCATACCTTGGTGATGCGAGGCGTTCTATGCTTGCCAAATGGGCTTATCACTAAATGAGCGTGAAAAAATTTTCATGCTATATTACAACAAATTTAAAAGATACGTGAAAATTAAAAGGAGGCATTCATTATGCTACAAACATTTGGTGTTGAAATCGACGAGAATTTCCTGGAAATACTACTGTTTTCCAATAAATCATTTGATAAATATTCCAAGAAGAAAGTACTACCAGCTAAAACAGTTATTGATTCCACGGTGACAGACAATCGTTCCTTTATCTATATAGAAAAAGGGTTGACCAAAATTGTGGCAAGTCATAATACGAAAGAGACAACTATTTCATTCTCTGGAGACGGCGAATTTATAGGTTTTGCCTCATTATTATCAAGGGGAAGCAACCAGTTTGAATTAGAAACGATTTCAGAAACGACGGCATATTTCATCGATCCGTACTTCGTCTTAAATGTTATCGACGAATCCGGTTGGGGGACCTCGATTCTACTGAAAATTATCGAAAATCTAACACAATCCGTGAACTACTACGGCAAATTTAACTTACTACCAGCAAAAGCAAAAGTAGCAGCATCTTTGCTACACTTAGAATCTAAAAAGCTAGGCAAATCAGAGGGACATTTACCAAAAGAAATCTGTCAACACCACTTAGCTAGCTATTGTCAAATCACGCGCGAGTACGCAACGACGATACTATCTAAGTTTGAAGAAGAGGGGCTCGTTAAATTAACGCCGAAACCAATTACAATCTTGGATACACAGACACTAAAAGAAATGGTCGGCTTCGAAGTATCAGGATCTTTGCATTAATAAATACATGGCGGGAAGCGTGGTATATGAGCTAGTGCGCTTCCTGCAATAGAAAACGTCATACTCTAAAGTGGATATTATAGATAGGTATAGGATATAAAATTGTATATTAAGAATATTATAAAAGGTGGATAGTGATGCAAATTTTTGAACGTAAAGAAAAGAAATATATATTGAGCGAGGAGAAATATACCTTGCTGGTAGACAGAATTTCGGAGCACATGAAGGAAGATAAGTACGGCCTACACACGATTTGTTCCCTTTATTATGATACAAATAACTACGATTTAATTAAGCGATCGAGTGAAAAGCCAGCCTATAAAGAAAAGTTTAGAATCCGCACATACGGGGTTCCAAGTCATGAACAGATGGTCTATTTAGAAATCAAGAAAAAACTAAAGGGGATTGTGTATAAACGAAGAATTTCAATGCGTCTGAGTCAAGTAGATGCGTATATGCAAAGTGAGCAAGAGGAACAATTTGAAGACAGATTAAATCAACAAATCAGCAACGAGATTTTTTGGCTAAAGAAAAAAGAGACGATCGCGCCTAAAGTTATCATTTCCTATGATAGAAGAGCTTTTAGCGCCTACAAAGAGGACGAGTTTAGAGTAACATTTGACGCGAAAATAAGGTGGCGCAACGACGATCTTCTGTTAGCAAATGGTCACGATGGGGAACTTGTGGCACCAGAAATAGATGTATTAATGGAAGTGAAATCATTGCATGCCTATCCTTTATGGTTTGTGAAAATTCTTTCCGATTTAGACCTCTATCCATCCAAATTTTCAAAATATGAACAAGTATATAGAAGATATTTAACTAATCAGAAAGTAGGAGTTTTATAATGTTAGAAAACGTAGTTAAAAGTTCAATGATGGACCTAGACGTGTGGCAAATAATTATGTATAGTGGGGCTTCGGTTCTTTTAGGGGTATTAGTGGCTTGCGTGCATATGTATCGCAACACCTATTCACAAAGTTTCATCGTAACGCTGACGATTTTACCAATCTTGGTGCAGTCAGTTATCATGCTTGTAAATGGTAATGTCGGGACGGGTATTGCTGTTTTGGGGGCATTCAGTTTGATTCGTTTCCGTTCTGTAGCAGGCGGGGCACGCGAAATTAGTAGTATCTTTTGGTCGATGGGCATTGGCCTGGCGACTGGAATGGGCTATATTATGTACGCGCTCATTTTCTCGGCATTTGTCGCAGTTGTTTTAATCGTCTTGACACGCACAAGGTTCGGATCAAAAAGTAAAGTCGCTGAGCGGAGCCTGCGTATTTCGATTCCAGAGGATATTGATTATGCGAATCTTTTCGATGACTTATTGCAAAGTTACGGCTATGAGATTTCGCTTGAACAAGTGCGGACAACGAATATGGGGAGTTTGATGGAGTTACGGTACTATATTAAACTGAAAAACGTCGAGCAAGAGAAAGAATTAATCGATGCCATCCGTACTAAAAATGGGAATTTACCGGTTATTTCGGGCCGCGTTTCAAGCATTAAAGCGGAATTATAATGAAAAAATAAGAGAAGAGTCTCGGTTTATAGCCTAGGCTCTTATTCGTGATAATAGGTTAAAAGGTGAATTTGTATATAAAAATCCAATAATTAATGTTTTCTTTCTGTTTTCTGTACTTTCTATTTAAATTCCTCGGGTAGAATAGGGTTTGTAACAAATAAATAGGAGGAGTTGAAAAAATGGTTTTCAAAAAATATGTGTTAGGATTGATGCTTCTTTTTGTGGTAGCGTCTTTAGCAGCGTGCGGTATGGCAGACAAAGATACAGCGGCTACGAAAGCAAAAAAGGAGCCAAAGCAGGAGACGGCGACGGCCAAAGCTAATGCGGAGTTAAAAAAACTAGAGGAAAAGTACGGCGCAACACTGGGAATTTATGCAGTTAATACAGCGGATAATCAGAAAATCAGTTATAATGACCAAGAACGATTTGCCTACGTATCTACTTATAAAGCGATGGCTGGGGGATTATTGCTTAAAAATTTAACATCCGAGCAACTAAATAAGCGCGTCTACTTCTCAAAAGAAGATTTAGTCGAGTATTCACCAGTCACAGAAAAGCACGTTGAAAGTGGCATGACGGTAAAAGAAATCATCAACGCAGCTATGACATATAGTGATAATACGGCGGGAAACATCTTATTCCACCAATTAAGCGGTCCTAAAGGCTACCAAAAAGCGCTTGCAAAAATTGGCGATAAAACAACGCAAGCAGATCGATTTGAACCAGAATTGAATGGGGCTGTTCCTGGGGATAAACGTGATACAACGACTCCAGAAGCAATGGCGAAAGGACTGTCATTCCTAATAACGAAAGGAAATATGGCATCTGATCGATTGGATTATTTCAAGCAAACCTTGATTGATAATACAACCGGCGACAAATTAATTCGTGCAGGCGTTCCGGACGGTTACACTGTTGGAGATAAGACAGGCGCGGGCTCGTACGGCACTCGGAATGATATCGCGGTCATTTATCCTAAAGAAAAAGGTGCGAAACCATTAGTCTGGGTGATCTATTCTAAAAAAACAGGAAAAGATGATGAATATAACGATCAATTGATAGCAGACGCAGCAAGAGTACTTAGCAACTACTTTGCTTTGTAACCTCAATATGCATGAGAGCAAGGCGAGCATGTAATCCTTATCGCATAAGGATGGCAGATAAATGAAAATTCTCTGCCTATTGGAGTACTCATTTCATGTCGAAGGACTCCAACAACACGCTGTGGTTTGGCAAAAAATCATGTTGGGCCGTTTTTCTATTGATTGAGGAGACTCGTTTTATGGGTCTCCTTTTTCTGCGATAAATCTCGAAAATTGTTATATATAAGTCTCTACAACGCACAATTTTGGGATAAAAAAAGAAATCAATGTGATACGGTTTGGGACCTTTTTATGGTATTATTAGAGATGAAAGTAATAGTGGGAGTGCGGATAGTGAAAGAGGATTTGTAAAGTCTTATTTGCAATTTCATTTTTCGCATTATTTACAATTAGTCGTATATCACACATTGAAACTCTAAAAACATCGTCGTAAATAACATAATAAGGTTAGAACAACTCGTAAATTTTGAAATGATGCTTTTTTGATCAGAAATATTTATTGGAGGGGTTGTAGTCTTTTTTTTCGGGAATAGAGAGATTAGCTGTATGATCATTACATAAACCACCAAGACACGAATTGTAAGATTACTTTAATAGTGCAATTATTTTAAAGGTAGAATCACGAATTTGGAAGCAGAGTGGAGGTAATCAGGATGAAATGGATGGAAAAAGAAATACAAGCCATTTTTACAGCGTTAAATACGAATGCTGATAAGGGGTTAACAGGTGCGGCTGCGTCGACGAAAAAGGCGGAGGTTGGACCGAATAAGTTCGAGGAAGGGCAGAAGGAGACGCTACTTGCCAAAATTGGACATCATTTGCTGGAGATTACGACGATTATCTTACTTGTGGCCGCGGCGATTTCGCTTTATTTGGCGGTTACAACGGGTTATGGCTATCCAAAAGTCATCGTTATTTTGGGGATTGTAGTGCTGAATATGGTGCTGGGAATTTACCAGGAGAACAATGCGGAGCGGGCGCTTGAGGCATTGCAGAACATGAACGCGCACATGACGCTGGTCGTTCGTGATGGTGTGAAGCAGGAAATTGACGCGACGGAATTGGTGCCTGGAGATATCATTGAACTTGGCGCGGGAGACATGATTCCAGCGGATGCGCGGATTATTGAGAGTAGCAGTTTGCAGGTCGAGGAGTCGGCGCTGACTGGTGAGAGCTTGCCGGTGGAGAAGGATGCGAACGCGATTGTGAGCGAGAAGTCGCCGCTTGGGGATCGCTTTAACATGTTGTTTTCGGGATGTTTGGTGACGGGAGGTCGCGCGCGGGCCATCGTTGTGGAAACTGGGATGGATACGGAAATGGGGAAAATTGCGAGTCTGATTAACGCGACGAAGAAAACGGAGACACCGCTACAAAAACGCTTGAAGGAACTTGCGAAACGGTTGAGTATTGTGGCGCTGATCGCGGTATCACTTGCGGTTGCGGCGGTTCCGGAGACTTTGCCGGTTATTGTGACGATTACGCTTGCTTATGGCGTGCAAAACATGGTGAAGAAAAACACGATTATTAGACGGATTCCTGCTGTGGAAACGATTGAGAACACGTCGGTGATTTGTTCGGATAAGACGGGGACATTGACGCAGAACAAGATGCGAATTCAGCAGATTTGGTCGGTGGGCATGACGCCAAAACCGGTGGAGGAAACGTTTGATACGTCTGAAAATGAGCTTTTGGAAATGCTGAGTTTATCGAATAACGCGACGATTGAAGTGACGGATGGTGTAGAGAATATTATTGGTGACCCGACGGAATCTTCTATTATTCGTCTGTTGAATGAGAAGGGTTTGACGAAAAAGGAATTGGAGCAGAAATCACCACGGGTATTTGAATTACCGTTTGATTCGGAGCGGAAGCTGATGACGACGATTCATGAAGTGGAAGGTGGATTCCTCTCGATTACAAAGGGTGCTTTTGACAGGATTCCGGTTGCTTTTTCGGAGGAGTTGTTGGAGCAAGCACGGGAGATTCATGATCGGTTTGCGGAGAAGGCGTTACGCGTCATTTCGGTTGGTTATAAATGCTATGCCGAGATGCCAGAGGATTTGACGGCGGAGGCGCTGGAACGCGATGTGACTTTTGCGGGGATGGTTGGGATGATTGATCCGCCACGACCTGAGAGTAAGCGCGCGGTTTCGGAGGCGAAGCGAGCGGGAATAAAAACGGTAATGATCACGGGCGACCATATTGTGACGGCTTCGGCGATTGCTAGGGAAATTGGTATTTTGGAAGAGGGGGACAAATCGATTACTGGTACCGAACTTGCCGAGATGTCGCAGGAGGAATTGGAGCGCACGGTACGCGATTATGCGGTGTATGCGCGCGTGAGCCCTGAGTATAAAATTCGAATCGTCCAAGCTTGGCAGAAAAATGGGGAAGTGGTGACGATGACCGGGGATGGCGTGAATGATGCGCCGGCCTTGAAAGCAGCGGATGTGGGTGCTGCGATGGGAATTACGGGAACCGATGTATCGAAAAATGCGGCAGATATGGTCATCACGGATGATAATTTTGCGACGATTGTAGACGCTGTGTCGGAAGGTCGGACGGCGTATGAGAATATTCGCAAAACGATTTATTTCTTACTCAGCACGAACTTCTCGCAGATATTCATTATGTTTATCGCGATTACACTTGGATGGGGCGCACCAGTAGTAGCGGTGCAATTGCTACTGATTAACGTGGTCGCCGAAAAGTCGCGACACAAGCGGTTGTGTTCACCTTTGTAACTTTGATTGGGTTTTATATTGGAAGATTCGTGGATATTAATGCAGACATCGGCGCGAGTGCTGAGGTTGGCATGACAATGGCGTTCGTCATTTTAGCGTGGTCGTCTGTATCGCATATTTTCAACGTTCGCAGCGACGAGTCTATTTTCAAAATTGGTTTTTTATCGAATAAACCACTATTCTTTAGCGCGATGCTATCGATGGTGATTATTTTGCTAATGGTTGTTATTCCGCCAGTTGCTAACATGTTCTACCTAGTGCCACTAAGCTTGACGCACTGGTTGCTGGCATTCGGATTATCCGTTTTCCCATTAGTATTTGTAGAAATTCAAAAAGCGATCAAAAATCGCAAACAAAAAGGAGACGAGAAATATGCGTAATGACAAACAAAAAGTGATTTTAGTAGGTGCTGGGGACGTTGGAGCAAGTTATGCCTTCGCGTTAACCGCACAAAATATTGCACGTGAAATTGGTATTATTGATTTAAATGTAGGCAAAAAAACAGGTGATGCGCTGGATTTATCCCATGGTTTGGCGTATACATCACCGAAACAAATCTATGTAGCAAGCTATGACGACTGCGCGGATGCTGACCTCGTTGTTATTACAGCAGGCGCGGCACAAGCTCCAGGAGAAACGCGACTTGATTTAATCGGCAAAAACTTAAAAATCACGAAAGCAATCGTGGATAGCGTCATGGCAAGTGGCTTTGACGGACTATTTTTAGTTGCATCAAACCCTGTGGATGTCTTGACGTACGCCGTTTGGAAATATTCAGGCTTACCAAAACACCGCGTCATTGGTTCAGGAACATCACTTGATAGCGCGCGATTCCAACAAGCACTCGCTGAACTTGTCGGCGTCGATGCCCGTGACGTGCAAGCCTATACACTCGGCGAACATGGCGATAGCCAATTCCCAGTTTGGTCACACGCTAATATCGGTGGTTTGCAAATTAAAGAATGGATGCATGACCATCCGGAAATTACCGACGAGGTTCTGGATGAGCTATTCCATAAAGTTCGTGATGCAGCCTATGAAATCATCGAGCACAAAGGCTCCACCTATTACGGCATTGCAATTTCATTAGCCCGGATTACAAAAGCGATTTTTAACGATGAAAATGCGATTTTGCCATTGTCCGTTTATTTAGAAGGTCAATATGGACATAGCGATATTTATATTGGGTCAACCGCGGTTATCAATCGCCAAGGAATCAAGTTTATTATCGAAATGCCACTGAACGAAAAGGAACAATCAGATATGGATAACTCAGTTAGTGAAATTAAATCTATGATGCAGGACTTCTTCTAATGGCTCAGCGGAGCGAGAAGGCTGTAGTTCCTAGGCAAAAGCGAGCACCGAAGCGGAGCGTACGATTGTACGTGAGCATCGGAGCACAGCTTTTAACGACGGAAATGCAGTCTTCTTGCTTCGCTGAGGTTTGGTGGTGGAGACGAATTTTAGCGTAGAAACATGAGCACTGACGCTTAGCTTTGAGCCTGAAGCTGGGATTTGATGGGGAAACACGATGACATAGATTTAGATAGACGGGGGAGTTTTACATGGAAGAGAAACATGAGGTTGAAGGGAAGTCGAATTTGGAGAGGCAGAAGCGGTTTTTGATTCGATTTTTATATTTGGCTAGTATCGTTGTCGTGATTATCCTTTTTATTAAGTATGTTTTGCCGTTGACTTATCCGTTTTTGATTGGATTCGGCTTGGCGTGGATGTGTATGCCTCTCACTCGACTGCTCGCTCGCAAAACGAAGTGGCGGAATCGCAATGCATGGGGATTGATTGTCATGTTGTTCTTCTACGCGATTCTTAGCACCCTGCTCATTCTGGGATTGCTGGAGCTTTTTAAGTTGCTCGGTAGCTCAATCGGCAGTATTCCGAGGTATTATCAAAACGATATTTTACCAGCCTTGCAAAAAATCGAGGACTGGGGCGCCGATTGGATCGATAATATTGCGCCTGATCTCGCGCAGCAATACCATGATGTTTTCCATGCCGTTATCGCCAAAATTGGTCGTTTCGCACTTTCGTTATCGGGTAGCATTGCTAGCTGGATTGGCTCTGTGACACTTTCCTTGCCAGGCATTTTCATCTTCTTTTCCTTCAGCATGTTGTTTTCCTTTTTCATCGTTTGGGACTTTGACAAAGTGGGGGCGTTCATGCGGAAGCAACTGCCAGATCGCGTGAACGAAACGATGCAAAATGTGCATAAACATTTCAAAACAACGACAGTGGATTACATCAAAGCATACCTTATTATCGCTGGAATCACGTGTGTCGAGCTTTTCATCGGCCTCATGATTCTAGGCGTCCCGAACGCGATTTGGATTGCTCTTGGCATTTCTGTTTTCGATATGATTCCTGTATTCGGAACTGGTGGTATCATGATTCCGTGGGTGCTTCTGATGTTCATCAACGGCGATTTTGCCTTCGCAATCGAACTGCTCATTTTATACATCGTTATTACCGTTATTAGAAACATCATCGAGCCAAAAATTCTCGGCACAAAATTAGGACTGAACCCTGTTATTGCCTTGTTCACACTCTACATTGGCTTACAACTATTCGGCATTATCGGTCTGATTCTCGCGCCAATTATCACGGTTATCGTAAAAGATCTACACGATGCCGGTAAGTTCAAAATTTGGAAATACTAATAATTATTGCTACGATCCATAATACGGCGTAGCAATTTGTTGTATATAACAGGACAAACCGCCCATCTCCATGTATAATTGAAATAGAAATAAGAAAAAGGGAGCCATTATATGCAAAAATTAATCCAGTTTATCGTCATTTTAGTCTTATTTTCCCTCGTCGGTTTTTTCCTTTATACATGGTCAGGTGTTATTCTTACCGTTATAACCATTGCCGGAGAAATTACTGCAGTTGTCATTGCCGTGCGTTTACTGCTTTGGGATCAGCGTAATACCACATCAAAAATTGCGTGGCTAGCAGTCGTTCTTGTCCTGCCAGTTTTCGGAGTTATTCTTTACCTATTCTTCGGCAGAAACCCACAAAACCGGATTTTCACCGCGAACCAAGTGAAAGAAAAAGAAAAACTAATCGAGGCAATACATAACTTGCCAATCCAACAATCCGAAAAAGAACTACCAGAACTATCGAAAAGTCTGTATGCATTAACTGATATTCGGCCGATAAACGGCAACAAAGTAACGATTTTAACGAATGGTTCAGAAACATTTCCAGCCATTTTAGCAGCTTTGCGAACAGCCACAGATCATATTCACATTCAATATTACATTTATCGCCAAGATGAGATATCGACGGAAATTCGCGATATTTTGATTGAAAAAGCAAAAGCAGGAGTCACGGTTCGTTTTATGTACGACGGTATGGGCTCGGCAAACCTGAAAGATGAGTTTTTAGAACCATTAAAACAAGCGGGCGCAACCGTTTATGCGTATGATCCCGTTCGTTCCATCTGGATTGCGCGCACAGCCAACCTCCGAAATCACCGCAAAATGATCATCATTGATAGCAAAATTGGTTTTACCGGAGGCCTGAACGTAGGCGAAGAATATCGCAGCAATACGCCAGATTTTGAGGTGTGGCGCGATACGCATATGAAAATCGAAGGAACTGGTGTCCTGGAGTTACAAGAGTCCTTCTTATTCGATTTGGTTTATATGGAAAATCGTGCTGGAGCATCCGACGAGTTCATTAGCGAAGCCGGGACTGCACGTTATCTAAGCGCTGAGCCAGTTGATGACGCAGATGATTGGGTGCAAATCGTGTACGGCGGTCCATACGATAAAGAGAAGTGGGTCCGTGATTCGATGCTTGACCTCATGGATTCTGCGAAGAAATCAGTCTGGATTGCGAGTCCCTATTTTGTCCCTGACGAAGAATCACTTGCCGTTATCCGACGCGTATCAATGAGTGGTATCGATGTCCGTGTTATTATTCCAGGTAAAGGGGACCGCGGCGTTTCCTTCCACGGAAGTAATGCATATATCCAAACGATGATTGACGCCGGTGCAAAAATGTATTCCTACCGTGACGATTCGTTCATCCATGCAAAAGTGATGCTGGTTGACGGAGAGCGAGCAGCCGTTGGAACCGCGAATTTTGATATTCGTAGTTTCCGCCTCAATCACGAATTAATGGTATTCCTATATAATCGTAGTGATGCAGTCGTGCAATTAGAACGAGATTTCAATGCCGATTTCCTAGAAAGCCACCTATTCACAGAAGCAGAAATGAAGGCGAAATCCAGAACACAACGCATGAAGGAAACATTAGCAAGTCTGCTATCACCAATACTGTAAAATAAAAGCTGTCAATCTTGTGTAGTGAAAACTAGATCGGTTGACAGCTTTTTTATAGTGCTCACTAGTTAAAAAATATCAAGTATAACTAAAAATGTAAAATACATCCAACAAAATAGGTCAATAAATGGATGACCGAGAACCCTTAAATATGGTATAATCCTTTTGCTAACATGTAATACTCTATTAGAATTACGGAAATAAAAATCAGTCTATTGTATAAAAATTATCAGATAAATGTAGTTTTAATTACTTTTAGCGTGAAATTTTATCAAAATATAGTTGAACAATAAAAAGTGGGAGGACACACATGACAACACAAGTGAAAAAATTAACATTAATAGGGCTTATACTGATGATTTTCACATCGGTATTCGGTTTCGCAAACAGCCCATCTGCGTTCTATTTGATGGGATATGGTGCGATTCCATGGTATATCTTCTCGGCCATCTGTTTCTTCATCCCGTATGCATTGATGATGGCAGAATTCGGCTCCACCTATAAGAAAGAACAAGGCGGTATTTTTTCTTGGATGAATGACAGCGTTGGACCACGTTTCGCTTTTATTGGAACGTTTATGTGGTTTGCATCGTACGTTATCTGGATGGTAAGCACATCCTCAAAAGTTTGGATTCCGCTCTCCACATTCATTTTTGGTGGCGATAAAACACAAGAATGGCGTTTATTCTCGCTTTCACCGACACAGACCGTCGGAATATTAGCGATTGTTTGGATGATCGTCATCACATTTTTTGCTTCCCGAGGTCTAAAGCAAATTTCAAAAGTAACAGCAGTTGGAGGGATTGCCGTTACAGGTCTGAATCTAGTTTTACTCCTTGTCAGCGTACTAATCATTATTCTTAACGGCGGGGAATTTGCCCAACCAATCACAGGCTGGTCATCCTTTGTAGAATCACCAAACCCGTCCTACGTCACACCACTTGCCACGCTTTCCTTTGTCGTATTTGCGATTTTCGCGTACGGTGGCATTGAGGCTGTCGGCGGCTTGGTCGATCAAACGAAGAACCCAGAAAAGAACTTTCCTAAAGGGGTTATTATTTCAGCAATCATTATCTCAGTTGGCTATGCCTTGGGGATTTTCCTATGGGGTGTAAGCGCGAACTGGCTACAAGTACTTAGCGGCAAAACGACGAACCTTGGAAACATCACATACGTTTTGATGTATAATCTAGGTTTTGAACTCGGAAATGCCCTTCATTTGAGCGCTACAACAGCAGCTTCTATCGGAACTTGGTTTGCACGAATCACCGGACTATCCATGTTCCTAGCCTACACAGGAGCCTTCTTCACACTTATTTATTCACCGCTGAAGACTCTGATTCAAGGAACACCAGCAAAAGTATGGCCGAAAAAAATGACACGCATGAATAAGGCAAATATGCCAGAATTCGCAATGTGGATGCAATGTTTGGCTGTCATAATCATTATTTTACTAGCCTCATTTGGTGGGGATAATGCCTCTGCGTTCTACAATAAACTAACCTTGATGGCAAACGTATCGATGACGCTACCATATCTATTTTTAGCTTTCGCGTTCCCATTCTTTAAAGCGAAAAAAGGACTGAGTCGAGAATTCGTCATCTATAAAAAGAAATGGCAAACGTATCTTGGCACAACGGTAGTTTTGATTGTTGTAGGGTTCGCTAATGTCTTCACGATTATTAATCCATCGTTAAATGGAGATTACAGCAGTACGATTTGGATGATTGCAGGACCGGTTGTTTTTGCGGTTGTTGCATACGTTCTGTACGAAACCTACTTGATTAGAACAAAAAAAGGTAGATAATAAAAGTGGCGTTATGGTTCCGAAATGGGGATTGCGACGTCGCTTTATTTTTTGGACAATAAATCATAAATTTTTTGCTTGGCTAAATCATACATTATTTGTTATAATTGCAGGGTACGATAGATATAGAAAAATGAAAACAAAGGATGGTGCTATTCATATGCAATCACGGGATGCATTGAAAGATGGCGAGAAAGATTCAGTTTGGGAGGAGTGCTCAGAGGCATTCCAAGTAATTATCGATCGTATGCGGGCGCAAACAGAGGAACAGCAACAAAGACTCCAACAAACAATCGATATGTTTAAAGAGAGACAAAGAGAATTACAAGAAGAGATGGATAAGTAATATTACATTGTTCATGATGAAAAAGCTGGGATTATGACAGATTCCCAGCTTTTTTTGCTTTCTATATTGAAGTGAATTACGATCATCTTAATCCAGATTATTTGTTGAAATCGTGGTTTTCTTGCCTTGATTACTTTCAAGGTGAATGTTTCAGGGATAGTCTCGTATGTGAAATCACCTTGAGCATATTCGATTCGTTTATTGTTTTCTTTGTCAATTTGTGAGGTGTCTTCGCATTTGATTCGTGTGAGCAAGCAGTGCTGATTACTAGAAACAGCGCAATACCTGTTATTATCATTTTTTTCATATTTTTTATCCTCCTTGTGTTGGTTCAAAGACAACTATAGCACCCGTAAGTGACGGTAGTTTGACGATATATGATTATTTCCCGGGAAATACATGCTATAATTTGAGGAAAAGGAGTGGTATGGAAATGAAAGTATATCACTATGATGCGTTTAGTAAAATACCGGGGAAAGGGAATCCAGCGGGTGTTGTGTTGGAGGCAGATCACTTAAATGTAGAGGGGATGCAAAAAATCGCCTCACAAGTCGGGTTTAATGAAACGGCTTTTGTGATGAAATCAGAGGTAGCGGACATCAGGTTGCGCTATTTTACGCCAGGACATGAGATGGACCTTTGTGGTCATGGAACGATGGCTGCAATTTGTGCACTAAGCGACCATCAATTTTTGACTGAAAGAGCCGAAATACGGGTAGAGACTAAAGCAGGTATCTTGACGATAAAAAGCAAGTATTCGAAAGATGGACAAATTTGGATGACTATGCAACAAGCACCACCGGTTTTTGAAGCTTTCTTAGGTTCCCGTGCAGATTTAGCACAAGTAATCGGACTAGCAGACCAGGACCTCGCTGATGGCTGGCCGATTATGTATGGCAGTACAGGAATTTGGACATTACTCGTGCCGATAAAAAAACTGGCAAGCTTCCAAAAGATGAAGTCAGATAATTATAAGTTCCCTGCTATCCTTCAAGCGATGCCACACACGTCCATTCACCCTTTTTGTTTGGAGACAATAGATGCTAGCGCAACGATGCACGCTAGGCATTTTTCATCCCCATTTTCTGGAACAATAGAGTACCCAGTGACAGGGACGGCATCTGGTGTTATGGGCGCTTATTATGCAAAGTTCATTGCATCTGATTTTGATGAATCGTTAGATATTGTTGTGGAACAAGGCGTTGAAGTTGGTCGTGATGGAAAAGTCATGGTCCATATTCATAAAAAGGAAATAACTTACGACATCGAAATTACAGGCACAGCAGTATTTGTTGGTGAGATAGGATAATATTCCTAAACTCTGCTATAATGAAAGACGTGTTAGCAATTATGTAAGAATGGGAGATGAAAACAATGTTAAAAAAGCTTAAAGGGCTCAGTATTTCACAGTGGATTGCAATCTTTATTTTCGTCTCGATGGGGATTTCGATGATTTTTATTACGGTTGAAATTTTCCTAGCGCCAGTAGAACAAACGCCGGGGCAGCCGAAAGTAACACTGCGAAGCGACTATATTTTCTTGCTGTTTGAATGTGTATTGGGAGTCATTATTTTATTATTACCAACGATTTTATCCCACCGATTTAAATTTGAAATTCCAGGTTTGGTCTATATTTTATTTTTAGTCTTTTTGTACGCATCGATTTATCTAGGTACCGTTCAAAAATTCTATTCTACAGTTCCTCATTGGGACAAAATTCTGCATACATTTAGTGGTGCCATGTTGGGGGCTATCGGTTTTTCATTCGTCAACTTGCTCAATAATGATAAACATGTCGTGATGAAAATGAAACCTGGTTTTATTTCTATTTTTGCCTTCTGTTTTGCTGTTACATTGGGCGCTTTTTGGGAGATTTATGAGTACACCTTTGATGGTATAATGAACTTAAATATGCAGCGCTACGATATGTCGAATGGTACACCACTTGTTGGTCGCGCGGTATTGGCTGACACGATGGGCGATATTATTGTGGATGTTCTTGGTTCACTTGTCTTTGTCCTCATTGGCTACTGGTCACTGAAAAAAGGCCGGCCATGGATGAAAAACTTCGAATTTAAGAAGAAAAAACCGAAAGAAGGAGTGGTAAAATGAAAATAGAGCACGTAGCAATTTGGGTAGGAGATATTGAGCGAGCGAAGCACTTCTATACGAGCTACTTTGAAGGAGTCGCGAATGACAAATATACGAACGAAACAAAAGGCTTTTCTTCCTATTTTATTAGCTATCCCACGGGTGCTAGGCTTGAAATCATGCAACGTACAAATATTATCGATGCAAAAGAAAAACCATTATTAGGCTGGGCTCACATTGCTTTTTGTGTCGGCAGTAAAGAGCAAGTAGATGCTTTAACGAAACAGCTTCAAAACGATGGATATACATTAGAGAGTGGGCCAAGAACAACTGGCGATGGCTATTACGAAAGTGTTATTTTAGATAGTGAAGGCAATCAAATTGAGATTACCGCCTAACCAAAAAGGACGATGCGTAGATTTTCAGCGCATCGTCCTTCCTTATGGAGTTAGTCACCATCAAAAACTAGTTCTCCATTTTCGGTCCATTCATTGCAAAGAATGCCACATGTTTTGGTGCTTAGATTGGCGTAGTTAGCAAGTAAGGCTTTGGAAAAATAATTTGGGATGAATAAAATGCCATCACGATAGTCTCCAAATAGGTGAGCCACTTCTTTAAGTAACGTCAACAAACGGTGCTCTGCGGCTTCTTGTAATAGAAGTGTTTTGTTGAACAGCATTTCTTCTTTTCTGTGATTATTTGCATATAGAAATAACCAGCCTTCTTGGAAACTTAGCAGCATTGTTAGCATGTCGGCTCTATCAAATTCATAGACAGTTGCAGAATGGATTACTTTCATTGTATAAAAGGAGTCATCATTAGTATAAGGATTGGAGAGACCGATGATGTTTGTCTTTCCTAAAAAACCAATAATATTTTGATCCCTGTTACATGAAATTACACCACTCTCGATGAAGTAAATATTTTTAAAAGGTTGATTTTCGGTAAAGATATGCGTATTTCTTTTTAAAATGCGTTTTTTGTAGGGGATTCGATGTGTGAGTAAGAACTCTAAAAAATGATGGTAGTCGAATTTTCCTTGATTCATATTCTCCAGATGAATTTCTTTTAAACTCTTTATTTTTTCTTCCATTAATTAACCACCTTTCTTGATATCCTTATTATAGCACCATTCTATTAGTCTTTTTTTTGTGGGAAATGGCTATCTAGGTGGATAAGTTTCGTCATAATATGATGCTAGAACTATAAATAAAGATGATATTCTCTCGCATGGGTCTATTTGTGACAAACATATATTATTTATGTATGAGGAATGTAAGGCAGTTTTATTATATCAAGGCTATATATGGTGAAAAAATGTACTTCTATGAGAATAAAGAGGGGATCTACTTATTTTTTCTCAGGCAAGTTTATGTTATAATATGTTCAATGATGAGCAATTCGAGGAGGAGAATAAATTTGGAAAAGGTGAAAAAAACCAAAAAATCTATTTCTACACTCGATATGTACTATGAAGAACATATAGATAGCTTCGTTGATTTGAAAACATATTTGTCTGAGGTAGAGATCCATTGTATCAAAAAAATTATTGAGAGAAATGATGGGAATATGACGCAGACCGCGATACAGCTTGGTATTCACCGCTCGATATTGTATCGAAAGTTGAATGGATTTGAAAAGAAAAAGTAACTACTTACTAATTGTAAGCATGAAGTTGGACTTTTAACAGGGAATATGTTGTAATGTTATTAGTTACAACGAAAGGGTGACCGATATGACAATGGAGATAGGAAAAGTTGTTTTGAAAACGAGGAGTAAGCATGCATTGGTGGCTTTTTATAGCGAAATAATCGGGTTAAAAGTGATAGCGGATGAGGCTGATAAAATAGCATTAGGCGTTGATGATCGAGTCCTTCTAGAATTGATAGAAATAAAGCAAGGGAAGGCTCCAAAACAAGTGAAAACTGGGCTATATCATACGGCTTTTTTATTGCCCAGTAGAGCGGAACTTGGCAGCTTTTTGCATCATTTGTTGGAAAGCAACTATCCAATAGATGGAGCAGGTGATCATATTTATAGTGAGGCGTTATATTTCCGAGATCCTGATGGTAATGGGATTGAAGTCTACGCGGATCGTCCTCGAGATGAATGGCAGCGTGATGAACTTGGAAATCTTCCAATGGCAACAAATGAGGTCGATGGGGATGGTATATTGATGGCAGGAGCTGAGCTTGATTGGTACGCGGCTCCAAATGATACGATCATCGGGCACGTGCATTTGCAAGTCAGTCATTTAGAAGAAACACGCCAATTTTATCAAACGATTTTAGGGTTCCAAGTGACAACAGAGATTCCATCTGCGCTATTTTTTGCATCAGGGGACTACCATCACCATATTGGTACAAATATTTGGGCTGGTCGAGACTTACTTAAAATGGAAGAACTAGAGACCGGCCTTGCTTATTTTTCCATTAAAGTAGGAGAATTAGACGTTCTAGAGAAGCGGCTGCGAGCATATGATATACCCTATGAAAAAGATTCGGATACTCTGATTACGTTAGAAGACCCAAACGGGATTAACATAAAGATTGTGACTAATACAAAAAGCTAAGCATCGTTTCGATGCTTAGCTTTTCTTTATAGGCAAAATTTTGCTATAATTGATTTTAAGAGTGCTTCCAATTCTTGTGACGCGTTGTCGTCTTCTTTAGTAGCCAATGTGCAAGTCCAAGTGCGGCTTGAATGAGTACGAAAGTTAAAATGCCTAGGTTCAGATAGAATAGGGCAGTTTGGGCTTCTGCTGGGAATGCGCGTTGAACGAATAGAAAAGCCAGAAAGAAACCAGCATTGGCGCCAAGAGAGACCCAGTAAGCAGAGATTTTCCCAAGTTTACTAATGACAAAAGATAGCGTAAAGAAAAAGATCGCGAAACAAAAACCAATCAATATCATTTGTATCGATTCCATGACGCTCACCTCGTATTATTACGGAATTGGTATTGTTGATAATAATTGTAACACAAATGAAATGTATTGTAAAGGTTACATAAGACAGGCCTTATTCGGTAGGGGGGGATACGGATGATTGAATATTATAGGACACAAGAAAATGATGAAATACGCCAAATTGAAGGCTATCAGGTAGGATGCTGGGTTCATGTTGTGGCGCCGAGTCCGGATGAGATTGACTATTTATCAAAAAAACTAGATATACCAAAGGATCATATTTTAGACCCGCTGGATAAAGAGGAACGTTCACGGATTGAATTGAAGCATGTAGAGGAGAATTTCAAACATTCTTTGGTTATTGTGGATTGTCCGATAGAGGCAAAGGATGAAATGGGCTTTCTCGAGTTCAAGACGATACCGATTGGAATTATTACCACAAAAGAAGTTGTGGTAACCGTTGTGCTGAAACAACTGCCGGTACTTGAAGATATTATGGATAGGCGCATGGAGCAGTACAATACAGCCAACCATGTCCAGTTTTTGTTACAAATTCTGTATGCTGTCTCCTACTACTTTTTGAAATATTTAAATAGCTTAATTGAGCATATGCATACACTTGAAAAAGATATTCGTCAGTCTATGCAAAATGAAGAGTTGTATGCTTTTATGGCGGCGCAACGAAGCTTAGTATTTTTTGCAACAGCGCTTCAATCCAATAAGGCTGTTCTGGATAAAATGATTCAGGCGGGACATTACACGGATAAGGATGAGGATGAGGAGTTATTGCAGGATGTTATCATCGAAAATAAGCAAGCAATCGCGATGACGGATACATATACGCAAATTGTTGGCGGGATGTCTGACACTTTTTCGTCTGTGATTGCGAATAATTTAAACCGGGTGATGAAATTTTTGACGTCGTTTACGATTATTTTGTCGTTACCAACCATTGTGGCGAGCATTTACGGGATGAATGTGAAGCTACCATTTTCAAATCAGGAATATGCCTTTGGGCTGATTATGGTTGGAACATTGATTATTACGATTATCACGACAGTTATATTTTGGCGCAAAAAGTACTTCTAAAATGGGACTTCGAGAGGAACTGATTCTTTATGGAAAAACAAAACTATGAGAAAAAAGCGTACGAAACAATGAAGGAAAAGATTTTGAATGGGCAATTGCGAACGGGGGATCGGGTGCCTGAAAATATGATTGCAAAAGAGCTCGGCATCAGCCGGACACCAGTTCGCCGTGCTTTAGTTATGCTTGAAACAGAGGGCTTTTTGACGATTGAGAGTAATCGTGGTGCTTTTGTTTGTGAGAGTAAGGTGACGGTAGGCAAGTTCATTGAGATGTTGGAAATGTTGGAAGTTCTAACGATTAAGACGATGGATAAAATCGAGACGAAGGGAATTTCTTTTGAGCCGCAGCATTTGTATAAACGTCTATCTGTCATGGAAGGGCATTTGAAAACCGGGAATAGCAACGGATTTGTGGAAGAGGGATGGCAAACAGTTTTTGATTTTATCGCTTATATGGGGAATTCTTACGCTGACAGTGCAGTTAGAAAGATGGGAATCGATTTTTTGACGAAGGCACCGAAAGAAATTATTTTAATACCATTCCAAAATGGAGCTTATTTAATTGAGCAGTATCTTAGAATGAATGAGCTGCTAAGGACGAAGGATTTTGATAAGGCAGAGACGATTGTTCGCGAATTAGTCAATTATTTTATTATAAAAACGTTCCGATAGGTGAAATTTTTGGAAGGTTATGCTACAATATTCGTAATTAAGATAGGGGTGTCGAGAGCATTGAAAAGTAAACGAGAGTATAAGACGCTAGACAGAATGGTCTATTTTAGCATTATTGAGAAGATAAAAACAGGAGAATTAAAACCGAACGAACATTTAACAGAGGAACGCTTAGCCAAGGAATTAGATGTTAGTAGGTCGCCGATACGTAAGGCAATTACGGCATTGGTTTCAGAGGGAATTCTAGATTATCGTACATATAGCGGTGTTGTTGTTCGAGATTCGATGATTGATCCGGCGAAATACGCGTATCTTTTAGAAGTAATTGAAGTGTTTATGGATGCGGCAATTCAGAAAATGAAGAAAAACAATACGCCGGTCGATATAGCGGCGCTACGGAATTATATTGCGTCAATGGACCGCTCTTCTTATTTGCAAAATATGGAGGATTACATCTTCAATCAACATCAATTTTTCTTCCGTATCCTAAAACATGATCCGAATCCGTATTATTATGAGAATGTGAAGCGCGTCTTTTTCACGATTAACAATTTTTCGATGGAAACGGTCGTGAAGCAAGGTTCGGAGGATAAACGTGATTTGACTGTCAAGAAATTTACAGCGATTGCTGATGCCTTTGAACAAAATGAATATGATGTAGCGAATGAGCGTATTCAAGCTTTGTTTAACGATTTTGCGCTTAGTGCTTTTCGGTGAAGAGTACACGTAAAAGAACATAGGACATGATATCCTACGTTCTTTTTTCGTATATGCAGAAACCATCGATGATTGCCATTTGTGTGAAGCCAGCATTTTGATAAAGTGTATTTAACTTTTGATTATCGGCAATGCAGTCGAGGCGGAGATATTGATAATTGTTCTGTGCAGATTCGATAGCTGCCCAGTCTAGAAGCGCTTGGCTTAAGTTTTGACCGGCGAAGGCTCTTGCAATCATTAAGCGATGTAAGTATCGCGCAGGTGTTTGATAACCGTGGTCACGCCATAAACGTTCATCCCATTCACTTGCTGTTTTTCGTAAAATAAAGGCTGCGGCGATGCCTTTTGATTTTGTTTCACGAACTAAAAAGACCTCACCATCTCGAATGCGATTTTTTAGCCCATGGACATCTTTTCCTTCTAAAATATCGCTCCATTGAGAGGAACCAGAATTCTTTAGCCAAGATGCCGTATCGATCATAAGTTGCTGTAAAGAGGCTTCGTCGGAAACGGAAGCCTCTTGCATCGTGAAAATAGAATTGCCTAACGAAATATTATTTTTGTTCGTCGTCATTCTTTTGTTCCGTTGTTTCTTCGTGATCTGCAGGTTGAGATGGGCGGACAGCTTCACTTATTGTATCGTCAGGTGTTTCTTCTGTTGGGGTTGCTGGCGTACTTACATCGGCTTCTGGTTCTGCATCAGGAGCTGCAACCGGATCAACCATGTGATCAGCACCCCACGTTTTATTCTCGAAATGCGGCGCTTCAGGCTCATCGACTGGTGTTGGATCAACTGGTGGAATCGCGCCAAATGTTGTGTCATCTTCTGGAACTGTCGTTGTGTAGCCCGCCGTATCCGTGTCGCCGCCAAAGGTTCCAGTACTTGCATATAAATCGTCGTAGAACACCGCGCAAGCTACAAGAACTTGTGGATAAATCCAAATGGCTAAGCCGAATAATACAGCAAGCATCAAAAAGTACCCAAGAATAAAGACAATCGCAAATACTGGACTCATATCTGGTACGTTGCTATAGTAGTCATACGAATACGAATTATAGCCATAGTCAAACATTGCTGTTGTAGCCATTGCAATGATTCCAAGTACCATCATAATGATAACAGGGATAAAGAATACCCAAACATAAGATAGCACAAGTCCAAACAAGCGACCTTTGTGCCCATTCATGCGGTGGCGACTTTCTGTAATCGCGTCAAGCGGAGAAATATTAGGATCGTCACGTAAAATCATAAATGTTTGCGAGTATGAAAATGATTTAATAATACCAGGAATAAGGAATAATAAACTCCATAAAAATGTAAAAATAAATACAAGTACCGCTGCAAGCAAATTACGACCAAACGTTTTAAAACCGCTAAATAAATAACCAATTTCCGGCTTCTCTTGTCGGCTAATAGCAAGGAAGAACCAAGTTGCACCAATCATAAAAGGACCAGCAAAAACATAATAAGCAATCGTTCCAAGCACTGGAATGAAATTAATCATCGACACAGCCATTAAAATCACATAAGCAAGCGCCATACCCCCAATTGCCAGTCCCCAATTACCCTTCAAGGACTGCTTCGTCATTTTCCTAACTTCTGAAATACTCATCATAAAAATTCTATCCCCTTTCTTTTGTGAAAATCCATATATACTTAAAAGTACCATAGAATCAGTCACATTGATAGTGATAATCCCAATTTTTATAAAATGATTGACTTTTCAATGAAAGGGGAATAAGGTAAAATAGATCTGAATGAGTCACTTGGAGGTGAAAATACATGGCCTATGAAAAACAAGATTTAGAGGATCGTCTTATTGAATTGCGCCGCCAGCATCAGGAGTTGCTTGGGGAAACGGACCAATTTAATGATGCTAATTTAGTAAATGGTACGATTTCAGCTACCGAATTAAGAATGAATGCACTTGAAAAAGAAATCAAATCAGTGGAGAAAAAACTAAATAAATTATAAAATGATCTTGATTAATACACAGATCAGCCTTTCGAAGTTTGGTGTTTTTAGCCAATGCTTCAGAGGTACTACATATGAGGTGATAGCGATGGATTACATTTTTGCAGTTGGTGATATTCATGGAGAAATAGCGGCTTTCGAGGAGCTTTTAACGCATTGGAATCCTGATAAGGAGCGTTTGTTATCTGTTGGTGATTTAATCGATCGCGGAACAAATCCAGGCGCTGTTATTCGTAAAGCGATGTTTCTTGAGGCGAAGTATGATGCCATTTTCTTGCGTGGGAATCATGAAAATATGCTATTGGATTGGCTTGCAGCACCGAGTGAGAAAATGATGTACTACATTAGTCAAGGCGGAATGGAAACAATCGAAAGCTTACTAGCCTACAAAAACGTCGCAAAAATAACACCCGAAGAACTAGCGCGGCGTGTGGAAGATGAGGCGGCGGCCGAACTTGTCTTTATTAGAAAACGGCCATATTATATGGAATGGGGTCGTTTTGTATTTGTGCATGCGGGTGTTGATTTGGAATTATCCGATTGGAAACAGACGTCAGAACATGACATGGTTTGGATTCGAGAGCCGTTTCAACAAGGTTCAAATCGGACGGGAAAGACGTTTGTAGTAGGTCATACGCCAACAGAGAGTTTGAATGCCGATGGTGAGAGCGCTATTTGGTATTCGCCAGACCGTTCGATTATCGATATTGACGGTGGAGCAGTATTTGGTGGAGCTTTGCACGGTGTTCTATTATCACAAGCTGGTGTGGAGAAAACGTATAGTATTCATAATAACAAAGAAGTTTAGACACAGCGTCTAAACTTCTTTGTTTCCCCAAATTTTATGGAGTAGTTCGTAGTTTTTCAGTTTGAGCGCAGGGTCGTAGATGTTGGAAGCAACAATCAGTTCGTCGGGTTGATGCGTATCCATGAATTGTTGTAGTTCCGCTTTTACTTTTTGCTGGTCGCCGATGAAGGAATACTTTAGTTGATGCTGTAGCGCATGTTTTTCGTATTCGGACCAGTGTTGCTCCATATTAGAAACGGGTTTTGGAAGTGGGGTAGGAGCGCCCCGTGTCAGATTTAAGAACGAGAGATAGCCTGATGTTGCTAGAATATTAGCTTCCTCAATGGTATCACTAATAATCGTGCTGACCGTCACCATAGCATAAGGCTCATCCAAAACGTCCGATGGCTCAAAGCGACTGCGGTAAAGTTCCAACGCATTTTCTAATTCATCGGGTGCAAAATGGCTTGCAAATGCAAAAGGTAAACCCAATTTCGCGGCTAACTTAGCGCTATAAGTACTAGAACCAAGCAAATAAAGTGGCACGTGGAGACCTCGACCGGGAATTGCGACGATACCATTATTGCCGCCATCTGAAAAATAGTTACCTAGTTCAATCACCGAATTAGGAAAAGCTTCTACTGTTTCATGTAAGTCCCGACGAAGTGCCCGTGCTGTTTTGAAATCGGTGCCTGGCGCGCGACCAAGACCGAGATCAATTCGACCTGGATACATTGTTGCAAGCGTCCCAAACTGCTCCGCGATAATGAGAGGAGAATGATTCGGGAGCATGACGCCACCAGAACCGACGCGAATTCTTTCGGTATGCCCAGCAAGAAATCCTATCAAAACAGCCGTCGCTGAACTAGCAACACCAGCAATACCATGATGCTCAGCCACCCAATAGCGGTGAAATCCTGTTTTTTCAGCAAACTGAACGAGCGATTTACTATTTTGAAACGCATCCGCTTCATTGAAACCCTCACGAATGGTTGCTAAATCGAGAATGGATAAGGGAACTTGCCCAAATTTATTGTTTGTCATAAAATCACTGCCCTTCTTTGACTAATAGTATATGCTTCTTCCTCACCGTAGTCAAAAAAAAGAAACCACCCGCTACTCGGAACAAGTGATTTCACATTCTCAGTCATTTAAAAAATCTTGTAAAGCCTTCGCATTTGCTGCCACATCAATATCTAGCACAGAACCATGTGAATTGCGGACATTTTTATACGTACCATCAACAGGTAGCCGGAAATCTTTCATATCTTTGGCGTTGCCTAGCACGAAATCTTTCCCAATTGAGATCATCATGCCTGTCGTCACATTCGTATTCGTATAGCCCTGCATCGTACCAATCAAACTTGGAAGCTTCGTTACGGTACCGATACTTTGCGCCTGATCTTTCAGGGCATTCAAGACTTGCTGTTGACGACGAACCCGGCCGAAATCACTCTCAGCATCATGACGGAAACGCGCATATTGCAGCAATGTTTCGCCATCCATCGTTTGCTTACCAGCTTTAATGTTAGCCTCGATATTTTTTGACATATCTTTTTCAGCATCAATCTCGATCCCATTTGGCGCGAGTGTATCGACAATTTTCGGGAACCCTTCAAAATTAGCAACCACATAATACTCAATATTAACGCCAAAATTCTCTTTGATTGTTTGGCGAACCAGTTCAGGACCACCAAAAGAATAAGCAGCGTTGATTTTGTTCAAACCGTAACCAGGAATATCGACATATGTATCACGCATAATCGAGACTAATTTCGGTGATTTGGATTTCGTATCATAGTGAGCGATAAGCAATGAATCCGAACGACCTTGGTCTTTCCCACGCGAATCACTTCCTATTAAAAGCACATTGAGATCATTCACATCTTCCGCTTTTTGCCCATTAAATTCAAAGTCTTTCATGTTATTATCAGCCTCAGCCGCATTTAGACTCGATTTATACTGATAAAAACCGAATCCAGCAATGGCTAGAATAATGACTAAAATTACTGCAAAAATAGTCCTGCCTTTTCGTAGTTTCTTCTTCGTTGGTTGATTGCGATCTTGGCGAGTGGCCATATCTTTCACCTCGTTCATTAGATTGAAGCTAACAACAAAACAATTCTCCCAGAATAAGTATAGCTAACCAATGTTACACGAATGTTTCAAAATGGGGGCATACACCTAATAAATCGGCGACAAGCGTTAATAGTAAGGTACCCCTAAAAATCAATAATAAGGCGCCATAAACAAGTAAACGAGTACGCCAGTCAGACTTACATATAGCCAAATTGGCATTGTCCAACGAACGATTTTTTTATGTTTTTGGATTTGATTTGTCCAGCCCCATACAAGTGCGAAGAGCGCTAAAGGCACAACGACTGCAGCAAGGAAGCTATGTGTAATCAGGATAAAGAAGTAAATCGGACGAACAATTCCTTCGCCACCAAAAGTTGATGTTTCGGCAGACATGTAATGAAATGTCAAATAACTAACTAGGAAAAATAACGTCGATGTGAAAGCGGCTAAAATGAAGCCACGGTGCATCTTGATATTTTTCTTCGCAATAATCGCCCACAAAGCTATTAACAGAAAAACAAACGTAAAGCTGTTAAAAATGGCATTGAGACGAGGAAAAACAGATAAGTCATAGTCTACTTTCCCTTGATAACCGATTGGCGAGAAGAATAGCAGTAAAATAACGACTACCGCTACGAATGACAAAATCATAATGGGCCAGAAATAGTTTTTTTCAGATGACGCTTTATTTATCGCATCTTTTTTTTGTGTCATAAATTTAAATCCCCCTAAAATAAGTTTCACTACCATTATAACATGTTCAAAGAGGAAATTGTATGAAAAGTGATTCACAAACAAAAACCAGCGTGCTTCCACGCTGGTTTTTTGTTGAGAAATCAATTCCAGAACCTTATCTGTTTTCTGCGTTGTTGTATGCGCCGTGCCAAACTGGACCGATGAATTTATTTAGGGCAAAACCGCCTTTTATCGCAGCTGTTACGAAGTCTTTTGCTTTATGCACGGATTCTTCAACGGTTAGACCTTTAGCAAGTCCAGCCGTGATTGCTGCTGCGAATGTGCAACCTGCGCCGTGATTGAAGTTGGTGTCGATTTTTGGTGTTTCAAGAACGGTGAATGTTGTTCCATCATATAGCAGGTCGATGGCTTTATCGCTTTGCAACGCTTTTCCACCTTTGATGACGACGTATTTTACGCCAAGTGCGACAATTTTTTCAGCAGCGGCTTTCATATCGTCGAGTGTTGTTAATTTGCCAAGTCCTGAAAGTTGGCCTGCTTCGAATAAGTTTGGTGTCGTGATTAACGCGCGAGGTAGCAATAAATCGCGGATAGCTTCGGCATTTTCAGGTTGGATAAGTTCGTCCTCGCCTTTACAAACCATCACGGGATCGATAACGACATTTTGTAACTTGTATTCATCAATGGCATCCCGCGTTGCTTCGATAATCTCAACGGAACCAAGCATCCCGGTTTTCATCGCGTCCACTGGGCCTCCGGATAGGATTGTTTTTAACTGGGCACGCAATAAATCGGCATCAAGCGGTGTTACGCCATGGCTCCAATTATTGTCTGGATCCATCGTCACGATTGTTGTGATCGCTGAAAATCCGAAAGTGCCGTACTCTTCAAATGTTTTTAAATCTGCTTGGAGTCCAGCGCCACCACTAGAATCCGAGCCTGCAACAGTTAATGTTTTTTTGATTGTCATGATAAAATTCCCTCCAGTTACCTTAATTATTTGATTCAAGCATTGTGTGAATCGCAGTTGCTACGCCATGTTCGTCATTCGAATCCGTGACATGTTTGGCTAGTTTTTTGACAGCCGGTTCCGCATTACCCATTGCGACGCTGTAACCCGCCATTTTCAACATGGAAACGTCATTGAAGTTATCGCCAATCGCGAAGGTTTCATCCATCGTCACGCCCATTCTTTCCACATAAAATTGCAGGGAAAGGCCTTTTTGCGCGTCGATGTGTGTAATTTCAATATTGTCGGAGAACGAAGAGCTGACCGCCAGATTTCCTTTTGATTCAAGCTCGTCTTTCGCTTTTTTGAGCACCACTTGATCGGAAGAAAAGGCGATGAATTTCAAAATGGTGATATCCTCGTTTTGGAAAAGGCGTTCTGGATCATCAATCACGTGAACATCTTTGCTCTCAAAGCGTTCCTCGACATAACGGTGAATTTCGTCTGCCGTTAAATCAGGATGAACTTTGCGCTGAATTTCTTTCATGAGCTCGATACCTTTGTCTTTATTCGGCGAAATCGGACCAATATCGGTGAAAAACTCGCAATACATCCCCAAATCCGTTAAAACTTGATACGTATATCGTGCTGAGGTTTTATCGATCGGGATTTGTTTCAAAATCTTGCCGTGTTCATCGCGAATCTCCGCACCATTCATACAAATCGCTGGTGCATAAAGGTTTGCATGGTTGATGAGTTGCACCGCATCATCGTACATTCGCCCAGTGCATAACACGAAATGAATGCCTTTTGCGCGAGCCTGTTCGATGGACTTTACCCCTTCATTATCCACTTGGATTTTTGAGTTAAGCAGTGTGCCATCCATATCTGAAGCAATTACTTTTATCATATAATAGAATCCTCCCATTTTCGTACCTACAACACTAGGATATCATTTTTTCAGCAAAATTGCAGTAAGTAAAATCGGGGAATCAGGGGTTATAAAGTTGAAATTTAATAAAAATTTAATACCTAGTTAACCGGTAGGAAATATTTGATTGGCATAATAAAATTCACTACATAGATAAAGGAGTTTTTGGAGATGAATAAATACGGTATTTTAATTGTTCGAATTTTACTTGGAGGTATTATGTTTTTGCACGGGCTACAAAAATTTACAGATGGAATCGGCGGAACCGTACAATTTTTCGATAGTTTAGGAATTCCTGGTTTCATGGCTTACATTGTTGCTTCGATAGAATTAGTTGGTGGTGTGGCTCTCGCTTTTGGCGTATTAGTTCCATACATATCCGTGCTCATCGCGGGTGTTTTAGTAGGTGCAATCGTGACAGTGAAGCTCTCCAGTGGCTTCCTAGGTGGTTATGAATATGAATTCGTACTGCTTGTGCTTTCCCTTGTCACATTGATGACAGCTCCACTCAAAAAAATCTTTCAGTTCCTACCAAGCAAATAAAGCCTTACCCGCCCAGTTCAGAATTTTTTTGAATTGGGCTTTTTGCTGGAAAAACGGTATAATGGAGGGAGTGTAAAAATAACGAAAGGTGGCCAATAAAATGATGACAGAACGCGAAAAAATGATCAGTGGCGAATTATATCGTGCGGGGGACGCGGAACTTGTAGCAGATCGAGTCCGAGCACGAGAACTATGCGCGAAAATTAATGGCGTTGTGAGCGATACTGCCGAGCGTGAAGTACATATTCGTGAATTATTAGGTTTATCAGGGAAAGACGTCTACATGGAGCCTAATGTACGTTGCGATTACGGTTACAATATAGAAGTCGGCGATTATTTTTATGCAAATTTCGATTGTGTTTTCTTGGATTGCGCACCGATAAAAATTGGCGATAATTGTATGTTCGCGCCTGGCGTGCATGTTTATACAGCCTACCATCCACTGGACGCGACGGAACGAAATAGTGGACAGGAACTGGCAAAAAGCGTTTTGATTGGCAATAACGTGTGGGTCGGCGGTCGCAGTGTGATTAATCCGGGAATCACGATTGGTGATAATGCTGTGATTGGCTCCGGCTCAGTTGTAACCAAAGATGTGCCAGCGAACACGGTTGTTGCAGGAAATCCAGCGCGTGTGATTCGTCAATTAGATAAGCAGGAGGAACATGCGTGATGACAGTATCTGACCAAGCCCTTTTTGCGAAAATGGAACAGGAGTTAAACCTCGCGAAGGCAGCTTCATCCGAACAAGATAAACAATTGCATTTACATGGATTAGCGGTGTTAATCGACGTGATGCGTGGGCAAGAAAGCCCCTCTGTGAAACCAGCAATTTTGAGCTCAAGCATGGAATACCAAGCGATGACGGGGGAATTACCGATAGTAAAACCCGCAACACTTGATGGTGGAAAAATAGAAACAGAAGATGGATCCAATGGCGATTCATTGTTAGATTTTTAGGGGGTTCGATGAAGAAATGAGAAAAATGTTAATACTAGGCGCGGTATTTGCCGGTTTAGCCGTAGGAATAGGTGCTTTCGGTGCACACGCGCTAAAAGAAACGCTAGGAAGTTACCACACGACTTTCGAAACAGGCGTACAATATCAAATGTTTCATGCCACAGCGATTCTAATTGTAGGTTTACTCCTCGGAAAAATAGATAGCGGCTTGTTACGAGCTGCAGGTTATTTGTTTGCAACGGGAATCGTCCTATTTTCAGGAAGTTTATACGTACTCAGCATAACCAAGGTCTCCGTTCTAGGCGCAATTACACCACTCGGCGGCGTAGCATTTATCGCTGGATGGATTTGTTTCATTATCGCCGTAGCAAAAGACAAACCAGCTCTGTAATATAAAAAGCAAGGCGTAAGAAGGGATTTGGCGGTATCGATCGAACGATGGTAATTATTGTTACCTAACCTTAATAAAAAAAATTAGAAAAAAGGATTACATTCCAAATTAGCGGGGTATTATACATGTAAGCAACGACATCTTAATTACTTTTTCTCCCTTTTTAGTAATTGAGAGTCTTTCTTACCTTAAACTCCCTTTTAATCGCTAAACCTGCTGACATTGCTGGTCTAGCGATATTTTTTTGTTTTTTTATAGATAGTACTGTAATTCCTTCAGGTCTTCAATTAATAACGAGGGCTTTTTAATTTTTTCTATATTTGCTATAATCAGTGGTGGAAGATACTAACACGAGAGGAAGTGTCCTATGCCACATTACGAACAAGTTCGGCATGCGATATCTGCTAGAAAACATACTTTAGAGAGCATCATAGATGGAATTAGGAGTAGAAAAAACGGGATTCAAGATGAAAATCATGAAGCAGAGGAGAAAATGATACATAGGCTTAATCAAATCGAAGCGGAAGCCAAAGACATGATTTCTCACTGTGAGCAGACAGAAAATGCCTTGCGGAGGGAGATATGATATGTCGACGCAAATTGATATAGACACAGCTTGGGTTTTGAAACAATTAAAAAAGGGGGAACAAGCCATATCAGATTTTAAAGCCGAAGCAACAAAGATTCAACACACTATGGATAAATTGAACAAGCAAGTTTCCCCGGATTTTATGACACGTTATATTGAAGTAAAAGAAGGATTAGTGACAGAAATAAAAGCGGATCAATTTACGAAATTAAAACAGGCTTTTGTGGATAGCCAACTAGCGGTACATGCATTTATTGAAACAGATGCAAAGTTAGGAGGCGAGGGCTAATGGATTTTAAAATTAATATGGGAGAATTGGAAGATGTATTGACATCGCTCCATAAAATGAAATCGAGCTTAGCAACGTTAGACCGTGTGTTAGTCAACGTACAAAATGCCATCGCTCAACAACGAGGGAAATTAGCCGAAGCGTTGACAATGGAATTTGGCGCCCATCGAGACGATATTTCTAGGCAACAAGGAACGGTGACAAAACTGTTTACGTATTTAGAAAACTATGTGAATGATTTGAAAGACATCGATAGCCCAACCTATCGCAACCAGGATATGCTCATTGATGCGCGTGGCCTTCAAAAGGCGGCTGAAATGCAAGGATACGCTTTAGATGATGCCAAAAGCGAGGTATTCCGCGTGTCACAGCCAAGCATCGAGCGAATACCAGATGATCCAGATGAATTGTGGCTGATGCGTTATAATCAAGGGCTAATGGAAGATTTAGATGACTATTTGAGACGGAAATTAACCCAACTACAGCAAAATGAGGGCGAAGCGATGCATCGAATTAGCCAAGATATGCGACGACTTATGGAAATGGATCGCGCACACGCCTCTAAAATTGAAGAAGATTATCGGCATTATGAGCGAAATAAGGTACGTCAAATTGGCGCTTCTACGAGAGATTCTATTTTTGGGTTTGGGAAAAGTGCGCTTGATAGTTTGAAACATCCAGAAAAACATTTGGAGAGCATGGCCATGTTGATGAAAAATTTAAAAAGTGATCCATCAGGAACGGCAGGCATGTTGTGGAATGGCATTGTAGAAAGCTATTTAGAGCCCTATAAAAAAGGGGATGCTTACGGTCTGGCAAGCAGTACCATTTTGTTTGCTAGTTTATTTGGAATTACAAAAGGTATTAATGATTTAGGAAAAATAAAAAAAGTAAAAGTAAATGACTTGAGCGATGAATTTGGAGCAGTTGCAAAGCCGTTCACACCAAAGAAAATCGTTTTAGAAAACGGGGAAATAGCATACGAATCCAAAGGGGGAGTCCTTGTTCGCTCACCTAAATATCTAGATGAGTCAGGCGGTATAAAATGGCCAGAAGCAGATGGTTTTGTTGTAGATAAGGCTGGAAAAGCCATTACATTTGATGCGAATTTAAAAGTTGGCCAGGTGATTGATAGATATGGCGATGCCAGTGGTAGATTTATCAGTCCAGTTGAGAATGGTAAAATATTGGATTACGATACAAGAGGTTTGCCTTATCCAGAAACTAACATGAAATATCATCAATATAAAATTATGAAAGATATCAACGTCGAGAACCTAAAGGAAGGCTTTAATAAAATGGCTCAATTAGATAAAGACGAACTAACAATACTAATGGATAAGTATGAATTTTCATTTTCGGACATGGCAAAAGCTCAGCAAGGAGAAGTGTCCAAAGTATTTGGTTCTGGCGGAGGTACGCAAATAAAATTTGAAACTTCGGTTGAGTGGTATGAAAAAATGGGACTATTAAAGGAGGTAAAATAAATGAATACAATTAGTGAGAATAAACTGGAATTAGAGCAAACAATAGATGAGTTAGGTTACGGTAGTTTGCGCGTTTCTATTTTTAATAAGCCTACTGAAAATAGAGATGAATGGCAAACAAGAATTGAATATGATAGTGAAACAAATGAATATAAGGTGTATTCACTGGCAGATAGAGCAAGTTTGATGGGAAAGGTAAGAAGTTATTCCGATTATCAGGATGCAGTAGATGATTTTTTGAAGAAATTAAAATTAACAGTTGAGTATAACAAGCTGAGAGTTAGACAAAATAAGAACCCAGAGTACCAATCGCCACTATGGGATGAATAATAGGCTCGATTTGCTCAAAAAACAATACCTTGTTATTTTAAAAGAAATGACGAGGTATGGAAGTAGTTCAAATAGACCGCAAATTAGTCAATTAATGAACATATTAGAATTCATAGACAAGGTAAACAGTGGAGAAGTGACAGATGAAGTGTTTGAGGAACTTAGAAGAATGAACAATTCACTTTATCCCCCGCATGGAGGTCTTGGAGAGTTTTATATCTGGGCAGATGATTTCGATGAAAGAATGAAATTAAATGAATCTCTGGATAAAGCACGAGACTTCACATGGAACACGTTGAATACCTAAAACTAAAAACACCGATCAGCAACCGATCGGTGTTTTCAAATATAATCATCCATGCCCTGGGTTACAACCCTAATCCGCCCCTAATAATATGCTAATAAAGTCATTTGTAGTCAACTTTGATTTTAAGAAGAAAGCTGAAAAGATAGATATACCAACACTTTAACTATAGCCAGTCAAGTGCAGTCATATGGTATCTCTTTCTTACCTTAAACTCCCTTTTAATCGCTAAACCTGCTGACATTGCTGGTCTAGCGATATTTTTTTGTCTAATAAGCAAATTAATTAGTTGTTTTGCCGGTTTTTCCTTACATAAATCTATTTTTACATGGTCTGATTTAAGTTTGGTACTACTAAAGGAAAAATAATCTGTCCATAAGATATAGAAACCTCTGAATTATAACGGTTTTGTATTAATTTATAAAGTAATTTGTTAGTGCTCGCGGTGAATAGTAAAAAATATGACCCAGAGGATAAGTTAACTATTGTATATTTGAAAAAGGGTATAGATTTATTTTAGAAGGCAATTCAATATACTAGAACCTGAATTAGTGAGTAAAGAAGGTATTCTTTAAGCATAATATGTAAGAATAGCTCCTATTTATGGTACTCCATTCCACGTATTAATTTATGCAAATTTATACTATTCCCGTTTTATTAAAACGAACATTATAAAACAAAAGTATAAAAAGATATAAATAATACTTTTTATTTGACGGTTTAAAAAATATATAATAAAGTTAGTCATGTAATATCAATATATAGAAAAAGGTGGGGTATTTATGCGAAAAGTATCGAGAAAGGTATGTATGGGAGTCTTAATATTACTGTTTGTTTCTATTTTTAGTTTACCTTTAATTGTAAAAGCGGCGTCAACTGGTTATTCATTTACAATGGACAAAAGAGTCGTGGATGGATCTGTAACTGGAAAGTATCATAAATTATCTAAAGGGAATGCATATTTGACAGGTTCACAATATATCTATAGTGCAGATAAGGGATATTCAAAAAAGGCTAATGCTATTGGATATGAACTAAGGAATAAGACAACACGTAATAGTTTTGGTTCTTTTTCGAAAGCGCTTTCTAGTAGAAGTTCAACTTATCCAACTAAAATTTCTAAGACAAAATTTTCAAAAACTGTTGGTGGTGGCACTCAATATTATTTAATAATGTGGAAAAATGATGATGATGGTAATAATGTAAAAGGCTCCGGCACAGTTAGTAACTAAAATGTTAACAATGACAGAAGGTGTGATATGATTATTTATTTTGATTACTGGGAAGTTTTAATTTCAATATTTGTTATATACTTATGTACATTTAGTGTACTCAAGTTTTTCTTTAAGAAAGATTGGATTTATATGATGTATTTCACTATTTTCTATATCTATCTTGCAGAAGTGGTTAATCTGACACAATTCCCAATCTATGCAATGGAAGGAATGGTGACAGAGGGGAATTCTATTTGGGCAGGGCTCTCATTGATTCCTTTTTCAAGTATTGATGTGAATAATTATTTTTTGAATATATGTTTGACGATTCCTTTTGGTTTCGGGCTAGCATTTTTAATGCATACATCTTGGAAAAAAATAATGATTGCGAGCTTGATATTTATACTGATTATTGAGTTTAGCCAGTTTATCATTGGTATTTCTGTAGGATACATGTTCCGAGTTTTTGATGTAGATGATATTTTATTTAATTTTGTGGGATGTATGATTGGATATGTTTGTTTTCAATGGTTTCAAAATACGCTTATGCTTCTTTACCGAGGTGATAAGTCGCGATTCCCAATATTGTTTAGACATATAATGAAAACTAAATGAAGAAAACACCGATTTGTGTTTATCGGTGTCTCGAATTATATTTCAGACTCATTTCCGCCAAAACGTCTCGCAATCTGCTTTATCCGATACGTTAAATTCAATCATTTCTTTCAGTAAATCATAGTTCACGGGTTTATCCCACGGGAAGCGTACTAGATTCGCTGTATGTGTGTAGCCGGCTGCTTTTATAGCTTCTGAAAAACGAGCCACGACAACTGCTTCAGGTGAAACGGCAAAGTTGTTCTTGGCGATGCTGAATCCAATAATAAAGGTATCGTGATCGGTGAACATTGGTTGATTCCACGCGATTTTTGACTTTAAATCAGGGAATTCTTCTTTCATCCAATTAAAAACAACTTCCATTTGCGCGCGATGTTCCGGGTTGTCGATTTTTGCTAAATAGTCTGATATAGTTTCCATCCATGTTCCTCCAGTCGATTTAAAAAAGGTATACGTCTATTTTAGCGTAAACGGATGAAAATACAAGTAAATGAGAAAGAAGTATGGCGTGCCAATCAATAAGACCGGTGCGCCATACTTCTTATTTTGTGTTTATTTCTTTTTTCCCATGACGATGTTTGTGTAGGTGTTGACTGTCAGGAAGTAGTAAATAATGAACATCGCTGTGTAGATTCCGGTACTGATGAGAACTGGTAATGTCAGATCCATTTGCAACATGTTGGAAAGCATGCCAAGCGCGACGGAACTGTGGGCGATACCCAGTACAAGTGGTACAAGGAAGACCACAAGCACTTGCTTGGCGATTGTTTTACGAATTTCTTTGCGATCCAAACCGATTTTCTTCAAGATATCATATGTTGCGACATCGTTGTAAGCTTCGGTTAGTTGCTTGAAGTAGATGATACTACCCGTTGCTGCAAGGAAAACGAGACCGATAAACATGCCGATGAAAAGGAGTACACCTGTCATGCTCATTGAATTTTCATAGTTTGTTGGATAGCTTATGAAATTAGCGTTTTCAGGTAATGCTTTCGCGATTTGCTCACTTAAAGGAATCGCGTCTTTTGGATTATCGACCATGATAGATTGGATAGTTTGCGTTTTTTGAGTCGAAATCGTTTTAGCGACATCGTCAGAAATGATGAGTAAGCTGTAAAGGCTAGCGATCGGTGAGTTTTTTAGTGTTTCTGTTAAAGTCACTTTTTGCTTCGTACTATTTTCCAAGGTAAAGCTTTGGTTTTCAAGTAAATTTGCTGTTTTTTCTTCGTAGAGAGAAGCCGGTGCGATTAGAATTGCTTCATCATTGTTCAGGTCGGCTTTCGTTGCTTCTGTATTATTTTGTAGTGCCAGAAGTTTATTATAAGCCGTTTGACTGATGAATGCAAAGCCGTTCTCAGGATCATATTCTATCGGCATTTCGCGGTTACTCGTAGCTTTGATATGGTTCAGAGGTGTTTCTTGATGATTGGTCATCGGTGTTTTTGTGTTAGTTTCAGCTAGTTTTAATGCTTCTTGATTACTTTTTTGATCGACAATCGTATATTCAAAAGTAGAAGGGAAGGAGTTTGTGGATTCTTTGTTCACGTTGTAGTAAAGGCTACCAATAGCACCGATAGCTGTCAGTGTTGTAGCACTCAAAATCGCGATGATAGCAAGGGTTCTCGCATTTGATGCAATCCGAAAAGCAAGCTGGGAATTACTAATAATATTCGTGCCATTGTAGAAAATCCGTTTATTTTTGCGAATCTGGTTAAGTAGAAATGGTAAGAAATTGCTAAGAAGTAGGGCGGTTCCAATGATAACGGAGAATAGGATGGTCAACATGCCAGCTAATGGTCCCATTTTTGCTAGAAGAGAACCTTGACTAAGTGGTTGGAGAGCAAGGAAATAGCCTGCTCCAATTAATAATATCGAGAGAATAGCTAGAATTGGATTATTTTTTGGCGTTTTTTCGCGTTTACTTTCCGAATGAAAAAGTTCAAGAAGTGTGGTGCGATAAATAATTCGGTAACCAGTAAACGATGTAATCAGCGTGATGATGATGAAAATAACGACCGTATTAATCACGGCATCGATAGAAAAGACGAAATTGCCGACACCACCAAAATTCATAATCTTAAGTAAAATCGTGACGAACAGTTTGGACAATAGCGTTCCAAGACCAATCCCGATAACTAGTGCGACAACGCCCATCAAGAAATTCTCATAAAAAAGCATGCGGCCAATTTCTTTTTTACGAAGACCGAGCAGGGAATAGAGACCGATTTCCTTTTTGCGTTTCCGTGTGAAAAAGTGATTGGAGTATAAAATAAAGATGGCAACAAAGATAATCAAGACAATCGATGAGGCATTGAATACGGCAGAAAGCTTGGCACTCTTATCGATTCGTTCAATAACGGCCGGATCTTTCGCCAAGGAAACAAAGGTATAGTAAATCATAATCGAGAAAATCATCGACGCGAAATAAAGGAAGTAATGGACAAAATTATGTTTGATATTCTTTTTTGCTAGATCAAATAACGTCATTCATGTCCCCTCCTAGTTGCGCCAACACATCGAGAATTTTTTGGAAAAACTCCTTACGCGTTTTTGTGCCACGATAAATTTCTGTATAAATTGCACCGTCTTTAATGAATAAAATCCGCTTACAAAAGCTCGCCGCATAAGCATCATGCGTCACCATCATAATCGTCGAATGTTCCTGCTCATTGAGGCCTTTCAAGCTTTCAAGCAAATCAGTGGCTGACTTCGAATCAAGCGCCCCAGTTGGCTCGTCCGCGAAAATCAAACTAGGATTCGCGATAATCGCACGACTCGCGGCGGTCCGCTGTTTCTGCCCACCGGAAATCTCGTTCGGGTACTTGTCTAAAATATCACGAATGCCGAACGTATCAGCAACTTTTTCAAGGCTTGTTTCCATTTCCTTTAGAGGACGTTTCGCAAGCGCAAGCGGTAAGATAATATTTTCCCGAACACTTAGCGTATCCAATAAGTTATAATCTTGAAAAATAAAGCCTAATTGGTCGCGGCGGAATGAGGACATTTGTTGCTCATTCATCGTTTCGAGTTCTTGCCCAGAAATTTGAATCTCACCAGATGTCGGTTTGTCGATGGTTGAGAAAACATTGAGAAGTGTCGATTTACCAGCACCACTTGGACCCATGATACCAACGAAATCCCCTTTTGCAATTTCCAAACTGATATTATCTAAAGCTGTGTATACATTACCTTTAATGCCGTAAACTTTACGAACATTTTTTGCCTGTAGAACTATTTCCATGTAAATTCCTCCTAAATAAATAACTATACCCTTAGTTTAACGGTAAAGAGAGGTCCGTTCCATTGTCTAAGATGACATTATCGGAGAGGAGACTTACAATTTTGTAATGATGAAGGTCTGTTCAGCTCCGAAAAAATTTCGAGGGGCTGGCCGTTGAATGCTAGATCCGGAGCCGCCGAACATGATTAAAAAATTTAGAACTTAGCGTTTTAATATTTGATTCTAGGTAGTTTGGGGTTCTGCGGATAAGAGCCACTGATGGATTACCTGCTCACGGTGTTCGCATGCATATTGAGGCTCTAATTCAGCAGGGGATGCTTCATAAGAGCCTCAACAAAACCCAGCCCCCTACTATCGGGAAACTGGGCTCTAAACTCTATGGAACAATCACTAAATCCTAAAAAAATTCGTCAGCTCGTCTGTTGCAATATAATTCCCAATCAAGAAGGAACCAAACTCCGCAAACCGAGCGCTAGACTCATCAAAACGCATCTCCGTCACAATTCGTTTGAAATCAAGCGCATCATCTGCAAATAGCGTCACGCCCCACTCGAAATCATCTAAACCAATAGAGCCACCAATGATCTGCTTAATCTTTCCGGCATACGTACGGCCAATCGCGCCATGGTCACGAATCATCGCTTGGCGTTCTTCCATCGGTAACATGTACCAGTTATCAGTAAGGTTACGCCGTTTTGTCATCGGATAAAAACAAATATGCTTACGTGCTGGTAATTCTGGATATAAACGCTCACGCACATGTTTATTTTCATATGGATCTTCCCCTTTAGACAAGTGATTTGCCAAGTAGTTACTTAACTCCACAACGGAAATGTACGAATATGCAGGCAATAAATAATCCGCAATCCGCAGTTTATTCAACTGATTCTCAACCTCATTCAAACCTTCAAGTGTAGGTCTAAGCGTGAAAAATAGCAAATCAGCTTTTTGACCGATAATCGAGTAAATTGTGTGTTCCCCTTCCCCCATTTTCTTCGTGATATCCATGTCGCCTAAGAAATTTTGTAATTCATTGAGCATAGCATCGCGATCAATAGGGGAAACTTCTCTGAGAGCTGGCCAGTCAATTGTTCTGAAATCGTGTATCGAAAACCAACCGTCTAATGTTTTAACTGCTTCGTTCATAATAAAGCACTTCCTTCCTTATGTACTGCCTAAATTGTAACACAAAAAAGAGAACGCTGTCCCACTCTGTGTTTGTGAAAAAACCTCCGCCTAAAAAAAGAAGGGGAGGAATCTTCGTCAAATTTATTTCGCTGGTGTCGAAACAATACAGCTAACATTGCCATCAATTGTCCAATTTTTGCACGTGTTTGGTAGGATGAAATGATCGGCTTTTTTGATCGGAGTTGATTCACCATCAATCGTTAGCGTTGCAGATCCGGCAAGCACACTGACCAATGTGTATGGCGCTGTGGCCTCGAAATCAGCTTTTCCATCGATATCCCATTTATAGACCGCGAAAAATTCACTTTCTACAAACGTGGTTTCTGTTAGAGCACCCGTTGTTTTTGTGGTGATATCCAAAACAGCATCATGATGAGGAACAGTTGTCACATCGATGGATTTCTCCAAGTGAAGTTCGCGCTTATTTCCGTCTTTGTCGACACGATCATAATCATACACGCGATAAGTTGTATCAGAACTTTGTTGCGTCTCAAGAACAAGCGTCCCTGTACAAAGCGCATGAATCGTACCACTTGGAACGTAGAAAAAATCACCTGGTTTAATCGCAACTTTACGAAGCAACTCGCTCCACTTACCGTCACGCGTCCAGTCAATCAATTCTTGTTTCGATGTCGCGTTATGGCCATAAACAAGTTCAGCGCCGGGCTCGCAATCAATAATATACCAACATTCCGTCTTGCCAAGCTCGCCGTTTTCATGTTCTTTCGCATACGCATCATTCGGGTGAACTTGCACCGATAAATCCGTGTTCGCATCCAAAATCTTCGTCAATAACGGGAATACCGCCTCTTTCGGATTGCCAAACAAAGCAGGTTGCTCCGCCCATAATTCAATCAAAGTTTTCCCCGCAAACTCGCCATTTTTGACAGTGGAAGGGCCATGTGGATGCGCTGAAATCGACCAATGTTCGCCAGTTGTTTCAGTTGGAATTGTATAGCCGAAGAAGTCACGTAATTTCGTGCCACCCCATATGCGATCTTGAAAAACTGAATCTAAAAATAAAGCCTTTGTCATTGTTATTGCCTCCTAATTTTTATACATCTTTCATTAAAAAACCTTGTTGTTTCAGTGTTTCTGCGATGGAAGGATAGTAATCTTTATCATAAAACGCCGAAACGCGCGCGGACCAGGAAATCCCGCCTTCACGTGCCGAAAAAGGAATAATCGTTTTATCATAAGCCGCCATCAGGTCTATAACGTCTGTTTGGTACATTTCTTCAAAGTAAACGGCTTCTTTCGGAAAACGCGGCTTAATCGGCATTTCTACATCAGGATAGCCGATGCAAAGTCCGACAACTGGGAAAACATGTTTAGGCAGCTTCAAAAAATCAATGACGTCCGCCATATTACGACGAATTCCGCCGATACAAACGACGCCTAAATCAAAGGATTCCGCTGCGATAATCGCATTTTCGCAAGCTAGTCCAACATCCGTTGCCCCAACGAGTAGAGCGTCCACATTTTCCACGGCAGAATGCGAACCTTGGTGCTGCTCACTCGCCAAATGCGTCCGATAAAAATCAGCCACAAAAACAAGAAATACGGAGCACTCCGCTATGTACGGTTGATTGCCACAGAGTTCCGCGATTTTCTGTTTGCGCTCAGGATTTTGGATAGCGATAATCGAATATTGCTGGCCGTTAATCCAGGACGGCGCACTTTGAGCAGAACGAATAATACTATCTAATTGTGCCTTTGGAATCGTTTTATCCGTTTTATATTTACGAAAAGAACGATGATTTTGCAAATGATTTATGATTGGATTCACACAGAAAACCTCCATTTCGAGTACACTAACAAACTAAGTATAGCCTTTTTTAGAAGTAGATGAAAGTATTTTTAAGTTATGGGTTGAAAAAGAGTTCTGACATCCAGTAAAATAGGGTTTGGAAAGTAGGTGGCAATGTGGAAAAAAAGAGAGCAATCGGACTTTTAGAAAAATATTTCTTTACAACGGAGGAAGCAGCTGCCTTCTTAGGAATTTCAAAACAAGCCTTATCGTCACTCGTAAAGCGTGGGAAAATAGAGCGCGTGGAGAAAGGGCAGGTCAGTTTGTTTTTTAAAGATGATCTGGAGGCACGGAAGGATGCACAAGTGATACTCCGCAAAAAATATCGGCCGTATACATAACGAAGTCCACCGAGCGCAATTGTCAGGATTCGAAATAAACGTTAGAATGGGTTATATAGAAGAAATGCAAAAATCGGGTGTGGAGGCGTTTAGAGGAATGAGATTAGATAAATTGCTCGCCAATAGTGGCTTTGGAAGCAGGACAGAAGTCAAGCAACTACTGAAAAATGGTGCGGTTACGGTAAATGATGTGCGGCAAAAAGAGGCGAAATTCCAAGTGGACGCTGTGCAAGATTCGGTGGAAGTTTACGGGGAAGCCGTTTTGTACGAGGAATTTACATACTTGATGATGAATAAACCACCAGGCGTTGTTAGTGCGACGGAGGACAATTGGGATCAGACGGTCATTGACATATTAGACGAACGAGACCGATTGAAAAAACTTTTCCCGGTTGGGCGTTTGGATAAAGATACAGAAGGATTGTTGCTTATTTCGAATAACGGGGTTTTGGCGCATAATTTATTATCTCCTAAAAAGCATGTGGATAAAACGTATTTTGCAAAAATTGAAGGCGTTGTAAAGGAAGCGGATATCGCGATTTTTAGAGATGGCGTTACGATTTCGGATAATTATACGTGTAAATCGGCGGAATTGGTTATTTTGCAGGTCGAGAATGGGTTTTCTGAAGTGGAAGTAACGATCCAAGAAGGGAAGTTCCACCAAGTGAAGCGGATGTTTGAGGCTGTTGATAAGCAGGTCGTTTATTTGAAACGTTTGCGGATGGGGGCTTTGCATTTAGATGAAACGCTTGGACTCGGGGAATATCGACCGTTAACGAAAGATGAGTTAGCCGCATTAACGTCATTTGAAAAATAAACTGTACTAGTTATGAAAAATAATTGACCGCTACAGTTCGATAAAGTATTTTGAATGACTGTTCATGCCTGTATTGATACAAAGCGCGCTTATTTTAAACTGTGCTAGTCGATTTGTATTGCTGTCAAAGTGTTCGGATTCATAGTAGAATAGAGATATCATATTATTATTTAATTGGAGGAAAAGGAAATTATGAGTGATTTATTTACAACGTTAAAAGCGCAAGTGACTGGAAAAGGGTTACGCATTGTATTACCAGAAGGCGAAGATGCTCGTATTGTTGGTGCGGCGGCGGAGCTTTTGAAAGATGGTATCGTAACTCCAATTTTGCTAGGGGATAAAGTGGCGATTGCGGCAACAGCGAAGGAATTGAACGTATCTTTGGATGGCATCGCGATTCATGAGCCAGCGACAGATCCACTTTTTGATGAGTTGGTTGCGGCATTTGTAGAACGTCGTAAAGGCAAGGCAACAGAAGCGGACGCGCGTAAAATCCTCGTTGACCCGAACTATTTCGGTACGATGTTGGTTTACACTGGGAAAGCGGACGGCCTTGTAAGTGGTGCGGCGCATTCTACAGCAGATACAGTTCGCCCAGCGCTACAAATTATCAAAACAAAACCGGGCATTTCAAAAGTAGCGGGCGCGATGATTATGGTTCGCGGCGACGAAAAATACGTTTTCAGTGACGTAGCGATTAATATTGCACCAGTTGCGCAAGACTTGGCAGAAAACGCGATTGTTAGCGCAGAAACGGCTTCGGTATTCGGAATCGATCCACGCGTAGCTATGCTTAGCTTCTCGACAAAAGGTTCAGCTAAATCGGAAGAAACAGAGAAAGTGGCTGAAGCAACCGCGATTGCAAAAGAAAAAGCACCTGATTTAGTGCTTGATGGCGAATTCCAATTTGATGCGGCGTTTGTCCCATCTGTTGCAGCGAGCAAAGCACCTGACTCTGTTCTTAAAGGAGACGCGAACGTATTCATTTTCCCAAGTCTAGAAGCCGGGAACATTGGTTACAAAATTGCGCAACGCCTCGGTAATTTTGAAGCGGTTGGGCCGATTTTACAAGGCTTGAACGCACCAGTGAACGATCTTTCTCGTGGCTGTAATACGAAAGATGTTTACAATTTAACGCTAATCACTGCGGCACAAGCTGTAGCGGAATAATTTCATATAAAAATACCGATTGCGACTTATGTGCGCAATCGGTATTTTTCAGTTTACAGCGACGCAAGGAAAAGTTCCAGCAAGCGTGTATCTCCTGTTAATTCAGGATGAAACGCGGTGACAAGAATTTTTCCTTGTTGTGCGGCGATACATTTGTCATCAATCGTGGCGAGGACATTGACCTGTTCGCCAACAGAAGCAATGTAAGGCGCTCGGATGAAAACGGCGGGAAACGGTTCGCCTTTCATTCCTTGTATCTCAATCGCTGCTTCAAAACTATCTTTTTGTCGACCAAACCCATTTCGCATGACAACGGTATCGATTAGATTCAGTGTTTCATCATCGCTACCGTCTATTTCGCGTGCTGTCAAAACTAAGCCTGCGCATGTCCCAAAAATGCCTTTTCCAGACTCTGCGAAAGTTTGAATCGTTTCGAATAAATCGTATTTCTTCATAAGGCGGCGCATCGTCGTACTTTCGCCACCAGGCAAAATAAGACCGTCGAGATCGGCCAACTGATCGGGATGTTTCACGGCGATAGCAGTGGCGCCAGTCCGTGAAATCGCGTCCAAATGTTCCGATACAGCACCTTGTAGCGCCAAAACACCAATTTTTTTCATCTTACCAGCCTCGATCTTGCATACGATCTTCTGGGTTCAAACGAGAAATCTCGATTCCCTTCATTGGCGCGCCAAGTTCTTTGGAAAGTTTGCCAATCAGCTCGTAGTCTGTATAATAAGTTGTCGCTTGCACGATTGCGTTTGCAAATTTAGCTGGATTATCCGATTTGAAAATACCAGATCCAACGAAAACGCCATCCGCGCCAAGTTCCATCATCAAGGCAGCATCAGCAGGAGTCGCCACGCCACCAGCAGCGAAATTCACGACTGGTAATTTGCCAAGTGTTTTAATTTCTTTTAAAAGTTCATAAGGAGCGCCTAAAAGTTTGGCCTCGGTCATCAGCTCATCGTCACTCATCACGCTGATTTTGCGAATTTGGCTATTCACTTTGCGCATGTGGCGAACGGCTTCCACGATATTTCCAGTTCCGGGCTCACCTTTTGTACGAAGCATCGAAGCACCTTCACCGATACGACGGAGCGCTTCGCCAAGATCACGACAACCACATACGAATGGCACGGTAAAATCGCTTTTTAGAAGGTGAAATTCATCATCAGCAGGAGTCAAAACTTCACTTTCATCGATATAATCAACGCCCATCGCTTCCAACACGCGCGCTTCAGAAATGTGACCAATGCGAGCTTTTGCCATAACAGGAATCGAAACCGCGTTCATCACTTCCTCGATAATACGCGGGTCTGCCATACGAGCGACCCCACCCGCGGCACGAATATCAGAAGGCACACGTTCTAGCGCCATAACGGCAACAGCACCCGCGTCCTCCGCAATTTTCGCCTGTTCCGCGTTAATAACGTCCATGATAACGCCACCTTTTTGCATCTGCGCCATACCTCTTTTTACCAACTCACTACCAGTTTGCTTTTCCATTTGATCCATTCCTCCTTTATATATGTAGAACCTCTGCCTTGGAAACCTGTACCTCTATATGGTAAGCTAAAACCAAAATGAAAGAAACAGCCAATTGGTGGAGGGATTAGTGGTCCAATAATGAAAAGCTGAAGAAGCCCGTTAGACCCGAAAAAATTTGTTAGGGGCCGCAGTGAAAACCCGCACTTGGTTTTTATGGAGGGCACGAAAATTTCGAGGGTCTGGCTTCTGAGGCTAGATCTGAAAACGATGATAAGTCAAAAAACGGAGCGTTCCCGCATATGCGATTGCTACACTTCGAATAACCACCAGATCGTTCTCTATACTAGACCCGAAAAAATTTGTGAGGGAGTCCACGAAAATTTCGAGGGTCTGGCAAAAAGGACGCAAGTTTCATCACATCCACATACTTAGCCTTTAAAAAAGCTGACCAAAGGTGCCGCTCATGACGCAATACAAGATTCTCATCCATCACTGAAAGGAGATATTACAAAATGTGGCATATACCAAAAGACAAACAATACCCAATTTACCAACAAATAATCGCTCTAATAGAGAACTATATCGAGGAAGGGAAACTGCTTCCTGGTGATAAGTTACCACCTGAACGTGAGCTAGCGGCTTTGCTGATGGTCAACCGCTCTACCTTGGCGCGAGCGCTCGACGAACTCAGTGCACGTGGCATCATTACGCGCAAACAAGGCAGTGGCACTCGTATCAGTGAAGATAAATGGGGTGTTTTTACTGGTCAAAAAACAAACTGGCGGCATTACGTGACACAAGGTTCCTTTCTGCAAGTAACACCTTATATGGACAAAATGAAACAGCTTTTGCGCGAAACTCCTGATGATGTGATCGATCTTGCTACCGGAGAGCTTCCCGTTCATCTCATTCCTAAAATCTCGACGCCAGCGCTGTCGTGGCAGAGTTTTCTAGCAGAGGAAGATAGTGAGGATCGGGCGGGGTATCAGCCGTTAAAAGAAACGATTCGTGACATGGTTGCGCGTGACCACGATGTCAAAACAAGCCTTGATCAAATTTTTATCACATCGGGCGCACAACAAGCGTTGTTTTTAATTACGCAATGCTTACTGACGAGCGGGGACGCCATTGCGATTGAGTCGCCGTCTTATTTCTACGCGCTTTCGATATTTCAATCAGCAGGTTTACGAATCTATGCATTACCGATGGATGAAAACGGCGTAAAATTAGACGAGTTAGAGCAACTTTACCGCAAGCATCGCATCAAGATGGTATTTGTCAATCCGACTTTTCAAAATCCGACAAGTTTAACAATGGGAACAAAACGCCGAGAAGCGCTCGTGAAATTATGCGCCAAAATCCAAGTGCCAATCGTGGAGGATGACCCTTACAGCATGCTAGGATTCGCTGATCAGCCGATGCCACCGCTTTTGAAAAAATTAGATCCTGATAATGTGCTATATATCGGTTCTTTATCAAAAGTAATGGGTTCCACGACGCGTATCGGTTGGTTGCTTGGCCCCGCTGCTGTGGTGACAAGACTTGCTGAAGCGCGCCAAGAAATGGACTTTGGACTCAGTATTTTTCCACAAGTCTTGGCAAACCATGTGTTGAATGATCCTGATTTCGACAAGCATATCGTTTGGCTACAAGAAACGCTAAAAACGCAAAGGGACGCGCTTATTGCTCATTTGCCGGAGGGGCTTACGTATCATATTCCAGAAGGTGGGTTTCATCTCTGGTGCCATTTGCCTGAAAATAAAATGTGGACAAATCGTGATTTTGATATTTTCTTAGAGCATAAATTACTAGTGATGCCAGCTTTTTTATTTGGGATTAAAGAGCCATCGATTAGGCTGACTTTCGCGCGATTAAATGAAACGGGATTGCTGGATATTCAGAAGAAATTAGCTGAAATTATCACTAATTAGTATTTTTTCGTTTTCATTGGTCTAAAAAGACGTCATATCAAAAAATGGTGTTACATCAAAGAGGAAACTCCTAGAATGTAACACCATTTTTTATTTTTCTGCGTAATATTGAATCGTGGATGGTAACTTTTTCACTTGTTTATAGTTCGCAACAAATTGATTATTTGTGACATGAATCTTGAATTTCTTGTTTTTCGCTAGTTTGTCAGGTGAGTAAAATGTGATGTTTTCCGAACTTCCGTCTTTTTTATACGCTTTTAAGCTATATTTATAACCGGAAAATTGGTTTTTCTGGATCGCTTCACCATTCGTATTCACATCGACAAAATAGGCTTTGGCAGCAGCGTCTGAGGGCATACCATATTCAAATACGACACATAGTGCAATCAACAATCCTGCTAACGCGAGTAATAAACCTTTTTTGTTTTTCATTTTCCTCAACCTTTCGTCACTAGTTTAATTTTTCAGCTGCTTTTTTTGGAATATCAGCTTGCTTGACTTCTTGATAGGATGTCACGCCTTTATCGTCTTTTACGAATACTTCGAGATACGCGCCTTTTCGTAAGTTCTTTTGGGCGGTAAGTTCGACTTGTTTCTCTTTACCATCTTCGTTATAACCGGTGAAATCGTAATTATAGTCTATATAAGTGGACCCGTCGCTTGCTTGACCGCTCGTTTTTTTACCATCCGTTGCAATTTTAACGTAATATGTGTCAGCACCGATTCTATTAAAATTAATAAAGCGCGTAGCTAGCAATCCGCCGCCAATTATAATAACAATAACGATGAGTGCAATCATTGACTTCTTCATAAGATGTCAGCTCCTTTACTTGATACGTTTATTATATCGTGCCAAAAGATTTGATTCCCGCTTCTTAGCTAACAAAAGGGATGCCGAACCTTACATTTTTGCAATGTTAGCTGTCATGTTGCAATTTTTTCGATAATGTGATTAAATGGTATAGTTGACTAATTAACGTTAGGTTAGGAAGTGAGAAGTTATGAAAGAAATGGACACAAGAATGGAAACGGACTCGGTTTTAAAGGTTTTTTTGAGGTATTTAATTCCTTCGCTCGTTGGAATGTTGCTGATGTCAGTGAATATTGTGACGGACGGGATTTTTGTAGGACATAGACTCGGCGGGGTAGCGCTTGCGGGGATTAATATTGCGGTGCCGGTGTTCTCGATTTTCACGGCGATCTCGCTTTGGATTGGGATTGGTGGCGCGACGCAATATTCGTTTGCGCTAGGTGAAAAGAATGTTCCGGAGGCGCAACGGATTTTTACTCGTTCTATTATAATGGTGTTTTTCATTACGATTACACTAGCGGCGATTGCGTTTGTGTTTCGGGTGCCACTGGCGAATGTTTTAGGTGCGAATCCGGAGACGTTGCCGTATGTGATGGATTATATGACGATTTTACTCATGTTCGGTTTTGCGTTTACGATTGAAAATATTTTGAGTATTTTCGTACGTAATGATGGGGACCCGAATCTCTCGATGGTCGCGTTAATTGTGACGGCGGTCGTGAATGTGATTTTGAATTATTACTTCCTGTTTATTCTGGACTGGGGCGTGAGCGGTTCGGCAGGTGCGACGATTATTGCAGTTACGGTCGGAATAGGCGTACTATCGATTCACTTTTTCAAAAAATCTTCGCGTTTAAAATTCGTGAAATTCCGCTTTTCGAAAAATTCGCTTGCAAAAACGTTCTCAATCGGATTGCCGAGTTTCTTGTCGGAGCTTGGCTTATCTGTATTCACGATGGGTTATAACATCGCGATTGCGGCGGTCGCAGGTACGGCAGGCGTCGCGGCGTTTTCCGTGTTGAACTATACACATAGTGTGATTTTGATGTTGTTCCTCGGGATGAGTTCGGCAATTCAACCGCTGATAAGTTACTATCGTGGTGCCAAACAGCAGGATCGTGAACAGCAAACAATGCGACTTGCGATTATCACGGCGATTGGAACAGGTTTTATTTTCTTCGTTGGTGGATTTTTCGGAGCGGGGCATATCGTAGCGATGTTTGGTACATTTAGTCAAGAGATTGTCGATTTGGCAACAGTGGCGGTGCGGGTTTTCTTTGCGGGTTATCTTTTTATGGGATTCAACTTCGTGATGATGACGTATTTCCAAACAAGTGGCCGTGTCGGTATGGCGATTTGGATTACGGTCGCACGCGAAATGCTGTTCATGGTGGCTTTCTTAATCATCTTACCGCCATTTCTCGGAGCAGAAGGTGTTTGGGCATCGATTCCACTTTCAGAAGCTGTCGTAGCTCTGTCCATCGTTATATACGCAAGACGCAAGCATATTTTTGGCAAAGTGCAATAAAGTTAGAAAATCCGTGTCTCATCGGCATGGATTTTCTAATGTTTGTGAAATAAAAAAGCCATAAAAATCCTGACACTAAATATGGTATGAGAAGGTGCTTTAATCACAACTTGTAGTGGTTGACAAATGGTGGTTTTGTGGTCTCGTTCACAAAGAATATTGCCTAAAAATAAATTTGAAATCTGAAAACCTTTGGAATGAAACGCTTCGTATCGATTTTGAAAAAATGGCTAGACACAATATCTTGCATTCACATTCGAAACGAGGTACTATATATAGTATCGAAAGCCGTTAAAACATGAAACGCTATTTTAACTTTTACAAAGGATCAGACTTTTGCAAAAGTTAATTTTTTTGTTCGGATGAGGCTAGTTTCGATTAATGAACGGATTCAAGGGGGACTACAAATGGCGACTTACATAGTGAAAGACGGAGGGAATCGCAAACTACCTTTCGATAAGGAACGACTAAACAGATATCTGGACACGATTCATGCAGAATTTCCAGCCTTAGAGATGGAAGATTACAAGCGTAAAGTGTTTACGTTTATTGAGAAGAAAGAGGATTATGCGGCGGATGAGCTTGTCGATTACTTGATTCGTGAAGCAGAAGCGCGTACGGATGTTCACCTTCCAGCGTGGGAATTATTTGCAGCAAGACTTTATTTGAATAAGCTATACAAGAAAGCAAGTAAAAACCGTTTTTACAATGACGATGATAAATATGGTTCGTATGTTGGGTTGCAAGAAAGCCTTGGCGAACGTGGTATTTATTCCGGTAGCATTTTGAAAAACTATTCGAAAGATGAGTTAATCGAAGCAGGAAACATGATTGATTCAGAGAAGGATAAACTTTTCACATATAATGGTTTGTATTTACTAGCAACGCGTTACTTGGCGACAGATCAAGCGCGTAATGTGTATGAGTTGCCGCAAGAACGTTGGTTGACGATTGCCCTTTATTTGATGCAAGATGAGCCGAAAGAGAAGCGGATGGACTTAGTTCGCGAAGCTTATTGGGCGCTTAGCAATTTGTACATGACGGTCGCGACACCAACGCTTGCTAATGCTGGTAAAGTCGGCGGGCAATTGTCGAGTTGCTTCATTGATACGGTGGATGATAGTTTGCAAGGCATTTACGATAGCAATACGGATGTGGCGCGTGTAAGTAAACATGGCGGCGGCGTTGGAGCTTATCTTGGCTATGTTCGTTCTTCGGGTTCGGCGATTCGTGGCGTGCGTGGTGCTAGTGGCGGTGTTGTTCCGTGGATTAAGCAGCTGAACAATACGGCGGTTAGTGTCGATCAATTAGGTCAACGTAAAGGTGCGATTGCGGTTTACTTGGACGTTTTCCATAAAGATATCGAAGCGTTCCTAGATCTTCGTCTAAACAACGGAGACCAACGCTTACGGGCACATGACGTATTTACGGCGGTTTGTATGCCTGACTTATTTATGGAAGCTGTCGAGCGTCGTGGAGACTGGTACCTATTTGATCCACATGAAGTCAAGGAGAAAAAAGGTTGGTACCTACAAGACTTCTACGATGAGCAAAAAGGAGACGGTTCGTTCCGCAAGAAATATGAAGAGTTAGTGATGGACGAAACGGTGAGCAGAAAGATCGTGAAGGCGATTGATATTATGAAACGCATCATGGTGAGTCAACTGGAAACGGGTAATCCGTTCATGTTCTACCGCGATGAAGTAAACCGGATGAATCCTAACAAACACGCGGGCATGGTTTACTCTAGTAATCTATGTACCGAAATTATGCAAAATATGAGTCCAACGCGGATGATTCAAGAAATCATTAGTGGCGATCAAATCGTGATTACAAAACAAGCCGGCGATTTCGTGGTTTGTAACTTGTCCTCGGTGAACCTTGGTCGTGCCGTGACTGCGGAAGACCCAAATACGTTGGAGCGCTTGATTGCTATCGAAGTTCGGATGTTGGATAATGTGATCGACTTGAACGAGCTTCCAGTACCACAAGCAACGATTACGAATAAGAAATACCGCTCAATCGGTCTTGGAACTTTTGGCTGGCATCACTTGCTTGCCCTTAAAAATATTGCTTGGGATAGCGCGGAAGCTGAAACTTTTGCCGATGAGTTATATGAGCAAATCAACTTCCTAACCATCAAAGCAAGCGCGGCATTAGGGAAAGAAAAAGGCACGTATTCCGTCTTTAAAGGTAGTGATTGGAATACTGGCGAATACTTCGAACGCCGCGGTTATACATCGGATGCATGGCAAGAACTTGCAGCAGATGTTGCTAAAAATGGTATCCGTAACGCGTATCTGCTAGCTGTTGCACCGAACATGAGTACAGCACAAATCGCAGGTTCAACGGCATCCATCGATCCAATTTTCAGTCCGTTTTATTATGAAGAGAAGAAAGATTATCGCCGTCCAGTGATTGCGCCGGATCTTTCGCTTAAAACATATCCATACTATGGCAAAGGCGCGTACCAAGTGGATCAATTCGCAAGTGTCCGCCAAAACGGTCGCCGTCAACGTCATGTCGATCAATCGCAAAGCTTCAACTTCTATGTGCCGAGTGGAATTAAAGCAAGTAAATTGTTGGAACTTCACATGTTGGCTTGGAGTGAGGGTTTGAAAACGACATATTATGTCCGTTCAAATGACATTGACGTTGAGGAATGCGAATGGTGCTCAAGCTGATAAGATAGATCATATGCGATGTAAATCGGCGGCAAGCGCTCGCCTCGCCCCAATTTGATGGACTTCCGGTTCTCACATACACCAGTATGCTCCGCTTCCGGCTTCCATCAAATTGGGGCGAGGCAAACGCTTTCGCTCGATTTGTTTTATGCAGAATGTAGATGTTACGCAAATAACTTAAGTAATTTTACATAAACAATTTAGAGGAGGTTATTATATGACGGATCAAAAAGAAGAATTGCACCGTATTAAAATTTTGGAACCGTTGAGCCCGAATCGCTCGACTGCTATTATAAATGGGGACACGAGTGGAATTTTGAATTGGAATGATATTCCGTATCCATCGTTTTATCGTGCGTATAAAGAGTTATCGACGAACTATTGGATTCCTGATGAGGTTGATATGAAGAGTGACGCGAAGCAATATCCGCTGCTTTCAGAAGAAGAGAAGTATGCTTTTGATGCGATTATTGGTTTGCTGGCGACATTGGATTCTCCGCAGACAAGGTTTATTTATAATGTCGCGGAATATATTACAGATCCAGCGGTGCACGCGAATACCGCGATTATTGGTCAGCAAGAAGTGATTCATAATGAGAGTTATTCTTACGTGCTTGCTTCAATTACGAATTTGCAGGAGCAGAAACGTATTTTTGAATTGGCACGGACGCATCCGACGATTGTGAAGCGGAATGAGCCGATTATGGAGTCGTATGATGATTTTATGACGAACAAGACGGGCGAGAATTTGGTCAAAGCGTTGATTCAATCTTCTATTTTAGAAGGTATTAATTTTTATAGTGGTTTTGCTTATTTTTATAACTTGGTTCGTCAAAATAAAATGACGGGAACTGGGAAAATTATTAGTTTTATTAATCGTGATGAATTGGCACACTCTAAGTTTATCTCAGAAGTTATTCGCGCGATTCTTGGTGAAAATCCGGAATTGCAAACAGATGAACTTGTGGAATATACACATGAAGCTTTCCGCCACGCCGTGGAACTCGAAACGGTTTGGTCGGAGGAAGTTTTGGATGGAATTGAAGGTATCGACGTATCGGAAATGGTGGATTACGTGAAATATCGCGCCAATAAGATGCTTGGTATGCTTGGGATTCCAGAACTTTATCCGGGTCACAGCGAGAACAAGATGTCGTGGATTAAGGCATATGCAGATAACTTTACGGAAACGAAAACGGACTTTTTCGAAATGCGCAATAGTAGTTACAAAAAAACAAATGTCGACAACGGTTTTGACGATCTATGAGAATCCTCTTGGCGTATGATTCTTTGAGTGGCAATACGAAGATGGTGGCGGAGGAAGTGGAAGCGGAATTCAAGAAGTCAGGGCATGCTGTGACTTCGTTTCGTGTCCACCCTGACGCCCAGTATCCACTGGAGACGGACTACGATTTGTTCATTTTAGGGGCTTGGACAGCTGATTTAGGTAGGACACCGCCAGATATGAAGGATTTTATCGCAGAATTGGGAATGAAACCGCCGCACGTCGCGATTTTTGGGACGGGTGAAACACAATGGAGCATGGCTTATTTTTGTGGGGCAGTCGATCGGATGGCTACGTATTTTGAATCGGATTATCCGAGGTTAAAAATCGAGCAAATGCCGAATAATGAACGGGACCACGAGGCGATCAGGAATTGGGTCGCGGAAGTATTGTCCATGAGAGAAGGGGTAGTGAAATGACAAGTATCGAAATTAAAACAATGGAAGAATTTGATCAACATGTTGCTGCAGGAGAGTTAGTTTACGTGGATTTTTGGAAAGATAACTGCCCGAACTGTAAGATGCTTGATCTTTCATTCCAAGAGTTTAAAAATTCATCGATGGCTGATAAGGTCAAAGTATTGAAAGTGAAATTAGAAGAAGTAGGGGAAGATTTCTTTTTCAATCGCAATATCCGTCAAACACCTACATTGGTGCTTTATAAAGGCGGCGAAGAGGTTTCGCGGTTGAATGGATTTATTCCGCCAGAGCATATTGAGGAAGCGGTTGTAGCACAAGAAGCATAATAGAGGATTAGAATGGGCACTCCATGTTGATAGGGGTGTCTTTTTTGCGTACTTTTGTCCTTCTCCAATCTTGTCCACCTCCTGAGGACAAATTCCAATTTTGATTGTATTGCTATGTTGGTACCGCTGTCATACAATGTATATAAGAGCTAAGCCGATATGTGAAACTAAGATTTGGAAGGGCGCAATTCCATTAGTGGAACGGGCAGAGCAATTGCTTTGAAGCAGAATAAGAAAGGGGACATAAAAAAATGGAGCAACAACAAGAAAAGTCTGGCTTCCGAGTGAAGGTTCAGCATTTTGGTAGTTTTTTAAGTGGTATGATTATGCCCAATATTGGGGCGTTTATTGCATGGGGACTTATTACGGCGTTATTTATTCCGACTGGTCGAATTCCAAATGCGGAATTTGCTAAACTTGTCGATCCAATGATTAAATATTTATTACCACTTCTGATTGCGTATACTGGGGGTAAATTGGTATATGAAACACGTGGTGGGGTCGTTGGTGCGGCTGTGACGATGGGGGCTATTGTGGGGACATCGATGCCAATGTTACTTGGTGCGATGATTTTAGGACCTCTTTCAGCTTGGTTGATTAAGCGATTTGATAAATTAATTGAAGGAAAAATAAAAGCTGGATTTGAAATGTTAGTCAATAATTTCTCGGCTGGTATTTTGGCCGGAACGTTAGCTATTATATCTTTAAAAACGATTGGGCCAGCACTGCAAACGGTGAATCAGGCAATGGCTTCAGGTGTTCAATTCTTAATTGATAATCATTTGCTGCCGCTCGTAAGTATATTTGTAGAGCCTGCGAAGGTATTATTCTTGAATAACGCGATTAATCAGGGTGTATTATCACCTCTAGGTATTGATCAGGCTGTAAGTACGGGGAAATCTATTTTATTCTTAATTGAGACGAACCCAGGACCAGGGCTAGGAATTCTACTTGCTTATACGGTATTTGGTAAGGGGACGGCTAGACAAACGGCGCCAGGCGCGATTATTATTCAATTTTTAGGTGGGATTCATGAGATTTATTTCCCTTATGTTCTAATGAAACCGGCTTTATTACTAGGTGCTATTGCTGGTGGGATGACAGGGATTATCACGTTCAACTTGTTTGATGTTGGTTTGGTTGCAACGGCTTCACCAGGGAGTATTTTTGCGATACTTGCGTTAACACCTCAAGGAGACTATATCGGTATTATTGCGGGGATTCTATTTGCAACAATCGTCTCATTTGCTGTTTCTGCGGTTATCTTGAAAACCTCGAAAGCAACCGATGATACAGAACTCAAGACAGCGGAGCAAAAAATGGCTACAATGAAAGGTAAGAAGGCGATGGTAGCTAGTGCAGTTGTTGGGACGACGGATGCGGAACTTGCAGCGGATGGGATTCCAGTTGGGACGAGAAAAATTATTTTTGCGTGTGATGCGGGAATGGGATCGAGTGCGATGGGCGCGTCGGTGTTGCGGAATAAGGTGAAGAAGGCGGGACTGGATATTGAGGTTGTGAATTTTGCAATTGCGCAGTTGCCACCGGACGCTGATATTGTCGTGACGCATCAGGATTTGACGGCTCGTGCGACGGAAAAACTACCAAAGGCCTATCATATTTCGGTCGACAATTTCTTGAATAGCCATAAATATGATGAGCTAGTGGAGAATTTGGCTGACCAGAAATAACTGGGGGAATTTTAGATGTATATTTCGGCAAGGACGAGACTTATTTTGGAGCAGCTTTTAATGAGCCATGAACCTGTAGCAACGGCGGATTTGGCGGAATATATGGATGTGAGTGAGCGAACAATTAGGCGTGATTTGAAGGAAGTGGAGGCTGTTCTTGGGTCGTATCAATTAGCCTTGGAACGCAAGGATGCGAGGCTTTCGGTGTTTGGATCAGAGTCTAGTCGCCAAGCTTTTAAGTGGCAATTGCTCGACCTTTCTTACAATGAGTTCACACCAATGGAGCGGCAACAGTTTATTTTAAAAACGTTATTGAAGGAAAATGAACCGGTGAAATTAATCGCGCTGGCAAATGACCTCAATGTGACGATATCGACGATTAGCAGTGATTTGACGAAGCTAGAGGAGGAGTTAACTGGGCGCGCGGAGATTGAGCGTAAGCGTGGTTATGGTGTGAAATTACTGGCGGATGAAGTCGTGAAGCGAGCGCTACTTAGTGATTTAATCGCGACGACGGGTTCGAAAAATTCGCTGTTCCAGTTGTTTCAGCAACAAAAGCAGGATGAAATCGAGACGCTGGCAGATGATCGTTTGTTGCATGTGATTGATAATACGCTGATTCAAAAAGTGGAGGAGAATGTGCGGACGTGGCGCAAGGATTTGGCATATGAGATGACGGATGAGGCGTATTTGACACTCGTCGTGCATATTTCGATTTCGGTGGAGCGGATGATTAGTGGGAACTATTTGAAGGAGATGAAGCCTGAACAGGATTATTTTCGGAATTTTCCAGAATTTACTGTGGCAAAAGAATTATTGGCTGCTTGCCTGGATATGGAGCCGTTTGTTGTGCCAGATGGCGAAGCGCTTTATGTGACGATGCATATTCGCGGGGCCAAGGCGCAGGATGAGTCGGGGATTTTCTCGGGTAATGAGAACGTGCAGGCAGTGACGATTGCGAAACGATTGATTTCAAAAGTGGAGGCAGAGCTGGGTAGCGCGTTCCAAGAAGCTGCATTACTTAGCGGCTTGACGGCGCATTTACGACCGGCGTTACGTCGATTGGATCAAAATATGCGCATTCATAATCCATTGATTAAAACGATAAAACAGGATTATCCGTCGCTTTTTCAAATTGTGCGGGTGGCGTTTCGTGAAATTTACCAGCAAGCAGATGTTCCGGATGAGGAAATTGGTTATTTGGTTTTGCATTTTGGGGCGGCGTTATTGCAGAAAAATGAGAATCGGGTGTTTTCGGGATTGGTCGTTTGTTCGAGTGGAATTGGGACGTCAAAAATGCTGGCAACGCGCTTGAAACAGGCGTTACCGCAGCTCAAGGATTTGCAAAATGTGTCGTTGTTTGAGGTGCTGAATCATCGGAATACGCGACATTTTGACGTGATTGTGTCAACGATTGATTTAGGAAAAGTGGATTTCGAGTATTTCTTGGTGAGTCCGATGTTGACGGATCGGGAAATTTCGCAAGTGGAAGTTTTTCTGAAGCAGAAGGAAATGTTTGTGCCGCAAAAGGCGCCACGGGAGCAAGAAGAGGAGATGTCGTTGCTTGAGGCGGTGCATCATTTGGAAAGTCAGCAGGAGTATGTGAACACGGTTTTAGCGATTTTGAAAGGGTTTCAGGTCGTGAAGATGGAGGAGACGCAGCATAATTTGGAAGATACGTTGCGCGCGGTTTGTATGGCGATGTTTGAGCAGGAGCGGGATATTCAAGTGGAGATATTACTCCGATCGCTGCTGGAACGGGAGAAGTGGAGTGGTTTCGGGATTCCAGAGACAAGGCTTGCGTTGTTTCACGTCCGAAACGAGTTTGTGCATCAGCCGGTTTTTCAGATTTTCTCGTTGCAGGACGCGGTCGATGTGCCAGCGATGGGCGGGGGAAATGTGGCGGCGACCACCTTACTCGTTTTGCTAGCACCGGAAAAATTGGCACCGCAGGGACTCGAAGTGATGAGTTTTATAAGTGCGATGGCTATTGAAAATGAGGAAACAACGCGATTGTTGGAATCGGGAAATGGTGCGGAAATCACGGCTTTTGTGATTAGTAGGTTAAACCAATTTTTAGATGATATGAGGAGGAAATAGGGATGGTAGCATTGAATAGTCAGGATATTGCGTTGAAACAGGCGTTTAGCACGAAGGAAGAGGCGATTACGGCCGCGGGACAATTGTTGGTGGATCAGGGATACGTGGATGTGCCTTATATTGAGAAGATGAAAGAGCGTGACGCGATGACGACGACGTTTATCGGGAACATGGTGGCGATTCCGCACGGTACGGATGATTCGCGCGATATGATAAAAAACTCGGGAATCGTTATTTTACAGGTGCCGGATGGTGTTTCGTTTGATGGCAATGAAGTGAAGGTTTTGATTGGTATTGCTGGTGCGGACGGGGAACATATGGATCTACTTAGTAGCATCGCGATTGTGTGTTCGGAGGAAGAAAATGTGGCGCAAATCGTTGCTGCGGAGTCGAAACAAGAGATTATCGATTTCTTTGAAGGGAGCGAAAGCGCATGATCGCCGTACATTTTGGTGCTGGTAATATTGGACGCGGCTTTATCGGGCAGTTGCTACATGAGGCAAAATATCATGTGACGTTTGTGGATGTGAATAAGACGGTTGTGGACGCGTTGAATGAAAAACAGGAGTACAATGTGATTCTCGCGGATGACTCGCAACATGTGGATTTGATTACAGATGTGAGCGCCATTAATAGTCAGGAAAATCCGGAGCAGGTCATCGCGGCAATTTTGGAGACGGAGCTGGTAACGACTGCTGTTGGGCCAACGATTCTACCATTTATCGCGAAAACGTTGGTAGTCGCGATTAAGGCGAGAACGGCGATTCAAAAACCACTGATTATTATGGCGTGCGAGAATATGATTGGTGCTTCTGCGTCCCTCCAAGCCAGTGTTTATGCTGAATTGACGGATGCTGAGAAAAATTACGCGGATGAATTCGTGTCATTTCCGAACGCTGCGGTAGATCGTATTGTACCGAATCAAACGCATGATGATCCGCTAACCGTTCTGGTAGAGCCGTTCTACGAGTGGGTTGTTGAGGAAAGTGCGATTAAAGGTGCGGCGCCGGATGTGCCAGGAATCACGTATGTTGCCGATTTGACGCCTTACATTGAGCGTAAACTGTTCACGGTAAACACAGGTCATGCGGTAACGGCTTATATCGGTCATATGAAAAATATTGATTCGATCGAAGCGGCAATCCATAATGACAAAGTTTTATTTGCTGTTCGTAGCGCGCTTGAGGAAACTGGTGCTCTGCTAGAAAAGAAATTCGACTTTGCTCATAAAGAACATCAAGCTTATATTGACAAAATTATTGAAAGATTCAAAAATCCCCATATTTCAGATTATGTATCGCGTGTAGGTCGTTCGCCAATGCGTAAGTTAGGGCCAAATGATCGTTTTGTTCAGCCAGCACGTCAATTTGTCGAGGCTTTTAATGAAACACCAAAAGCGCTTGCTGATGCGATTGCTGCGGCTTTACGTTTCAATGATCCCGACGATACAGAAGCTGTAGAATTACAAGCACTTGTTGCCGCGGTTGGCCTTGAAAAAGCGATTGCGGATGTGACCGGAATTGAGAGTTATTCGAAACTGTTTGAGAAAGTGAAAGATTCTTATTTAAAATTAGCTTGATGCTGTATGATATGATACACTCTTTTTAAAAGAGGGGGTAGCAATAATGGAGCAATTAAAGCAAACGGTACGTCAATTTGTCGAGGGACGTGGCTGGGAAGGTCAATATGACTTGCAGAAAGATTTGGCTCTATCTCTCACGCTTGAAGCGAGCGAATTGCTTGAATGTTTCCAATGGAAGACGAGTGAGGAAGCTGTGACTACCAATCGCTCAGAAATTCTAGATGAGTTGGCGGATGTCTTTATTTACGCGATTCAAATGGCCGATGCGATGGATGTCAATATTGTAACAATTGTGCAGGAAAAATTGGCTAAAAACGCAAGAAAATATCCGACAAAGAGTATCTGACACAAAAAGGTACTCTTTGTTGTTTTTTTTAACTTTTTTTTAGAAATGTTCACTACTTCGTCATGGATTATATTTTTTAGACCTGATATACTAGAAGAGGATAGCTATAAACGATAAGGCGAATCTGAAAATCAACGTTTAGGAAAGTGGGAAAAGAAATATGGGGAAAGTTACAATTGGTATTGATATTGGCACGGCTAATATTAGTATCTACTCAGACATGGAGAAAATGATTTTTCATGAGCCTACAGTTTTAGCATATGATACGAAGAAAGATAAAGTTTTAGAAATTGGCCATGAAGCAAAAGAGTTGGCAGAGAAGACACCGGGCTCGATTGTTGTGCTTAGTCCTTTACAGGGTGGAATTATTGCCGATTTTGATATGACATTACGATTGATGAAGAAAGTGGAAAGCCGTGTTAGCGCGGTTACTGGAAAGCGTTTTAAGCAGATGGATTTGATTGTTTCGCTACTTCCTGGAGCAACTAATATTGAACGTCAAGCGATCGGAGACATCTTGTTTTCACTGGGAGTTAAGTCGCTTTATTTTATAGAAGGATCACTTGCTGCAACAATGGGCGCTGGTTTGCCTTTCGCTAAACCGATTGCAAACGTGATTGTAGATATCGGTGCTGGCAAAATTTCAACATCGCTCGTTTCCTATGGTGGTATTGTTACGAGTGCAACATTGCGTAAATCAGGTGACGAACTCGATCGCGATATTGCCCAGCTTGTACGCAATAAGTATAATGTTTTGATTGGCTTAGAAACGGCGGAACAGGTGAAATGGCAACTGCATTGTGATACCTCTTTGGAAGAGAAGTTGATTGAGATTGAAGGGCGTGATTTGGTCACCGGTTTTCCGATTACGATTAAAGTCCCAGCCTCTGAATTCCAAGAACAGATTGATGAATTTTTGAAGCGGATTTTGAGTGTTGTGCAATCGACTTTGGAAACGAGTCCGCCTGAATTAAGTGGTAATATCCGTGCAAGTGGCGTAACGCTTACGGGTGGCGGGTCATTACTTGAAGGCTTATCAGATTGGCTGCATAATCAAATCATGGTGCCAGTGCATATGGCTCCAGCACCATTCGAGTCTGTGGCACTTGGAACGAGCATGGCGGGAGAACATTTAGATCGACTGATAAATATTGAAAAAGTGACTGCACGATAAAAAAGTAGCGATCCCCGAATAGGGATCGCTACTTTTTTAGTTATCTATATGAATAAGAACGATTATTTTTTCTCTTGGAACGAATCATAAATAGGATACCTAGCACGAAGAGAACAATGGATGCAAGACACACGATAAAGCCAATGATTCCAACGATGCTAAATGATATACCAACTCCGACGATGCCTAAAATAAGTAGGATCAAACCGATAAGTTTCATTCAAAAACTCCTTTCTTTAAGAGGGTACATCATCTATTATACCGAAAAAAAGGATAAATATTAAGTGACTTTTGGCATAAAATGAAAAATTTAATCAACTAAACAAGATATTAAACCTAAGCGATTTTTTCTGAGTAAATAATAATTTTCACGTTATTTTATGCGATTTACCTCCGTTTTTGTTTAGTATGCAAAACTTTCTTTGCTTTCATGCTATATTCTCGGTAAGATGGAAAAGATTAAACGAGAAAAGGGGATAAGGCATGAAGGATTATATTGTAGACCGCTCTTATAAGGCGTCTATGGGGATAGCGAATGCGGTTTTAGTGACACTTGGTATGGGCTTATTATTACAGACGATTGGGCAGATGGTCGGATTTACGTGGCTAACGGAAATTGGGGCTGTTGGAAAGTTATTATTGATTCCTGGACTTGGCGTGGGAATTGCGATATGTCTTGGTGCGAATACGTTAGTTGTGATTAGTGCGGCTGCGGCATCGGTCATTGGTGGGGGCGCGATACTAGCGCTTGAAAATGGTGGATTTTCGATTGTTGGCGGTGAACCAATTGGTGCGATTTTGGCCGTTATTGTTGCGGTTTGGGTTGGGAAACGGGTGACTGGGAAAACGAATTTTGATATGATTTTAATTCCTGCTGCGGCATTACTATCGGGGGGGATTAGCGGATTGCTGTTTTCGAAGATTATGGCGCCTGTTTTGACGTCGGTGAGTGGTGGGATAACCTCGCTTGTGGACGGTTCACCAATTCTTTCGTCGATGGTTATCGCGCTCGTGTTCGCGATTTTGATTCTGAGTCCGGCTTCATCGGCGGCACTGGCGATTGCTTTACAGCTGGACCCAACGGCGAGTGCTGCGGCATTGATAGGCTGTTCGGTACAATTTGTTTCTTTTGCGGTGCTAGGATTCCGGGATAATAATTGGGGCGCGTTTTTTGCACAATTGATTTGTACGCCAAAATTGCAGACGCCAAACATTATTAAGCGGCCGGCGGTAATGATTGTACCACTTATTTCGGCGGTTATTGCAAGCCCAATCGGCGTCCTCGTCTTTCATTTGCAAGCATCGGCAGAGGTTGCCGGACTTGGTTTATGCGCCTTTGTTGCACCGCTTTTCTTGATTGCGAATTACGGTTGGTTGTCCTTTGGCGCGTTTTTAATTGTCGCAGTTGTGATACCAGCAGCGATTGCTCTTGTAGCTAGGCCATTCTTGCTACGCTCGTCTTGGTTGCGGAGTGGGGATTTACAAGTCGAATTAGAATAACAAAAAAGAGGATGAAGTAGGAAGCGACCTGTTAAAAGGGTCAAAACCTATTCATCCTCTTTCCTCGTGATGTGCCGGAATTTGCCTGAGTAATTGGTTTAAATAAATCGGAATACGATAGAATATCTAAAAATAGTTGGTAGATACAATTGGAAAATCCAGATATTTACTAGACAACTTTGGACTAGTAGATATGACTACCTTATAACTAAGTTTAGAACTCAATGGTTGAATACGAAACTTTTTCGCGAGCTATATTAAAAAGTGAGGTAAAACAATATTTAATATAGTTGGAGCGACGTATCGAGATTCCGCATTCCTTGCCTTAACGAGTGGTTAAAACTCTTGACGCGACCTTTTCATTTACCGTGGCCTTCCTCAAGCTCCCGCAAGACTGACCAATTACTTAAAAACTTTCCTTCACCAGACGATATCCGACTATAGCAAAGTTATGGTAACTCCATCCATATGTCTATATGCACTAAAAGTGAGACAAAACATATAGACTCTCTCGCACGATATTCAATAAAAACAAATATCGCTTTCGTTAACGAGAATAGGGAGATAGGAGAGACGAATAACTTGTGCAAACAATAATCGTTGGATAATCGAATTTCTTACTACATTTCAAACATCCATCTTAAATACGGGCTGCTCCGACAATGTCATTGGTTAACTTACTAAACTGATCTTTGGCTCGTGTGGCTAATTTGTCATCTTCACCTATAAGCTTGTTCTTCAGTCTGTGCGATTCTGTCATCCAATCACCCTCTATCGCTTTGATACTATACATTAGCCGTTTTTCTTAAAGTTGAAACATAAATAGTAAAAAATAATACATTTGATATGTGCCAAAATAAGGATGGGTGGAAAAACGGGCTAAATTTAATGGTCAAAAGTAATCGAAATTAGAGGAAAACCGCCATAAAAATGTCATCTGCATACTCGCCATCGATAATAAATTCGTTGTGAAGTTGGCCTTCTTTTTGAAAACCATGTTTCGTATAAAATTGGATGGCTTTTTCATTTGTCGATAGAACGCGTAAGGAGATTTTTTTCTTGTTTTCAGCCTTGGCGATGCGGTACAGCTCTTCCATGAGGGCAGAGCCGACACCGTGTTTTTGGAAATTAGGATGTACTGCAATATCGAGCGTCCAAACGTGTTCGTTACTTTTTAGTGGGATCGGTGAGTGGTAGCCTAGAATACCTGCGATTTGTCCATCGATTTCGGCAACTACTTTGGAGCCGGGTGGATTTTTTAGTAGATATTCGGCGTCTGTGCTGTAATGAATTTCGCTGGGTGTTGTTCCAGCGGTCCAGACAAGATGCTCGAGTTCAATCATTCCCGTAGCATCTTCTTGGACTGATTTTCGGATTAACATGATAAAACCTCTTTTCTAGTCGCGTTTTGCATATTTTAAGGATGTTTTCCAAGTTTTGAATAGGCCGTCGTTGGTATAAAGAAGTACGTTGCCGCGGTAAAGTCGGATTGCTAGCCAGAATGCTAGGGCGTTAGTTAGGACGAGAATACCGAGCGAGATGAAGATACCGGTGGCGTCCACGGCGAGCAAATCCATTCGGGCAAGCATCATCATTGGAGAGAATGTCGGCACGTAAGAACCAATCACGACGAGCATATTATTCGGTGCATTAGCCGCTGCAATCGAGCCCCAGTAGCCAACAATGGCAAACATCGTCATCGGATACATGAATTGTGATACGGTTTCGACATTCGGTGCCATCGAGCCGATAATGGCTGAAAGTAGGATGTAGAGTAGCAAGCCGAGCACAACGAACAGGATGTTTAGAATGAGATAGTATGTTGGGAATTGGGCTAGTTGGTCCAGTATCCCTTGAATCATCTCGGTGTTTTTACCGCCAATCATGACAACCGCAATACAGAGCCCATAAAAGGCAATCTGGGTGAGCAACATGAGTAAAATCGCAGTCAATTTCGCCATTAAATGGGTAGTTGACGAGACGCTGGATAAAATTATTTCCATAATCCGTGTGCCTTTTTCATTCGCAATTTCTGCTGCTACAATGCTGGCGTAGCTCATTACGAATATGAAAATAACGAGTGTCAGCATCAAAATCGCTGCGCTCATCGCTTCTTTTTGGCTGTTGGTTAATTGATCGTTGGATAGCAACTCATTTTTGACTGGAACTGGTGTGGTGAGGCTCGCGAGTTGTTTTTCCGTAATGTTGTATTCCTTGATCTTCTCTTGCAGTGTCACGGTTGTTATGTCACTTTGTAAGGCCGTGATGAGGGAGTTTCCTGCCGTTTCTTGAGATGTGTAGACGGCGCTTACTTCGTTGCCAAGTTGCGTGACGGTTACGAAACCTTCGATATCACCGTCTGTTAGTGCTTTTTTGGCTTTCTTTTCGGTATCGATTTTTTTGTCGACTTTGAAATTAGCTTTATCTGCGGCGATGGCCATTGAAAAAGCTGGATTTTCAGCGATTACGGCGATTTTTGTTGGTTCGTCGCCACCACCGAAGTAGTCAACTATTTTTGGCAGGGCAAAGATTGCCGCACCGATAAGTAGTGGGAGTAAAAGTGAGATTAAGAATGATTTCGTTTTGACGCGACGTTTGTAGACTTGTGATGTGATGACCCAGAATTTACTCATTCGTCTCACCTGCTTTCCATTTGAAAATTTCTTCGAGTGTTGGCGGCTCCAAGCTAAACATTGGAATGAAACCATCTTTTGTGACGAAATCAAATACGGTGTTGGCGTCGGATTCTTCTGCTAGGTGGACGATCCGAATGCCTTTGTGATTCTCGATTTGCGTGACACCAGGTAAGGCGGCTAGCGCGTCTGTTGGATGTGGCGCGTCGAGCATGATTCGTTTGCGGCCAAAACTGTTTTTGACGTCTTCGGATTTGCCGCGTAATACGGTTTTTCCTTGTTTTAGCATCACGAGTGAGTCGCATAATTCATCGACGTTTTCCATGCGGTGACTTGAAAAAATAATCGTGGCGCCATCTGCTTTAAGATCAAACACGAATTTCTTCAGGATTTCGGCGTTGACGGGGTCGAGGCCGCTGAATGGTTCGTCTAGTATGACCAGTTTTGGACGGTGAATAATCGTGCTGATTAGTTGGATTTTTTGCTGATTCCCTTTGGATAGCGTCTTGACAAGGTCGGTCTTTTTGCCGACGATTTCCGCGCGTTCCATCCAAAGATCGATTTCAGGCTTAATTTTCGTGCGAGAATAGCCTTTTAACTCCGCGAAAAAGGTGATTTGATCTTCAATGGTGACGTTTGGATAAAGGCCGCGTTCTTCCGGCAAATACCCGATGATGTCTGTGTTTATTTTGGTGATGTCTTGGTTATCCCAGAGAATTTCGCCGCTATTTGGACGTAAAAAATTAAGAATTAGACGGAATGTTGTTGTTTTTCCGGCTCCGTTTTGACCGATTAGGCCGAGTATTTCGCTTTCGTTAATCTGGAAATGTAAATCATCGACGGCTGTTTTTGCGCCGAATTGTTTGGATACATTATTGACTTGTAACATGTAGATATCAGCTCCTTTTTGAGTTTACAGTAGTTCTTCTTTTTGCTGTGTTTTTTCGTTGAGATAGGCATCAAGCATTTGCCAGTCACGCAAGGTCGGGTTGGTATTCCAGACGAGCTGCGGGACAGTATTATGAGGTAACGGCAAATCGGTAATGATGAAATCGGCTTGTGGGTGCCCACTACCAACAATAATGAGTTGTTGTGCGGAATAGCGTGAGCGAATGGTTTTCTTCACAAGATCCTCCCATAAAAAGCCGTTTTGTGAGAAAATTTTTGCGGTTAGGACAGCTGGACGCGCCGTTCGTTCCATCGCGGTTTGGATGCTTATTCCGATGCGATACATCAGGACGTCGTGATTTTCGCGTAAGTAAGCATAAACTGGTTCTTGGGCAAATGTTTGGAAAATAGTCGCAATCTGTTGTTCTAAATCAGGGGACAAAACGTGTTCTTCCTTGATTAAAAAACGCTCTTGTGCCAGAAAAAGCGGACTTTCAACGGCATGGAACATAGAAAAGGTGTCGATGAGACTGACCATTAAATCGTCCGCATCCCAGCCAATCTTCGGCAAAATATTGAAAATAGCTTCGACAAGACGATAGGTCACTGGGTTTGCTTCTTTACAAGTTTCGATTCGCGCCGTTCTAGATTGTTCGGAATTATAGGATTTAGAACAAAAGAAAATACAAGATAAGATGAAAATCGATTCGGATCCAGAAATCTCGATATGAGTCGCGTCTGAAAGTATTCGAAAAGCTTCAGCAAGATCGTTACGTTCATTATATACTTTCCATGTGCGCGTAGTTCTTGTGCCACGACTATCGATGGGATAACCGCGTTTGATGCGAGTGAGAGAAAGCCCAACCCAAGCGGCATATTGAATTTTTGCTGCTGGTGAAAAATATATATCTAATTTTCGCATAATATCTTCAATAAAGCTATCGATAATCTCCCAGTTGATGTCGATGAAAAACAGGTCTTGAGCGGGATAGGCATTGAAAAATAAGTCATAGTATAGGAAGCGGATTTGTGATTCTTTGCCAATGAGGTGAAGCGGTTTATTCTCGAGTTGCAGGTGAATCGATTTTAAATAGCGGTGAACGGGCGTTAACTTGCGATAAATCGTTGCCGGACTGACGAAATTTTCTTGGCACCAGACGGCGAGCGAGATCTCTTTTTCATCGTAAATATCATAGCAAAGGCGGAATAAATACGTTTCTGAAAAGAAAGCGGAGAACAGGTGAATGAAATTTTCATCGAATGGTTTTTCCAGAAGAATGCCTTCATTTGTATTGATAAGTTGCCATTTGTCGGGTAGGGAATTTTCTAGACTTTTCATTTCGCGGGCGAGCGTTTTTTTGGAACAGCGCACGAGTTTGCAAATTTCTTGACGGTCCCAAGTTTTGTGATCAGATAAAAGGACTTTAATGATGAGCAATTGGCGTTCTTTATCTTTTTCTAAAATACCGTTCATGGTGATATCATCCTTTCTCGGTTTATCAAACTTCTTATTTTTGCCGTCCTTCAAAGACAACTTTGAGAGAGTCACCTCTTTTTTAGTTGGTGTATATGGTTTACAATGAATGGAGATAATAATAAGCGGAAAAGTAGGTAATAACTATGATCCTAAACAATGATTGCGTAGCGGATGAGATTTATGCGTCTATAAAAACGGCGGTTCTTTGCCAAACATATGAAATTGGAGACACGATTGAGGTGCAGAATTTGGCAGCTGAATTTGGTGTGTCGAGCCATATTGCAGAGCAAGCGCTCCAGTTGTTATGTCAAAGAGGACTTTTGAATCAGCTTACGGCAACTATGTATGATGTGAAAGAAACGCATAGCAAAGAGTTTTATTACTCGGGTCGGTTTCAAATTATGTTTTTGAATATGGAGTATATTATCCAGCGATTAAAAGAAACGCATATTCCGATTGTGAAGAGCCCATTGAGTGTATACGTAGAAGCGATGAAGGTTGGGGTTCAGAATCGTGAGTATACAGCTTATATTAACGCATGTGAGGGTTTCTATTTGGAACTTTGCGAACAGGCGAATATGCACATTTTAGGTAAGAGTTTAAGAACGATCAATGAGCAACTAACGGCGTTTGACGATATATTTGGTAAGAAATTTCTGTTGACATCATCTATGTGTACGGTTGAGGCCGTGGAACTTATTTTAGTTGCATTGGAAGATCGCGATTACGAGCAAGCGATTAGTGTTGTGCAACAGTTGTATCATTATTACATTTCATTGTTGGTAGATTAGCTAACTTCTCTTAATAGTAGCGCTTTCCGCGAGATAATGCCATTAAAAAATTCGATTTGTGGAGAATATTTTTGTTTAGGGATAAAGCGGCTTTTTGATGTGGGAGGACTGCATCGAAAAGTTGTTTTTTTAGGTTAGAAAATAAGATAAAATACAGGTAAAACCACTTTTAAGCGATATTTATTAGTGGTTTTTATTTGTTTGATAGATGTATTGGGAAATGGCTTCCTGACTATGTTTCTATCGATAATATCTGGGAAATCGTTATTCTTCAAGGGTTTGCATTCGTTTTTTGCCGTTTTTTATGCTAGAATTTAATGGTAGAAGATGCAAAAGATGATGGGGGCGTATAGTATGAAGGTCAGTATTTTTTCAACGTGTCTGGTGGATATGATGTTTCCGAATGTTGGGATTGCGATGGTGGAATCTTTGGAACGGCTTGGTTGTGAGACGGATTTTCCGGAGGCGCAAGTGTGTTGTGGGCAACCTACTTATAACAGCGGTTACATGGAGAAGACGCGGGCGACGTTAATCAATCAATTGGAGGCTTTTAAGGATTCGGAGTATGTGGTTGGACCGTCGGGATCGTGTGTCGGGATGATGCGGGAGTATGGGGAGATTTTTAAAGATGATCCCGAATATGCGGATGCGGCGCGGGAACTTGGCGCGAAAACCTATGAATATTCACAGTTTTTATATCATGTGTTGGGCGTAACGGATGTTGGCGCGACGCTCGAAGGCAAGGCTACATATCATCGTTCGTGCCATATGACGCGGATTTTAGGCGAAAAAGAGGCGCCGTATGCATTGCTTGCGGAGGTGCGTGGATTGGAACTCGTGCCATTGCCACACGTGGAAAATTGCTGCGGGTTTGGTGGCACTTTTTCAGTGAAGATGCCGGAGATTTCGGAACAGATGGTGGAGGAAAAAATGATGGATGTCGTAGCGACGGATGCGGAAATTCTAATCAGCGCGGATATGGGTTGTTTGATGAATATCGGTGGGAAATTCAATCGCGAGGGTAAGGAAATCAAGATTATGCATATCGCGGAAGTGTTGAATAGTAATGTCACAAAGCCTTTTCGGGCAATGGTTTAAGGGGGATTCTTGAAAATGGGATTATCGACGAGTACGAAAGATTTTGATACGCGGGTGAAGGAGAGTCTGGACGATGCGTTTATGCAAAAAGCGGTCGCCAAGGCGCAGGATGACCAGTGGGTGAAACGGGAAACGTCTCGGGAGAATTTGGGCAACTGGGAAGAGTGGCGTGATCTTGGAGAGCAGATTCGGCAACATACGCTTGAGAACTTGGATTTTTATTTGGAGCAGTTTAGTGATAATGTGACGAAGAATGGTGGCAAGGTATTTTTTGCGTCGACGGAGCAGGAGGCAACGGATTATGTAAAAGACGTGATTCGGCAGAAAAATGCGAAGAAAATCGTGAAGTCGAAATCGATGGTGACGACGGAGATTGATTTGGATCGCTTGCTTCTTGAAATGGACGGGGTTTCGGTGATGGAGACGGATCTCGCGGAATTTATTTTGCAGATGGATGATTGGGATGAGCCGTCGCATATTGTTTTTCCAGATATACATAAGAACCGGGAGCAGATTCGGCTGGTTTTTAAGGAGAAGCTGGCGTATGACGGGGACAATGAGCCGGAGCACATGGCGCGGTTTGCTCGCGAAGTATTACGGGAGTTTTTCCTGGATGCGGATGTTGGGATTACGGGTTGTAATTTTGCGATTGCGAGTAGTGGCATGGTGAACTTGGTGACGAATGAGGGGAACGCGGATTTGTGCGAGAGCATTCCGGACACGCAAATTGTGTTGATGGGGATGGAGCGCATTGTGCCGAATATGGCGGACGCGGAAGTGATGGATAATTTGTTGTCGCGCAGTGCGGTTGGGCAGAGCTTGACGAGCTACATTACTTTTTCGGGGCCAAAATTGACGGAGGAATCGGATGGACCGGATGATTTTCATGTGGTAATTCTGGATAATAAACGTTCGGAGGCGCTAGGTACGGAGTTTCAGTCGGTGTTGCAATGTATTCGCTGCGGATCGTGTTTGAATGTGTGCCCGGTGTATCGGACGATTGGCGGACATGGTTACGGTTCGATTTATCCTGGTCCGATTGGCGCGGTGCTGTCGCCGGTTCTTGGCGGTTATGAACAGTTTGGCGAGTTGCCTTACGCATCGAGTTTGTGCGGTGCTTGTACGGATACGTGCCCTGTCAAAATTCCACTTCATGGCTTGCTGGTTGAACATCGGCGGGTGATGACGGACGAGCTGAAAATGGGACATGGTTTCGTGGATCAGCAAATGCGTTTTATTGCCAAAGCTACCTCGTCGCCGTTCTTGTTTAAGCAGGCGCTCAAATTTGGCCATGTCGGGCTTGGTGTTTTGGGCGCGAAACCGTCTTCTACGACGGAAAATTTATATCAATATGGCGGCTTTATTTCCGGTGGATTTGGCTTGATTAAAGGGTGGACGAGCGTGCGCGATTTGCCGCGACCTCCGAAAGAGCGTGATAATTTCAGAAGTTGGTATAAAAATCGGGAAGCGGGAGGTGCGGCTAAATGACGGATAACCGGGAAGCATTTTTGAATGGGATTGCGGAGAAATTGGGTCGGGAGCGGCGCCGAACTGGTGTGGTGCGACCGGAACGCGTGCATAATATTGCGGATGAAACGCTTGTGGGGAAAACGCAGGATGAGTTGCTGGTGATTGCGAAAGAGGCTTGTTCACGGATTCATACAGATGTGGTGGAGACACCCGTCGCGGAGCTAGCAGCGCACATTGAAAAAATCGCTACCAATTACGGTAACGAGTCGGTGCTTATCGCAGATGATCCAAGATTCGGCGAGTTTGGATTACAGAATTTAGCGGATAATGCGTGGCGTGATTGCTCCGTATCTATTTGGAAAGAAGGCCGGGAAAATCGTGCGGCGAACATTGCAACGGCTGCTGACGCGAATATTGCGATTGCTTTCGCGGATTTCCTTCTTGCAGAAAGTGGCTCGGTTGTTGTGGAATCGAGCCCCAAACAAGGTAGGACGCTTCATTTTCTTCCAGTGCATTACATTGCGATCGTTCCAAAAAGCAAGATTGTTCCACGTTCCACACAAGCCGCAGATTATTATGATGCGCGCATTGCGAGCGGTCAGGAAATCGGTTCTTCCATTAATTTTATCTCAGGCCCGTCGAATTCAGGCGATATCGAGATGCAACTGGTCGTCGGCGTTCATGGACCGATTAGTGTCACTTATATAGTAGTAACAGATAAATAGGTCGAATAAAAAGTCATGTTTAGGCTAGTGCTAGGCATGATTTTTTATTCGACCTATTTTTTAAGCTTCGTTCTCTTCACCAATCAGAAGTACGCGGGAATTAAAGATAACACGGCCTTCTTCCATCAATTGTTGCAAGTGGTTTGTCAGCGTATTAAGACTAACACCAGCATAGTTCGCAATCATTTTTCTTGAAAAATATCTCGGCAATTCGATCATACTCTGGTCATCCGCTTTCTGGTTGTAACGTGTCGCTAATGTGTGGATAAACGCGGCGATCCTATTTTTCGTATCTAAAGTTGCTTGGATTTGCTTCTTTTCTAAACGGCGTTGAATCGTCTGTAGCATGTGGTAGTGTTGTAATTGAATCTCGGCATTCTGTGCGATCTTGTTAAATACATCACTCTGTGCAAATCTCCAAACTGTAACTTCGTCTGTCAAAGCTTTTCCGAATAGTTGACTAGAGTAAACATTGTAATCTAGCAAATCACCTTCCCCAGCAAAGTCAATCGCTACATTTGTATTGGAGAAAATACCAGCAACACCAGCTACAATAACAAAGATGTAAGGCGTGTTGTTCGTTGCTGTTAATTCGATTTTGTCATTCTTCTTTAATTCCAATCTTTCCTTGGCGATATCTGAATCGAGTAGGGATGTTAGGAATTTTCCAGCTTGTATCTTTGTATCTAATGCTAATGTATTTGTTTTCATAGTATCTCCTCCTGCCATTTTTTTGTCGTTTGTTAACTGCCTCTATAACTATTAAACCATGAATACCGAAATTGGGGAATTCATTCTTGTCATCAGAATGGACAGAAATGAAAAAAATGATTTTTATGGAATCTAAAGATGAAAAAAAGGGTAGTATTAGTATATGTGATAAAAGTCGGAGAAAGTATGAGAAAATGACACAAATCTCATCGTATTTTTATTTTTCTCTGATATAATCTGGACATGAATAAAATATACAGAGTTATGGGAATGCATTCTAAAGCGAAAAGGATCTGGTGAGATGGATAATAAAACGAAAACACCAGCAGGCTTAACTTCCAGTGAGGTTGCCGAGCGAGTAAAACATGGACAGGTCAATCACGCACTCAAGCCGTTAACGCGCAGTGTGTTAGGCATTATACGGGACAATACGTTTACACTTTTTAATATGATAAATGTCGTTATCGCGAGCTTTATTATTCTCGTGGGAAGCTATCAAAATCTGCTATTTCTCGGAGTGGCGCTCTGCAATACATCGATGGGAATTTTTCAGGAGATTAGGGCGAAGCGGAATATTGATAAACTGACGATTCTGACGCAGGCAAAGGTGAAAGTGATGCGTGATGGCAAGCTTTGTGAACTGGAGCAGGACGAGCTCGTGCTTGGAGATGTGATGGTTTTAAATCGCGAAGACCAGATTTGTGCGGACGGGATGATTTTTCAGACGGACGGTTTGGAGGTTGATGAATCGCAATTGACCGGTGAGGCTGAACCTGTTGTGAAACGCGCGGATGACTACGTGATGTCTGGCAGCTATATCGTCAGTGGACAGGCGTACGTGAAGGTTTCAGCTGTCGGAGAACATAGCTTTGTGTCGAAAATTTCGATGGAAGTCAAGCAGGAGAAGCGGCCGGATAGCGAGTTAATCCGCTCGATTAAGAAAATTATCAAGGTATTGACGTTTATCATTATTCCGATTGGATTGGCGCTGTTTTTCTCGAAGTATTTTCAAGGATTGCCGCTGAAGGAATCGGTGCTCGGAACGGCGGCCGCGATGATTGGGATGATTCCAGAAGGGCTCGTGCTGTTGACGAGTATCGCGCTAGCTGTCGGGGTCATCAACTTGGCAAAGCAGAAAGTACTTGTGAAATCGATGCCGTGTATTGAGACATTGGCGCGAGTGGACGTGCTTTGTTTGGATAAAACGGGGACGATTACCGATGGAAAATTAGATGTGACGGATATTGTGTTGAAGCATCCGCGTGTGACGTCTTCGCAGATCGATGCTAGTGTTGGCGCCATCGTTGGCTCGCTTTCGGATAATAACGCGACCAGCATTGCTCTTGGTAAACATTTCACAGAGAATCCTGAATGGGAGATTGAGAAGCGTATTCCGTTTTCCTCCGCGCGCAAATGGAGCGGTTGTAGTTTTACGGAGAAGGGCACATTTTTGATCGGTGCGCCGGAATTTATTTTCAGAGATTTATCTGCGGAAAACCGGCAGGAATTAGATGACTATGCGCATCAAGGTTTTCGGGTTTTGGCCGTGGCACATTCTTTGGAAAAGCTGACGGAAAGCGTTCTGCCGGATCAGTGCGAGTTACTAGCGTTCATCTTGATTGCGGATAATATTCGCGAAGAAGCGCCAGATACGTTCGCCTTTTTCGCCGCGGAAGGTGTGTCGATCAAGGTTATTTCGGGAGACAATCCGGTGACGGTTTCGAATGTTGCAGTTCGGGCGGGTATTGCGGATGGCGATAAATACATCGATATGAGCGAAGTGGCCGAAGATGCCGATTTGTTGCCGATTATTGAAGCATACACGGTATTTGGTCGCGTAACGCCGCATCAAAAGAAAGATTTGATTCGTACTTACAAAAATGAAGGTCGCACAGTGGCGATGACTGGCGATGGCGTCAATGATGTACTTGCTTTAAAAGAAGCAAACTGTAGTATCGCGATGGCAGAAGGCAGTGACGCCGCACGTAGCGTTTCCGATTTTGTACTTCTATCGAATAATTTCGACTCGATGATTGGCGTGATGCGGGAAGGTCGGCGTGTTGTCAACAATATCGAACGCGTCGCATCCCTTTATCTCATCAAAACGATGTATTCGACGGTACTGGCGCTCGCGTTCATTTTCCTAGCAGGCGCGTATCCGTTCCAACCGATTCAACTCAGCCCAATCTCGGCGCTAACAGTTGGAATCCCGTCATTCTTCTTAGCTTTAAAACCCAACTACGACCGCATCAAAGGGCAATTTCTCCACAAAGTATTGCAAACATCCGTGCCTGCAGCCACATGCGTCATCACGTATATCATGCTGATTCTAGGCTTCGGAAACATGCTAGGCTTAAGCTTCGCGCAAACATCAACAATGAATGTGATGCTAACAGGCGCAACATGTTTCGTCGCATTAATCAGCGTCGGTCACCCGTTCGGACGCAAAACAAAAGTACTTGTAGTAACAATGATGGCTGCGTTTGTCTGCTTATTCCTATTCGGTGGCAAATTCTTCTCGCTCGTATCGATTTTCGATTGGCAAATGATGCTTATCTATGTACCACTACTCGTATCTTGCGGCCCACTCTACTGGTTTATCCGCCATATTATTATGCGATTCAGTTGGGCAGGCGCAAAAGACTAGTTATAAATGCAAAAATGGATCGACTCAGTAAATTGTGAGTCGATCCATTTTTTATTTTGCGTTAAAAAACTCATTATACAACGCACGTACTGCTTTTTTCTCTTCCTCTTCTTTCACGCCGAACATGATACTCACCTCAGAGGATCCTTGGTTGATCATCTCGATGTTGACGTGTGCCTCGGATAAAGCTTTCGATGCGCGCGCCGTTGTTCCGACGTTATGCTTCATTGCCTCACCAACAACCATGACAAGTGCAATGCCGTGCTCGATAGTGACTTCATCAGATGATAACTCATTTTTCAAACGATCTAAAACGGTTGTCTCTGTCTGGCGATCCATCTGGTTTTCCCGCAAAATAATTGTCAAATCATCAATCCCAGAAGGCATATGCTCATATGTCAAGCCTACATCCTCCAAAATTTCCAACACTTTGCGACCAAATCCAATCTCACGGTTCATCAAATATTTCGTAATATAAATACTGCAAAAACCGCCATCACTCGCAATCCCAACGACAGGTCCATTCGTATTTTCGCGATGATGAATCACACGCGTACCAGGCAATTCTGGACGATTCGTATTTTTAATTTGTACAGGAATCCCCGCTTGGAAGGCTGGAACGAGCGCTTCATCATGGAATACCGAAAAACCAGCGTATGACAGTTCACGCATTTCCCGATACGTCAGCTCGGCAATCGCGCTCGGTTTATGCACAATTGAAGGATTTACCGCATAAACGGCATCCACATCGGTGAAATTCTCATAAACCTCCGCCTTCACGCCATTTGCCACAATCGCCCCCGTAATATCCGAACCACTGCGCGAAAACGTACTGATTTCACCATCTTTCGTATAACCGAAGAATCCTGGAAAAACAACAATCCCGTCGCGTTCCAACAACTTGTGCAAGTTATCATAACTTTCCGGTAGAACTTGCGCATTTCCCGGCTCATCCGTCACAAAAAGCCCGGCGTCTTTCGGATTCACATAATGCGCCTCTGTTCCTTGACTACGGAAAAACGCCGCAATCAGTTTGGCATTGTTATCCTCGCCACTTGCCTTAATCCGGTCCATGTAGCGGTCAGGATTGGACTTATCAGATGCCAGAAGTCCCTTGAAATCCCGCGTAATTCGGGCGATCACTTCCTCGCCAAGCCCAAGCTCATCCGCAATCGATGCATAGCGAGCCAGTACTTCTTGCTCCAAATCCGACGCCCTGTCCCCTAAGAGATGTTTCGCGCCACAATCAATCAATAAATCCGTTACCTTCACATCATCTGCAAAACGCTTACCAGGAGCTGATACAACAACGAACTTTCGCTTCGAATCTCCTACCACGATTTTGTATACTTTTTGTAGTTGCGTAGCCGAAGCCAGCGAACTTCCGCCGAATTTAATAACTTTCATTTTTCACACTCCTGATTTCATTCATTTGGCTAAGTATTCTGTTAACGTGATTACTAAAAATGCCTAGACCATTATATCTATCCATTATGAACTTTTTTGCTAGAAAAAACAATATGTTTTTAGAATTATTAAAATTTGTTCATTGACAAGGAACTAGCTATTGAAAATAAAGGTATACTTCAGTATTATACAATTCGCCCTGATGACAATTTAAGCACGATTGCGAAGCGTTACGGTCAAAGCGTTATACAATTGCAGTCCTGGAATAATATCGAGAATGCTAATAAAATTGTATCTGGCCAGAAAATTCGTGTCAAATAACAAAATATGAAAAGGGATAATTTTACAATGGAGATACCCCTATCTCTTATTTCACTAAACTAGGATCATTGATAACATCTGAATTCAATATGAAATAAGACGAAGCCTTAGATTAATTTCTAGGGCTTTTTTATTTCCCATAGATTTGCTATAATACTCCTTGGAAGATACTAACACGAGAGGGAGTGTCCTATGCCACATGACGAACAAGTTCGGCATGCGATATCTGCTAGAAAACATACTTTAGAGAGCATCGTAGACGGTATAAAAAATAGAAAAAGCGGGATTCAAGATGAAAATCACGAAGCAGAGGAAAAAATGATACATAGGCTCAATCAAATGAAAGCGGAAGCCAAAGACATGATTTCTCACTGTGAGCAGACAGAAAATGCTTTGCGGAGGGAGATATGATATGTCAACACAAATCGATATAGACACAGCTTGGGTTTTGAAACAATTAAAAAAGGGGGAACAAGCCGTATCAGATTTTAAAGCCGAGGCAACAAAGATTCAACATACAATGGATAAGTTAAATAAGCAAGTTTCTCCGGCTTTTATGACACGTTATATGGAGGTGAAAGAGGGATTAGTGACAGAAATAAAAGCGGATCAATTTACGAAATTAAACCAATCTTTTGTTGATAGCCAACTGGCGGTACATGCATTTATCGAAACGGATGCAAAGCTAGGAGGCGAGGGCTAATGGATTTTAAAATCAATATAGGGGAATTGGAAGATGTATTGACATCGCTCCATAAAATGAAATCGAGCTTAGAAACGTTAGACCGTGTGTTAGTCAACGTACAAAATGCCATCGCTCAACAACGAGGGAAATTAGCCGAAGCGTTGACAATGGAATTTGGCGCTCATCGAGACGATATTTCCCGGCAACAAGGAACGGTGACACGGCTTTTTAAGTATTTGGAAAACTATGTGGCGGATCTCAAATCGATTGATAGTCCGGTTTATCGCAAGCAAGACATGCTCATCGATGCGCGAGGCCTTCAAAAACTGGCCGAGCAGGAAGCCGAGCAACTAGAGAATGCTAAAAATGAGATATTTCGAGTGCCACTGCCAACGATTGAGCAGATTCCCGATGACCTAGACGAGTTGTGGGTGATGCGTCACAATCAAGAGCTGTTAGAGGACATGGATGATTATATACGCCGGAAACTCAACCAATTACAGCAAAACGAAGGCGAATCCATGCGTCGAATTAGCCAAGATATGCGACGACTGATGGAAATGGATCAAGTACACGCCGCGCAAATCGAGAAAGACTATCGGCAATATGATCGGAATAAAGTACGAGAAGTTGCCGCGTCCACCCGAGACACTGTTATTGGTTTCGGACTAGGTGCCATTGATAGTTTGAAACATCCAGAAAAGCAATTAGAAGGGCTGGCAAGTTTATTCGTAAATTTAAAAAGTGATTCGTCTGGGACGTTAAATATGCTTTGGGGAAGTGTAGTGGAGAGTTATTTGGAACCTTATAAGAGCGGTGATGCATATGGTCTGACAAAAACGTCCATTTTGTTTGCAGGTACCATTGGAATCACGAAAGGTATATCAGATATAAGTAAATTGTCAGGCGTAAATAAAGTGGTAACATCAACAGAGGGGCTATTGAAACAAACAACTTGTTCACCAGATGAACTATTTAAATACTTAAATGGCATAAATAAAGATGCTGCTCAAGTATATCTAAAGACAGGAAAGTGGCCAGACCATGTGCAAATACCAAAAAGCCCAAGCGTATTAACGCATGAAGGGGAAATCGACTGGAGGCAAGTACCGGAGAATGGATTTAAATTAGATACATTAGGAAATCCGATTAAAGAAGCGTATATGCCTAAAGTGGGGGAAGTTATCGATAGATATGGACCAGTAGAGGGTAGATTTACTTCTCCGCTTGATAAGGGAATGCCTTTTTCCTATGATAAACGTTCGCTACCCTATATTGAAGATGTCTCTAAATATCATCAATATAAAGTCACGGGTGATTTCACAAAAATTAAGTCATATGTCCAAAGTACACCCAATGAAGAGTTACAAACTTCCATAATGGGTTATATGGATAAATATTCACTTACATTTGAAGATTTAAAAATACAGGCCGGAGGTATTGCACCAGGGTTTGGCTCTGCTGGGGGAGGCATACAATATCAGTTACCTCTACCTGCAAAGTTCTTAGAGGACTTAGGGCTAATAAAGACATTATTTTAATAATTAGGAGGAAAAATATTGGATATTTTAGAAGCTAAGGAAATTATAGAGAATGAGGGATTGCAGAATTATTGCTTTTTTTGTGGTAATGAGCAGAAAGCTGATATTGTAGTTATAAATAAATCTGATAGCTATTGGATAGTTTATACAAATAGTGAGAGAGCAGCGAAGACGAGTGAGAAGCGCTATGAAAACGAGAGCGATGCCTTAGAGGATTTTATTAAGAGGCTGCGTGGTGATAAAGCTTATAGAAGTTATTTAGCTTAACTATATTAGCCACTCCTTCTCAATTACGTGTTGATTGAGAAGGAGTATGGGGCAGAAAAGGGGCAGAACTACATACCTTTATATACTTTCGTGTACTTTTCATTTGTGAAATAAAACTTAGAAATGTAGCAATACGAATGCGTATACTCTTGTATAATGTGAAATACTTATCGGCACGCATAATGGATGGTTGAAGTATACGCTCGGTATGCAATACGGGTATTTGCCTAACAGTAAGGTTTATTTAAGGAAGAAATAGCCCTGTTGACGAAAATAACGAAAAAAGGCAAACTATTAACCTTGATAGTGCTTGGTTAATCGAAAGGCTCACCAGTTAATAATATTGGTGAGCCTTTTTTTATTTATATAATCCATCTTTGCCCCTAGTCCGCCCCTAATAATTTGTTTTTATAGTCAAATGTAGTCATGTGTTAAAAAATACAAAAAAACTTTAAATGTTACTGTACCAACAATTGCACTTTTATAGTGACCACATAGGCAATTAGATGTTACAATAACAACTTGTGTCAGTTTTGTCGTTATACAGATTTAAAGGAAAATGAAGCTAGAAAAATTTAAGGGTGGTATTAACGGCACTTTTGATTAATATTATCGTGCTGGGAATAATTATAGTCGGGGTTATCGGATGATTGATAATGTTTTTTATAAGATTCGCAAAGAGGAAATGATACGATGATTCAGTAAAAATAGGAGCGCACCAAGAAATGGGTTGCTCCTATTCATGCTTCTATCTGGCTCCATGCCGTTCTTTAATCAAACCTTGCCGATACGCGCCCAGCAAGCATTTTAACTCATCAATTTGCTGTAATAAATCCTTCCCAATATCTGTATCACGAACGAGTTTCCGCTCGGTTTCGGTCTCAATCACCTGACGTGTCGAGAGAATATCGGTTTCCTCCTGAATCGCGTCCTCTGTCGAAGTAAACGGCTGATGGGAAACGAGTTGCAGCCCAAAAGAATTGTAGAGTAGCGTATAGCCAGCCAGACCTGTTGTTTTCTGGTAAGCGGGAGAGAAACCACCATCAATAACAAGCATCTTGCCGCCTGCCTTAATTGGGCTCTCACCTTTACCTTCTTTGACCGGCGTATGGCCGTTAATAATATGGCCGCTGGAATCTAAGTCGAATTCGGCCAGAATCTGATGGCAAATCTGCTCCTCGTTTCGCAGTTTATAATACGCATTCTTCTCCTCCACATGTGTCTCTTTATCCTCCACAAAATAACGCTCAAACGTCGTCATTTCACTTTTTCCGAATAAGGAAGAGGCGGCGCCGGTCCATAAATACCATACGATATCAAGCGCATATTTCTTTTCTGGCGTTCCACTTGTCCGGAAATAGCCTTCTCGCGCGATTTGTTCAAATTGTTCTAGCAATGCCCGCCCAGCGTATTTCTGTCCTTTTAGCGTCATCTCCATAAAACTACCATCTTCGTTCAGCGGAATACAGCCGTGATACAGCAGATTGCTATTGTAAGTCAGAACCATGCTTCCTTTCGCGTACAAAAACGAAACGTGGCGCTGCAATTTTTCACAATTTTTAAAAGAGGAGACGAGTTTGTCGATTAGTTCGTGTTCTGCAGACGTGAGGGCGTATGGATTAGTTGGATCAATCGTTGGAAAATGGTGATCTTTGAGCGGATATGTTTTCCCTTTAATCGTCACGGTTCCAGCTTTGTAATCAATCATGTCGAGTAAAAGTCGATGCGCCATCTCGAATTCTGGGTGGCGCGCGATGATTTCGCCCTCAAGTTTGAACTGAATCACGGTAATCGCTTTATGCATCCGCGCAATCTGATTAATCTCGGTCGTACTTTGCTCCGTAATCGCGGTTTTCTGAGGTAAGAAAGCGGTACACGGATCTTCACCATAATTTACCTCGGCGAAAAGGGCAAGCGGACGGATCGAGATGCCATAGCTATCTTCAATAATATCCAGATTCAAATATCGACTCGAAATCCGCAACACATTGGCTAAACAAACGCGCGAACCACTCGCAGCACCCATCCAGAGCATATCGTGATTGCCCCACTGAAAATCGAGAGAATGGTAGCCCATCAAAGAATCCATAATTTTATCAGGATAAGGACCGCGATCATAGACGTCGCCAACAATATGTAAATGGTCCACAACGAGGCGCTGAATCAGCCGGGCGAGCGCACTAATGAACTCAGCGGCACGGTCAAGCGCGATAATACTCGTGATAATTTCCTGATAATAGAGCGATTTATCCATCACGAGATGATTTTCATGCAGTAATTCTTGCAAAATATATTCAAAATCGGCAGGCATTGCTTTGCGCACCTTGGAGCGGGTATACTTAGAAGAGACGTGGACGCAGAGCTCGATCAATTGGAAAAGAGTACTGCGATACCACAAATCAAGATTCTCCGTTGTGTCTGAAATCAGATCTAGTTTCTGCTCTGGGTAGTAGATTAAAGTCGCCAAACTGTTAATCTCGGCGTCCGTCAGTCGGTTGCCAAATACATCGTGAATTTTGCGTTTGACAACACCCGAACCGTTGCGGATGACCTGCTCAAAAGCCTCATATTCCCCGTGTAAATCACTTAAAAAATGCTCCGTGCCTTTTGGTAAGTTCAGGATTGCCTCTAAATTAATGATTTCTGTGGCGGTGCTTGCGATGGTCGGATAGTTACGAGACAACAAACGTAAATACTTGAATTGGTCTGCTTGCATAAATATAATTCCTCCCTTTATAAAAGCCAGATAATATTAATTGGTATAGTTCATTATAGAGAACGGAGACTCATTTCGCAAGGCAGATGATTCGAATTTTGAAAAACGGTTATGTACTATTAGTAGGAAGTAAGCTTTGAGAGGATGCGATTGAAAATGACAGTCATTATCGGAATTTCGGGAACTCGCCGTAGTATGGAGTTTCCACAAAATATATTTGAGGACCGCGCGACGGTGAACGATACGTATGTGAAGGCAGTTGCAAAAGCGGGAGGCGCGCCGATTATTTTGCCGGTGACAGAAACGGGTTATGCGAGGGAAATCGTGGCGCATATTGATGGTCTGATACTCACAGGAGGCGACGATATTTCGCCATTTTTATACGGGGAAGAACCATTGGCACGACTGAGTGGGACCTTACCAGACCGCGATTTATATGAGATGGAACTATTGAAAGAAACGCTAGCTCAAAATAAACCAGTGCTGGCGATTTGTCGTGGTGTTCAGCTGATGAATGTAGCTTTTGGTGGATCGCTTTATCAAGATATCAGTTATGCGCCGGGCATCGAGCGCCAGCATTTGCAGCATACCGATCCAGCTTTTCCGATTCATTCTGTTACGACAAAGGAAAATTCAGAGTTACGCGCGATTTTTGGTGAGAAGACGATGGTGAACTCGTTGCATCATCAAGTAATCAGAAATGTAGCGGCCGAATTTCACGCGACGGCTTGGGCAACTGATGGCGTAATTGAGGCTCTAGAACGCGAAGGAGACCTATTTGTCGTTGGGGTTCAGTGGCACCCTGAGATTATGGTGAAACAAGATGATGGCATGTGTGCTTTATTTGAAACCTTTATTCAAAAAGTCGAAACGAACAACGAGTAAAGCAAATGAATTCTAGGTAAAAATCTGGTACAATAGATAAACACACGAGAGGAGCTGGCAAACAGATGTTAGAATCCATTAAGAAATGGTCGGATAAAACACCACGGTTGTTGCGAGCAGCGTTAAATCTAGCCCTAATCCTAGTTGCAGTTATACTTGTCATTGCGATGTTTAAAGAGATTTGGGAGATTTTTCATAGTATTTTTTACGACACGTCTGAGAGTTTTTATCAGATTACCGAAGAAATTCTGGTATTCTTTCTTTATTTTGAGTTTTTAGCCTTGATTATTAAATATTTCGAGATGGAATATCATTTTCCGCTGCGTTACTTTATTTACATCGGGATTACAGCGATTGTACGTTACATTATTATCGACCATGAAAGTGCGCTATCGACGCTGCTTTTATCTGGCGCGATTCTGGTTCTTTTAATATCTCTTTTTGTCGCTAATACGAAGACGCTACGGCGGGATACGAATTAGTTTTAGGAGGAATTTTAGATGAAAATAGTAGTGATTGGGGCAACTGGAACGATTGGAAAAGCGATTGTCGCGAAATTGGAGCAGGAGCACACGGTGATTACGGCGAATCGTAAAGGGGCAGATATTGCGGTAGATATGACATCGATTGCAAGCATCCAGGCGATGTATGAGCAAGTCGGAAAAATCGATGCTTTAGTCATTGCTGCTGGTGCTGCTTATTTTGGACCGCTCACAACGATGACACCAGAGGAAAATGAGAAGTCTATTGATGGCAAGCTAAAAGGACAAATGAATCTTGTCTTGTTGGGGATGGAACACGTGAATGATGGTGGTAGTTTCACGCTGGTCACAGGAATTATGATGGATGATCCAATCCGGCAAGGCGCTTCTGCTGCGATGGTTAACGGCGGAATTCGAGCCTTTGTTAATTCAGCGGCGATTGAGATGCCGCGCGCGATTCGGATTAATAGTGTAAGCCCAAACGTATTGCAAGAATCTTGGGATAAATATGCAGACTTTTTTGCTGGTTTTACGCCGGTTCCTGTCGAGCGAGTGGCCCAAGCATTTGTGAAAAGCGTTCTTGGAGGCCAAACAGGTCAGAATTATGAAGTTTACTAGGAGGAATTAAAGGATGGATATAGTAAGAGGTACGAACGGTTTTGACGTGATACATGAGAACGGGAATTGGCAGTTAAATCGCGACACGGGCTTTTCGCCAACGCAAGCAACCGTAGCGGCTGTGGCAGCATGTAGCGGTTACGTTTACGATTCGATTTTAGAAAAAAAACGGATAGATTACACGATTGAGAACATTCACGCTGATTTTGAGCAGGATCAAGAAGCGGTCGTTCGCGTTTTAAAGAAAATCGAAGTAACCTTCACTCTGAAAGTGGCGCCAGAAAATGAAGCAAAAGCAGAGAAGGCGCTACATCTAGTGAAAAAATCATGCCCGGTTGCGATGTCCTTAGATCCCCAAATTGAGATTATCGAAAAAGTCATTTTTTCATAATAAAGGCGTAGGTATGAGTAAAAATCAAACCATAGGCCTAGGCAATTTTGGCAACAATGTAGCATAATGTAATTATAGTTGCCAAATATGTCGACATTGTAGAAAAATAAAATGATTTTTTGGCTGAATTTTTGTTATAATAAGGATGGACAAGAAAATCAGCGAGTTGCTAAATGCTTAGCGACTCGCTGATACAAGCTTGGGTAATGGCACGATGGTATTGTATCATGGTGTGGAGGGAAGGCGAAAACAGTGAACATAGGTATTTTTACAGATACTTTTTTTCCGCAGATTAGCGGTGTAGCGACATCAATTAAGACGATGGAAAAAGAGTTAACCAAACGAGGACACAATGTGTATATATTTACAACTTCAGACCCACAGGCTGACTTGGAGGCGGAACAAGGAAAAGTATTCCGTTTTTCAAGTATTCCGTTTGTGTTTTTTCCTGAGCGACGAATTGCAATGGCTGGAACACAAAAGGTGGCCCGTTTAATTAAACGTCTAGAAATTGATCTTATTCATACCCATACGGAGTTTTCAATGGGACTAATCGGGAAAAAAATGGCGAAAAAATTCGATCTTCCTGTTTTGCATACGTATCACACGATGTATGAAGATTATTTACACTATATTGGTAAGGGGAAATTGATTGGTCAAGGTGTGGTGCAAAAGCTAAGTCGGGCATTCTGTGATTCCATGGATGCGGTAATCGTGCCTACAGAGAAAGTGCAGACGTCGCTTAGGAGCTATGGTATTGCCAATCATATTCGAATTATCCCAACTGGTACGGAATTTAAATCGTTCCAACCCGATCGATTTCATGCAGATAATTTAGCGCAAACAAAGGCAGATCTGGGCATTTCTCCAGATGATAAGGTCGTTGTTTCGGTTGGACGCGTGGCGCAAGAAAAAGGTATCGATATTATTGTGAGAGCTTTTCCGAGCGTTCTGGCGAAGGTTCCCAATGCGAAATTGCTGATTGTTGGCGATGGACCTGCGCGTGCGGAGCTTGAAGAACTCGCATTTACGGAAGATATTTCGAAATCGGTTATCTTTGCAGGTGAACAAGACTGGGAAACAATCGGTCGTTTTTATCAATTGGGCGATGTGTTCGTGAGCGCGTCTACGTCGGAAACGCAAGGCATGACGTATATTGAGGCGATGGCATCTGGAATTCCGGTCATTGCAAAAGCGGATCGAAGTAATGAGAATCTGATTTTGAATCGAAAAACGGGTCGCAGTTTTAAAGCGGACTGGGAGTTACCTGGGGTGATGTGTGATATGTTGCAACAACCTGAGGTGGCGCAGCAATTAGCGGCCAATGCGTTACATCATATTGGGAGTTTTTCATCGGAACGGTTCGGCGCTACCATTGAACAAATATACATGGAAGTATGCGAGAATTATGGTTGGGTTGATGGGCAAAGAACTTATGAGCCGCTTGATCAATATACAGTGAGCAACTATGTTCTAAGCATTCCAGCAGCAGTTCTCCAAAAACGAGATAAGAAAGTGAGAAAATATCATGAATAGAATTACGATGCTATCCTCTGCGGAAAAAGTGAAAGGACAGGGGGTAGCTTCTGCTTATCGAGAGCTAATTAATTTAATGACGACACACCATGCGGATAAGTACGACGTGGCTATTAATACATATCGCAAATCTGAGATAACGCACTATCATACAATCAATTTTCCGTTCTTTTTATCCACATTTGCGAAGAAACGGCGCGGCGTGATGGTTGGTTATGTGCATTTTTTGCCGGAAACTTTAGACGAAAGTTTAGAGCTGCCGTGGATTGCGAAAAAAGTTTTTTATAAATATGTGATTATGTTTTACAAGCGGATGGACGTGCTCGTTGTGGTGAATCCGTCATTTATCCCACAGTTGGTGGCGTATGGTATACCAGAAGAGAAGATTAAGTACATTCCGAATTTTGTGTCTGCGAATACGTTTTATCCAATGGACACGACTGAAAAAATGGCGCTGCGCAAAGAACATGGTATCGCGCAAGATGCGTTTGTGGCGATTGGTGTTGGGCAAGTACAGCATCGTAAAGGTGTGCTGGATTTTATTGAGGTCGCGAAACAGTTGCCGGAGATGCAGTTTATTTGGGCGGGTGGTTTTTCATTTGGGAAAATTACGGCGGGTTATAAAGAACTGAAAGAAATTTACGATAATCCGCCTGCCAATGTGCAGTTTCCGGGGATTATCGAGCGCGCGGATATGAATGTCTATTATAATATGGCAGATGTACTCTTTTTGCCGTCGTTCAATGAATTATTCCCGATGGCGATTCTAGAAGGAATGAGTAGCGGGCTTTCGGTGTTACTTCGCGATTTAGAGCTCTATGAAGGGATTCTCGCGGGGAATTACATGGAAGCGTCTGATGTGGCTGGGTTTAAAGCCCAATTAGAACGGATGGCGACTGATCAAGCCTATTTAGAAACGGCAAAAGAGGGCGCGAAAAAAGGTGCGGCGTATTATTCGGAAGCCAGACTGACAGGATTGTGGCAGGAATTTTATGATGGGCTTTTGAAGGGATAGAGGCAGATGAGTAAAAATACGAGCCGGCATCTGATTAGTATTCTGCTAGTCGTTGCGATTAGTGTTGGATTTATTTATTTTCAATTTCGTGATGTCAAATGGAGTACGGTTTTCGATGTTTTGAAGCATGTGAATTTAGTTTATATTGGGATTGCTTGTTTGGCGATGTTTCTGTATTGGTGGTTAGAAGCGGTTGTGTTGCATCGTTTTGCCAAACAAGCAGATCCGACATTGAAGCTTCGGACGTCGTTTCGGATCACGATGATTGGGCAATTTTTTAATTCGGTGACGCCGTTTGCGAGCGGTGGACAGCCGGCGCAGCTCTATTTATTGACGCGACGAAAGATTGATATTGGTCTTGCGAGCTCGGTTTTACTTATCAAATTTATTATTTATCAAGCGGTGATTGTCGGCACGTTTATTTTCTTTTTGATTGTGGGCTTTCCTTTGCTGGGACACACGACATTTGAAATTAAGTACTTGATTTTGATTGGATTTGTGATCAATTTAGGGGTCATTGTATTCTTGATGACGGTAGCTAAAAGTGAGCGTGTGGCGGCTGCGATTGTGCATCTTCTTTTGAAACCCGCGCTTTTATTCGTTAAAAAGGAAAAGCGTGAGGGGATTCGTGAAAGTGCGGATAGTAAGATTTTCTCGTTTCATGAGGAAAGTGTGCGTTTCAGTGGGAATAAACGATTGATTTGGGAATGTGTCGGGTACACGACGCTGCAAATCGTATTTTATTTGAGTATTCCTTATTTTGTGTTACTTAGTATGAACGTGACGAATGTGGGCTTGATGACCGTGATGACATATCATGCGTTTGTGATGAAATTGTCGTCCTCGATTCCGACGCCTGGTGGTAGTGGTGGCGCGGAATATAGCTTCACTTCGTTTTTCGGAATGGTGCTTAGTCCTGATAAGTTGGTGATTGGGCTGATATTGTGGCGCTTGATTACGTATTATAGTTGTACGATTTTCGGAGCGATTGCGATGATACCTTTTGGACGGCGGAAGAATCGGCAACCGGGAGGAAATAAGTAATAATGACGAGGTTCCTATGAAAATGGGAATCTTTTTTAATTGAGAACGGCTCTCAACTAGGCAGGAGAGGCTTTGTTTGTTATAATAGAATTTCGGTGACAGAAAGGGGAGGTATAAAGATGTTGAAACGATTTTTTAGTTATTATAAGCCTTATAAGCTTTTATTTATAATTGATTTTGGATGTGCGGTTATTGCGGCGCTTTTGGAGTTAGCGTTTCCGGTGGCGGTGAATCAGGTGATTGATAAGTTGTTGCCGAATAAGGACTGGGGTTTGATTGTGACAGCGGCTTTGGCGTTGTTATTTTTCTATTTTTTGAATATGTTTATGCAGTATATTGTGACGTATTGGGGGCATATGTTGGGGTTGAATATTGAGACGGATATGCGCCGGGATTTGTTTGCGCATTTGCAGAAGCAGCCATTTGAGTATTATGACAATCAGAAGACGGGGAAATTGATGTCGCGGATGACGACGGATTTGTTTGAGATTGGGGAGGTCGCGCATCATGGACCGGAGGATATTTTCATTTCGATTATGTCGCTTGTTGGGGCGTTCTTGTTGATGATGACGATAAATGTGAAGCTTGCGGTGATGACGATTGTACTCGTGCCGATTTTGGGCGTTTTGATTATTCTATTTAATAAAAAGATGACGGGTGTTAATACGCAGATTTTTAAGGATTTGGGTAGTTTTAATGCGGGCGTGGAAAATGCGGTTAGTGGTGTGCGTGTCGTTCAGGCGTTTGCGAATGAGGGTTTTGAGCGGGAGCGTTTTGGTGTGTTGAACGAGACGTATCGCCAGTCGAAATTGATGTTTTATAAGGTGATGGGATTCAGTTTTTCGTTTAACTACTTCTTGATGCGTTTGATTACGTTGTTTGCGCTGTTTTTTGGCTCGTATTTTGTGATTAATGATGAGATTTCGTATGGGCAGTTTGTGAGTTTTATTTTGCTGACGAATGTGTTTATGCGCCCAATTGAGAAGATTAATTCGGTGATTGAGAGTTATCCGAAGGGCATCGCTGGATTTAAGCGGTTTATCGAGGTGATTGATACGAAGCCTGGGATTGTGGACCGCGCGGATGCGGTGGATGTGGCGCATTTGCATGGCGATATTCGGTATAACAATGTGTCGTTCCAATATGATTCTGGAAAAATGGTGCTGGACGGGATTGATTTGACGGTGAAGGCGGGCGAGACGATTGCGTTTGTTGGGCCTTCTGGTGCTGGGAAAACGACGATTTGTAACTTGTTGCCGCGGTTTTATGATGTGACGGACGGCGCGATTACGATTGATGGGATGGATATTCAGGCGATGACGCTTGCTTCTTTACGGGCGCAGATTGGTGTTGTGCAGCAGGATGTGTTCTTGTTCTCGGGATCGATTCGGGAGAACATTGCTTACGGGAAACTGGATGCGACGGATGAGGAAATTCAGTATGTGGTGAAATTGGCGCATTTGGAGAAAGTCGTGGGTGAGATGCCGAATGGTTTGAATACGATGATTGGTGAACGTGGTGTGAAGCTTTCGGGTGGTCAGAAACAGCGACTGGCGATTGCTCGGATGTTCTTGAAAAACCCACCAATTTTGATTTTGGACGAGGCGACGTCAGCACTGGATACGGAGACGGAACTTGTGATTCAGCAGTCATTGGATGAGCTGGCAAAGGGACGGACGACATTGATTATCGCGCATCGCTTGGCAACGATTAAACATGCAGATCGGATTATTGTGGTGAATGAGTCTGGTATTGCAGAACAAGGAACACACGCGGAGTTGCTTGCAAGACGTGGGGCGTATCGTAATTTGCACGATGCTCAGTTTGCAAGGAATGAATAGTAGTAAAATAGAAGTAATGTAAGAATATTTACCGAAAAATAACTTACCATTTATCGCTTCATCCTGTATAATAGAAGTTCAGACTAAGAAGAAAACAGGAGGAAACGATGCATTTATTTTTTGCCTATAAATTGTTCTGGCTGAATTATGCAGAATTTAAAGGACGATCAGTTAGATGGGAATTTTGGTTTGTTTTATTGTGGCACATCGCCATTTTTAGCATACTGCATGGAGTCACGCAATTGGGAAGTATTTTTGATTTACTAGGATTTGATAGTCATGTGGGTATTATCGTTGTTGCGGTTGCCAATGGTTTGTTGATGGGTTATGAACTAGCCATTATTGTCCCGCTTATTGCCTTGATTGTGAGGCGGCTTCACGATATGGATGTGACTGGTTGGGTTGCCCTTGTCGGACTTATTCCGGCGATTGGGGAAGGCTTGATTTTATTGCTTATGTGTGCAAAGTCGAGCCCCGGACCCAATAAATATGATGATGAAAAAAACTAGGTATCCATTAGGCAGTACCTCATAAGGAAGTAAATAAAATTATTGAGCGTGACATCAAACAAACGGATAATGTAAAAGCAATATGTCTTTGAGAATGCGTATCAGCATTCTAGACATATTGCTTTTTATTTTATACTGCTAATACTAATCAATCTTATTATGTTTTTTTTAAATAAGAATTCAAGGATAAAATTTCTATAGAACCATCTTCGCACTCTTCAAGAATAGTATATCCGCCTGTATCAGTTTCGTTACCATCTACTGTATTAGCTGCCACTACCATAGAATCAATATATTTCTCTATTTGTTCCTCTGTTATTACTTTGGAAATTGAAGCAATAATTTCGCCGTTACTTGTTTTTACTTTAAGTACAATGTTAGGCACATTTATTTCATTAGGTGTAACCATTCGAAAATTTCCTGTTCGAATTTTTTTATCATAAAGACTGATGTGATGTCAATATCTTGGACAAAATAAAATAGAATTAGTTTGCTATTTTTTCAAAAGCATTTGGTGTCAGATA
>NZ_JAASTT010000008.1 GCF_014322795.1 Paenilisteria portnoyi
CTGTAAAAGAAAACGAAATCACGCCATCACTGTCATCTTTTCGAATATCGTTTTGAATATCTTCGAAATTACTGTTTACTTTTTTCAATTGATCGATGACACCTTTTCCCCAAACGCCCAGACCGACAAGTGTTCCCAAGGCATTTTCGGATTTATCCCATTTACTTTCTTTATATTCCACATCCATCTTCCGCGCCACCTCCCTACTCCGGCAAGTCTAATTTCTCATAGAATTCTTGGCCTAACGACTCGTCTTGTTCTTTCATCGCATTGATGGTATAAGCGACCAAACCATGCGGGCCATGCGCTTTTTCATGCAAGTTCAGGTTGACAATATCGTCTTTCCCACAATAATGGCATTATATCCTCACTTAATCCTAAATAGAATGCTACTTGTTTATCAATTGAAATATTTTCTATAGAAATCAAAACTTCCCTCCTAATTTCTAAAGTGATTTTCCTTTGCATTTCAATCATAGCTAATCAAATTAAGATGCCTTAAAATATAGATTTAAATGCTTAATACCTTATAAATTTCACTCGAAAAAGAGGTCCCATTCTGCTATGCAACGGGGTTACTATCAATAGGTTTATTTTTCAACTCTGTAATCACTACTGCAATCCTACCTAATAGATTTTCTATTTCTTCACTAGATAATTCATTTTTCAAGTTATCTTTTTTAACTTCTGATAACCTGCTAGTTATACCTTTCATGTAACCTATATAAACCTTATCTTGGGATAATAATATCTCGCCAATTGCCACATCTGTAATAATATCCTCTATTATCCCCATGTCTGCATATTCATTAAAAGCACGAGCAACCGCAAATTTTTCTCCTCTCCCATTTGCTAAAAACTCAACATAAGATTCATTAATAGCCTCGAATAATTCTTCATAATCCCAATCTTTCATCTAAAAACCTCCTTAAAATTAAGGTATTAATCTTTCTCCGTTGCTATGAATGACTTCTACCGTAATATTTTTAAATTTAGCCGAAAACTCTGCAATAATTCGATTACAGCTAGAGCATGTATCTAGCTCTGTGAATAATTTTATCTTTCCAGAAGCATCAATATTATCTCCAAGCTTAGAAGCTATGTCATTTAAAATCTTATATTCAGTATCTGAATCACGCATGTAAGCTAATCCATCTTTTCCGACTGCTTCTGTTGCTTCAAACATTGGTTTACTTGGTTGTTGCGAAATATTTGGCACTCTTTCTTGAACAGTTGCGTTAGGCATATCTATACTACTATGAGCAAAAAAACTATCCTCTGTTATTCCTTCAATTTTTGCATCCGCGAAAGCCACATTTCCAGATTTTTTATACCTACTTGGTAAACTTCCCCTAAAATCACGAACACTGTCCACTATATGCGATTCTGTCGCTAAGTCTATTGTTCTGGTTGGAAATTTATCAATATTACCACTGCCCCCACTAACAAATTTACTCGCTATGCTCTCAAATCGTTTTGTATTTTCAGCTGCATTATGAACTATATGGAAACCGTCAGCAGAGTCTTGTAAAACTGCAATTCTTCTTGGATTAAGATTTCTAATTCCTGTCTCAACAGTATCCGCTAACTTTCCTGCGTTCACAGTTGCGTTTTTAATTTGTGTTTTGGCTGAACTTGCCACGTCCGTTATAACGCTAGGTATTTTCCGAATCCGCTCTGCACTCTCACGCAACGCTTGTTTCCCCATTGCGTCCAAATGCGACAATCCTTGCTGCGTGGTTTGTCTCAACGTCAACTTACTGCCAACTTGAGTGGCATCCAATGCCAATCCTCCAGCCTTCGTCGCCGTACTAAACGCACGGATTCCCTTCACGCCTGGAATGATATCCAACAACGCAAAGGCCCCACGTGTCGCGCGCTCGGTGCCGTCCATTTCGCGCCCAGTCATCCAGTCTTTTCCGGTCGCCGCACTGCTCATTTCCAGTGTACCATACGCAACGCCGAGTGCCAATCCTGCGGGTGGACACACAATGCTCACGCCAATGATGACGATGGCCGCGCCTATATCTCGCCATAATTCGAGATTCTGCTGGCCATCCCGAATCGAATCATACTCAAACGCGCGCGAACTCGATACTGCCGATTGATACTCCTCGTACGTAAATTCTTGGTCGGGATTTTGCTTACTATAGTCCGCAAACGATGCTTTCAAATTATCCGCAAAAAAGTTATCGCCTGTCATGATGTCGCTCAACTTGATCTTGTCTTTTGGCACAGTTGTCGTTGTTGCTCCGTAACCGCCATAATCATATCCGCCTGTACTAATTATCGTTGTCGCGCCAATCGTATTCTTCGTCTCATAATTATCAATCGACAAAGCTTCCATCTTTTCCACGAATTTATCCATATCTTTATAAAACGGTTCATCAATCACGCGCTCAACCATACTTCCCGCTTCACCCGCGTAATCATGCAGCACTTCAATTTTCTCAAACATTTTTTGATACTTGCTCTCCATATCTGTAAAAGAAAACGAAATCACGCCATCACTGTCATCTTTTCGAATATCGTTTTGAATATCTTCAAAATTACTGTTTACTTTTTTCAACTGATCGATGACACCTTTTCCCCATGCACCAAGTCCAATGACTGTTCCCAAAGCTTCTTTGGACTTATCCCATTCACTGTCTCTATATTTTACATCCACATATCTTGCCCCCCATGTTAGTATCTTCCACACTCAGTATAACAAACGTAGACTAAATAAAAAAGCCCTCAACATCAAATTAATCGTAATATGACTCCCTTAAAAAGTCATATTCCCTAAAATAAATAGTTAATCCATCGGTAAAATTTCACCTCAGATTCTTGGAATACTTTTTTGTCAGTTTCTAAAAAACATTTGTCCCAGTTATGCTATTTCCACATAATTGTACAATCTCGGAATAAATGGTAAAATAGAATTGAAAGCGCAACCAACAGTTGTCTAGGCTGTACATTGCAATAAAAAATTTATTACAATAAATAGAGAAAGAAGGAGTTTAATTTGACAATCTATTATCCTCTGCTAAAAAAAGGGAATTCGGAGGTTAAAGCCTTAGAAGAAGTATGGAAACACTCATCCCCAAAAAATTTAGTACCAATAATTGAATCCCAAAGAAAAAACAACCCTTCAAAATGGGAGAAAGATTTCAATACTTTAGGAAAATATATGAAATCTCGCTTTGGTGATCACATTTTCGCATATCAGTTCTCTACAACATTTGCAGATATTGATCCAGACGTAACTAAAAATTGGCAAGGAAAAAATTCTGAAAACATAGTAGAATTTATGCACACAAAATTAGCGGAGCATCATAACAACTTTTTTCCTTGTATAAGTTTCGATGAAAAAGACTGGATTATTGATACATTATCTAAATATGATCACACGCAGATTATTATTCGAATTGAACCATACAAATTTGATTCCGGTATTGATCAATTCATGTTCCAAGGTATACTAGAAAAATTCGAAAAAATTTTTCCACACTCAGAATTAATTTTTCTACTGGACTTTTATAATAAAATAATAGATTTGACCAGAATAAACAAACTAGTTGATTTTCTAACCCAAAATAATAAACAAGTAGTCTTTGGCGCGACTTCATGTCCTATGAATTCTGATGATGTTTCTTACAGCTCATTTTCAGTTGCAGCGATAAGAAATGATTTTAGTACTTTTCTAACACTCAAAAAATCTTATCCAAACTTAAATTTTAGTGACTATACTGTGAGACTAAAGCCAGAGCCGACAACCGAAGAAAAAAGGGAAATCAATATGAATAATACTTACTTGAAAATTTTTTATACTACTGAAAAAGACTATATGATTGGTAAATCTGGACTTTTGAAAAAGCAAAAATCCGATGCAGAACATATATCTATTAATGATATTTGTAATATGATAGTAGACTCTGAGCACTTCAAAGGAAAAGATTTTTCCTACGGTGACTTGAAAATTTTCGAGTGCGCTAATAATAATTTTGAAATTAATGATCATCAAGTCCCTATTAGGTTAGGTATAAATCATCATATTCACACCATATTGAATCAGCTGTAGTTACGTTTTCGTAAAGCATCATAAATATACTTTTTTATGATGCTTTTCCTTTTTTCCATCAATAAAATCTCAAAAATTTCTGTTTTTCTCATTTTTTTCATACTCTTAGGATAATCTAACAAATCTATTAAACCATGATACTCATCTTTCCACAATAAATTCAATAATGCTTCTTCATCCTGACAATTTCCTTTTCTACCCTTGCGTATTGTTCTTAATTCAGCACGATTTTTTTTTGTAATAATTATTCCCCACCAACTAGGGACCATCTCTCTTACTTCACTTAAATATTTTCTATCTGTCACAATTGTCATTCGTTCAAAAATTTTATTATAATAATCTATTTGTCTGGGCAGTCTTTTAAGAGTATCCGATTCACTTTTTAATTCATATCCGTGGAGGACACCATTAACAACTGCAATATCAATCCTTGAGGCACCATTAAATAACCCCATTTCGTTTATTATCTTAGTATCTTCAATTCCACTATATTCAACAGTTAGCTTGCGTAAAGTCAGTATTCTCAAATCTCTATCTTTCATTTTATACACATTAAACACCTCTATAATTATTCTACGAGTAGGTTATCAAATTTATTTATCAAATTCAATACATAAGTTGTTTAGTTAGTTTATAAAATTCTCTACGTGGAAATATCCCACGATCTGATGAACCTGTTGACATCTAAAAAAAGAAAAACCGCTATCCTCAACGAATAACGGTTCATCTAATATCACATAAAATCACCTAAAACGATGCTTATTTTTTCACTTGATTCATAACTTCCTCAACAAAGTTATCCTCTTTCTTCTCTAACCCTTCACCAACTTCAAAACGAACGAACGATTTAATCGTAGCGCCTTTTTCTTTAACGAATTGGCCTACAGTTACGTCCGGGTTTTTAACGAATGGTTGATCTTCTAGGCTAATTTCGCTAAGGTATTTCGTTAAGCGACCTTCGACCATTTTTTCAACGATATTGGCTGGTTTGCCTTCGTTAAGTGCTTGCTCTGTAAGGATTTTTCTTTCGTGTGCAATTTCGTCTTGAGAAACGTCATTACGTGAAATGTATTTAGGGTTGATTGCTGCAACGTGCATCGCAACGTCTTTTGCAATTGCGTCATCAGAAGTTCCTTCAAGAACCACTAATACACCAATACGTCCGCCCATGTGGATGTATTCGCCAAATGCATGATCTGCCACTTTTTCTTGAATTTCAAAACGACGAAGAGAGATTCTTTCACCGATTTTTTGGATTGCTTCGTTAATGTAATCTTGTAGGGATTGACCATTTGGCATTTCTGTTTTCAACGCGTCATCCAAGTTATCTGGACGAACAGTCAATAGTTGATTTGAAATGTCTTTTACTAATTGAATGAATTGATCATTTTTAGCTACGAAATCTGTTTCTGCATTGATTTCAAGTACTGCGGCATGTTTATCATTGCTGACAACGCTTGTCATACCTTCTGTAGCAATACGATCGGATTTCTTAGCAGCTTTCGCAATACCTTTTTCGCGTAGGTAGTCGATTGCTAAATCCATATCTCCGTCTACTTCTACTAATGCTTTTTTACAATCCATCATACCTGCACCAGTTTTTTCGCGTAGTTCTTTTACCATTTGAGCTGTAACGTTAGCCATTTACAATTCCTCCTAATATAAAAATCTTTGAAAAAAGGTGATAAGAGATTGCCACTTATCACCTTGTTAGTTTTAAATCATAACTTATGCTTCTGTAGTTGGTTCTTCAGCAACAGGAGCCGGAGCTGCTGCAACAGTTTCTTCAACAACTGGAGCTTTTACTTCTTCTACAGGAACTTCTTGCTCTTCACCTTGGTTTACTTCGATGATAGCGTCAGCCATTCTAGCAGTCAAAAGTTTAACCGCGCGGATAGCATCGTCATTTGCAGGAATTACGTAATCAATTTCATCTGGATCACAGTTTGTATCTACAATACCGATGATTGGGATGTGTAATTTACGAGCTTCTGCAACAGCAATACGTTCTTTACGAGGGTCAACGATGAACAAAGCATCTGGAAGACCTTTCATATCTTTAATACCGCCTAGGAATCTTTCTAATTTCTCTTGTTCTTTCTTAAGTAGAACAACTTCTTTTTTAGGAAGGACTTCGAAAGTACCGTCTTCTTCCATTTTTTCGATTTTCTTAAGATGTTTAATACGTTTTTGGATTGTTTCAAAGTTTGTCAATGTTCCACCTAACCAACGATGGTTAACGAAATATTGACCTGAACGAATCGCTTCATCACGTACTGAATCTTGCGCTTGTTTTTTAGTTCCTACAAAAAGGATTGTTCCACCATCAGCAGAGATTTCTTTCATGAAATTGAAAGCTTCGTCTACTTTCTTAACAGTTTTTTGTAAATCGATAATGTAGATACCGTTTCTTTCTGTGAAGATATATTTCTTCATTTTTGGGTTCCAGCGACGTGTTTGGTGGCCGAAATGTACCCCAGCTTCTAGCAATTGTTTCATTGAAATAACAGGCATGTTATTCCCTCCTATGGTTTTATTTTTTGCGGACTTTTCCGCCCTCCACATGAATCAACCAGACAAAGACTTGTAAACAAGCACCCTTTGCACTGTCCTCAATGTGTGTGTGATGTTTTAACACCGTTTATTATGATATCACAGAATACGGCCTATGACAAGTGATTTGCAGTGTTTCAGCTCATGATAAGTAATTAGCTTTCATTCATGGGTATGTTCAGAAAATGGTGTGTACACATTATCGTATTGCAAATGCATCATCATCCCATTGCTAGCATGATCAAGATTATGGCAATGATCCATCCAAATCCCAGGATTGTCCGCCTTAAACGCGATCTCATACGTTTCACCAGGCTTCACATTTAGCGTATCCGTCCACCAAGGACTTCCCGTTGTTTCAACGCCATTTCGTGTCAACACTAACATCTTGTGCCCGTGTAAATGCATGGGATGATGACTGTAACTACGATTGATAAAAGTCGTTTTTACAAGATCGTCCTCGCTGACCATCAACATCGGCGTATTGGGATACAACTCACCATTAATCGTCCACAAATGATGCACCATCCCATCAAAGAAAGCAAGTTTACTATCAAAAACCATTTCAAACTCCCGATCAAAACCAGCCGATAAATCTAGCTGACTCGCCTGCTGTTCCCCGTATTCCTCTGGCTTGAAAACCTCATCAGGAATCTCCGTTGATGCTTTTGTTGTCACCGTCGTGGCTTGGAAAACCCAACCACCGTTCTCATCTTTTGCATCAAACAAACGAACCGCATGATTTGGCATCGTAAAGGTTATATCCATGCGACCTCCAGCAGGAATTTGTAGATACGTCTTCTTCAAATCAGTAGGTTTATGAATCACATTACCATCTATCGCTGCCACTTGAAATACCGCACCATTCAAAATCAGTTTTTGCGGCTTATTATGTGCATTTCCAAGACGAATTCGTACATTGGTACCCGGATTGATTTTTTTCGGTAGCTCACCGTTACCAGAAAGCAGCACGCCTGACGCATCGATATATTTTGGCGCTACAAACCCCACAATCTCTAGCTCCTCTTTTTTCGGCGTCTTCGGTTCTACAACGAGCGAACCAAACAAACCATGACCCACCTGCTCCGACGACTGATTATGTGAGTGATACCAGAACGTTCCAGCCGTATCCGCCTTAAATCGATACGTATAACTCTCACCAACCGCGACAGCTTTTTGCGAAATATCCGGTACGCCATCCTCTGCAATCGGAACATCATAACCGTGCCAATGAATCGTGACTCCCTCTGCAATATTTTTATTGCTCAGCGTAACTTCCACAACATCGCCTTGTGTCACTCGGATCGCTGGGCCCGTCAATTTCCCATTAAAAAGCCACAACTCCTTCTTTGCCCCACCAGGAACTTCCATCTTCTTTTTGGACGCTGTAAAATAATAACGCTTCGTAACAGCCGCAGCATCAGGTCCCGTAAGTGTCGTCACGTCCACGGGCTGCCTCACGTGTGTCATTTTGCCGCCACCCCAGTCCATGCCCGCCTCGTGCCCATCCGCCTGCATCGCAGTAGCATTCCACACCAATGAGCCAAAAATAAAACCTACAATAACAAGAACGCTACCCGAAACAATCCACCGCATTCGAAAACGCCCACCAAGCCATCTATCCCAAACATACAATAGGAAGAAAATAAAAATTGGTAGTCCAAAACACTCGAAATATGTCCATCCATCCGGGAAAGCAGGTATTTGAAAAGCGATCATAAACACCGCAAACCAAGCCACAAAAATGGCATAACGTTTAACTAAGCGATTCCATAATTTTCGTTTCCGCAGTATCGCTAGCAAAAGGAACGGCGAAACAACCATCGGCATCAACATTCCAAAAATTTGTCGGATAAACTCCCACCCAATACTCAAACCAGCAATGACAGCAACTGCGAACCAAGCAAGCAGAAGTAGTGCATTTGCCATCATAAGCCAACGCCCGCCTCTAAAAGGAAGAATCGACCATGCAATCGCCATTCCCATTAAAATCAACACAGAACTTCCAAAAAACATCATATACATCGTTATGTACCCCCTTTTTCTATATATAATCTCACTCCTCACCAAGTATACTATAAAATGCACAATCTTTCTTAGGAAACTGAATCTATTTATAATAAACCGCTAAGAAACAAGCTACGGGAAACTCCCCTTTTTCTTAATCCACCTAATCAAAATGTAGTAGGAATCTTTTTTTAGCCATGTCTTTTTTACTATTTTCGAGGTCAAGTGAATGTTTTCACAAGAAACACTAGACAAAGAGTTTGTGAAGTGTTACACTTACTTTGTAAATAAGAAATCCAAGAAGATGACGGCGAGTCGACCGCCGCAATTTTTTTGAAATAACAGGGACGCTAAATGTCACTAGAGGACGTTTTTAGTCCCGATACTATTGGAGGGTTCACAAATGGCAATGAAAGAAAAAGCTGTTAATGAAGAATTAGAGGTTCAACAAGTAATTGATACACTAGCAAGTAATGGACAAAGCGCACTAAAAGCATTCGCCGATTTCGACCAAGAAAAAGTAGATCATATCGTTCACGCAATGGCTCTAGCGGGTCTTGACCAACATATGCCGCTTGCTAAACTAGCGATTGAAGAAACTGGTCGCGGAATCTATGAAGATAAATGTATTAAAAATATTTTTGCAACAGAATATATTTGGAATAGCATCAAAGCGGACAAAACAGTTGGTATTATCAATGAAGATAAGCAAACTGGTGTCGTTGAAATCGCAGAACCAGTCGGCGTTATTGCTGGGGTCACTCCTGTTACGAACCCAACATCGACAACACTTTTCAAAGCAATCATTGCCATCAAAACGCGTAACCCAATCATTTTTGCATTCCACCCAAGCGCTCAAAAATGTTCTTCTGAAGCCGCTCGTGTCGTATATGAAGCAGCAGTTGCAGCCGGTGCTCCAGAACATTGTATTCAATGGGTTGAGAAACCTTCACTAGAAGCGACAAAACAATTGATGAACCATAAAGATGTAGCGCTCGTGCTTGCTACAGGTGGTGCAGCAATGGTTAAATCAGCTTACTCTACTGGTAAACCTGCTCTTGGCGTTGGTCCTGGTAACGTTCCAGCGTACATCGACAAAACAGCGAAAATCAAACGCGCAGTGAACGACCTAATCCTATCTAAAACTTTCGATCACGGTATGATTTGTGCTTCTGAACAAGCTGTCATCGTCGACAAAGAAGTTGCCAAAGCTGTAAAAGACGAAATGGAAGCGAATAAATGCTATTTTGTTAAAGGCGCTGAGTTCAAAAAATTAGAAAGCTATGTGATCAATCCTGAAACACACGCGTTAAATCCAAATGTAGTAGGTAAATCCCCTGCTTGGATTGCAAACGAAGCTGGATTCAAAGTTCCAGAAGATACAAAAATGCTCGTAGCTGAAATTAAAGGTGTAGGCGACGATTACCCACTATCTCATGAAAAACTAAGCCCAGTCCTCGCTTTCATTGAAGCAAAAGACCAAGCACAAGCCTTTGATCGTTGTGAAGAAATGCTTGTATACGGTGGTTTAGGTCACTCAGCAGTTATTCATTCAACAGATCGCGAAGCACAACTAGCATTCGGTTTACGTATGAAAGCATGTCGTATCATTGTGAACGCACCATCTGCTCAAGGCGGAATCGGCGACCTTTACAATGGCTTCATCCCTTCCCTAACACTAGGTTGCGGATCTTACGGTAAAAACTCTGTATCACAAAACGTTAGCGCAACAAATCTTTTAAATGTGAAACGTATCGCAGAACGGAGAAATAATATGCAATGGTTCAAACTGCCACCAAAAGTATTCTTTGAAAAATATTCTACACAATATCTGCAAAAAATGCCGAACATCGAACGCGTGTTTATCGTAACTGACCCAGGAATGGTGCAATTCAAATATGTTGACGTTGTTATCGAACACTTGAAAAAACGTGGAAATGACGTATCGTATCAAGTATTTGCAGACGTAGAACCAGATCCATCTGACGTAACCGTTTATAAAGGTGCAGAATTAATGAAAGACTTCAAACCAGATTGCATTATCGCACTCGGTGGTGGTTCCGCAATGGATGCTGCCAAGGGTATGTGGTTATTCTATGAACACCCAGAAGCTTCATTCTTCGGTTTGAAACAAAAATTCTTAGATATTCGCAAACGTACATTCAAATATCCTAAACTTGGTGAAAAAGCGCAATTCGTTGCCATCCCTACTACATCTGGTACAGGATCTGAGGTTACTCCTTTTGCGGTTATTACAGATAAAGAAAACAACATTAAATACCCACTTGCAGATTACGAATTAACTCCAGACGTAGCAATTGTTGATGCGCAATATGTTATGACAGTTCCAGCTCACATTACAGCTGATACAGGTATGGACGTACTAACACATGCGATTGAGTCATACGTATCCGTAATGGCAAGCGATTATACACGCGGATTGTCTCTACGTGCCATCGAAATGGTATTCGAATCATTACGCGCTTCCGTTCTTGAAGGTGACGAAGATGCTCGTGAAAAAATGCATAACGCTTCCGCTATGGCTGGTATGGCATTTGCCAACGCTTTCCTAGGAATTAATCATAGTCTAGCACACAAAATCGGACCTGAATTCCACATCCCTCATGGTCGTGCGAACGCTATTCTTATGCCACACGTTATTCGTTACAATGCAACAAAACCCAGAAAACACGCATTGTTCCCAAGATATGAATCTTACCGCGCAGACCAAGATTACGCACAAATTGCTCGCGTACTAGGCCTTCCAGCTTCTACAACAGAAGAAGGCGTGAAATCACTAGTTGATGCCATCATCAGCCTTGGTAAAGATTGTGGAATCGACATGAGCTTGAAAGGTCAAAACGTTGACAAGAAAGCATTTGACGCAGTGGTTGATACACTTGCTGATCGCGCGTTCATGGATCAATGTACGACTGCTAACCCAGTTCAACCGCTCGTTTCTGAGTTGAAAGAAGTTTATATGAACGCTTATAAAGGTGTTTAAAATATAATACTTGAAAATAACAGCCCTTCCCTCGGGCTGTTATTTTTTATCGCCTCACATTAGTTCACATAATAATATTATTGTCATCTATATTTTTTTCATTGCGAAAAGAAATTGTTTCATTTATACTATTAGCTTATCATATAGCAGAGGATGCGATTAAATAATGGAAGAAAACGTTTTCGAAAAAATGGCCAGAAAATATGATAGTTCTGAGCGGATAGAACTTGCCAATATTATTGCGACAAAAATAAGCGAAGAACTGACGCAAGCAAAAGACAAAACCCTGATTGATTATGGTAGCGGCACTGGTTTGGTGGGCTTGCAATTGGCCGATCATGTTAAAAATACTATTCTGATAGACTCTTCCAATAGTATGGTTGAGATAATTAACGAAAAAGTAACAGAAAACAACATCCCAAACGTCCAGACTACCGTCGCTGATCTTACTAAAGACACAATTGATGTAAAAGCCGATATTATAATCGTTTCGCTTGTTCTCTTGCATATTCCGGACACAAAATTGATTCTAGAAAAACTCTATGCCACACTCCATGCTGGCGGCCAGTTAATTATTGTTGATTTCGATAAGAACCCAGCTATCAGCCATCCAAAAGTTCACAACGGTTTCATTGCTAGCGAACTAGAAACTCTCCTCATTGATGCAGGATTCCAATCGGTTAGTATTCAGCTATTTCATCACGGTGAAAAACTATTTATGAAGCAAGATGCAACTTTATTTATAGCTGTTAGTCAAAAATAAAATACGAAAAATGCATTTAGTAGATTTCTACTATGTTTTACCTTATACTACTCATATCACCGTAGCGTGATAAAAATATTCTTTCAGGAGGAATTTTTATGCCGAATACGATACCCTATTTACAGTTCAATGGTAATACGAGAGAAGCGTTAGATTTTTATGCCAAAGCTTTCGGTGCCACACCAAAAATGGTACAAACCTACAGCGAGATGGGTGATTCACGCGGAGACCAAGCGCTTGCTAAACGTATCGTACATGCACGCCTGGAAAAAGATAATATCGAGCTACTTTATTTCTCAGATTCCTATGTAGATGAGCCTCTAGTAATAGGAAACACACATTCCATTGCCTTCATGTTTGACGATGAAGCTGCATTAAAAACCACGTACGACATACTAAAGAATGGCGGGCAAGTATCCATCGAACTACAAGAAATGCCTTGGGGTGGCGTTTATGCAAAAGTAACAGATAAATTAGGCATTGAATGGCAACTTAACTGGCAAAAAAGCTAAATCAAAAGGCGTAAGTAGTCCTGGAATTCCAGGTTTACTTACGCCCTTTTGGATTCGTGTACTCAGTTACGATTCTCTGTATGATACGGGCAGGTGATAACATGATCATCTATCATCCCAATTGCCTGTAAGTATGAATATATAATAACTGGTCCAACGAAAATAAAACCACGCTTCTTCAAATCCTTGCTAATCCGCTCAGACAAGTCATTTTTTGCGGGCATTTGAGACATATCCGTCCAATGATTTATAATCGGCTTTCCGTCTGAATATCCCCAAATATAATTGGCAAAAGAACCAAATTCAGCTTGCACTTTCAGAAAAGCGATGGCATTTTTGCGGACGCCACCAATTTTAAGTTTATTTTTGACGATTGCTGCTGTTTCACGTATGTGCTCTAATTCCTCATCTGTCATCTGCGCGCATTTATCTGGGTCAAATTGATGAAAGGCTTCTTTATACGCTGGTCGTTTAGTCAAAATTAAGCGCCATGAGAGACCGGCTTGTGCGCCTTCTAAATTCAGCATTTCAAATAAATACTGCTCATCGTGACTCGGAACACCCCATTCCTTATCATGATACACTTGCTCAACCGTATCGTTCATTGCCCAACCACATCGTTCTTGCTGCATATGACATCCTTCTTCCTATTATTTAAATAAAGCTCGGACTTGTGCCACTTCTTCTGAGGTCAAGTCTGCCTGTAATGTCTTCCTATTAGCTAGTACTTGCTCAGGATTCTTTGCCCCTGGAATGACAACATCGATGCCATCAATACCAAGCGTTGTCGCTAAGACAATATTCGCGATGGAGACGCCGTGTTTATTAGCTAATTCTTGAAGGTTATTCACTTTCGCTATGTTGTCAAGGTAGGCTTGTCCTTGGAAATGCGGTCGATCTTTACGGAAATCTTGAGGCGGATTATCGGCTGTGAACTTCCCTGTTAATAAACCACTTGCGAGCGGTGTGTACGGTATGAAAGAAATTCCTTGTTCAAGGCAGTAAGGAATCATGTCCTCCTCTAACTCAGGATAAACGAGCGAATATTTGTCTTGCACGACATCCACATAGCCGTCTTTATTCGCTACTTTCAAAGCATCCATGCTAAAATTAGATACGCCAATTGCACGAATTTTCCCAGCTTCTTTTAGACGTTGTAATGCACCCATCGCCTCATCTGGCGGTGTCACACCATCAGGAAAATGGATATAGAATAAATCGATGTAGTCTGTTTGTAGACGCTTCAACGCAATGTCTACAGAATCTGTTAAGAACGCTGGTGAATTATCTAATTTAATCCCACTATCCGTCACGATATGTGCGGCTTTTGTTGCTAAAACCACATCCAAACGACGACCAGTCTCCGATAAAATCTCGCCAATCAGCTCTTCTGAGCGGCCTAAACCATACATAAATGCACTATCAAAAAAATCAACACCCGCGCCAAGTGCCGCCCGCAGCGTTTCACGGCTTACTTCTTCATCAATATTTTGAAATAGATTATGTGCGCCAATCGTATTCGCTCCAAAACCAATCGGTGTGACCCGAAGCTCCGTGCTACCAATCTCTATACGTTTCTCCATCTTCCAAAAACCTCCCTGATTTGTCGCTATACCTCATGATAACATAAAAAAACATCGAACGCACGTTCTAGCTCGATGTTTTTTCATTTCTTTTATTTCTTCAATTTTCCACGTAAAACCATTGGTAAAATACCGCCATGACGGTAATAATCAATTTCTACATCTGAGTCAAAGCGAACGAGCGCCTCAAATGTTTTGTGTGTGCCATCTTCTGCGACTGCTGTGACTGTCACAAAATCTCGCAGGGCAACTGTTTCATCAATCGCTACACTAATCGTTTCCCGACCAGTCAAGCCCAGTGAATCCGCGCTTTCGCCGTCTTTAAATTGCAATGGCAAGACTCCCATCATCGCTAGGTTTGAGCGGTGAATCCGTTCATAACTTTTCGCAATGACTGTTTTAATGCCGAGTAAATTCGTTCCTTTTGCAGCCCAGTCACGAGAAGATCCCATTCCGTAGTCATCGCCCGTCAAAACAACAAGTCCTGTTCCGGTTTCTTGATATTTCATCGATGCGTCATAGATAGGCATGATTTCTTCCGTTGGCCAGTATGTTGTATAACCGCCTTCTGTGCCTGGTGCTACTTGATTTCTAATGCGGATATTGGCGAAGGTTCCGCGCATCATCACGTCATGATGGCCACGACGCGAGCCGTAGGAGTTGAAATCGCGAATCGCTACACCATGCGCTTGCAAGTACTTCCCGGCCGGTGTATCTTTTCCAATCGCTCCAGCTGGTGAAATATGGTCCGTTGTAACTGAATCTCCGAACTTACCGATGACACGAAGTCCGTGAAGGGCTTCTACGGTGCCCGGTTCTGGCGATAAGTTCTCGAAAAATGGCGGGTTCGCAATATAAGTTGAATCTGTATCCCAATCGTAAAGTGCTTGTTCCGACGTCGCAATCGCATTCCATTCCTCATTTTGACTAAAAACATTGGCATATTCTTCGCGGAATAGCTCTGGCGTTACCGTTCTTTCCACGAGCGCCTTCACCTCTTCTTGCGCTGGCCAAATGTCGCTTAAGAAGACATCCTGACCGTGTTCTCCTTTTCCGATTGGTTCGTTTAGCATATCGATGTTCGTCGTTCCAGCGAGCGCGTATGCAACGACAAGCGGTGGTGAAGCTAAGAAGTTTGCTTTTACTAGAGCATGAATCCGTCCTTCAAAATTTCGATTTCCACTAAGCACAGCGGATACCAGCAAATCATTGTCTACAATCGCTTGTTCAATCTCGTCTTTTAGCGGTCCGGAGTTACCAATACATGTTGTACAGCCGTAACCAACAAGGTCAAATCCTAACTTCTCAAGGAATGGCAGTAATCCTGCATCTTCCAAATACCCCGTCACGACCTTCGAACCAGGTGCGAGCGATGTTTTCACGAATTTAGGCACTTCAAGACCTAATTCCACCGCTTTTTTCGCGAGCAGGCCAGCGCTTAACATCACGTATGGATTCGATGTATTCGTACAACTTGTAATTGCTGCAATCGCGACTGAACCCGTCTTCATTGTCGATTGATCGCCATTTCCAAACGTCACTTTCGCTTCTTTATGCAAATCTTTTTTCGACAAACCAAATCCTTGGTTGCCGTTTGGCGCGCTAATCGAGGCTTGGAAACTTTCTTTCATTTTCGATAACGGAATCAAGTCTTGTGGACGTTTTGGCCCTGCTAAGTTCGGTTCAATCAAGCTTAAATCGAGTTCTACGACGGACGTATAATTCGGTTCTACATTTTCTGGTGTGAAAAATAGCTCGTTATTTTGCAAATATTCCTTCACAAGCGCGACTTGTTTTTCTTCACGTCCTGTTAAACGCATGTACGTCAATGATTCCTCATCTACTGGGAAAAAGCCGCATGTCGCGCCGTATTCTGGTGCCATGTTCGCAATCGTCGCTCGGTCAGCGAGTGGTAATGTTGCCACGCCTTTACCGAAGAACTCGACGAACTTGCCGACAACTTTCTTTTCACGGAGTACTTGTGTTACTTTTAAAGCTAAATCGGTTGCTGTTGCGCCGTTTGGTAAGGCATTGATTAATTTAACGCCGATAACTTCCGGGATTGGGAAATACGATGGTTGGCCAAGCATTCCTGCCTCCGCCTCGATTCCGCCAACACCCCAGCCGAGTACGCCGATTCCATTGATCATCGTTGTATGCGAGTCGGTTCCGACCAAGCTGTCTGGAAACGCTGTATATTCATTCTCAGCCACTTGATTTGCGATTACAACGCTTGCCAAATACTCCAAATTTACTTGGTGGACGATTCCTGTTGCTGGTGGTACGGCGCGATAATTATCAAACGATTTCTGCGCCCAGTTTAAGAATTGGTAACGCTCCATATTACGCTCAAACTCGAGCTTCATGTTGACTTCTAGTGCTTCTGGATTCGCGTAACTATCTACTTGCACCGAGTGATCGACAACAAGATCGACAGGAATTTCAGGATTAATGTCTTCTGGATTCCCGCCCAAATCTGCCATCGCTTTACGTAGTGACGCCAAGTCAACAACTGCTGGTACACCCGTGAAATCTTGTAAAATAACACGCGCTGGTTTGAACGGAACTTCTCCGTCATTCTTTTTCGTCGCATCCCAGTGCGCTAAATCTTCAATATGTTTATCCGTGATGATCCGTCCATCCGCTTGACGCAATACCGATTCAAGTAGTACGCGGATCGAGTAAGGCAGTTTTTTAATGGATGTTTGACCATCCGCCTCAAGCGTTTTTAATTGATAATAATGATACGTGTCGTCGCCAATTTGAAACGACTGCTTTGCTTTCTCATTCCAATTTTTCATAAGTTTTTGCCTCCCATTGTGATACCCTTCGCTCTCGTTGCAATCTTCTACTCTTCTATTGTACGAAAAAAAGCATGATAAGTAAACTAAGATAAATCGATACTTTTCAATAAGTAAAAATTATCAGCGAGGCCACCTCAAAAAAGCCGGACATAATCGCCCGACTTCTTCTCACTTCGAAGCTATATCTTTGTTCCACGCTTTCTTAAACTGATCGCGGTAGAACATAATATCTCGCACATAAATATCGCTATGATTATACTTAAAAACAGCTTGCTTCTCTTTGCCAACTTTTGCACCATTGTCTGCTAAAAAGTTAGCGGTAGAGAAAACGGCATCCTCCAAATTCCATGGATCTGCTTTACCATCGTGATTCGCGTCCACGCCGTAACCGCCATACGCCTTAATCACGCTCGGGTCCACCAAATCATCGTCCGAAAAATCGCCGACGCCACCCGTTGCTGGACAACCTTCTGCACTCCATCCCACAAACGTACATGGCATAAATTGCATTGGGCCAATCGCACCAACTCCTGAAATCATCGGCTCTACCGTTGAAAACTTAGTCTCCACGCGATGCACAGCGGCAAGTAAGAACCAGTCAATGCCATATTCTTTCGCCGCCGCTTGATAAATCGAAACAAATTGTTCAGGAATATCCTGCGTGTAAGGTTTTGGCTTCTCCTCTGCCCGAAATTGCATCAAGACAACGAGCGCCAAACCTAACACGAATACTGCTAAAATCGCCAAAAACATGCTGCGTCTCTGTTTGACTTTACGTAGTTGCGCCTTTGTCGGCTTTTTCTTCGCCAATTTATCTCGCCAAAATCAGGATTTGACCACTGTGAAGCGCACGAACGAATTCATCAATTTGAGCATCGTTCAAGTCAAAATCTGTTAGCAAACGTTTTACTGATTTGTCACTCGTATTTGAAAACCATTTTGCAAAAGGACCAGCAGCATAAAGTGCACCGTATTTTGGATTATACACTTGCGGAATCATCAATCCACCGCTAAGTGACTGCAAAATGCCAGAGATAACGCCAAACGCCTCTTCATTCACTGGGTGCTCTTCCTCCACGTCCGTCAACTCAATAATCTCTTTTACTTCGTCCTCTTGATCAGATTTCGCTAGAATCGAGATATTCTCTTTTTTGTAGCCCCGTGCTTCCAGTTCCGTGATTTTATCCACGCCTTCTTTATCATTTCCTACGATAAAAACTTCCCAATTATCCATAAACACTCGCGTCCCTTCTATAATCAACTCAATGTCAAAATTTCTTTTATCTCATCTGTTGTTAAACGATGGAGCATCTGTTCCCCAGGCTGGATTAGCGCATCCATCAATGCCTGTTTTTGCTTCTGTAAATTATAGATTTTCTCTTCAATCGTGCCTTTTGTAATCATCCGAATCACTTGCACCACGTTTTTCTGCCCGATTCGGTGCGCTCGGCTCGCAGCTTGTTCTTCCACCGCGGGATTCCACCATAAATCATACAAAATAACTGTATCGGCGCCAGTCAAATTCAGCCCCGTTCCACCAGCTTTCAGTGAAATGAAGAATAAATCAGCATCTCCCGCATTAAAGGAGTTCACCAAATCCATCCGGCTCTTCGAAGGCGTGCCACCATCCATATAAAAATAGCGATAGCCAGCTTCCTCAGCCTGCGCTTTCATGATTTGTAACATCGATGTGAACTGCGAGAAAATCAAGATTCGCTTGCCACTTTCACGTGCTGTTTGTATTGTATCAAACAATTGCATCAGTTTACCAGAACCACCATCATAATTTTCAACAAAAAGCGCTGGATCACAACAAATTTGGCGTAATCGCGTTAAACCTGCTAACAATTTAATCCGGTCTTCTTGCTCATTACCATCTTTTGCGGCCAATTCTTGTTGTATTTTCTCCAAGTAAGCGAGATAGACGGTTTTTTGCGCTTCTGTTAACTCAGAATAAAGATTTGTCTCGATTTTATCCGGCAATTCCTTGACAACATCCCGTTTGAGACGGCGCATCAAGAACGGACGAATCATCTGAGCCACACGTTCATGCGGTAATTCTTTAAATTTACGTAGCGATGGGAAAAAGCCCGGCATAATCGTCTGAAACATTGTCCATAACTCATCGATGCTATTTTCCAACGGCGTTCCACTAAGCGCAAAAACATTCGTCGTTTTGAGCGCGCGCACAGCTTGTGAAGCCTTCGTATTGTAGTTCTTGATCGCTTGCGCTTCATCCAAAATAATCGTTTGGAAGCGTGTCGTTAAGAATTCCTGCTCATCTTGACGCAAGGACGGGTACGATATCAAATAGACGTTCCCTGGCTCGATTTTTTGAATCAGCTCCAAGCGCATTTGTGAAGCCCCGTGAATGACCGTCACCGGAATATCAGGCGCAAACTTTTCGAATTCGCTTGACCAGTTATACAAAAGAGAAGCTGGTGTCACGATTAAAACAGGTTTCATGTCAGGATTTTCTTCAATTGTCGAGGCAATATACGTAATCGCTTGTAATGTTTTTCCGAGCCCCATATCATCCGCTAAAACACCACCTAAATGATATTTTCCAAGCGATTTCATCCATTCAAAACCAGTCACCTGATACTCCCGAAGTTCCGCATTCAAATTCGCTGGTAACGGATAAGTTGTATCCTCCTGATTCACAATTTCATGCAATAAATCGCGGAACGTTCGGCTGAACTTATTATGTTCATTTTGCGCACTGCCCATCGCCTCATAGATTTGCATCCCACGATAAAGCGGCACCGCCATCTGCTTTCCGACTTCTTTTTTGCGGACATCTAAAATATCAAAAATCGCTTCCATTTGCTGATAACTCTCATCTTCAAGCGATAAGAAACGCCCACTGTTCAAGCGATGATACTTCCGTTTTCCCCGCAAAGATTGCAGTACTTCTTGAATCTCATCCTCATCGATACCTTGAAAATCAAAGGCAACCGACAAATAATCATTATCATGCGACACATCGACGGTTGTCGTTGGCTTCACATGTTCTTCCACCATTTCTTCCAAACCATCTTCTAAATAAATCGCCACGTCCGTCGCCAAACTCGGAACAACCCGATAATAAAACTCGTAAAGACTCGCCTCATCCGAATTAACTACCATTTGCGTTTCCGAGAAATGAACAGGAGCTGCCTCAATACGGTGCATAATTTTTGCTTCCGTTTCCATATCTCGAATCATAATGCGCCCGTCCGGCTCCACGCTTTCCGTTAAAGCAAACGGATCAAAAACCTGCGAACCATAGTGATATTCCAGTTTTAGCACATGTTCGTTGTTTTTTTGCGAGATCCACATCTTCGAAACAAGCGGTTGCTGGATAACCCGATCCTCAATCGACGGATCAATCTGAACGTGACCACTTTTTTGAAGCGACGGCAGGACGTAAGACATCACTTCACTGAGTTGCGATTCCGAAAACTGCACCACCTCATTTTCCGTCACACTATGAAAATGAATAAGCGGCGTTAATTGCTCCCAAACCGCATCACTTGGTCGATAAAACACACCGTTTAAAAACAACAACTGATAGCTTTCCAAGTAACTCGCTTGCTGCAATTCCTCCATCACAAGCTGGTACATGTCACCCTTGTCATTTTTACGAAACACGAACGAAAATGGCAATGTCCCTTTTTTAAACATCAAACCGCTATATTTAATATCATCATGAATGCAAATCGTATTCTGCCCCATCAAGTCAGCCAGAATTGTTTCCGCTAAACTCGGTGGAATAATCAGCACCTTTTCCTCCGCATACGACTTGTTCCAATAAAAGCTATCCGTATCATACATTTTCGCAATTTCATTGATTTTCGTCAGCTCATTGAAAACCGCGATATCACGCTCACCAAAATAATATTCATTCGGATCAAAACTGAAATTCTTCGTGAAAAAGTAGCTCGTATGTTGTTTAATCGCTTGTAAAAAGTCCCCGATATTCTTTACGACATACGTACGATCCTGCCCAACTTTCAAATCAAGCGTCAACATATTTTTATCACGATTTTCCTGCATACGTAAAATATATTCCACCTTTAATGGCGTTTTGGCCGTCGTATCGAACGTATCAAATTGACGATCCATATTTTCTTGGAACAAGGAAAGTAGCGTCGTCGCCTCTTGAGCCAGGATACGTTGCTTGAAATTAGCCTTCTCCATTTTTGTCTGACGCGCCTCGTGTTCCAGCTCAACCGCATAAATATGCGAACAAACACTATTCTCTTGGAAGTAAATACAATCACATTGATAGTTCCCACTCGACACATGCTTCACTTCATACGAAACCCGATCATCTACAACGACAGAATGGAACATATTCGCATAACTCGTCTTTTCTTCAAAAACAGTGATTGCCCCATCTTCCAGTAATTCGCGCCCCTTTTTCTTAACCGAAACAGGAATCATTGTGTTTTTTGGATCTGTTAACAATTCACTCAACTCCTGACATTTTGGGTCATGTGATAATAATCATGACCAGATAAAACCAAATCATACTCCGATTCATAACCTAATTTTTTATATAAATTTAGCGCGCCTGCATTTGCTTTTTCCACGTTTAGTGCGATAATTTCACAATTTTTAGCCACAGCCAATTCCTTAAATGCATGCAGTAACTCTTTTCCAATTCCTTGCCCGCGATAAGCCGAGTCCACCACAAGTGAATCCAAGTAATACTCGCCCATCCACGTTTCCTGCTCCGTGAACAACGGGATTTTATTGACAATACCAAACATATCTTGGATGCCCTCCCACTCGTCGTCCATGTTTTCCGCGTGCTCCCCATGATAGCTCACAAGGATTCCCGCCACTTTGCCATCGATTTCTTTGACCATCACATTCTCTTTACTGAACCGATAATCTGAACGTAAAAAGCTCGCTTCAACCATCTCAAGCATCATTTCCTTACTAACACCCGCTAAAAACGGCAACTCCATATCCTCTAAAATTATATAAATAAGTGGTGCGACTTGTTCCGCATCTTCCGCTTTCGCTTGTCGTATCATCACAATTCCTCCATTCATTTCATCAGGAAAAAATGTTCCCTTTTTCATCCAACACTTCATTATATCGAAAAAAGCCTAATGTTTCAAACTAGGGAGCTAAAGTCATGCTAAGTTTGCGCCTCCAGATCACTTCTTTATAGTCCTTGCGCAAAAAATTTCGTCGTACTTCCGTGATTTGTCGCCGTTACTTCTAGCCGCGAAGGAATCCGCTCTTTCAGTTCAGGCACATGTGAAATAATACCGACAAGTCGTCCTGATTCCTGCGTTTCGAGCAAACATTCCACCGCCATTTCTAGCGATTCCGGGTCGAGCGTGCCAAATCCCTCATCGATAAACATCGTCTCCAGAGAAATCCCGCCTGACATTTCCTGCACAACTTCCGCAAGAGCTAGCGCCAAAGACAAAGATGTTTTGAAACTTTCTCCACCAGATAATGTTTTGACATGCCGTTCCAGACCTGTATATTCATCGTAAACCTCAAGCTCCAAACCACTTTGCACGTTTCCTTTAGACTTTTCCTTTTTGCGGTTCAATTGAAACCTACCATTCGTCATTTTTTTCAACCGCCCGTTTGCCCGAAGTAAAATCGTATCTAAGAATGTCGCTAAAACGAAGCGCTCGAACGTTAAGCGACGGTCGTTTTTGCCACGTGCCATATCCGCCAAATAGCCAATATCCGCGTATGCTTTTTCCGCCTCACTCGTCTCTTTCACATGTTTCATAAATTGCTCCGAAAGCTCCGAAACCTTACGAACAACGTCTTTCTGTGCCATCCACTGTTCCGTCTTTTCCTGATACGCACGTTTCGACTCATCATCCAATCGCTGTAATTCTTTCAAATCCGGTTGTGCCACGCCTGCAAGCCTTGCCTCCGCCTCTTTTAAGCGCTCTGATACAAAATGATACTGTTGCTCAAAATCACGAATAAAGCGCTCCTTCTCCTCTAAAACTTCTGGACTCAAAATAGCTCGTTGATAAGAAGCGTAATCCGCGAAACCATTCGTTGCCATGATATCTTTAAAAATCGTGCGTTGCGCCGCCAAAGCCTCACTCGCTTTCAAAGCCGCTTTCTCTGCCATCTCACTAGCCGAAACTGCCCTGAATTGTCCTTCCTTCGCCGTATTATACACCGATTCTGCGTGTCCTTTTTTCGTTTCAAAATCAGTGATATTCACCGTCAACACCTTTTGCTGTTCATAAAAACCAGCCGGATTTTGAAACTCTTCTGGTACGTCTTCTAAAAGTAAAGCGTACGTAGTCTCGGACGTATCCACTTTTTTACGGACTTCTTCATAAACCGCTTGTTGTTGCGCCTTTTCCTCCGCAAGCTTAGCCAAGTCCTGTTTATTCCTTTCTACCAGTTCTTCCACCTGTTGTTCTTCCGTCAGAAAAACATCGATTCCCGCAAGTTCCTGTTCTTTTTTCACAAGCTCCTCGGCACACAGCATTTGTCTATCCCTCAAAACGTGCAAAGATTCCTCAGAAGCAAATACGATCTGTTCGATCTGCCATTTTTTCTGCTCCACTTGCACACCTAGCGCTTTTGCCGTTTCCTGCTTTGCATCTCGCCCTTCCCTCGCCACGTCTACCTCTGCTTTTGTCATCCCAGCTGTTTGTAACGCTACATTCGGATGTTCCAGAGAGCCGCAAACCGGGCATGCATCGCCATCCACGAGCGATAACGCCAATGTTGCTGCCTGCTCATGTTGCCACAATGCATCTAATTCTGCGTACTTCAATTCAGCGTCGTGAAGCTGTTTTTCCGCCTGATTCCATTCTCCCTCTAATAAAACAAGTTCCGATTGCCATTTATTTTTCTGTTCCCATTTTTCAATTTCAGTCACTACGAACAGATTCTCTTGCCGTAGCTCTGTTAGATGTTGTTTCATTTCCGCAGATTTTAGTCGCGCATCCTGCACAAGCTGCACCCGTTTGACTAACTGCTCCGATTGCACTAAAAGTCCTTTTTCCTGCAAAATTAGCCGATCTAATTTCTGCTCTAATTCCTGCTTATGCCTACTTTCCTGCGCTAATTCCTGTTGTAGCTCCATCGCTCGTGTCACTTTCGTCTCCATCGATTGAAGCGATTCGCGTTTTTTGACCCACGTGACATACTCTGTTTCCATTTCCTTTACCTTTTCTGCTTCCAAAACAGCTTTTTCTAGCGCCATTTCCCGTTTTTGCAGGACTTCCAATGCTTGTTGATCTTCCAATTTCGCCTCATCCAATTGCTGCTTCAATCGTAAACATAGCGCATCTTGATCAATAATCGCACCCGCTTTTCGCGCCAAATCCACCGCGGCCTGCGCATCGTTTCGCTGACCATTTTGCCCATCCAATTCCGCTTTTTCCGCCCGTAATTTTGCTAATTGTGCCCATTCCGCGATTTTTTCCTCGGCCAATGTCACATTCCTTGCCGTGATTTCAGCTTTTCCTTTCGCCAAATCCATCTGTTCCTGCAGTTCGACCATCGTTTCCCGTTCCGCAACGAGACGCTCGGCAAACATCAACTCAATATCCCGCGCCGCTTTCCCAGCAAGTGCTTCCGCGTCAAAAGCCTCCTGCGTAATACTCGCCACTTTTTCCCGTAACAATCGCACCCGCTGCTCCTGTTCCTTCTGCTGATTCCACAACTGGTTTTCAATAAGTTGATAAAAATGCGTATGCGCCAATCGCTGTAAAATCGCTTCCTTCTCCTTGCTTTCCGCTACAAGCAATTCCCTGAACTCACCCTGCGGAATCATCAAAATTTGTCGAAACTGGTCCACATTCAACTGGATAATCTCTTCCATCTTCGCGCCAACATCCCGAACTGAACTCGCGAGTAAACGTTCCTCGTCCCCGTCCAATTCATAGAGTTCCGCCTTCGCAGTCACCGTCGTCATCCCTTCACCGCGCTGCTTAGGAACATCCTGTTGCGGCACTCGACGGACCAAATAACGCACATCCCGAAGTAAAAATTCAAGCGACACTTCCGTCAGATCCTCCGCTTTCGCAAAATGACTCCGCAATGAAAAACCTTCCCGATCATTCGTGTTCGCCTTCCCAAAAATCGCAAAACTGATCGCATCAAAAATCGTCGACTTCCCAGCCCCCGTTTTCCCAGAAATCACAAAAATCCGCTCCTGACCAAGCTCCGTAAAATCAATCGTTTCAGCCTTCGCGTAAGCACCAAAAGCCTGCATCGTAAGTTTCAAAGGTCTCATTGATCCACACTTCCCTTCACGCTATCCATCAATTCTCGCATAATTTCCGCCTGCTGATTCGACATTTCCTTTCCACTCACATGTTCAAAAAACTGAGCAAACAACTCCAAATCATCTTTTTTAATCACATCTTCAAATCGCTCAAACTGGCTATCCGTCAATTTTTCCTGCACCCGCTCTAAATGCAACACATTCGGATAAAACGCCCGCAGTTGCCCAATCGGATCAATCAGCGCACCCTCATCCAACAAATTAATCTGCAAAAAGTCCTCATTCCCAGGCACTACAGAACTTACCAAATCCGCCAAATATCCTTCGATAATCCGCAAATCATGCAATGGCTCCAAATAACACTCTCGCACTTCTTGAAGCTTCTTCCCATCCATCGTCACAATCCGAACACTCTTCTTATCCTTCGCTTCCGAAAAAGAATATTTCAGCGGTGATCCAGCATAAAAAATACTCGGATGATGAATCGCGTGCGGATGGTGCAAATGCCCAAGCGCCACATAATCAAAGCCATCAAAACAATTCGTCGACACCCGGTCCACATTTCCAATCGCCAATTGCCGCTCCGAATCACTCGGAAGTCCACCTGCAACAAAGGCGTGCCCGACCAAAATCTGCGCCTTATCCGCATCCCAAACCGTTCTAATTTTTGCCGTAATCGCCTGCATCGCATCCTCAAACGACCGCACCGACTTATCCTCAAAAGCTGCACGAACCTGCGCCGGCTCATGATATGGAACCAACCAAACCTGCGCCCCGTCCCACTCAATCGGCGTCAAATCAGCACCTAACGTCCCTTGAATATGTAGTCCACTCTTCTCATACCAAACCGACCCAAAGTTCACCCGTTCCGCACTATCATGATTTCCGCTAATCGCAAAAACCGGCTTCCCAAGCGTCACATTTAGCTCCATCAACGCATCATTAAGCAGCGTCACCGCATCCGCAGGCGGCACCGAGCGATCATACAAATCCCCAGCTATCACAACACCGTCCACCTGTTCCTCCTCCGCAATCCGCGCAATCTGCTCTAAAATATACCGCTGTTCCGCAAGCATAGACACACCGTTCACAATTTTTCCTAAATGCCAATCCGCCGTATGTAAAAATTTCATCCTAACACCTCATCATTCTATTTTCATCATTACATCCAGTATACTATATTTTCGAAAAAAACAAGAACAGCACGTAAGCACTAGACGTTTCCGCAACTTTTCAGTATACTAAAAACAAGACTAAAAAAAGAATTATAGGAGTGAACCAACTTGTTCTACACTTTTGCGAGAAATTTCGTCCAGGTGATCCTCACGATAATCGGCGGACGTTTCAAGGTACAGAATAAAGACAAGATTCCAGAAGCGCCATTCGTTGTCGTTTCGACACACACATCATGGATGGAAATTCTCTACCTTGGATTTGCCATCAAACCACTTCAAATTCACTATATGGCAAAACAAGAACTATTCAAAACGAAGACACTGAACTGGTTAATGCGCCATCTCAACGCTTTCCCAGTAAATCGTGAAAATCCTGGCCCAAGCGCGATCAAGCTACCCATTCGCCTATTAAAAGACGGCAAAGTAGTTGGTATCTTCCCAAGCGGTACTAGAAAATCGGCGGGTCTCCATCTAAAACGCGGCGCTGTAACCGTAGCACTAAAAGGGAAAGTTCCTATTTTGCCCGCCGTGTATGACGGACCAAAAACAGTCGGCGAACTTTTCAAACGAAAAAAAGTCATCATCCGATTTGGTGATCCAATTCCATTCAATGACAAAGACATCGATCAAAAAGAACTACTAGAAATTAAGTCCGAAGAAGTTTTGCAGACATTTGAACGTTTACAAGCAGAGATAGACGCAACAAAAAAGAAATAACAAAAAAGCCTTGATTTCCTCTTAATTGTTAGAGGAGTCAAGGCTTTATTTCTGTCTTAACCAGTAATATCATTGACGATATTAGAACCAGCTAGACCGATATTTTTTAACGCTCCTGAAAGTTTATCAGAGGCTTTTTGCATCGCTTCATCTGCTTTTTCAGCTGCTTTTGTATCACCTGGGTTTGCTTTTATAGCTGCCGCTTTTTCCGCAAATGCATCACTTAAGCTTTGAATCGATGTTTTAAATTCATCTGTGCGTTCCCCAAGATTAGGAACTTTCACATTCGCCAATGCCTCAGAAACATTTTCCGCTGATGTACTAGCCTTCGCTGCCAACGCGTCTAACGCCTCACCCTTAGATGGCACGTCACTCGTAATATCCGCTATATAAGCGTCGTAATCGGCATCTTTCTCATTTACCTTATCAACCACACCTGTATAAAAATTCATTGCTTTCGTGTGCAATTTTTGTTTCGCTGAGTCCACTTTAGTGCCTGCTTTCTCTTTGGCCTCATCCACTTTAGACGACACCTTATCCTTTGCCGCATCCTTCTTCTCGTCGCTCACATTACCGCAAGCTGCTAAACTAAATACCATTGTTGCTGCTAACGTCCCTACTATCCACTTTTTCAATATAAACCCTCCTTTTGATATTGCAAGTTAACTACCTGATGATGTGTCCTCCTTCATTATAACTGGATTCTCGCTAAGTCACAAATATAAACAAAAACGTTGCAGAAATAGTTCCACAACGCTTTTTGACATTACATTAAGCTGCAGTATCATTCATAATGTTAGACGGAGCTAATCCCGCTTCTTCCAATGCTTTCCCTAGCTCATCAGAAGCTTTTTGCATAGCCTCATCTGCTGATTTTGTATCAATTGGAGACGCTTTTAAACCATTAGCCTCTGCTTTGTAAGCTTCACTTAAATCTGTTACAGCATTTTTAAATAGCGGTGTCGTATTCCCTAAGTTCGGCACCTTTACATCCGCCAAAACCTGTGATACTTTGTCTGCTGAAGCGCTAGCTGCCGTTGCCAAAGTTGTTAATTCAGCACCAGTTGGAGGTGTATCACTACCAATCGCCGCTTGATATGCGTCATAATCCGCATCATTATCATTAATTTTTGCAACTAAATCCATATAAAAACTCATAGAATCTGCGCTAACGTCCTCTTTTTTCTGTTCTTGTTCCGCCTTGTTATCGCCGTTCCCACAAGCCGCTAAGCCAAAAACAAGTGCAAGGGAAAATAAAGCTACTAACCATTTCTTCAAATGAAAAACCTCCTCTTTTATACATGTTGCTCTTTTCACGCAACCTTACTCATTATATCGATGTTCCTGTCATAATTCAATCGTTTTCATGGGAAATATTCTCCCAAATTGTAACATCATGTTTCTTCCGTTTGTTCCAGCTTCCCAGCGACATTTTTATATTGAAAATACATCGCAATTCGCCAAGGAACAATCATTGCAAACGCTAAAATCCAAAACATTCCCGATAACTCGCCGACATCGACTGAGCCACTAATCCAATATTTAATACCAAGTCGAATTAATAGCAAACTCAGCAAGATAACAGGGAATGATTTCGTCCGCTTAATAAAAACATACTTGTGCTTAATTTCAAATCGCGTCGTCCAAATTAAAATGAGCGAGAAAACTAATCCCATCAATACCGCCTCTAAAATTCCAGCTGGCGAAACTCGGAAATATGGAATCACAAACATAAGCGCTCCCGTACTCATCATAATTGGCGGAATAATAATTTTTTTCACAGTCGCCGGCTCTTTCGACGCCTTCATTCGAATCAAGATAACCCCGACACCAAAAACAAGCGTGATGATAATTGATACTATAAATGACACGTTTTTTTCCTCCTAATCGGCACTATTTACTTGCCTCATTATAAACTTTTTTAGAAGAAAAACAACCTTTATGCCCTTATGAACCCAGCTCCTCTAAATCCATGCCACTGTTTTGCAGCTGATACATCGAATGATACACGCCACCATGCGCAAGCAACTCTTCATGCGTCCCACGTTCAATAATACTACCCTTTCGAAGCACTAAAATAAGATCCGCATCTTTTATCGTCGAAAGCCTATGCGCAATCGCAATCGTCGTTCTACCTTGCCTCATATTTCGCAAGCCCGTCTGGATCAAACTCTCCGTCTCCGTATCAATATTCGCCGTCGCCTCATCCAAAACAAGAATTTGCGGATTCGTCACGACCGTCCTAGCAAATGAAATCAACTGCCGCTGCCCACTTGAAAACGAAGCACCACGTTCAATTACCTGATGATCATACGTATCCGCCAACGTATTAATAAATCGATCCGCCTGAACAAATTGCGCCGCCTCTAGAATTTCCCGATCCGTAATCAACTTATTATGCAGCCGAATGTTATCCTTAATCGTGCCATAAAACATAAAGCTATCCTGTAAAACAAGCCCCGTCTTCGCACGCAATTCCTCCATCGGGTACCGCTTAATCGACTTCCCATCAATCAAAATTTCACCGTGCTCAAACTCATAAAAACGCATCATTAAATTGATAATCGAACTTTTCCCACTACCAGTATGACCGACAAGCGCAACCGTTTGCCCCGATTCAGCAGTAAAACTAATATCCTTCAAAACGTCCTTTTTCCCATCATACGAAAACGTGACATTCTTAAACTCAATCTTCGCTTTTCCGATAGCTAAACCATCTTCGGCATCTTGTTCCGGCGCCAAATCCGTGCCATCCATAATTCGGAACACACGCGAAGCCGCCGTAATCGCCTCTTGATACATCGCCAAACGCTCCATAATGTTATAAATCGCCTCTAAAAACCGGTCAAAATAGGTGATAAAAGCATAAATTGTCCCAATCGCGACCGGCCCAGAAAACGACTGAATCCCGAAAAAACTAAGAATCAACACGACCGCTAGCGAATAAATCAAATCAATCGCCGGACCAAGAAGTAATGCGTTAAATTTTATATTTTTCATACCAACATCATAATAGTCTTTGTTAATCTCTTCAAATTCACCGATTAAACGCTTCTCCTGATTAAACTGCTGCACAATCGACATACCCGAAATAGACTCCGCAATCTTCGCATTTAATTGACTCAATTTTTCCCGACGCGCTCTGTAAAACTGCGAGCTATACTTCCGGTACACAATAATAATCAACATCGTCAGCGGAAAAACGAGCAAGCTATACGCCGCCAACTTGGCATCCATGATAAACATCGCCGTATAAATCCCGATCAGCATAAATACGCTTTGAATCGCCGTTCCTAACACATTAATAAACATATCTTTAATCGCTTCCGTATCATTCGTTACACGCGAAACCAAGCTTCCCGCAGGCGTCTGATCAAAATAACGCATCCCCATATTTTGCAACTTACTAAAGATGTCCACCCGAATCCGCTGCACAATCCGCAAAGCAATTTTTTGAAATAAAACTAGCTGAAAATACCAAACTACAGATCGACCGAGCGACAAACCCATGTACCCCGATGCCAACAAAAGAATCGGTCCAGCCACGAAATGAAGCGGCGTCAAGTAATCATCCAAAAATATTTTAATCAAGATTGGCAAAAATACATCCGCCACCGTAACCAGCATAACTAGAAAAATTGTTAAAACAAGCGCAGGGACATGATACTTCGTGTAGCTAAATAAGCGTTTCAAAACCGCGCGATGTTCTTTCCCACTCATCGTCAACATTTCCTCATTATTCGGCTCCATTCGTATCACCCCCGCCCTCAATAAGTTCCTCTAATTGCTGATTTCGGAACATTTCTGCGTACCAACCGCCTGAAGCCACTAGCTCTGCATGCGTACCACGCTCCACAATTCTACCCTTATCAATCACAATAATAATATTCGCATGCTCCACTGAGCTAAGCCGATGCGCACTAATAATCGTCGTTTTATCCGCACGATTTGCTTTAAGATTTTGCAAAATGAGCTCTTCCGTCTTCGCATCCACAGCCGAAAGCGCATCATCCAAAATAAGCAACTCTGGATTCATAATCAGCGCCCTTGCAATTGCTAACCGCTGCTTCTGACCTCCAGAAAGCGATACACCACGCTCACCCACGACGGTATCATATCCATCCGTGAACTCCGTAATATCCTCATGCACCGAGACCATCTCCGCAATACGCTCCACGTCGGCCTGCGACAATTTTGGATTGCCAAAACGAATATTTTCCCGAACCGTCGTCGAAAACAAGAACTGATCCTGCGGCACATAACCAATCGCACGACGCAATCCCCGTACCGTATAACGCTGAATCGCCTCCCCGTCAAATTTAATCGAGCCCTTGTAATCATCATATTCCCGCATCAACAATTTCAAAAGCGTCGTCTTTCCAGAACCCGTTCGGCCAACAATACCAAGCGTTCCACCCGATTTCAACTGAAAAACGATATCTTGCAAAACCGGCGCCGACTCATCAGGATACGTAAATGCCTCTAACCCAAAATCAATATCCCCACGCGGCAACTCATCGATCGCACTGAAATCATCCTTCACATCCTCAGGCTCACTTAGCAACGTATTCAATCGATCATACGACGCATTCCCGCGCTGAATCACATTAAACAAAAATCCAAACGCCAACATCGGCCAAATCAACAAGAACAAATAGTTCGTAAACGCGATTACCTGACCAATCGTAAGCGTCCCTTCCATCACAAATTTCGCACCAAAACCGAGCGATAGAACAAACGAAACACTAACAATAATCGAAATCATCGGATCAAACATCGCATCCAATTTCGCGACCTTCACATTAACACCAACAACTTCCTCCGTTTGCTGCCTAAAATCTGCAATATCCTCCTGCTCCTGCCCAAATGTTTTCGTAACCTTAATCCCAGACAAACTCTCCTGCGTTTTATCATTCAACTTCGAAAACTCCGCTTGTGCACTATGAAAACGATCATGTAATTTCCGGCCAAGTACTGAACTTCCCCACACCATAAACGGCATCGGCAAAAGCGCAATCAACGTCAAGCGCCAATCAATCGTAATCGCCATTGTTGCAATAACCGTGCTCCCCGTCAAAATCGAATCACACAACGTCAAAACACCGAAGCCCGCCACCTGCTGAATAGCCGAAATATCATTCGTCGCATGCGCCATCAAATCCCCTGTCCGATAACGCTGAAAAAAGAACGGCGACATTTTCGATAAATGCTCAAATAATCGTAAGCGCAATTGACGCTGCAACTTATTATCCGATCCAAAAATCATCATCCGCCAAAAATAACGCCCCACATACGCGACAACCGCAGCTCCGAGCAAAACACCCATCCACATGTATAAATGATTCTTTGTAAGCGTATCCTTACTAATCGCATCCACCGTCACACCAAGTATTTTCGGAGGCACCAGTTGGAGTAACGTTATCATAAAAAGCAATGAAACCCCGATAATATATGATTTCCGCTGCTCTTTAAAAAACCATCCCAACTCCTTATAAATCTTCATTCCCAACCTCTTTTCCCTCAAAAGCCATTTTATTCCTTGTTTTGGACATAAAAAAATAACGGACATATCTTGCTCTGCCCATTACTGTTTGGAAATATATATCGAATTTACGCCATAAAAGTACACATACCAGCGCTCAAATAAGCCTGTACCTCTTCCTCGATATAACGGACGCCGAATTTAGGCTATCTCCTACAATAATGGTTAAATTATCAAATCCAATTATCTTTTTCATTGTCCTTACCTCCTCTCAAGTTTGTTTACAGGAACTAGTGTAACCGATTTCTTTAAAAGATTCAAGTATATTTATAATTTTTTTATTTAACAGACAAAGAACCCCTTATTCAGGATTCTCTGTCAAATACGTGTAGGCATACTGAGCGTAAAGCTCTGCGCCATAAACCAACGCATCCTCATCCACATTAAATCGGCCATGATGGTGCGCCCATTCCGTGTCCTTTTCCGGATTTCCAGCTCCAACAAGCGCAAAACAACCGGGAGCCTCTTGCAAATAATAACTAAAATCTTCCCCCGCCGTCGTTGGTCGATCAGAATAAAGCACGTCCTCACCAAAACTGCTCACAACAACATCCTGCGCTAACTTGGCGCTCCTTTCCTCATTTATCACCGCATGCGTCCCATAACGATAATCCACTTCCGCCGTCGCCCCGTACGTAGCTGCAACCTGTGTCGCATAACGCCTAATCGCCACTTCCATTTTTTCACGAACCCGTGGATGAAACGACCGAACCGTTCCCTCCAAAACCGCATTTTCCGCGATTACATTGTAGCGCGTTCCAGCCTCCATGCGCCCTATCGTAAAAACAGCCGGCTCAAGCGGATCGGTTTCCCGTGACACAATCGCTTGTACACCCATCACAAAAGCCGCAGCAACAACTGTCGCATCAATACAAGCATCAGGCATCGCCCCATGTCCCCCGCGTCCCGTAAATCTAATTTTAACCACATCCGCAGACGCAAAAACAGGCCCAGCATTACAAGAAATAGCATGTGTCGGCATTTGCGACCAAATATGAATCCCAAATACATTATCCACACCCTGCATCGCACCTTGCTGAATCATCGCCTCTGCACCTTCCGTAATCTCCTCCGCAGGTTGAAAAATAAAGCGCACCGTCCCAGTCAACTCATCCTGAACCGCAACAAGTGCTTCCGCCGCGCAAAGCAACATCGCCGTATGCGCATCGTGCCCACACGCATGCATTTTTCCGATATTTCCCGACTTGTAAGACAACGCCTCACTCAATTCCGTCACAGGCAATGCATCCATATCTGCACGAAGCGCCACCGTTTTTCCGTTCCTATTCCCGACCAGTTCCGCCACGACCCCTGTCGGCTCCATTCGCCGATACGCAATCCCCATCCGCTCAAGCTCCGTTACAACCCGATTTGTCGTCCGAATCTCCTGCCACGACAACTCCGGATTCCTATGTAAATCCCTCCGAAAAGCAATCATATTCGCTTCATTTCTCTTAACCTCAGCCTTTATCTTGTCGCTCATTCCAACGCCTCCAAATCCATTTTAAGCACCATCTCGCCCGCATGAACCTATTCTACCACTCCAACACCGCTTTTACTTGCGACACGCTCATAAAACCCGAAATATTCTGCAAATACAAATTAAAACTAAAAAACACCTCTCAAAATCACGTCTCAAACGTAATCCCAAAAAGTGTTTCAAGTATAGCAACAAATAAGCTGTCTAAAATCAGTACATCAGACTATCAATTCCGTCATTCCATACTCGCTTCTAAACCTTATTTTTTCTTCTTCGTTTTTACTTCTTTTTCTTGCTGTTTACCCATTGCGTTCATCATTTGGTTAATTTTCTTCTGTGATGGTTTCATTCCCATTTGGGCCATCATCATTTGTAACATTTGCTCATTGATTGGCGGGTTTTTCTTCAGATACGTCATCATGTATCTTCTTGCGATGAAAAATCCTAATGCCAAACCAGCAATTAAGCAAAGTATGCCGATAAGTATATACCACAACATATTCTCTTTCTCCTCCTCGAAACAATATATCCCTTTTATTGTACTTGATTTATCAGGTCAAAACAATAGTTTTTCGATATTCTATAGCAATAAAAGTTCACTATCATTAAAAAATCACAACTGCCTCATTATACCATCAACACAGCGCATACACAACATATTATCATAAAAAGAAGTGCAAAACGATTTAGCCAAAAGCTCGCCTCATCTTGCACTCCCAATCTATAATTTACAGAGATTTCACCGTATTAACGACATTCTCCACAGTAAAGCCATAGTTTTTAATAATCGTATCGCCTGGTGCCGAAGCGCCAAACTTATCAATTCCGATTGTCTTACCATCTAATCCAACGTAACGTTCCCAACCAAGCGTTGAGCCCATTTCGATAGATACACGTTTACGAACCGCATTTGGTAGAACACTCTCTTTATACTCCGCCGATTGCTGATCAAACAAATCAAATGATGGGATACTAACAACAGATGCATCAATACCATCTTTGGCAAGTTCTGTTTGTGCTTGTACAGCTAAGTTAACTTCTGATCCAGTTGCTAAAAGAAGTACATCAGCAACGTCTTTCTTCGCTGGAGATAATACGTAAGCTCCCTTAGCTACACCTTCTTCCGCTAATTTAGCAGAGTTCGGTAATGTTGGTAAGTTTTGACGCGTAAGCACAAGAGCCGTTGGACGATTGGTTGAGCGAATCGCGATTTTCCATGCCGCAACAACTTCATTACCATCTGCTGGACGAAGTAATGTCAAACCAGGCATAGCACGAAGAGAAGCAACTTGTTCTACAGGTTCATGCGTCGGGCCGTCTTCTCCTACCGCAATACTGTCATGCGTTAACACATAGTTAACTGGTAAGTGCTGAATCGCAGACAAGCGAATCGCCGCGCGTAGATAATCAGAGAATACGAAGAATGTACCTCCATAAACTTTAAGCCCAGAATGTAGCGCCATACCGTTCAGTGCAGCACCCATGGCAAACTCACGTACACCAAACCAAATATTACGATCAGCCGGTGTCGCTTTCGTAAACTCACCGTCTGTTGCGATATTTGTATTATTGGAGCCAGCTAAATCAGCAGACCCACCAAACAATTGCGGTAACTTAGCCGCTAAGGCATTGATTACCTCACCACTCGATGCACGGCTAGCAAGCGATTTATCCTCACCATATACAGGCAAATCTTTATCCCAGCCCTCTGGAAGCTTCTCATCCAAGCTAAGCTCCAGTTGTGCAGCAAGTTCAGGAAATTTTTCTTTATACGAAGTAAACATCTTATTCCATGCCTCTTCTTCCTCAGCACCACGTTTTGCAATCGTCTCTTTAAAACGATTATACACTTCGCTTGGAACGTAGAAATCTTGCTCGTAATCCCAGCCATATACCGCCTTAGCAGCTTTGACGCCATCCGCCCCCAGTGGAGCACCATGTACCTTGCTCGTTCCTTCATTAGGAGCACCAAAACCAATAACTGTTTTCACTTCAATCATTGTTGGTTGCGACGTGTTTTGTTTCGCTTTCTCGATAGCTGCTAAAATTTCAGTGGTATCATTGCCATCTTTAACAAGCAAATGTTCCCAACCATAAGATTCAAATCGCTGTTTCACGCTCTCAGAAAAAGATTTATCTAAATCGCCATCTAGCGAAATATCATTAGAATCATATAAAAGTACCAAACGGCCCAGTTGCTGATGTCCAGCAAGTGAAGCAGCTTCTGATGCAACACCTTCCATCAAATCGCCATCACCACATAATGCATATGTATAGTGATCCACAACAGGAAATCCGTCTTTGTTGTACATTGCTTCTAAATGTCTTTCTGCCATCGCCATACCAACAGCCATCGCGATACCTTGTCCAAGCGGACCAGTCGTCGCATCGACACCATCCGTATGATGAACCTCTGGATGCCCCGGTGTTTTGCTATCCCATTGACGGAATTGCTTCAAATCCTCTAATCCTAATTTATAACCACTAAGGTGTAGCAGGCTGTAAAGTAACATAGAACCATGTCCTGCAGAAAGAACAAAGCGGTCACGGTTAAACCAATGTGAATTAGCTGGATTTGCTTTCAGTACTTTAGACCATAATGCGTATGCCATTGGAGCTGCCCCCATTGGTAATCCTGGGTGCCCAGAATTGGCTTTCTGAATTGCGTCGATCGATAATGTTCGAATAGTATTAATTGCTAATTGATCCGTTTTATCAAACAAATGAAACATCCTCTCTTGTTTTAGTCACTACTCTCTATAATAATCCTTTCTAGGCTTTTTCACAACTAAAAAATATCTAATTGTTCACAAATGCATTAAAATGATTGATAATGTTCGATTAAATAGAGAGAAATGGAGAAATCTATCGATTCCCCCAGTTTTTTCAAAGTTTATTTCGTTCGTCGCGTTTTCGTTTTATCTTCTCAGGCGTTACATCATCACCGTTTGGATCAATGAACGTCGTATGCTCAATCGTATCACGGACTTGATTTCGAAATGATTTAATATACTCTTCTCGCAGTGCCTCTTGTTCTAATTTCTCATCCACGGTCATTGTACCTGCTTTTTTCTTATGCGACAATTCATTAATTCGATCTATCTTCGCCTTCTCTAACATTATTGACCTCCTCGTATTCTGTTATACTGATAATCCTGCTTCCTCATCTTGAGCTAAATCCGATGTACATTGCGGGCATTTACTGGCCTTCTCTGGTATAGAAGACAAGCAATAAGGACATTCTTTAGTCGCAGGCTTTTTCGGCTCCAATGGTATATATTTGGTTACCACTTTAATAATTAGAAAAACCGAGAAAGCAACAATGAGAAAACTAATGACATTATTGATAAACAAACCATAGTTTATTGTCGGCGCACCCGCCGCTTGAGCAGCTTTTAGCGTATCGTAATGTGTCCCATTTAGGCTGATGAATAGATTCTTAAAATCCACATTGCCTATTAACAGACCCAATGGAGGCATGATAATATCATTTACAAGTGAGTTCACAATACTTGTAAATGCAGCGCCAATGACAATCCCAATCGCCATACCAAGTGCGTTCCCTTTCGAAATAAATGCTTTAAAATCTTTAAACATCGAAAAACCTCTTTTCGTTCATTATCAATGCCTATTCTACATGAAAATAAGAGGTTTTTAAAGCATTGTGTTCTATTTACTCATTTGCTAATTGAATGGATCTATCTACATCTGCATTCCCTTTCTTAACTGGTATCGTAATTGTCTCACCAGCCGTCAACTTACCATTAATTATCTGGTTCTCTTTCTCCACCCACGCCACAAACTCTTGTTTGCTCATTTTATAATTGCCTGCGTACTCATCTGCCAAACTCCAAATAGAGTCTCCACTGGCAATGCTAACCTCATTGTATTCAGAAGTCGCCTGATTCACTGTAACCACCATTAACACTAGACCTAAAACAAAACACGTAATAATAAATATAATTGCAATATAATACCGATCCCAAATAGATTTTAAAGTCATCTTTATCCCTCCAAAAGAATATACGTTCGCTTTTTACCTATTATAGAACATTCGTTCTGTTATGTCAATAAAAAAACGAACAATTGTTTGCATATCCAAAAAATCTTTGATATACTGGGATTAATAAAGAAGTAATGAAAGAGTGAGCGGGGTGAAACAAATGAAATTATCAAAACGACAACAAGATATTTATGACTTTATCAAGTCTGAAGTAAAAGACAAGGGTTATCCGCCATCCGTGCGTGAAATCGGTGAAGCAGTTGGTTTAGCCTCTAGCTCCACAGTACACGGTCACTTAGCACGACTTGAAGGAAAAGGACTCATTCGCCGGGATCCAACAAAACCTAGAGCTATTGAAATCCTATCTTTAGAAGACGATATTGCAACTCCAAACGTTATTAATATTCCTATTATCGGTAAAGTCACGGCAGGTATACCTATTACCGCTGTTGAAAATATCGATGAATACTTCCCCTTGCCTGAGTATATGGCAAATGGTGAAACAGAGATATTCATGTTAGAAATCGATGGCGAGAGTATGATTAACGCAGGTATTCTTAACGGTGATAAAGTAATTGTAAGACAGCAGAATTCCGCTAATAATGGCGAAATCGTTGTGGCAATGACTGATGACAATGAAGCTACTTGCAAAAGGTTCTTCAGAGAATCCAGTCATTTCCGTCTACAACCAGAGAATGATGCTTTAGAGCCAATCCTTTTAAGAAATGTTACCATCCTAGGAAAAGTTATCGGCTTATACCGCGATATTCGCTAAACTCAAAAAAAGTTGGTCACACCATTATTGTGTGACCAACTTTTTTGTACCGTTATTAGTATATTTCCATGTATTGATCGCGTTCCCATTGGTGTACTGCTGTTCTAAACATGTCACATTCAATTGTTTTAGCTTCTACAAAATGTTCCAGAATGTGTTCCCCCAAGCCATCAACAATAATATCATCGTTGGCAAGCTCTTTCAAAGCTAATGCTAGGCTTTCTGGAAGGTCGAAAATACCGTGCGCATGACGCTCTTCTTCATTCATACCATAAATATTACGATCTACAGGTTTTGGCGGGGTAAGCTCGTTCTTGATACCATCTAAACCGGCACGAAGTAGTACAGCCATTGCTAGATATGGATTGGCTGCTGGATCGACACTACGAAGCTCTAGACGCGTACTTAATCCACGAGAACTAGGAACACGAACAAGTGGGCTACGATTTTTACCCGACCAAGCGATATAACATGGTGCCTCGTATCCAGGAACTAGGCGTTTATAAGAATTGACAGTTGGATTAGTTACTGCCGTGTAGCCTTTCGCGTGTTTTAGCATCCCTGCTAAAAAATGATACGCCGTTTGACTTAATTGCTCCTCGCCATCTGCATCAAAGAACGCGTTTCCGTCTTCATTGAACAATGACATGTTGAAATGCATTCCTGATCCATTCACACCGAACAATGGTTTTGGCATGAATGTCGCGTGTAAACCATGCTTACGAGCGATTGTTTTTACGACTAATTTGAATGTTTGGATATTATCACATGCTGTAATCGCATCCTCATATTTGAAATCGATTTCGTGTTGCCCTGGCGCTACTTCGTGATGGCTTGCTTCAATTTCAAAACCCATTTCTTCTAATTCTAATACAATATCACGGCGACAATTTTCACCTAAATCAGTTGGTGCTAAATCAAAATATCCAGCATTATCATTCAATTCAAGCGTTGGTTTCCCTTTCTCATCTAGTTTGAAAAGGAAAAATTCGGGTTCTGGTCCTAAGTTAAAATCTGTAAATCCTAAGTCATGCATTTCGGCTAATACACGTTTTAAGTTAGCACGAGGATCCCCCGCAAAAATTGTTCCATCTGGATTGTAAATATCACAAATCAACCGCGCTACTTTCCCTTTTTCTGCTGTCCAAGGGAATACAACCCATGTAGCAAGGTCTGGGAATAAGTACATGTCAGACTCTTCAATACGTACAAAACCTTCAATAGAGGAGCCATCAAACATCATTTTGTTATCCAATGCTTTGCCTAATTGACTTACCGGAATTTCCACGTTCTTAATGATTCCTAGGATATCCGTGAATTGCAAGCGGATGAATTTCACATTTTGTTCGTCTGCGAAGCGAAAAATGTCTTCTTTAGTATACGATGTCATAATTAAATCCTCCCAATAATTGATATTATATAAACTTTTTAAAAGTAAATACCTTATGTCAAAATCTCGGTAATTGTTGTTTCCCAGAGGCATCTTGTTTCACGAATCGACCAGCTTGTTGCATCTCTTTTCGCAAAATCTTACGTACGTCTTCATCAGTGAGTGGCATTTTCTGCTCATCCTGCTGCATTTGGTACATTTTTTTAATTCCCGCAATATTCAGACCATCATTCAAATAATCTTTAATCTCAAGCAGTACATCGATATCCTGTAGCGAATACAGGCGGTGATTCCCTTGATTTCTGGCTGGATGTATTAAGCCCTGATCCTCATAGTAACGAATTTGTCGTGCGGTTAGATCTGTGAGTTTCATGACAGGACCTATCGGGAAAAGAGGCATCGATCTTCTAATTTCTTTTTCACTCACGACATTTTACCCCTTTCAAAACACTATATTTTTCATATGTTAGTTGCATTATAATGTATGTTATATCATTTGTCAAATTTATGTTAGATAATATAACATGTCCGTTAACCCTTGTATACCAACAGTTAAGACGTAATATAAAAAAACAGCGAAAAATATTTTCACTGTTTTTTGAATTTATTTACATCTCCATGTTATTTGTGATAGCGCTAGGAGTCCCTGCTCTATTAGCCGATTCGTCGCTACTAAAACTGCTAACTTCACATGCTCATATGTAAGGCCTCCCTGTACATACAGTTGATAAGGCTCTCTTATTGGGCCATCTGCCGTTAATTCCAAACTCGCCCCTTGAATAAAAGTTCCTGCTGCCATGATAACGTCATTTTCATAGCCTGGCATATAAGCGCCCTCCGGAACAACATGTGCGTTAATTGGTGAAGTCGCTTGAATCGCCTGTGCAAAAGCTACCATTTTTTCACGATTATAAAAAGAGACACTTTGAATCAAATCTGTCCGTGGCGCATCCCAAGTTGGATCTGTTTCAATCTGAAAGGCACTCAAGATTCCCGCAGTAAAACGAGCACCCTTCACAGCTTGCGAAACAACGTGCGGCGCCAAGAAAAAGCCTTGATACATCTCAAGAAGACTGTATAAAGACGCTCCAGCCTCTGCACCAATTCCTGGAGTTGTCAGACGATAGGCACACAATTCGACTAGCTCCGCCTTGCCCGCAATATAACCACCTGTCTTAGCCAATCCACCACCTGGGTTTTTAATCAAAGAGCCCGCAATTAAATCCGCACCAACTTCAATCGGTTCTAAAACTTCCACAAATTCGCCATAACAATTATCTACAAAAACAACGACATCCGACTTTACCTCACGAACAAACGCAATCATCTCTTTTATTTTTGCAATCGAAAAAGATGGCCTATCCGCATATCCTCGCGAACGCTGAATCCCAATCATTTTGGTTGTCGGCTTTATTTTCGAGCGCACTAGTTCAAAATCAACGGAACCATCCGCTTTTAATGGAACCATGTCATACCCAATCTGATACTCCTTTAACGAACCTTTGCCAGTACCCCGAATACCGACAATCTCTTCTAACGTGTCATACGGTGCGCCTGTTATATATAACAAATCATCCCCAGGACGCAATACACCAAATAAAGCCGTCGAAATCGCGTGTGTTCCTGAAATAATCTGCGGGCGAACAAGTGCCGCCTCTGCTCTAAAAACATCTGCATACACTCGCTCTAGCGTGTCGCGACCATCATCATCATAGCCATATCCAGTCGATGGCGTGAAATGAAAATCACTCACTCTATTTTTCTGAAAAGCCTGCATGACCTTCCACTGATTTTCTTCCGCAATCAACTCTGTTTCGCGTTGTAAAGGGCGCAACTCATCCTCCACAACATGCGCTAACTGACGCAATTCATCTGGTATTTGTTTAAAAAATGATGTCATTTCTACTTATCCTTTCGTGCTTGATAGCCTTTTAATTGATAACTTTCCGTTTCCTCATCAAACATCTCTTCAATAATAACCGTTTCTTGCTTATATTTATGTAACATTCGCCCGTCACTTGCAGGAACATGAACCACATAAGGCTGCCACAATTGCTTAATTTCCCACAACATTTTTTCCATCAAAAAGTATTGTGAAGATTCTTCTAGCGCACTCACTTCAACATAGTTCGGCTGCGTCGGGATGAAATAAGGCAACTGCTGATCCTTCTTATTGTACACCGTCAAAATCGGAATATGTTGCATTTCCAAGTCCTCAAGCAGTGTCAATACCGTTTTTTCATGCTGAACATAATCCGGATTCGAGCAATCAACCACATGCAAAAGCACATCCACATTCGCCGTCTCTTCAAGCGTAGAACGAAAAGCCGCTACAACCGTCGTCGGCAAATCTTGAATAAATCCAACCGTATCCGTCAAAAGCGCCGTGTATCCTTGTGAAAAAGCCAACTTTCGCGTCGTCGGATCCAATGTCGCAAAAAGCTGATCCTCCTCCAACGTTTTCGCATCACTCAATCGGTTAAATAATGTCGATTTACCAGCATTCGTATAGCCAATCAAGCCAAATCTAAAAATAGCCTGATCATTCCGTCTAGCCGTCATCCGTTCGCGATGTTTTACGACAATATCCAGTTGCTTTTTAATATCAACCATCTTTTGCCGGATATGGCGTCGATCCATCTCCAATTTCGTTTCCCCAGGTCCACGCGTTCCAATTCCGCCACCAAGACGCGACAAAGAAACCCCTTGACCACTCAATCTAGGCAACAAATATTGATATTGCGCCAATGCCACCTGCAACTTCCCTTCTCGAGTCTTCGCACGCATCGCAAAAATATCCAGAATCAACTGCGTCCGATCAAGAATTCGCGCATCAACAATCTTGGAGATATTCCGTACTTGCGTCGCACTAAGCTCACTATTGAAAAGCACCACATCGACTTCCATCTCCGCGACAAAAGCTGCAATCTCTTCTATTTTCCCAGAACCAACAAATGTAGCTGGATGCACCCGCTCACGTTTTTGCGTCACTTCTCCAACGACCTCTGCTTGCGCCGTTTTCGCCAAACTACCCAATTCCAGCATTGAATAGTAAAAGTGTTCCTCCGTCTGTTTCGGCAATTCACAGCCGACCAATATCGCTCTTTCCACCATTATCCGCACTCCTATCATTTCCTCCATTCATCGTAGCACAAAAAGCAGCACAAAGAAAGATGGAAACACATATAAAAACCGAATGCTCGCACCAGTAAAAACTGACACAAAACATCCGGCTTATGTTCTTTTAAAAGTCAATTAGCCTATTCATCATCCGATTTCAAGGCTACATTTTTTTGTGGAGAGAATGTTGAAATCGCATGTTTAAATACAAGTTGTTGTTTGCCATCTACATCTAGCAAAACCGTGAAATTATCGAAACTAATAACCCGGCCGCGCAACTGGAACCCATTTGTTAAGAATACCGTCGCCAAAATTTTCTCTTTCCGCAATTGATTTAAATAATGATCCTGTAACCCTTGCCCACCTTGTTTCATATTGAATCGCTCCTATTCTCTATCTTTTTCAGTTATCTCCATTCTATACGAAATGTACAAAAACTACAAATGACACTTCTAAGAAAAGAAGACTGTTTTTTCTATGCTAGTTTCAAATACCCTTTTTAACGGAGATTAAAACACGCGATTAGTTGCTAAAAATTGCGTTATTTCACTGGTTATAGCACCATTGCCACCCGTTTCATTTGTATCAAACCACGAAACATCCATACGATTGCGAAACCATGTCAGTTGCCGCTTAGCAAAACGTCTAGAATTACGTTTAAGTAGCTCCACAGAATCATCCAACGACATTTCGCCATCAAAATATGTAAACAATTCTTTATAGCCAATCCCACGCACCGCTGGAACATCACGTAACCCAGTATCATAGAGCCTCCGCGCCTCTTCCAATAATCCTTGCTCCATCATCATGTCCACACGCAAATTAATCCGTTCATAAAGATCTGCACGATTACGATCTAAGCCAATTAACAATGGATTGAACTCTTTTGATTGCTGTTCTTGATTCTGCAACTCAGAGAATTTCTTACCAGACAAATGATACACTTCTAGCGCCCGAATAATACGTCGCGGATTGTTCGCATGCAATTTGGTCGCACTTTCAGGATCCACCTCGCGCAACATCTCTAAAAGCATCTCGCTCGACATTCCAGATAAGAAATCGCGATAAGCCGCATCACTAGCCACCTCCGAAAAAGTATAGTCAAATAGAACCGACTGTACATAAAGACCTGTTCCACCAACTAGAAACGGCACTTTACCAGCTTGCCAAATTTGACGAATGAGCCGATGTGTCTCCTGTTTAAATTCCGACACATCATAAGGTTCCTCCGGTTCACGAATATCAATCAAATAATGGGGAATCCCAGCCATCTCCTCCTCCGTTACTTTTGCAGTACCGATATCCAATCCGCGATAGACTTGCATCGAATCACCGCTAATAATTTCTCCACCAAATTTCTGCGCCATTTCAATACTAAGCGCCGTCTTCCCAACCGCAGTCGGTCCAACAATGACAATAACGGGAATTTTGCTCAAAAATCCTCCCCCCTCACGTTTCCATTGTACCACCTAACCACTACAACGGTCACTATAAAAAAGCAAACAAAAACACCGACCATCAACGCGACCGGTGCCTCTACCAGAAAAAGAGCGCTCCATCAAGTAAAAATGCAGTTATTTAACTACTTGATTCAACATGTACCCATCGATGAACTTCTCTATAGAAAGAGATTCATATTTCCGGAGTTTTAGCAATTCTTCAAAAAAATCTTTCTCTTCGCAAGTGAAAGTTCGCTTCATGTAATGAATAATAAGAAATTCATTCATCGCTTGATAAAAACTCATATGATTTTTAAGGCCATCTCTAAAATCCGTCTGCATGTCATACCTGTCCTCGCCCATATTCTTTGCATTGGAAGGAACACTAGCTTCATCCATCAAAGCATGCCTAAGGAGAGCGACCGTTTCTTTACGATGCGCTTCTATGTAACCAGGCGTAAACTTTCTCGCTTGATATTCCTCCGAATTCACATAATAAGCGCTAATCCAATAATCAGTAGCCTCTTCTGCATGTTCACCTAAAAAGCGCATAGCTATTGACATATAAATATCCCCCTTTGAATGCCCAAACTACCTTGACCTTTCGTGATAGTAAGGTAACATAGAATAAATCACATCTCTATTCTACTACTTCTAAATCGCTAATCAAATAAAAATAGTCCTTTTAGATTCATTTATAACAAAAAGCCCCCGAAGAATAGTCCGAGAGGCTTAATGAAATACAGTAAATTGAATTTAATGCCAGTCTGCAGGCTCACGTGCATCATCAATCTGTGTTTGCAATTCGGCTACTAGCTGTTCCTTCGTTTGCGCATCCCATTGGAATAAATTGTTCATATCCTCTATGACTTCTTCCTTCCATTCCAACAAGTACGGCATATCAAACAACAAGTAACCAGTACGGCGCAATAAGAAATCGACAGGATGAATCACAGCTTCTTGATAAATCGCATAGTGAAGTTGTGCGTACAAGCTGTTTGGCAATGACGATGTCCCGTTTTCCTTATGTTCCTGAGCATAGGTAAATACATGATCGATATTCGACCCGTAACGTTTCGCTAATTCACGACCTTCTTCAAGCGACCAACCAAAGCGATTATTACCTTCCTTTGCCTTCTTCTCGATGAATGCATCAATATTTTTCGACCCACCAACATCTCCACCTGAAATTGGCAAATGATGCGTTTGGACCGTTTTGAATTTCTTACCTGTTTCTTTTGCGAGAGCTTTAGAAACTTCATCTAGCAGCTTCTCAGCCATTTTGCGGTAACCAGTCAATTTTCCACCAGCCATCGTAATCAGGCCACTTTCAGAGAACCATACCTCGTCTTTACGCGAAATCTCAGACGGATCCTTGCCTTCTTCATAAATAAGCGGACGAACACCAGCCCAGCTCGATTCAATATCATTTTCGCTAATATGAACATCAGGGAACATATAATTAATCGCTTTAATCACGTACTTATGATCCTCTTCATTCGCTTTTGGATTGATCACCATTTCTTCATATACCGTATCTGTCGTTCCTACGTATACTTTCTTTTCACGAGGAATAGCAAAAACCATCCGACCATCTGGCGTATCAAAATAAACAGCCTGCTCCATCGGGAATTTCGTTTTATCGATAACAAGATGGATGCCTTTCGTCAGGCGAAGATGTTTATTATTGACTGCATAATCCATCTTACGCACTTTGTCAACCCATGGCCCTGCTGCATTAATCACACGATGCCCTTTAATGTCGAATACTTTTCCAGTAATACGATCACGTGCCACAACACCAACCACATGTTTTTTTGCGTCATATAGAAAATTCTCCGCCTTCGTATAATTGATGACTTTCGCGCCCAGCTCCACAGCTTTTTTCATTACCTCAATAGTTAAACGAGCATCATCTGTACGGTATTCCACATAGTAACCCGAACCCTTCAACCCTTCCTTCTTCACAAATGGGTTCTTAGCCAATGTTTCTTTTGCTGATAAAATTTTGCGTCGTTCGTCCTTTTTTACTCCCGCCAAATAATCATACAAGCGAATGCCAAACGAAGCGCTCAATTTACCCATGTTTCCACCTTTATGAAACGGTAACATCATCCATTCAGGCGTCGTCACATGCGGACCATTTTCATACACAATCGCACGTTCTTTCCCTAGATCAGCTACCTCTTTAATTTCAAATTGTTGCAAATAACGCAAGCCACCGTGAACCAGTTTAGTTGAACGGCTAGAAGTTCCCGCTGCAAAATCTTGCATTTCAATTAACGCCACACTCATCCCACGCGAAACGGCATCAAGCGCAATCCCTGCACCTGTAATCCCACCGCCTACAATAACTAAATCGAATTCTTCCTCCGCCATCTTCGTTTGAATCGTTTCTCTGTCAAAAGCTGAAAATAATTGTACCATCATTTTTCCCCCTCTAGGACTTGTTTACAGTCTATCCATCATCATCTGTTTTCCACGTTTTGTCGAGTTTGAAACCGCTACACAAAAAAAGAGAGACTACAAAACAAGCGATTGCGCTCGCCATTTGTAGTCTCTCCGTATCTCAGACAATAATTAATATTAACTTACCTCTAATTATAGTACAGCTGTTCCCTAAAAGTAAAGCTATTTGTTTCGCTTTCTTCGTATCTCTACAGCCTTTTCTGGAAAATCCGTCATAAACCCTCGAACATTTTCATCAAAAAGCGTCTCCATCTGACTTACTTTGTTAGCCGTCCAGCAACGCGTTGCCACATTTCCAAGCATATCATGATTCCGAATCGTATACGGCGGATTAATACTATCCAGTTGTAAACTTGCTACCTGCGCTACCGCTTCTTCCACATCCAACTTCGTAATCGCCGAGAGTTTAATCGTATCATCCAGCGCCCTCAATCGCGCTAATGTATCTAAATTAAAAGAACAAAATAAAAAAGCAAGTCGTCCAGCTCTCCTATTGCAAAGCTCCAGTACTTTCTCCTCTATTCCAGGATAATCATACGCATCCGTTTTTAATTCAATATTTAGAATCAATGGATACCTTCCTAATACAACGAGAACTTCCTCCAATGTAGGAATCTTTGTTTTTTTAAACAACGCCCGAAAACGTTTCTTATATCCTTGGTGCGCATCCAACTTTTGGAGCTCCTTCAACGTAAAATCCTTTACTAATCCCGAGCCATTTGTCGTCCGATTTACCGTTTCATCATGAATCACGACAGGAACGCCATCTTTTGTTAATTGTACATCTAATTCAATGCCATCAGCCCCAGCCTTCACCGCTGCAAAAAAGGCTGGTATCGTATTTTCAGGATGCAATCCCTTACTCCCACGATGAGCAAATATTTCCGTCAAATTCCTCACCTCAATCATGTGACATATTGTTCTTTTTATTATACATAAATAAGACAATTGTCTCAAATTTAATAAATTCCTGTTTTTTTGTTACCTATCGAATTACAGCACTAGAAACATGTGTTATGATAGGTCAGTAGAGAATAACCGAAGTCAGCAAAACCGAATTAATAACAAACTTTTGTTCCTACTACTCATATTAGCAATTAAAATTAGGAAACTTTCTTTCCTTATGATTTGCAGTTAGGAGAGATTACATGGAGAGATCCGCTCGATATAAAAGAAAATATGTACCTAGTATCGATGGGCTTCGAGCACTGGCAGTTATAGCTGTCATCGCCTATCACCTCAGTTTTGGATGGGCTTCCGGTGGTTTCTTGGGAGTTGACATCTTTTTTGTTTTATCGGGCTACTTAATCACCAATATTTTACTATCCGAATGGGAAAAGAATGAAAGCCTTGATTTGAAGAAATTTTGGATTGGTCGTTTCAGACGACTTATTCCTGCCGTATACTTAATGATTGTTGTCGTTGTCGTATTTGCCGTGATTTTCAACCGTCCGCTTCTGGCGACATTACGAGGAGACGCCACAGCTTCGTTTCTTTACATGAGCAATTGGTGGTTCATTTTCCATAACGTATCCTACTTTGATTCTTTTGGAACGGCATCCCCTATCAAAAATTTGTGGTCTTTAGCTATTGAAGAGCAGTTCTACATTATCTGGCCACTGTTTTTATACGGCGCCTTAAAGTTCATCAAGAAACCAGCCATTATTTTGCGCATTATTGTGATTGCAGCGATGCTTTCCGCTATTTTAATGGCTATCTTGTACTCACCAGATGGCGATCCAAGTCGTGTTTATTACGGCACAGACACACGCGCATTTGGTTTGTTACTCGGCGGAGCATTGGCTTTTGTTTGGCCATTTACACGCTTGTCGCCTCACATTCCAAAGCCTGCAAAATTTGCTGTCAATCTGGCTGGAACAATCAGCGTTTCCATCTTCTTGATTTGCATCGTAACAGTAAACGAGTATGATTCCTTTTTATACCGAGGAGGCATGTTTTTAATTGCCATTAACGCGATTATCATGATTGCTACTATCGCGCACCCAGCCTCATATCTCAGCAAATTATTTAGTTTTAAACCACTACGCTGGATTGGGATGCGATCCTACGGTATTTATTTGTGGCACTATCCCATTATCACCTTGACAACACCAATCACCGAAGTCGGGACGCCCAATTTAGTACGAGCTACCCTTCAAGTTGTAGCAACACTTCTTATCGCGGAACTTTCCTATCGCTTTGTAGAAACCCCGATTCGAAAGAAAGGTTTCATCGCGTACATCAAGTCGTTCCATTTCAAAGGTTTACTGCATTGGCGCGGCTATCCAATCGGAAAATGGGCTTTTATCAGTAGCCTCGTTCTCATTCTTGGATTCTTCGCACTCGGCATGAGTAATCTAATTCCAGTGAAAACAAACGCAGAAGGCACACAGAAAACACATGTAAAAATTGTCGCAGATGCGAAAGCACCACAAAAAGAAGCACCTAAATCTGATACACCAACCAAGTCGACACCAGCACCTAAAAAGAATGCTGCGAAAACACCGGTCACCCCTGACAAAATTAGCTACACACAAACAGTAGCGATTGGCGATTCACTCATGATTGACATTCAGCCAGTACTCGAGAAGTCCGTTCCAAATATTACAATTGACGGACTGGTAGGTCGCCAAATGGCTGATGCTATCAACACCGCTACACAATATAATAAATATAACACCAAAGGGAGTGCCGTAATTCTCGAACTCGGTACAAATGGTCCTTTTGCCCTCAAAAAAATGGAGCAACTTGTTCAAATGTTCGATCAAGCTAGTATTTATCTTGTGAATACACGCGTCCCTCGTCAATGGGAATCCGAAGTAAATGAATCTATAGACAAAATTGACGCAGAGTATGATAATGTCACACGCGTGGATTGGTACAGCTTAGCCGTTGATCATCCAGAATACTTTGGTCGTGATGGCGTTCATTTAACGAAAAAAGGTGTATCCGCTTATGTTGGTTTATTGACAAATAAAATGGTCCATTAAAAAATCCATCGAATTCAGCTCACACTGAATTCGATGGATTTTTGCTATTTCGTAAATGTGGCGATTACACGCTTTTACAGATTATTCTCCAAAAACGTGTGGCCATTCTTGTTTTTTGTCCAAGAAATTTTTAGCTAATTCCTTTGCACCCTCTAAGCTATGACTAGCAGCCCAGCCACATTGTACTTCATTACAAGCCGGAACTTCTGCAGCATTTAATACATCAATCAATGTTTTTTCAAGAATAGAGAGCACGTCATCATAGTCGTCATGATTGATAACGGATAAATAAAAACCAGTTTGACATCCCATTGGACTAATATCTACAATTTTATCGAAATGATTACGCGACAATTCTGCCATCAGATGTTCCAATGAATGAAGCGCAGGCATTTCCATATGCTCTTTATTAGGTTGCATAAAACGAATATCGTACTTATAAATCTCGTCTCCGTGCTCCCCCACTTTTTGGCCAGCAAGCCTTACATATGGTGCCTTTACCAGCGTATGATCTAAGTTAAAACTCTCTACGTTCATTTTTTCAGACATTCCAATCCATCCCCTCTAAAAAAATATTCCTAGGCTAGCGTAATCTTGCTTACCTAGGAATCATCACACAAATTATTCTACCGTATTTTCAGTAATCGTTGCAAGTCCCAGCCACGTTTCAACTGGCCCACCTTCCAATTGCTCATCCATAATGAACGACCCATTCGAATAACGATCCGTCACACGTAAGTTGGAAATATCAAGATTCACGACAACTTCTTTATCTGTCGCAACATGAATAATGTCCTTGCTATCCGCTAAATCTAAACTGATAAAACGATGCGGACTATTTTTCAGTTCACGGAGCATAAGCAGCCCTCGTTTTGCTCTGGAAATCGGCTCAAACTCTGATAGTTTCATTCGTTTAGCCGAGCCACGCTGCGTAAGCAATACCAGATCACGTTTTTCGCTTGGAACAATCACTTTGGCACCGACAATAAAATCATCCGCTTTCAGATTCATCGCTTTGACACCAGCTGTTCTAGCACCAGAAAGCGGCACTTCACTAATCGAATAACGTAGACCATACCCATTATGACTCGCTAAGAATACATCTTCATTTCCAATAACCGTCTCCACAGAAATCAAGCTGTCATCACCCTTTAGGTTAATGGCCATCAATGTCTTAGAATAACGCTGCGGTTTGTAGTTCAATACCGCCGATGCTTTAATCATGCCATTTTTCGTAACGAATAGGAAATAATCCGTTTCCCTGAACGTTTTCATCGGAATGGCTGCAACCACTTCTTCTTCAGAGGACGTATCTGAAACAAGGTGACTCACATGTTCACCCAAGTTCTTCCACTTAATGTCCGGCAATTCATGGACAGGACGATAAATGTAGTTCCCCTTACTTGTGAAAAGTAACAGCGAATCCATCGTATTCATCGTCTGAATAAAGATAGCATGATCCGTTTCTTTCATCGATAAATCTTCCCCATTAGACGCGGCGTATGAACGCATACCCGTACGTTTCACATAGCCTTCTTTCGTAACAGAAACAACGACATCCTCACTTGCAACAAGAACCTCTGTATCAATTTTAATTTCAGAAATTTCATTTTCGATAACCGTCAAACGCGGTGTTTTATATTTTTTCTTGATTTCGTTTAGTTCTTCTTTTAAGCACGCAATCAAGTTATTCTCATCACCTAGAATCGCTTCTAATGCTGAAATTTGTTTCGCTAGCTCATCCGCTTCCTGTTGAAGTTGCGTAATATCTGTGTTTGTTAAACGATAAAGTTGTAGTGAAACAATAGCTTCTGCTTGTTTTTCACTAAAATCATATGTCGTTTGCAAATTTAACTTCGCATCACGTTTATCTTTAGAAGCACGAATCATCTGAATCACTTCATCTAAAATCGATAGGGCCTTCATGAGACCATCAATAATATGCTGGCGCGCCTTCGCACGTCTAATATCATATTCCGAACGCTTCGTGATAATCTCTTTTTGGTGCGCAATGTAGGCGTCAATCATCGAAATAACACCCATCAATTGCGGACGTTTATTAAAAATCGCCACCATATTGAAATTATATGAAATTTGCAAATCCGTATTTTTGAAAAGGTAATTCAGTACGCCGTCTGCATTCGCGTCTTTTTTCAATTCAATCACAATGCGGAGTCCAGTCCGATCCGTCTCATCACGAACCTCTGAAATACCCTCGATTTTCTTATCAATTCGTAGATCATCCATCCGCTTGACAAGTGTCGCTTTGTTAATTTCATATGGAATTTCGGTAATCACGATTTGTTGACGGCCACCACGCATATCCTCAATAACCGTCTTTGAACGCACAACCACACGTCCTTTTCCAGTTTCATAGGCTTTACGAATCCCATCAATACCTTGAATAATCCCACCAGTCGGGAAATCCGGGCCTTTAATCAGCTTCATAATATCGGCTGTCGTGCAATCCGGTTTATCCAAACGCTTAATGACGCCCTCAATCACTTCCGTCAAATTATGCGGTGGAATATCCGTTGCATACCCCGCTGAAATCCCAGTTGAGCCATTGACAAGCAAATTCGGAAAACGACTCGGTAATACCGTCGGCTCACTCGTTGTATCATCAAAGTTTGACACAAAATCAACGGTCTCTTTATCCAAATCACGTAATAACTCCGACGAAATTTTCGATGTCCGTGCCTCCGTATAACGCATCGCAGCAGGCGGATCACCGTCGACACTACCGTTATTTCCGTGCATTTCAATCAAGGTATTACGAACTTTCCAATCCTGGCTCATCCGAACCATCGCCTCATACACTGACGAATCACCATGCGGGTGGTAGTTACCGATAACATTACCGACTGTTTTCGCTGATTTACGGAATCCTTTTTCCGCCGTATTGCCCTCGACATGCATCGCAAACAAAATCCGACGTTGTACAGGTTTCAAGCCATCACGCGCATCCGGTAACGCCCGTTCTTGAATAATATATTTACTATAACGACCAAATCGGTCTCCTAAAACTTCTTCCAAGGCTAAGTCTTGAATTTTTTCATCTGGAGTACTCACTCGCCTGCCTCCTCAATAATCATGTTCTCGTTTTCTAGAATACTCTGATCTTCTTCCAGCGAGAATTCCACGTTTTTCTCAATCCAGTCACGTCTTGGCTCTACTTTATCGCCCATTAGTGTCGCCACACGACGCTCAGCGCGAGCGATATCATCAATGCGTACACGAATCAGCGTTCGCGACTCTGGATTCATCGTCGTATCCCACAACTGATCAGCATTCATCTCGCCAAGCCCTTTGTAGCGCTGAATAATGTAGCCTTTGCCAATTTTTTGAATCGCTGCATCTAGTTCCTCATCGGTCCATGCATACGCCATTACTTCTTTTTTACCAACACCCTTACTAACCTTGTAAAGCGGTGGTAGCGCGATATAAACCTTACCAGCTTCCACTAATGGACGCATATATCGATAAAAGAACGTCAGAAGCAACACTTGAATATGCGCACCATCCGTATCCGCATCGGTCATAATCACGACTTTATCATAATTACAATCCTCCACCTCAAATTCAGCACCTACACCAGCGCCGACCGTGTGGATAATCGTACTAATTTCTTCGTTTTTCATAATGTCGACGAGTTTCGCTTTCTCAGTGTTAATAACTTTACCACGAAGCGGCAAAATAGCTTGGAAACGGCGATCACGCCCTTGTTTAGCCGAACCACCCGCCGAGTCTCCTTCGACAAGATATAATTCATTTCTTTCCGGGTTTCGCGATTGCGCTGGCGTCAATTTGCCAGAAAGCGATGTTTCCGAACGTTTACGCTTTTTGCCGTTTCGCGTTTCTTCACGCGCCTTACGTGCTGCCTCACGCGCCTCACGCGCCTTCACAGCCTTCTTCACAAGCAAAGCACTCACTTCTGGGTTCTCCGCTAAATAATAGCCCAAATGTTCCGCTACAACAGCATCCACCGCAGGCCTAGCTTCTTGCGTCCCGAGTTTTTCCTTCGTTTGACCTTCAAATTGCAATAAGTTTTCCGGAATCCGAATCGAAAGTACTGCCGAAAGACCTTCACGAATATCGCTACCCTCCAGGTTCTTCTCTTTCTCCTTCAACATCCCGACGCGGCGAGCATACTCATTAAACACACGCGTCATCGCAGCCTTCATACCAGCTTCATGCGCGCCCGCACCCTTTGTCCGCACGTTATTAACAAAACTCAAGATGTTCTCTGCATATCCATCGTTAAATTGGAACGCCATCGCGATCTCAATCGTATTGCTATCCCCTTCAAACGACACAACCGGATGCAACACATCTTTGCCTTCGTTGATGTATTCCACAAAGTTTTTCACGCCATCTTCAAAATGGAATTTCTCTTCCATCCCGATGCGTTCGTCCACAAGCTCAATCTCCATCCCTTTCAAAAGGAATGCCGATTCACGCAAACGCTCCGATAACGTTTCATAATTATAAGAAGTCATAGGAAAAATCGTTTTATCAGGTTTAAAACGAATCGTTGTGCCTCTTTTATTTGTTTTGCCTAGCTTGCGTAACGTTCCTACTGGTTTTCCACCATTTTCAAAATCCATTTCATAGGTGAAACCGTCGCGATAAATCGTTACTTTTAGCGTCTCTGACAAAGCATTGACAACCGAAGAACCTACACCGTGCAAGCCCCCACTCGTTTTGTAACCACCTTGACCAAACTTACCACCAGCATGAAGCACCGTTAGAATAACTTCAACAGTTGGCTTTCCTGTTTTATGCATTCCGACCGGCATACCACGCCCCTCATCCGAAACGCTGACACTTTCATCTGCATGTAAAACTACTTTTATTTTATGACCATATCCAGCCAATGCCTCATCGACGGAATTATCCACAATTTCATAGACCAAGTGATGCAATCCACGTGTATCTGTCGAACCGATATACATCGCCGGGCGCTTACGTACCGCCTCAAGTCCTTCCAACACCTGAATCGAATCATCATTATACTCATTTTTTGAACGACTCATTTTATTTTGCTCCTTCCGATTTTGCTTATATACCTTGCTGTTTACCCATTTCTACCTGTTATCCAAACATATGTTGGCAACAACTACTTTAACAGAATAGCACTTCCGCCCCAAAAAATAAAGCCCTGATTCTCTCTGTGGGCAAGGACTTAGACTTCAGTAGTTTAAGATTTAGATTGGATTGGCTATAGAGCTATGTATTTTTTGCAAGTCAAAAGCCCCTTTACAGAGGCTTTCTTTGTTGTTTATCTCTCTAGTCTAACATTATCCTTTGCCAGAAAGCAAATACTCCACCATAATGCAGCGGTCCATGATGACTGTGTGGTCTTTTTCTATTAGGAAATCGTAGGCTTCTTCGTTTGCAACGCCTGATTGTGCCCAGAATACATCTGCGTCGATTTGGTCGAATTCTTTTGCCAACTCTGGTAAGAATTCAGATCTCCGGAAAATATCAACAATATCGATATGGCCTTCAATTTCTGCTAAACTAGCCACGGCTTTTTCGCCAAGTACTTCGTCTACACGAGGGTTAACAGGTATAATCGTGTAACCTTCTTGCTGCATTCGTTCTGATATCTGATAGGATGTGCGCTCTGGGTTGTCACTAAGACCGACTACCGCGATTCGCTTAGCTTTGTTCAAAATTTGGTGAATTTCCGACCTTTCAGGATTCAAAATTGCCATCTAAATCCCCTCCTATACGTCCATCATAGCGGATTAGGAGGCGAAATAGCAAGCATGAACGGTATTTTATTTTTTTCTAAAGGAAAGTCCTTTTTCTCGGAATAAGAAAAACTGTTCTAATAGTATGGCAAAAACACTTCCAACAATAAGTCCGTTATTCAACACAGCGATGACTGCAGCTGGTAATCCTTTTGTAGCGGAAGGGGATAGGAACATAACGCCCACACCAATCATCATGGATATACCAATAACAAGATAGGCATTTTCTTCGCCAGTCTTAATTTTTTTAAGTTCTTTCAAAGCCATGACAACCATATTAGAGAAAATCACAAATGTCACTGCATAGCCTACTGGTGCTGGCAACGCACTCATGATGTTCATAATCGGTGGGAATAACGTAATCCCGATGACTAGTAAACACCCTATCAAAAATGGTTTAATCGATTTTTGACCCGTTTGTGTGACGAATCCCGCCGCTCCCGAAATAGGAACGGAACCAATGGCTGAAAAACCACCACCTAGTAACTGATTAACACCAGAAATCAGCCCGCCACGCTTGTATCTTTTCGGATCACTAGGTTTATCACCAGCTACAATTCCCTCCATCAGACGCACAGAGGCAACTAAATTGGTGATTAATAGCAATGTGATGAAAATCGCCGTTGTAATCACGCCAGAATCAAATGTTGGCATGCCAAACGCAAATAGCTTCGGTAAATCAAACCAAGAATGTGCCTCACCAACGCTCGGCGCTTTCCCAGCGATTAAGAATAATCCCCAACCAAGAACTAAACTAAATATCACGGAATATTGGCGAATCCACATAACTTTCGATCGTCCGAATGCAAAAGCTGCGATGACCACTATCAAGCTTAAAAGCGCCATCCAAGGATCCATAATCGGGTGATCTGCTGAGATTCCGAACATCCCTTTTATAAAGGAGCCACTCAGTTGCAATACCAGTAACATCAAGTAAACAAAGGTCACTGTCGGCGTGAATAATTTCGCTAACACTCCGATAAATCCGCTTGCAGCTAAGACGATAAAAAACACTCCACTTACAAGTAACCCACCCGATAAAGCTTGTAATGCCTCAATATTAGACGTGTATAAAACACCGATAAATCCCGCATAAATCGTGAATACGCTCCACCATAATCCCGCAGGACCTTCATGAATCGGTAACCGGTGCCCAAACAAACCTTGTAACAGCCCTGCTACACCTAAAACAAATATCGTTCGTTGCATAAAGCCCGCCGTTTCCACAGGACTTAATTTGTATAAATCAGCAATCGCAATTGGCGCCACGATCGCAGCTGCAATCATAAAAATCATCCACTGTAGCGCGGCAATTCCTATTTTCATTCCAAACCCCACTCCTTTTTGTGTTATTTTCTAATTATTCAAATTAAATATAAAGACTATCCAGTTTTCTATTTTACGCCAGTTATTAGAAAAAGTCCATGAAATAAATAAGTAGCAACGGTATTCCGCATCTTTTTTTTATGCTATAATGACGGAGATACATAGTTCGAAATAAAAGGAGTTTCTAAACAAATGGAAATGATAATTTTGCTTTGCCTCATCGCCTATATTCTTGGCTCCATCCCATCAGGTTTGTGGATCGGAAAAATTTTCTATAAAAAGGACATTCGTGACTTCGGAAGCGGTAATCTTGGCGCGACCAACTCCTTCCGTGTTCTTGGTGTTAAACCCGGCATCATCGTTACCTTGATGGATATTTTGAAAGGGACGGCTGCAACACTATTACCGTTCTTTTTCCAGCTAGATGTCAACCATCATTTTTGGTTGCTCACAGGTATCTTCGCCATCATCGGCCATAGTTTTCCAGTTTTCGCAAAATTCAAAGGTGGAAAGGCCGTTGCCACCTCAGCAGGAGTCATTCTTGCCTATGCACCTTGGTTGTTCTTAGCTGCACTAGTCATCTTTATCCTATCTTTAAAAATCAGTAAATACGTATCACTCAGCTCCATGATAGCTGCTGCGAGCGCGCTGGTTATCTCGTTATTCTTCCAAGACTGGATTCTAGTCGGTATCATCGCCGCGATTGCAGCGTTCATTATTTACCGCCATATTCCTAACATAAAACGTATCAAAAAAGGCGAAGAGCCAAAAATAAGTTGGATGTAAGCTCCCAAAAAAAGAAGCTGGCCACGGCCAACTTCTTTTTATTTACCCAATGGTAATCGTATATTCGCTTGAAAAGTCTGCACCCACAGCTAACTCTTCAATCCCTAACTTATCCTTAAGTTCCACAGACTCACCTTTTGTATCCGCAATGCCAAACCAAGGCTCGATACATAAGAACGGCGCACCTGGCTTCGGAGTCCAAATCCCAACATATTTAAACTCTGGAAATGCTACCTTCACAAAATGGCGATTTTTTCGCGAGCGAATCGTTACCTCATTTTTCATCAAACCTTCAAAAATCAGTGCATCATTTCCGAATAACTCATAATTCAGAGGTAATTTCTTCGCATTCGCTATTTTCTTCTTCTCTCCCGATAAATATGGCCCAGAAAGCGTCAGCGAATCGAGTTGCTCCTCAGCCCCAAATTCCAAATAATAGTCCTCAAAAACCTCACCTGGCACAAACGGCACATTAAAAGCAGGGTGCGCGCCAATTGAGAAATACATCGTCTTATCGTCCAAATTCATCACATGATAGCCAACGTGAATCGTTCCACCTTCAATCCGGTAAGAAATTTCCAAAGCAAAACGAAATGGATATATGGCAAGTGAATTCGCATCAGACTCCAATCGTAATGTAATCGATTGCTCCCCTTGCTCCGTCACATGAAATAGGCGATCACGCGCAAAGCCATGTTGGCCCAAATGAAATGGCTTACCATTCACCAAATACGTATCCTCTACTAAGCGACCCACCGTCGGGAATAATACAGGAGAATGTCTCGCCCAAAAAGCACCATCCGCATGCCATAAAAACTCTTTTTCCGAATTCTTATCAAATATTCGTGTTAACTCCGCACCATCTTCTTTTAATTCTACCAGTATCGCATCGTTTTCTAATTTTAGCATTATTTATCACCATTCAAATGAAATCGCTCTAACTGATCCCATTCGCCTTCTTTTTTTAGTACTGTTCGCTGTATATCTCCAAACAAATCATAATGAGGATAGGCTCCGTGCCGTCTGTCAATCCATTCTGGTTTAAAACCGTACGTCGCACCCCATGATTCAAGTTTCGCTATATTCGCACAAGCAGCTTTTGTCACCGTTTTCGAATCAGGAAAACGATCATCCAACCAATAATGCGTTAAAAACGCGATTTCACCACTGTCCGCTCGTTTTTTCCATGCCTCTAGTTCTGCTCGTCTTACACCAAAAGCCATTATCCTCACCTACCATTACGATTTCATTGCTTCTAAATAGGCCTCATGCCACGTTGGGAAAGTCCGCCTTGTGCTCACGGGTTTAAAATCAGCTTTTCGAACCGCAATGTGCTCCGTCTCACCAGAAATATGTATGTCATTGCCGCCCTCTTGCCTGATTTCATATCCATAAACAATCCGAAAACCATCATATGATTTAATCCACGTCTTCACAACCGCTTTTTGCCCATACTTCATGGCTTGCTTATACGAAATATGCACATCTAAAACTGGCGAAATATAACCTTCTTGCTCCATATCAAAATAGCGCAATCCAATGCTCTCCAGAAAATCCGTACGTCCAATCTCCATCCACACTAAGTAATTCGCATGATAGACAATACCCATTTGATCTGTCTCCGCGTACCTTACCACAATTGTCGACTCATGATACTTCATCTAGCTTTCCCTCCTTCCATTCATAATCTCCATTTTACCACGACAAAAAAACTTCCACAATTATAATAATCGCGGAAGTTTCTCAAATCTATTTTTTAATCAATGATTTTTTAATTTTTCTAATTCTACTAGGAATTTATCATTCAAGACACGGATAAATGTACCTTTCATTCCAAGCGAACGAGAATCAATAACGCCAGCACTCTCTAATTTACGAAGCGCATTAACGATAACAGAACGAGTAATACCTACACGGTCAGCAATTTTAGAAGCAACAAGAAGGCCTTCTTTACCGTTTAATTCATCAAAGATATGCTCAATCGCTTCTAACTCACTGTAAGAAAGCGAGCTGATTGCCATTTGAACAACCGCACGGCTACGCGCTTCTTCTTCAATTTCTTCTGCTTTTTCATGTAAAATTTCCATTCCAACAACTGTTCCCCCGTACTCTGCAAGCAACAAGTCATCATCCGTGAAATCATTTTCTAAACGAGAAAGAATCAATGTACCAAGACGTTCCCCACCACCGACAATAGGAACAATCGTCGTTAAACCTTTGACAAAAAGGTCACTATTCTCAATCGGGAAAGCTGTGTATTGGCTAGAAACCTCTAAGTTAGAAGATGTTTCATTCACATTGAAAAGACTATTTGTGTACTCTTCAGGAAATTGGCGTTCCACTAACATTTGTTTCATGCGAGCATTTTCGATTGGTAAAACTTCTGAGTAACCAAGTAGTTTCCCTTTACGGCTCACGACATACGTATTTGCTTCGATAACATCCGCTAACGTATCAGCCATTTCTTTGAAGTTAACCGTTTTACCTGCTGCATTTTGTAACATGGCATTAATTTTTCTTGTTTTTGCTAATAAGTTCATTATTAGTCCTCCTAAAATTTTTATAAAATAAATTGCGTTAAATCTTTATCCATCATAATCGTGGCTAATTTGTCGTTTACATAACTTTCTGTTACCGTGACAGATTCTAGTGTAATCTCTGGCGCTTCAAAAAGCAAGTCTTCTAGCAATTTTTCTAGAATCGTATGCAATCTTCTGGCACCAATGTTGTCCGTTTCTTGGTTGATGTGAAAGGCGATTTCAGCTAATCGCTCTACGGCTTCCTTCGTAAAGATAAGTTCAATATCTTCTGTCTTCAGTAATGCTTTATATTGTTTAATTAGCGCATTATCCGGCTCCGTTAAAATTTTCACGAAATCTTCTTGGGATAATTTATCTAACTCAATCCTAATTGGGAAACGTCCTTGTAACTCAGGAATAAGATCTGACGGTTTGGACATATGAAATGCTCCAGCCGCGATGAAAAGAATATATTCCGTATTAATCGTGCCGTATTTTGTCGCGATTTGTGATCCTTCTACAATCGGTAAAATATCTCGTTGCACACCCTCACGTGATACTTGTGCATTACCGCCACCTTGACCGCTTGCAATTTTGTCAATTTCATCGATGAAAATAATACCCATTTGTTCTGCACGTAGAATCGCTTCTGCAGCAACCTCATCTTGATCAATTAACTTCGAAGCCTCATCTTCAAACAAGATTTTGCGTGCCGCTTTTACGGTTACTTTGCGTTTTTTCATTTTTGACGGAAATAGGCCTGAAAAAGTGTCTTGCATACCGCTCATCTGATCCATTCCAACACCACGGAACATGTCAGCAATGGGACTTTGCTGCTCTTTCACCTCAACTGTCACATAATCATTATCGAGGTCACCACTCTTTAACTGCCATTCGATTTGACTGCGTTTTGAGCGCACTGAATCATCCTCAGGTTCGGCTTCTTCTTCCTGCTGATTTCCACCACCAAAAAGCATTTCCAATGGGTTTTGCGATGTCTGTTTTTGCTTCTTCTTACTTGGCGCAAGCAATTTCACAAGACGTTTTTCCGCATTCTCCTCCGCTTTCACACGAACGGTTTGCATTTTTTCCTCTTTCACCAAACGAACAGAAACCTCCACAAGATCACGGACCATGGACTCTACATCACGCCCAACATACCCAACCTCTGTAAATTTCGTTGCTTCGACTTTGGAAAATGGTGCCCGAACGATTTTAGCGATACGGCGAGCAATTTCCGTTTTTCCGACACCAGTTGGCCCAATCATCAGAATATTTTTAGGAATAACTTCATCCCTGATCTCGTCTGCCATCAATGAACGGCGATAGCGATTCCGGAGTGCCACTGCGACTGACTTCTTAGCACCCGTTTGCCCAATGATGTACTGGTCTAATTTTTCTACGATTTGGCGTGGCGTTAAATTAATAGTTGACAAATCGAGTCCCTCCTTACAATTGTTCTACAATAATATTATCATTCGTAAACACGCAAATTTCCGATGCAATATCTAGCGCATTCCTAGCAATATCTTTCGCCTCTAACCGATCACCGTCGAAACGCTTCATCGCTCGTCCAGCAGCCAATGCATAATTACCGCCAGAACCAATTGCTAAAATGCCATCATCCGGTTCGATAACTTCACCAGTTCCCGACACTAACAATAATTTTTCATCGTTCATGACGATTAACATCGCTTCTAGTTTACGCAAAACATTATCACTGCGCCATTGCTTAGCAAGTTCCACTGCCGCACGCTCTAAGTTGCCATTATATTCATTCAGCTTTCCTTCAAACTTTTCAAACAGGGTAAAAGCGTCCGCAACAGAGCCTGCAAAACCAGCCACTACTCTATCATGAAAAAGGCGCCTTACTTTCTTAGCCGTGTGTTTCATCACGACAGAATTTCCTAATGTTACTTGTCCGTCTCCAGCCATTGCTGACTTGCCATTGTGACTAATTGCAAAAATCGTTGTCAATTTCGATACGCCTCCATTTCTTAAAAAATCAAGCTCTTGGATGATGTTTCATGTACGTTTCCTTCAAATGTTCCTTCGTGACATGTGTATAAATCTGAGTAGAAGAAAGACTTGCATGCCCTAACAATTCCTGTACCGTTCGCATATCTGCACCATTATTCAGCAAATCAGTCGCAAATGTATGTCGCAACATGTGAGGGTGAATCTTTCTTGTTAGAGAAGCCTTCTCAATCACTTTGCTCAAACAATAACGAATACCTCTTGCCGTCAACGGGTCACCATAATGATTTATCAATAACGCTTGATGCTCCTTCGCATGGTGCTCCGTCAAAATAGCGCGCCCGCCTTTTGTATAATCATTCACAGCATCTAGCGCAAAAGCACCAAATGGAACGTACCTTTCCTTGTTTCCTTTTCCCCTAATTAAAATAGCTTGATAGGTTTGGTCAATGTCAGGCAACAAAATTCCCGCGCACTCACTCACACGAATTCCAGTAGCATACAATAATTCAAGCAAAGCTCGGTCTCGTAAAGTCAATGGGTCATTGTTCGCATACACAACATCAAACAGTGCCTCCATTTCCTTTGAATAGAAAAATTTGGGTAATCGCAACTGTTTTTTGGCATGCGAAACAAAGGCAAACGGATTCTCATTCATAACTTTTTCTCGTAGCAAAAAGGCATAGAAACTGCGCAAACTTGAAATTTTCCGAGCTACAGTTGTACGGGCAAATTCCTGTTTGCGTAAATATGTGAGATATAGCCTAACATCCATATACGTCACATCTGTAAAATGATTAATCGATTCCTCCACCATAAATACATGAAAATCACGAATATCATGAATATAATTGATATTAGTATGTTCTGAATAATTGCGCTCGGTGCTTAAATAATTACTAAACTCCTGCTCCCAATTTCGCCCAGTCATCACATTTATACACCTCTCAAACAAGTCCATCGTATCACACATGGTGTGATGTTGCAATAATTTTATACATTTTTCGCAACCTTTCGAATTGAACCGAGAAAGTGTAAATTAAAGGATAAAACCTACTCTAATGCGATTCAGTAAAATACGTTCTTACCTCGTTTGTTTAGATTCTATCAGTAATATTTTTCCTTAAATATTAAAAACAAGACAATGCGGCTTCTTTTTATCAAAGCCGCATCCCCTTATTTTTTTATAAATTCGGAATAACTTCTTTTACTGCTTCAATCGCTCGGTTTGCATGTTGTTCATTTCTTTCTTGTTTACTACGGATTTTTGTAGGCAAGTCTGGGAATAACCCAAAATTTACATTCATTGGCTGAAATGTTTTTGTATTCGTGTTCGTAATATAGTACGCCATACTTCCAATAGCCGTTTCTGGAGGGAAAACAACTAATTCTTCTCCCAAAACAAGACGCGCTGCATTAATTCCAGCAGCTAAACCACTTGCCGCAGACTCAACATAGCCCTCAACACCCGTCATTTGACCTGCAAAAAACAGTTCTGGACGGGCTTTTAGTTGATACGTCGGTAATAAAACTTTCGGTGAATTAATGAAGGTATTGCGATGCATAACCCCATAGCGAACGATTTCCGCGTTCTCTAAACCAGGAATCATTTGGAATACGCGTTTTTGGTCGCCCCATTTCAGATGCGTTTGGAAACCAACCATGTTATACAATGTCCCTGCTGCATCATCTTGACGCAACTGCAAAACAGCATAAGGACGTTTGCCTGTCTTAGGATCCTCTAAGCCAACTGGTTTCATCGGCCCAAATAACATCGTTTTAATGCCCCGTTTAGCCATCACTTCAATCGGCATACAACCTTCAAAGAAAATTTCTTTTTCGAACTCTTTTAGCTCTGCTGTTTCCGCCGTCACTAAAGCTTCATGAAATGCGTTGAATTCTTCTTCTGTCATCGGACAATTGAGATAAGCCGCTTCTCCTTTGTCATATCTAGATTTCAAATACACCTTGTCCATGTCGATACTATCTTGCTCAATAATCGGAGCCGCCGCATCATAGAAGTACAAGTACTCTTCACCAGTAAGTTCTTTGATTTGCCCAGCCAAAGCCTCACTCGTCAGTGGACCTGTCGCAATAATGGTCGGGCCGTCTGGTATCTCCGTAATTTCTTCATGATATACTGTTACATTCGGATGTTCTTTCACTTTCTCCGTTACATAGCTTGAAAATTCATGTCGATCTACAGCTAGAGCACCACCCGCTGGAACAGAAGCTTGGTCAGCCGCTTCAATAATAATAGAATCTAGCAAGCGCATTTCCTCTTTAATAACACCTACAGCATTAGTCATCGTATTCGCTCGTAATGAATTACTACACACTAATTCAGCAAATTTGTCGGTGTGATGTGCCGGTGTCTGCTTGACTGGACGCATTTCATATAAATCTACTTTAACTCCACGTTTTGCAAGTTGCCAAGCTGCTTCACTTCCAGCTAAGCCTGCCCCAATTACATTCACTTTTTTCTCCATTTTCATCCTCCAATTCAGAACAATAGCAACGCGCGAGTATCGCTTGTTGCTATTGTGTCTAGCTATTTTATAACACATTCTATTGTTGTGGTTGTTCTTTATAATCACAATTTGTACATTGAATCTGTACGCCTTTTTTGAGTTTCTTCTCAACAAGGGCCTTCTCATTACATTTCGGACATGGACGTGCGATTGGTTTATCCCAAGAAACGTAATCACATGCAGGATAACGATCGCAACCATAGAATATCCGTTTCTTCTTACTCTTACGTTCGATCACTTGTCCCTCATTACACTTAGGACAAGTAACACCAATTTCTTTCACAATAGGCTTCGTATTGCGACAATCTGGGAAGCGACTACAAGCTAAGAACTTGCCGTATTTCCCCATTTTAAAGACCATTGGAGCACCACAAAGATCACAATCAATCCCTGCTGGTTCATCCTTAATCTCGATTTTTTCCATTTCCTTATCTGCACGCTCTACATTTTTCTCAAAACCTTGGTAAAATTGGTCGATAACCTTTACCCACTGCATCTGACCATGTTCTACCTCATCCAATTCCGCTTCCATATTAGCCGTAAACTGTACATCTAATATTTCCGGGAAATAGTCACGAATAAGTTCATGTACAATTTCACCTAATTCTGTTGGCACAAATCGTTTATTATCTAACGATACATAGTTACGTCTTTGAATCGTATCAAGCGTAGGCGAATAAGTAGATGGTCTACCAATTCCTACTTCTTCCAGCGTTTTAACAAGTCTAGCTTCCGTGAAACGTGGAGGTGGCTGCGTGAAATGTTGACGCTGTTCTAGTGATTGCGATTCAACTTTGTCACCTTTTTTCAAGTCTGGTAAAATATTTTCTTTCTCTTCTTTATTATCATCATTACTTTCTACATAGACTTTCATAAACCCTGCAAACTTTATCTTAGAACCATTGGCACGGAACATCACGCCATTATTATCTAAATCTACTCGCATCGTATCCAAAACCGCTGGAGCCATTTGACTGGCTATGAAACGCTCCCAAATTAAGCGATATAAGCGTAGCTGGTCACGACCAAGGTACTCTTTAACATCTTGTGGTGAACGCATCGCACTGGTTGGCCTAATAGCTTCATGGGCATCTTGAGAACCTTTTGATTTTTTATCATTTCGTTTTTGCGTACGTCCAAATTCCTTGCCATATGTCTCCGTAATAAATGTAGATGCTTCTTGGATAGCTGTGTCAGAAATACGTGTAGAGTCGGTACGCATATACGTAATCAAACCAACCGTACCTTGACGACCTAAGGCAATTCCTTCATACAATTGTTGCGCTAACATCATCGTTTTACGTGTTCTAAAATTAAGCTTACGCGCAGCCTCTTGTTGTAAAGATGATGTCGTAAATGGTGCTGCTGGATTACGCAGACGTTCTTTTTTGACTACATCAATAACTTCAAACTGCTTTCCTTTAATCGTGGACATCACTTCTTTGACATCCTCAACGGTGGATAATTTCTTTTTCTTCCCATTCATACCATAGAAATTGGCTTGGAATTCTTTTTTTCCTTTTTTGAAATTACCATCAATTGTCCAATATTCTTCTGGTATAAAGGCTTTAATTTCATTCTCCCGGTCAATGACTAGTTTGAGAGCGACAGATTGAACACGACCGGCGCTCAGCCCTTTTTTTACTTTCTTCCATAGAATAGGACTGATGTTATAGCCTACTAAACGATCTAGAATACGGCGAGCCTGTTGCGCATCTACTAAATCCATATCAATCTTACGCGGATGTTTAAAGGATTCTTTTACTGCTTCTTTTGTTATTTCGTTAAAAACAACACGGAGATCATCTGTTTGGTCTAAACCAAGACTTGTCGCAAGGTGCCAAGCAATTGCTTCACCCTCGCGATCTGGATCGGCTGCAAGGTAAACTTTTTTCGCTTTTTTCGCTGCTTGTTTTAACTCTTTTAAAATAGGACCTTTACCACGAATTGTGATATAGCGAGGTTCAAAGTTGTTCTCTGTGTCAACACCCATCTGGCTTTTCGGTAAATCCCGAAGATGTCCCATGGAGGCTTTTACTTTGTATTTTTTGCCAAGATATTTCTCAATTGTTTTTGCCTTTGCTGGTGATTCTACTATTACTAAATAATCGGCCATTGTTAATTCCTCCCTAATTTGGGATACGCATTTAAGACAGCGGAGCGCGTCAGTATGATTCTTCTGACATTCAGCTTCCGATTTTAAATAGTCTCCAACTCTAATTACAAAAATAAAACGTGTAATCAGTAGTAAATGTTATCCTTAGTTGTGCTATTTGTCAATTCATTTTTATTCCAGCTTATTTTTTTACAAACTTGGAATAATGATGATTCTTTAGCCAACTTATATCAAATACGTGAGAAATGCAAGCCTAATCACTTAAAATGTAGAATTTTATCCTTATTGACGCAATTCTTCCATTATATCAGAAGCTTCCATTACTAATTTCGCTCCTTCTTGAATTAATTTATTCGTCCCAGCAGAGCTAAGTTGAAAGGCACTTCCAGGGACGGCAAAAACTTCACGATTTTGATTCAATGCCGCATCTGCAGTGATAAGGGAACCGCTTCTTTTCTCCGCCTGTACAATTAACGTTCCTAATGATAACCCACTAATAATACGATTTCGTTCTGGAAAATGCCATTTCCGCGCTGTAACATGAGGTGCATACTCACTTAGCACGAGCCCATCTCTCATTATCTTTTCGAACAGTTGTTTATTTTCAAGCGGATAGAATTGCAAGAATCCACTTCCAATAACTGCAATCGTTTTTCCGCCAACACGCATAGACTCCCGGTGTGCTTCTGCATCTACTCCTACCGCTAGTCCACTTACAATCGTTAGTGACTCCTTACATAAAGGTGCGACTAGCTGGCCTATTATTTGTTTTCCATAGTCTGTCATCTTTCGAGTGCCTACAATGGCAAGCTTATCCCACGCTAATAACTCTAGATTTCCCCTAGCAAATAAAAGGAGCGGTGGATCATACAATTCGCGTAATAGCACTGGATAAAAAGCGTCCTCAATAGACACGAGAGTAATCTGATACCGTTCCAATTCCAATAGAACGTTCGCTAAGTGAAAACGAGAAAATTCATTTTTAAATCGTTCGCGTTGTTCTTCCGACATCTCAAGACTTGTTGCTATTTCTTCTGCGGACATCTTCCGTAGCTGCTTCACTGGAAACTCGCGCCATAATTTTCCCAGTTGTTTGACAGACATCGATGAACAATATTTCATATGCAATAACCAGTTTTTCATGTGTTTTTCTCTCCTTTACGTTTCCCTTATCTTATCCCCTCATTCCTAGTTTGTAAATTGTGTCAAAAACAGAAAAAAAGCAGTTTCAATCAGTAAAATCATCTCAAGTTCTTCAAAAGATAATTTTTTACCGTTGCTACTGCTTTTTCAACTAGCTTTTAGTACCTAAAAAAATATTTTTCACTGGCGCAAAAGTCAGGCGGTGGATAGGGCATACACCCTGCTCTTCAAGTCCATCCAGATGCACTTTCGTCCCATAACCCATGTTCTTTGCAAAACCATAACCTGGGAACTCCTCATCAAACTTTGCCATCATTCTATCGCGAGTCACTTTTGCAACAATAGATGCCGCAGCGATTGACACACTTTTACTATCCCCTTTTATCAGGGACAACTCATGTTCACAATGTTTCAAAGGCATCGCATCAATCAAACAAAAATCTGGTTTCATAGACAATGCATCAATCGCATCTGCCATTGCTAATTTGGTGGCTTCATAAATATTGATGTTATCGATTACTTCATGCGATTTAATACCTATCCCCACAGCCAGCGCTTTCTCCAAAATCGTGTCATATAAATGGTCGCGTTTCGCCTCACTTAGCTGTTTCGAATCATTGACACCAACTATATCAAAATCAGCTGGCAACACCACGGCTGCGGCAACTACCGGTCCAGCAAGCGGTCCACGCCCAACCTCATCGATTCCAGCAATCACCTGAAACCCCTTCGATCTGGCTTCATTTTCATAGTATTTCATCGCCTCTAACTGAGCAAAAAGCGCCTCTTTTTTTGCCTGTTCACGCCGAAACGAAGCGACTAATTTGGCAACACCCTTACGCTCATCTAAAAGGCATTCTTGAAAAAAAGGATCTGCCTCAGAAGTCACCAGCTGTAGTCGCTCTTTAATTATCGCTAGCTTCTCTGCCATTTTCATCGTCCTCCACTACCAAATCGCTTGGAAAATCAAAGGAAACACGCCCCATTTTCTCTTGACGCATCTCTCTTACTAACAACTCAGCTGCTCGCGAATAATCAGGATCACGATAGCGATCATAAATACCACGCCGTTCTGCAATCATCGCCAGAACTTCCGTTGTTTCCTCTGGTAAAGACTCGATTTGCAACCATTGATGCAACTTCTCTGGATAATTTTCCTCTAAAAAACGCAAGCCAAATCCAGCGATATCTTCCATATGTAGCAAGTCATCCTTGATTGCGCCAGTAAGCGCCAACTTATAACCAACCCGCTGATCTTCAAATTTGGGCCATAAAATCCCTGGAGTATCCAGTAACTCCAACGTTTTCCCAACCTTAATCCATTGCTGAGCCTTCGTGACACCCGGTTTATTCCCCGTTTTAGCAATATTCTTCTTCACAAGCCGATTAATCAATGTCGATTTCCCAACGTTCGGAATCCCCAAAATCATCGCCCGAATCGCTCTCGGTTTCATGCCGCGACTACGCTGACGCTCAAATTTCTCCGCCATCAATGCTTCGGCCGCCCGCTCAATTTTGTGCATCCCTTTTCCTTCTTGTGCGTTCACAGCAACTGCCGGTAATCCACGCTCTGCGAAATGATCGATCCATTCCTGCGTCACTTTTTCATCCGCTGTATCTGCTTTATTTAAAATAATCACGCGTCTTTTCTGATGAATAATCTCCTCTAACATCGGATTTGACGAAGAATAAGGAATTCTTGCATCCACCAACTCAAAAATCACATCCACCAACTTCAATTTCTCTGTTACTTCACGACGGGCTTTTGCCATATGACCCGGAAACCATTGTATTGTCATAATAAACTCCTTTTATCTAATAAACTTCGCGTGTTCTAGCGGCCAATAGCAAATCGGGGTGGTCCCAAGTATTTTCGACTCTGGAATTGGCCCCATAATGCGACTGTCCTTACTTGCACGTCGATTATCTCCTAACACAAAAACCGTTCCTTTGGGCACAACTCCTCCTGAAATCATGTCTGCTGTGCTAAAATCATCTGTTAATAATGCATTTCCTAACTGCTTTTTATAATCATCTAGATAAGGCTCGTCCTGTTTTTTACCATTTATAAATAGTTCATCATTCTTATACACTATCTTATCACCTGGCACACCTATCACACGTTTCACATACTCTCTACCTTCATCTTTAAAAATAACCACATCGAAGCGATCCACATTTCCAAAGCGGTTAATAATGACACGATCTCCATCATGCAACGTCGGCATCATCGAAGACCCGTCCACCATTACAGGCACAAAAAAGTAAAAACGGATAAGTACCGTTAAAAGTAGGCCCAGCACAATTGCCCAAGTCCAGCTCCACAATAATTTTAAATTCTTTTCGTTCAAAATGCCATCTCCCCTAAATCTCGTGCTAGATTTATCACCCTTTTGATTTTATTTTTTATAGTTCTAAGTATACACTAATAACACAAAAAAAGCTTTGGTTTGGTCGATAACCCAAATAAATCGGCGAAAAGCGTTTGTGTTCAGGGAAGTTCACTAACCTCTCTGAACACAAACGCTTTCGCTCGATTTGTTTAAAGCAAAATTAACGCCTTACCCAAAAATAGAATTTGTGATAATCTACTTATTTCTCTACTTTTGTAATGACTTACCGAATGAGATAACTTTTCCAAGTACTTTATCCTCGTCAATAAAGCCAATATAGCGGCTATCTTTACTTATAGGGCGATTATCTCCTAACACGAATAATTTGCCTTCTGGTACCTTCGTAGCGCCTCCACACGCTGGAATTGTTGCTAAGGAGAAGTTAGGATTACCTTGAGCGCCATCATTTAGCGTCGTTAAATAACCATTAGATAAATCTTTCTTTTCTTCATCTAAGTATGGCTCGTCATATTTTTTACCATTGATATACAGTTGATCTTGCTTATACTCCACTGTATCTCCAGGCAATCCAATCACGCGTTTGATGTACTCCGTATCCTTTTCATCAGGAGCAGGAAATACGATAATATCAAATCGATCTGGGCCTGTTACTTTATTAATAAATAAGTGCTCTCCATCATGCAACGTTGGGTACATCGAATCCCCAAAAACTGTAACCGGTGAAATCACAAAATAGCGGAGCGCCATGGAAAGTATGACGGCTATAAGAATTACTTGAACCCATCCCCATATCGCCTTCCCCTTGCCACGACCAGTTTTTTTAGTCTCATTAGTCTCACTATCCATATCCTCTAGTTCCTCTCTACAATTACTACTAAACACAAGTTAAAGTATAGCATGAAACGCTTTAAAAAAAACAGCAAAATATACTGTGCTAGAGTAATTCTAATCTTTTTCTAATATATAATCTCTTTCCTAACTACTGTTTACCCAATTCCCAAAAAGAAAAACGCTAAAATCCACATTCTGGATTTAGCGTTTTTCATTCTATCACGCTGATGTTTTAATTGGGATAATAGAGCCATCCTCTAATTGTAATTGAGGCTCAGCTTCACCCATAACGGCTTCTTTCGTAATGATACATTTCTTAATATCATCACGGGAAGGAATCTCAAACATAACTTCCAGCATGATATGCTCAATAATCGAGCGCAGACCACGAGCTCCAGTTTTACGAGCAATCGCTTCTTTGGAAATCTCTGATAAAGCTTCAGCTGTAAACTCAAGTTCTACATCATCAAGCTCTAACATTTTTTGGTACTGCTTCACAAGGGCATTTTTAGGCTCGGTTAAAATCGAAATCAGCGTCTCTTCGTCCAATTGCTCAAGTGTTGCAATAACTGGTAAACGTCCGATAAATTCAGGAATCAGACCGAATTTCAATAAATCCTCGGGAACAACTTTTGAAAGATACGTTTCATCTTCTTTTAATTGCTCATTTTCCGTTCCAAATCCGATGACTTTTTCACCGAGACGATTCTTAACGATTTGTTCTACGCCATCAAAAGCACCGCCAACGATAAACAAGATATTCCCAGTGTCGATTTGGATAAATTCCTGATGTGGATGCTTACGCCCGCCTTGTGGAGGAACACTCGCAACTGTTCCTTCTAAAATTTTCAGCAAGGCTTGTTGTACACCTTCACCAGAAACGTCACGTGTAATCGACGGATTCTCTGATTTACGCGCCACTTTATCGATTTCATCAATGTAGATAATGCCTTTTTCGGCGCGTTCTACATCAAAATCGGCCGCTTGAAGCAGTTTCAGCAGAATATTTTCTACATCTTCACCAACGTAACCAGCTTCTGTTAGACTCGTAGCATCTGCAATCGCAAATGGTACGTTCAAAAGTCTAGCTAACGTCTGTGCTAGTAATGTTTTACCACTACCAGTTGGCCCGATTAAGCAGATGTTACTCTTAGATAATTCCACCGCATCGTCTACTTTTTCGTTCGAATTGATGCGCTTATAGTGATTATAAACGGCCACAGCCAATGCTTTTTTTGCACGGTCTTGACCAATAACATAATCACTTAAAATGCGGCGAATTTCTTGAGGTTTCGGCACATCGCCAAAGTCCACAAATTCAGACACATTTAGCTCTTCTTCAATAATTTCGTTACATAATTCGATGCACTCGTCACAAATATACACGCCAGGTCCTGCAACTAATTTGCGCACTTGGTCTTGTGTTTTGCCACAAAAAGAACATTTCAGCGTTCCCTTTTCGTCATTAAATTTGAACAAGGTTTTCACCCCTTCTAATTAAGTGTTTTCATAAGCGTAATGCCTTATAAAACAAGCTTATGTCTGTTTATCATATCACTAGTTTGTGAGAAATGCTATTAAGAAACATTAAACGGATGGCATATTTTCTTCGTTCTTATGCATATTGCGACTCTAATTCAGCAAGTGAGCTTCATTAGAGTCGCAACAACAACAAACAAGAGGACACAAGTTATAAACTCATGCCCTCTCCTAAACATACTAGTGAATTGTCTTATTTCCTAAAAATTATTCCGCTGCTTTCACTTCTTTAGCGTTTTCTACTAAAAGATCAATTGCTTTACGGATTTTAAGGTCAGATTTCAATTCGTTCATATCGCCTAATGCTGCACGAACTGCGTCTACTTCCATGCTGTATTTGTCAGCAAGTGTTTTTACTTCTTCGTCAATGTCTGCTTCTGTTGGCGTGATGCCCTCAGCTTCAGCAATTGCTTCAAGAACTAGGTTTGTTTTTACGCGTTTTTCAGCGTCTGTTTCCATTTGCGCGTGCATCGCTTCTTCTGTTTGACCAGTGAATTGATAGTAAAGCTCAGGAGTTAATCCTTGTGCTTGTAAATCTTGCGCAAAATGGTTCATCATGTGATCTGCTTCGTGGTGAACCATTGCATGTGGAATTTCCACTTCTGCATTTTCTACCGCTTTTGCAATCGCTTCATTTTGTTTTGCTTGTACAACGCTGTCTTCTTTTGCTTCTTGTAAACGTTTTGTTACTTTTTCTTTTAGTTCAGCAAGAGTTTCCACTTCTTCATCGATGTCTTTTGCAAGCTCATCATCAAGTTCTGGAACCTCTTTTGTTTTAACTTCGTGTACTTTGATTTTGAATACGACAGCTTGACCAGCAAGGTCTTCTGCGTGGTATTCTTCTGGGAATGTTAATTCGATATCTTTTTCTTCGCCAGCTTTCAAACCAACCACTTGTTCTTCAAAACCTGGAATGAATGAACCTGAACCAAGTTCTAATGAGTGATTGTCTGCTTGGCCGCCTTCAAAAGCAACACCGTCTTTAAATCCTTCAAAATCAAGAATAACTGTATCGCCATCCTCAGCTGGAGCATCTTCACGAACAACTAATTCAGCTTGACGTTCTTGCATGCTCTTAAGTTCAGCATCCACTTCTTCGTCTGTTAATTTCGCGTCGCGTGCTTCTACTTCAACGCCTTTATAGTCGCCAAGTTTCACTTCAGGTTTCACAGTTACTTCTGCAGTTAATACCCAAACTGCATCTTTTTCCATTGATTCTACATTGATTTGTGGGTTATCCACTGGATCAATTCCCGATTCTTCAATAGCAGCTGCATAAACTTCTGGCAACATGATATCTAATGCATCTTGATACAGAGCTTCTTCACCAAAACGTTGGTTAAAGATTTGACGCGGCACTTTCCCTTTACGGAAGCCTGGTACGTTTAGATTTTTACGAACTTTTTGGAATGCTTTATCCATTCCTGTTTTGATTTGCTCTTGATTAATTTCGAAAGTTAATGTACCAACATTACCTTCTTTTTTTTCCCATTTTACTGACATGGTATTCCCTCCATACATCTATTTACTGGTTATTAGTCTTGATTCCTCAATACTGATTTCAGTCGCACTCATACATAATAACATAAAACTTATCTACTTGAAAACAACAATCCTCTGGTTAAAGCAGATAATTTTGCTGCACCTGTTCCATTCTCTCGATAAATTGGGTTGCTTCCATTAGCTCTTCGTGATTTATTTCAGCATTATCTCGCCAAATTTCTCCGTACATTTGTGACAACCACTTGCTATATGCCTCACTCCACAGCTCGATATGTTCGGACGGAAATCGGAATGGATACATAATGAAAAGGTGTTGTTGCACAATGACTAGCAATTGTTCCAACAAGCTAGGATTTTTATGCTCCCATCGCCTTGTTAAATTTTCTATCAATTCCTCAATAAACGGATCGCTAGTTAAAAGCGGGATTTTGCTAGGATTCACCTGTTCCTCCATACCCACCTTCTTCACCAGGAAAACAGCATCCACCTTTTTTTCTTGTAAAAGCTCAAGTATCATTGATTTCACGAATGGGGAAGTCGTCGTATCTTCTAAGAATGCCGCAAATGGCTCAAGGTATGGCTCAACGTCATGGAATCTAGCCTGCTGTAAAAATTCCAATTGCTCCGCTGTGCCCCACTCCAAAAAATTCGCGATGCTCCGTCTCGGTTTAATTTTCTTCGGAAACGGAATGACATTACTCGCTTCCTCAACATCACTCGTTTCTAAATCATCTAATTGCGATTCTTTATCCAAATGTTGCTTAACCAAACTAAAATACGTATCCATCTCATTCAGTGATAAGAAGGTCGCCGATAGCTCACCTAGTATTTCCTTGTTATAACCATCCATCATTAAGAAGGCTTGCCCAACTTCCCTTGCATCTTCAAACGCCTGTTTCGCGTTATACAATTTAATTAACGCGTAGACAACAGCCTCATTACATGGTTGCTCCACATACGCTTGCTCTAAAAATTTCTGTACCACATATTCCTCTTCTTCCCCGAGAATCGTGATGCCATCTTTTAAAAACATCTCTACAATAGTAGGAAAAATAATATCTGATCCCTTCATCGTTAAAAAACTCCTCACAAAAATAAGTCCATTTTTAGTGGCGCACAACCTGGAGTTAGCACGCCCTCATTTGATTCCATTTTACACGATTTCCCCTCTAGTTGATATTCTTTTTTTGTTTTATTTCTATTGACATACAAAAAACGTGACAAATCGTCACGTTTTGAAGGGATTTATTTAAAAAAATCTTCTTGTTTGCATCGCAAAATTTCTGCTAGCACCGCTGCCTTTTCTGCCGTTAATCGTACCATCCCTTTCTCGAGGTTAGAGTATCCAGAACTGTATTTATATCCCATTTTCCTTGAAATAAACGCTTGCGAAATTCCCAAAGATTCTCTTCTCTTTCTCACTTTCGCCCAATTGATTTTCTTGTCTGCAGTTGCTTTCATGTGTATCGCTCCATTCTACTCAATTTGTGTTTATAAAACCATAATATCAACTCTAATAGTTGATGTCAAATCGTTACCAGTCATATCGTGTAATAAAATAGCTGTATTGTGTAAGTTATGATATACTATATTCTAAAAGGAGTGATTAAATGCCAAAATTAAGTCATCGGTTAACTATCTTAAGAGAGCAGAAAGGTTGGACGAAAGCAGAAACAGCAAGACGACTCAGCCTTAACGCGACGTCTACATATGGTAATTGGGAGTACGGCATTAGGGAGCCAGACATTGAGATGCTACGCCATATTTCTATGCTATTCGATGTTTCTGTTGATTATCTAGTCGGTCAAAAAAATGATTCCGATTATAAACCAAGCGAGGTAGAAAAAAATCCTGATATCACAAAAACCTTAGAGCAAATCAGGCAAGATCTCCGTTTTGAGGAAAATGTTCAACTCGATGCACAACCTATACGTCCTGAAGTTGTTAAATTTATTGACGATACAATTATCTTCCTGTTAAATCAGGCGCAAAGCCTAAATACTGAACTCCGAAAAAAAGACTAAAACTGTTTTTCTATCTATATTAAGTTTCAACCTATTCTTTTTGTGGAAAAAGGTAAAGACTATAAATATAAATAAGGGAGGCGATCCATTTGTCTCATTGGTATTTTCAAAAAAATGACAAGACAATTGGTCCATTAACAGATTACGAACTCAGAACACTATACAAAAGAAAGGAATTAACTGCCGAGACGAGAGTGAAGCAGGAGGTAAATGGCGAGTGGCTATTTCTAAAGGATAGCCCAATTTTCCAAACGATTCACGAATCCCACGGTCCGCATGACGCTTCAAAAGGGCCTAAAAAGGAGGCAAATCACCATCCCCACGAAAAAAATGGGGCGCAACATTTAGGCTTAGGCGATATTTTTGCTGACGTCTTCAAAAAGCACCCTAAAACAGACAGCGAGAAAGTCTTTATCGCGGGTACTACTTACACAACGCCGAATGAAGGAGATATTGCATCTTCTTGGACGAGACCGTTCCTTTTCTCTCGTGTCTTTTTCGCGCTAGCTATCACTTATTTATTATTACTCGCTTGTACTTATATGTTTTCTAATTCGAATACAATTCCTGGCTTAATGGTTATTGGATCGTTCACCATGCCATTTTCGGTACTTGTGCTATTTTTCGAAATCAATGCTCCGCGGAATATTAGTTTCTTTGATGTTTTAAAAATGTTCTTTATCGGTGGTGTCGCAGCGCTTGTGGCTACGCTGATTCTATATGAAGTGATTCCCGTTGGACAATTAAACTACTTTAACGCCTTCTTAGTTGGTATTATTGAAGAAACTGGAAAAATGGTCATTGTTGCCCTCTTTATTGTGGCGCTGAAACCAAAATATATTTTGAATGGGTTACTTATCGGGGCGGCTGTTGGAGCTGGTTTTGCGGCCTTTGAATCGCTTGGTTATGCATTTAATTACAGTATTGAAGTCGCAGCGGTATTTAAAAACCTACAATTTGCCGGCGATACAATGCTAAACATCATTTTCTCTCGTGGTTGGCAGTCAATCGGTGGACACGTGGTCTGGGCAGCTATTTCTGGTGCCGCGTTAATGATTGCAAAAGGATCCGATCCGAAACTCCAAATGCGTCATATTTTTACAGGCAGATTCTTAAGTCTATTCATTATCCCGATTGGTCTTCACTTCCTTTGGGATTGCCCTTGGAATCCACTGCCACAAATTGCGTTCAAACAAATTTTACTTATCGTCGTTGTTTGGATCGTTATCTTCTCACTTATCAATAAAGGCTTACGTCAAATCTCAGGTAAAAAGCCTGCGAAAGCGTAATTTTGCGACCTGTTCTATCTTTTTTGATAGAATGGGTTTTTTTGCGCGCCGAAATAGTGTACAATGAATGGAATATAATTCGACTTAAAAAGGAGACTCGTTCTATGCGTACATCTTTAAAGAACTGCAAACGAATTGTCATTAAAGTTGGAACTAGTACGCTCATGTATCCAAATGGCAATATAAATTTACGAACTATTGAAAAATTAGCGATGGTTCTCAGCGATCTTTCTAATGAAGGTAAGGAAGTTGTGCTCGTTTCCTCGGGCGCGATTGGCGTTGGTTGCCATAAACTACAATTAGCCACACGCCCTACCACTATTCCCGAGCAACAAGCTATCGCCGCAGTTGGACAAAGTGAACTGATGCACATTTACAGTAAGTTTTTTGGTGAGTATGGGCATACAGTTGGGCAAATTCTGCTGACCCGCGATGTGATTGACTATCCTGTCAGTCGTAAAAACGTGATTAATACGTTCAATAAGTTGCTCGAAAACGAAATTGTCCCCATCGTCAATGAAAATGACACCGTTGCGATTGAAGAAATTGAGCATCTGACAAAATTCGGCGATAATGACCGACTATCCGCTATTGTAGCCGAGGTTATCCAAGCTGATTTGCTGATTATGTTGTCGGATATTGACGGTTTTTATGATAGCAATCCGAATGAAAATCCTGAGTCTACCATGTTTACTGAAATCAACCAAATAACGCCGGAATTGCAAGCATTAGCAGGTGGTAAAGGCTCTGAATTTGGTACTGGTGGCATGTTGACAAAGCTCGCTGCTGCCGAAAGAGTTCTGAAAAACGGGGGCAAGATGGTGCTGACAAACGGAAATAATCCTAGTACGATTTTTGATATTATGAACGGCGATTCTATCGGCACTTTATTTGCTACGAAAGATTTTGTAAAGGGGGAAACGGGACGATGACCGAACTCATTTTAAAAGGAAAACAAGCAAAGGCGGCTGCATTGGTGTTAGCGCAAGCAAAAACGAAGGCGAAAAACGAGGCGCTGCAGTCGCTCGCCATATCTCTAGTCGCAAATACTACGGCTATTTTAGAAGCTAATGAGAAAGATTTAGCATCTGCTGCGGAAAATGGCGTTCGGGATGCGATGCTTGATCGGTTGCGCTTAACGCCAGAACGAATTGTAGACATGGCGGAAGGTGTGAAGCAAGTCGCAACCCTCGCTGACCCGATTGGCGAAGTCGTGCACATGTGGAAAAACGAGGCGGAATTAACGATTGGAAAACAACGTGTGCCGCTGGGCGTTATTGGTATTATCTACGAATCACGGCCAAACGTCACTGTGGATGCCGCAGTCCTTTGTTTCAAAACAGGAAACGCGACTATTCTACGTGGTGGAAGTGAGGCTTTTCATTCCAACCTTGCCCTCGTGCGCGTGATTCGGGATTCGCTAGCGAGCTCTGGCTTCCCTGCCGATGCTGTGCAGATTGTAGAGGACACGTCACGTGACACCGCACAACAGTTGATGAAACTAAACGCTTATCTCGATGTCTTGATTCCGCGTGGTAGCGCCCGGTTAATCCAAGCAGTCTTAGAGAATGCGACGGTTCCTGTTATCGAAACGGGAACTGGTAATTGCCACGTTTATATTGACAGCGAGGCGCAACAAGAAATGGCCACAAAAATTATCGTTAACGCCAAAGCTAGCCGTCCCTCTGTCTGTAATGCTGCCGAAACGCTTTTGATTCATGAGGCAGTTGCCGGTGATTTCTTGCCAACAATCGTTTCCCGACTTCGCGACGAAAACGTGGAGATTCGCGGGGATGAGCAAGTCATATCTATCATTCCTGACTTGATTCCAGCCACGGAACTTGATTGGGAGACCGAATACGCGGATTACATTTTAGCCGTTAAGGTCGTGCCTGATGTAGATGCTGCGATTGCTCATATTAATAAATACGGAACCAAGCATTCCGAAGCGATTGTTACAGACAACTACTTCACGAGTCAAAAATTCTTACAACAAGTGGATGCTGCGGCTGTTTATGTCAATGCTTCTACTCGTTTCACGGATGGGTTTGAATTCGGATTCGGTGCAGAAATCGGTATCAGTACGCAAAAATTACACGCCCGTGGTCCAATGGGTTTAAACGAACTAACATCGACGAAATACATCATCTACGGCGAAGGCCAAATACGAGAATAACATAAAAAACAGCAAATCTACCACTCTCCACTGGTGTTGATTTGCTGTTTTTACTGCTATCTATTCTATTTTATATACTTTTTATACCAAGTGGCAACATCTTCAAAAACTTGCTCTTTATTAATCTCATTTGTCAGTTCGTGACGCGCATCCTCGTATATTTTTAAGGTGACATCTTGCACCCCTGCTTTTTCAAATTTTACAGCTAGTTTCGGCACATCTTTTCCGAGGTGTCCAACTGGATCTTTACTTCCTGAAATAAGCAATAACGGGAGGTTTTTGGGCGTTTTTGAGATTGTTGCAGGATTTTGCGACTGCTCCACACCTCGAAGCAAGCTATGGTAGAAACCCAGTGAGCCAACGACTTGACCGCCAAATGGGTCTTCCATATACTCTTCATGCACCGACCTATCTCGAGAAAGCCAACTAAATGGATGTTTTTCTGCGATGAATTCACGATTGAAGCCGTAGAATGATAACTTGTGCAGAATTTTGCTGCGTTTGGTGCCATTTTTTTGTGCTCGTAGCTTTGCATAGAACAGGCCTGATTTCAAAAGCGGATCTGGTTGTAAACCACTCCCTGCCAAAATCGCTACATCGACGCTGTATCGTGTAATCAAGACACGCGTAACGAAGCTTCCCATGCTGTGCCCAAAAAGAAGATGTGGAAGGTTCGGGTAACGTGCTTTGATAAAGGTAGCCACAACTTCTTCATCTGCCACCATGGCTTCAAATCCATCTGGAAAAGGCAAATGCCCAAGCTTCGTGGAATCCTCAGCGCTCTTGCCAAATCCGCGATGATCATCGGCAATAACGATAAATCCTTGGGTGTTTAAATACTCGGCGAACTCGCTATATCTCGCACCGTGTTCTGCCATGCCGTGAATAATTTGAACAATACCGATTGGCGTGGCAACTTTCTCCCAAATATGTACGTGTAATGATAGCTGATCATGTGTTTCTATCTTTACTTCTGTATGCATCGTATCCCTCCTCTTCTCATATAATTCCATTATACATGAGTCCCTCCAGAATTCCCAAATATGCTACTCATGGATTTGATTTTTTGCGTTATTTAGCACTTTTAACGTTTGTTCAAATAATCACAATATGTTAAAATAGAGGAATGAAGGAGATGTTAACATGACAAAGGATATCGCGCATTTACAAATGTTTGATTATGTTTTGAAGAAATATGGTAACAAGGAGCTTTTTGCTAACACGCGGATGGTCGTGGAAATAGACGGCAAGCTTTGGACAGGTGATTTTTTGATTTTAGATGATTGTCATATTCTTGAGATTGATTGGGCGGATAATGGCTATACGCAGGTGGAACTGACTCGCGAATCCATTAATGACGCTTTTGATGAGGCGATTAAAGTTTCTAATGTGAATGTTAGTCAAAATCGGATTGACGCGAAGATTGCCTCGTTGCAACATCCTGAGACGCTGTATCAAGAGATTAACCGCTTTATTGGAACGATTGACAACACGAAAACGGCTTTAAAACCAATTCTATATAACGCTTATTGCTTAGACACACGTGTGAAATTACCATTTCTAGATATCTCTAAAAAAGATATCCTTTTGGTTTCATTAACGGTATAATAGTTAAGAACGGTGGTTTGTTATTGCTACCGTTCTTTTTTGTGCTTATATTACAATTTTGTCATGTATATCGATGTTTTTTAGAAACTTGGATTAGTAAGCTGTATAAAGGGGGTTTGACTTTTTATGATGAAATGGTGTAGAGCTTTTTTTGTTATGTATATATTGTATATTATGTTTATTTTGGACGGATATTATTTTATGATTTTAAATGTATCTTTGGCATATATCCCTCTTGAATTAGCAGCATTGGTTTATAGGAAACAGCGCAAAGCTTATCTATTTTGGCCGATTGCTTTTTTATGGCTGTTATTCTTTCCGAATGCCCCGTACTTGTTGACTGATTTCTTTCATCTAGAGGGCTTGCGTGTGAGTGTCGCTGGAACGGGTATTTTCTCAAGTGACCCGTATATTTGGGGGCGTTTTACTGCACTAACTGTGGGTGTTTGTTTTGGCCTATATACTGGGTTTGTTTCGCTTAAATGGATGTTAGATGAGTGGATGATTCGCCGTAAATCGTCGCGTGCGCTTGTTTATTGGACGACATTTGTCGGGATTTCAGCTTTGTCGGGATACGCGATCTATTTAGGACGCTTTGCTCGGTTGCATTCTGTTTACCTTTTTACGGAGCCACTTTATTCGATACAGCAGATGATCGATGCCTTTTCGTATGAGATGAGTTACTTTGTTTTGTGTTTTATGGTGATTCAGGCGATTGTGTATGTCGTATTTTTGACTGTTGGCTTATTAATTTTTTTTAGCAAAAACATCTGCTACTTTTAGTGCCATGCGCGCAGCTTTTCGCTCTGTTGTGCGTTTATAGTAGTCTGCCTCCTTCTTCTTTTGCTGAAGTTCTGTTGTTGTTTTCGCTAGCTTTTGCGCGCTTAATTCTAGCTGATTGTCTCGCTCAACGTTTTTCGCCTCTGTACTGATGATTTTCTGTTCTGCTACTTGAAGCTTCCGCTGTTCATTACTCACGTTTTGTTTTAAAGTACGAATTTGTTGCTCCCGTTTATTGATTTCAAGATCCACCTTAATAACCGCCTTTTCTTTCACAATTTCTGTTACTTGCGCTAGTCTCTGGAATATCTCCTCTTTTGAACAAGCCGTAATTGGTACAATACCTTTCGAAAATTCAACGTCTTTTAAAAAGGAGTCCATTGGTGCGTCTTTGCGATTTTTGTCAGCCTTATAAATATGGTCTATTTTATTATAATCAAGGAAATCTAAATAGTTATCAAAATTAGCTGCTTGCACTTTTTCTGCAGAATGAATATCTACTTTTTCAAGGAGCTCCTCTAAGTTATTGAAGCTAGTTAATGCTTCGGCAGTCACATGAGGCAACTGATGATACGCGGCAAGCTCCCGCATTCTAGCATCTTGCACAAAAGAAATATTTGGCGTGCCTACAATTGTTGCCGTAACATTTCCATGTAAACGTGATCCAATGCTAAAACTCGTCCGCTTCATCTCATCTAGCCAAGCTTGCATACTAGTGAAATATTTTACCTTACCTTCTTGATAATACTTAGAAGCAATAGACGTTGGATAATTAGATATATCACTCACCACTCCTGGTCCACCTGCATAGGTAAGAAATAATTCATCATATAGTTGCGGAATAAAGTTATAATTACCATATTGTGCAGTTACTTTGTTCAAGAATTCGATGGATGTTTCTAGTGCAACAGGCGAAGCATTAATCGCGATTGGAGAATTTTTATGTAAATCAAGTGAACGAATCTTTAATTCTCTGCCAAATGTATACAGTGATGGACAGCCTATAACGCGATGATCTACACCTTCTTTAAAGCCTAATTTCGTTAAGTATTCTGAGGTGATCTCTCCTCTCAAGCCAATCTGACCTGATTTTTCTAGCACAGCGCTTACAAATGCCTTCACATCTTCATCGAAAATAAAATCTTCTCCTAGTTTAGGTTCATAAGGTGCACGTAACCCGACTCCAATGACATAAACAGGAATTGTCAGTCGTTTAATCAATTGTGTATATGCTCTCAACATCCATCTAAAATCTTCTCGAAAAGCGTCTGCCAGAGGTATAATGTACGCATCATACGTCTCATTTATTTCGTCTGCCAAATTCGGATTAGCGAAATACCCATCAGAAAATAACTCGACATCCTCCTTCCATAGTGTTCGAAAAATGCTATACTGATATGCCAAATTACCATTATTGTAACCCGTACGATCTTTTGTAAGTATCTCTTCAGCTGAAAAAGAATCTATTGGTCGCATCCCACTGCGAACTAATATTTTTTTCATCCTTGCACATCCCTTTTTTTGTCATTCTAGTTCAGTATATCAGTTCCTAAATAATTGCGCAATTCAAATGAAACGATATTTGACACTATATTCCGTAAAAAAGCATAAAAAAATGCAGATGATGTATTTTACTACACCTTCTGCATTTATGTTTGATCATCGGGTGTGGATTTGCACCACACAAACTCATATTTAAATCTTAACTTGTTTAAATGTACTTTATTAATGTTGCTTTGCTTCGAAGTTCTTTGCAACTAAATGCGTCTACCTATTCCGCCACCGATAATGTTATTTTAACAACGGTATCTATATTACCATGGATTCGGGAATAATGCAAGATTTTATTGTATTTCGCATTAGAAACTGTCAAAAAATGAGGCGAAGTAGCGCCATTATGACCACGCCTAAAATAACTGTCCATAGTAGACTGCGAGTAATCAAGGAGATAATAAGCGTTGCGATAACGGCAACTAATTCTAGCCAATGAATTTGAAAGCCCTGTACTCCGTTTGTCATGAAACTTTCAATGATAAGTGCGCTGAAAATGCAGAGTGGGATGTAACTTAGCCATTTTAGGACGGGTTCGGAAATTTGCATATTACGCATAACTAGAAACGGTAGCATTCGCGGGATTGCGGTTACAAGTGAGCAACCTAATAGCATGAGAATAAATCCATAGCTGATGCTCATCGATCTGTCACCACCCCAATGGTTGCAACGATTAGCGTGGATAATACAACGGCTACATTTGTTGAAACGATAAAAGATAGACCTATCATGAAAATAAGCATGTATAGGATTAGAAACGAGATGTGGCGCAGTTTTGATTTTGGTACGCTTTGTAGTTGGAATACGAATAATGCGACAAACATGGCTGTGAGGGCAAAATCAAGACCGAATACTGCTGGATTTGGAATTAGTTTCCCAACAAGAGCGCCGAGTGCGCAAGCTACAATCCAGACGAGATACGCGGTGATGTTTAATCCGTTCATCCATGACGCATAAATCGGCTCTTTTTTCGCCAGTTTCATCGCTGCCACGCCAAAAGATTCATCGGTGACGAGTAGGCTAATTCCGATATTTTTGAGCATCGAGTCTTTTTGAAAATGTGGTGCTAAAGTTGCGCCTAGTAGAAAATGTCGAAAATTGACGATAAATGTCGTGACAATAATGGCCAATGTGGTGCTGTTCGTTAATAACATGGCACAAATAATGAATTGTGCAGCGCCTGCATAGACAAAAACCGCTAATAGTGTGACTTCTAAAATGCTCAAGTTTGCAGCAATACCAGCAACGCCAGTCGCTATCCCGATACTTATGTAACCTAATAATGTTGGAATACAATCCTTTACACCTTGTTGGAAAGTGATGTTCCCCGTTTGATCTGACATGTGTCACGCCCCTTTTCTCTTTCTATTATCCTATCAAATTTTGGCGTTTGTGACTAGCGCTTCTTGACATTCTGCCGATTTGGTTTTATACTATATAAAAAATGACTCCGAAGTCAAATTATGACTTGTTGTGCAAAAAGGTGGCCTCTAAATGAATTGGAAGGAAAAACAAAAGTACGACCGAGAACAACTTATACTAGCGCAGGCCGAAAATATGTTATTTCAAACCACGGATAGCCAATTGAATATGGATGAACTCGCACTTGCTGTTGGAATTTCAAAAGGAACGCTATACAATCATTTTTCGAATAAAGATGCGATTATCGCGCGTATCATGGAACGTAATGCACAGAATTTTTTGCAGATGATGCGGGAAACGATGATTAATGTCGATGATAGTTTGTTGAAATTGAAAACATTAATTCGGACGATTATTCGAAATCCTTATTTTATTTTTGTATTGCGAAATAAGCCCAATATGACGGAAACGACGGAGCTTGTGCATATTTTCGAGCATATTTTAGACGAGCTTGGTGTCTTATTTAAGCACTTGCAGGCGCAGCGTTTGATTGACCCAGTCTACCCCACCCCTTTTTTAGTTTCCTACTTCATTCATCTATTCGATCCGGCTATCTTTGACTATTTATTAAAAGAAGGTGTCCTTGAAGATCAAATTATTGCTTTGACGGAGCGATTTTTCTTCCACGGGACACAAAAGGAGATGTAAGTAATGCAAGCTTTTATAACAAATGCTAATTATCATTTTATTTTAAAACAAGCCATGAATGCTTTTTATGGCGCGCAAAATACGAACGATGAAGGAGTAAAAAACGCGCTACGGTTTTTGTGTATCGACAAAGCGCAGGCGATTTTTGAAACATTGGAACCTGAGCAGGAGCAGCTGATTGGGGAGATTTTTCATATTCATTCCGAGGAAGAACTTGCTCATTTTGATGAACGATTGCAGGAGTTTCTGTTACCCTTCCCGATTGTGACGGATGCGACCGTGAAGAAATTGTTCCCAAAAGCCAAGAAATTGAAGGCCCCTACCCTACCTGATGCGGAAATGGAACGACTTGTATTTCTCGGATGGAACGATACGGGAGCTCAGAAAAAGTTCATTATCGCCAAGCATGATGGGAAATTAACTGGTGTTCAAGGTAGTTTTACCCCTGTTCCCAAGAAAGGTATCTGCGCTTTTTGTCACCAGAATGAGCGTGTTGGTTTGTTTAAGGCAGATATTAAGGCGAAAGGAAACACAGATAATTTCCGCGCCATTGGTCAGTATATTTGCGCTGACAGCCTCGCTTGTAGTGCGCATGTGCAAAGTACGGATCGGCTGGATGCTTTTATTCGTGAGTTGAAATCCTGAATCTGGGTATACTGATAAAGATAACTTAAAGGAGGGTTTTAAAGATGGCAGAACAACCAAATTTGCTTTTTGTTAATTTAGCAGTAACGGATTTAGATAAGTCTATTGCGTTTTACAAGGCACTCGACTTTGAGTTTAACCCGCAATTCACGGATGAAAACGCAACCTGCATGATTGTAAACGAGGGCGCGTTCGTGATGCTGCTCGTGGAGAAATTTTTCCAAAACTTTACGAAGAAATCTATCGCCGACTCGAAAACAACAACCGAGGCTATTATGTCGATTTCGGTAAATAGTCGTGAAGAAGTTGACCAATTTGTCGAGAAAGCTCTGGCGGCAGGCGGAACAACATCGAATACGAAAATGGATGAAGGATTTATGTATAGTTGGAGTTTCCAAGATATCGATGGGCATTTATGGGAAGTTCTTTATATGGATTCTAGTGCGCTTAACGGATAAAAAGACCCGGCATATGCAAACTAAAAGCTAGTTCCTCGATTATGCAGGAACTAGCTTTTAGTTTCTCTATTTCTTCGCATAATCCCCATATCCCTGCAAAATAATCGGCATGATGGTATCGTGAAATGCGGTTAATTCATCCATATAATAGTTTATTTCTTGCTCCGTAACATCTATAGCACCTTCTTTTCTACGCTTCAATAAAAATGCTTCCATCGCAGCTTCAAAGGAATCGCGATTGCGTAGCGCATCTTCTGCTGTTAGTCCGTTTTGTGCCTCTGTTTTCCCGAGGTTGTAATAATCGAGTTGGGAGTAGCCTCCACCACTAATCCCGCGCAAGCCACTTGATACCGTTTTGACAATCGTCGTTCGGTATAATTGCACAAATTCAGGATGCTCTTCTAAAATAGTGTCGTGAAAATCAGTTGCATAGTAATTATCGAACCAGAACTCGACAAAACGAAAAATCTCCTTTGAAAAAAGCTTTGTGATCTCATTAGATATCAGTTTATCGTGCATTCACGCTCCACCCTTTGGTTATAAGACATAGCTTAATTGTACTTTTATATGTAACAAGATGCAACGTTTTTTTGTCATGTATATTATCATTAATGTTCCTATTGCTCTACAAAACGGAACATATCTTCTCGCATTTAATATTTATACAAAAAATTTTCATTTAGGTATTGGCAAACGAAAGAAATCGTGATACAATAATTCTTGTGCTTATGGAGGAATACCCAAGTTTGGCTGAAGGGATCGGTCTTGAAAACCGACAGGCGGGTAAGACCGCGCGGGGGTTCGAATCCCTCTTCCTCCTTCATTAATATAAAAAAGATTCGAGTCTACTTGATTCGGATCTTTTTTTGTCTACATATCTCGACTTATTGCCACAAACTGCGCCCGAACTAGTCGCGCTAATGCTTGTGGATTCACACCTACTTGGAACCCCCTCTTGCCAGCTGAAACAAGAATACGCTCTTGTGATTCGGCAACATTCGCAATAAAAGTTGGAAACAGCTTCTTCATACCAATTGGTGAACAACCACCACGTATGTATCCCGTAACACTTTCCAGTTCCTTCATCGGAAGCATCTCCATTTTTTTATTCTGACTCGCCTTGGCTAGCCGTTTTAAATCGAGTTCTTGATTTCCTGGGATGCACGCAACAACGACACCAGTTTTATCGCCTTTGGTCACGAGTGTTTTATAGATTTTATCTGGCGGCAAATCGAGATCCAGCGCGACAGTCACAGCATCCATATGCTTATCTTGAAAGGGGATTTGATAGAGTTCATAGGGTATTTTTTGTTGATCCAGGATTCTGCCGACATTAGTTTTTGGAATTTTCATCGTTTTCCCTCCAAAAAACAGGTACTCTATGTAAAATCAGAATACCTGCTATCATGTTTAACTTACGATTTCATCATCCGAAACGCTTTCTTTGCGATCCCATTTCACGATGATTTTCACGGTTTTCTTGCGTTTATCTACTTCTTCATAGCTTTCTGAATACAACTGTTTTTGATGCTGTATTTGTTCCGCGATAAAACCGGCTTCTAGCTTAAACGTTGCATCGCTATCATTCGTCAGACGGAGCGCCACCATTTCGCCATGTAACAAAATATGCATTTCGTCTTTCTTCTCGCTACTCACTTCTAAATCGCCGAATGATGCTTTTCGGAAAAAGTCTGCCAGCTCCTCAAGCGTTTCCAGTGGATATTTACGCGCGAGTTCTTTTCCTGCCCAGTATAAAATATGTGGCGTTTCTTCACCTAACACATTCGGCAATAGCGTATCGCGAATTAATTCATATCCAAAAACCGGTATCATTTTTTCATTTACAACTTCATTATTTTCTGTCATTCACAGTACCCCGCTTTCTTCTCCACTTTATTATACCCAGAAAACCTTCAAAATAGAAACATCAACCTGCAAAATCCGTAAAAAAACTATAAAATCATCAAAAAACTTGCGAAAACGGCGAAAAAATAAGAAAATGGAGAGTATAATCCAAATTTGTAGTATACTTATAGGAAGACGAAAATATAGAAATTGAGGCGAGACGTGTGAAAAGAGCAATTGGTTTTATTGATTCGGGTGTTGGTGGACTGACGGTTGTCAAAGAAGTCCTCAAACAGTTGCCCCACGAACAAATATATTATCTAGGTGACACCGCACGTTGCCCATATGGCCCGCGTGATAGTCAGGAAGTGCATCAATTTACGTGGGAGATGACGAATTTCCTCGTAGATCGCAATATAAAAATGCTCGTTATCGCTTGTAATACAGCAACCGCAGCGGCCTTGGCGGATATTCGTGAAAAACTAGATATTCCGGTTATCGGCGTCATCCAGCCTGGTTCTCGCGCGGCTCTGAAAGCAACGAAAAACAACCGGATTGGCGTCCTTGGTACGATTGGAACGGTGCAAAGTATGGCGTATCCGAAAGCTTTGAAAGGGCTAAATCGCCGTGTTGAAGTGGATTCGCTCGCCTGTCCAAAGTTCGTATCGGTCGTTGAGAGTCGCGAGTATAAAAGCGCGATCGCTAAAAAAATCGTTGCAGAGTCCCTACTCCCACTGAAGAGTACGAAAATAGATACGATTATTCTGGGCTGTACACATTATCCGCTACTCAAAACATTGATTGAGAATTTCATGGGTTCAGATGTGGCGGTTATTAATTCTGGCGAGGAGACAGCAAGTGAAGTCAGTGCTTTACTAGATTATCACGATTTGCTAGACCATGATGAAATTGGTGCAAATCATCGGTTTTTCACGACTGGTTCTGTCTCCATTTTTCAAGATATTGCACAAGATTGGTTGGATGTTCCAGACATGCAAGTGGAACATATTAAATTAGGAGGTGCGTCGTGATGAGATTCGACGGTAGAGAAAAGGATGAACTGCGTCAAATAGAAATGGTTCCTGGGTACATAAAGCATCCGGAAGGCTCGATATTAATTACGGTTGGCGATACGAAAGTGATTTGTTCCGCTTCTGTGGAGGATCGTGTGCCGCCGTTCATGCGCGGAGAAGGTCGCGGCTGGGTTTCAGCGGAATACGCGATGTTGCCTCGTGCGACGGAACGCCGAAATATTCGCGAGTCTTCGAAGGGAAAAGTGACGGGACGGACGATGGAGATTCAGCGTTTGATTGGCCGTTCTTTGCGCGCAGTTGTTGATTTAGAAGCTTTAGGTGAACGGACGATTTGGCTCGACTGTGATGTGATTCAAGCAGATGGCGGGACGCGTACAGCCTCGATTACTGGTGCCTTTGTTGCGATGGTGATTGCGATTGGTAAATTGCATGAGACTACCCCATTCACGAAATTTCCAGTCAAAGATTTTCTAGCCGCAACGAGTGTCGGTTTGCTTGAAAACGGCGATACCGCGCTTGATTTGAATTATGTGGAAGATAGTGCTGCCGCAGTGGATATGAATCTTGTGATGACCGGTGCTGGACGCTTTGTGGAGTTGCAAGGAACTGGCGAGGAATCTACTTTTTCAGAGGAAGAACTGAGCGAGCTTTTAGCGTTAGGGAAAAAAGGAATTCAGGAATTAGTCACTTTACAAAAAGATATTCTAGGGGCAGCTGCCGGATTGATTGGAGGTGCTGAAGGTTGAAAAAACTTGTGATTGCAACGAATAACGCTGGCAAGGCTCGGGAATTCGAGAAACTTTTCGGCGCGCATGGCATTGAAATTTTGACGTTAGCGGATTTTCCGGAAATCGGTGATATTGAGGAAACTGGTACAACTTTTGCGGAGAATGCGGCGTTGAAAGCGGAAACGGTGGCAGAGCGGATTGGACAAGTCGTGATTGGTGATGATTCTGGTTTGATTGTTGATGCGTTAGATGGCGCGCCAGGCGTGTATTCTGCGCGTTATGCCGGAAATCAGCATAATGATGCCGATAATAACGAAAAACTGTTGAGAGAGCTTACAGGCGTGCCTAATGATGCGCGCCAAGCCAAGTTTCATTGTACGCTTGCTATTGCCTTTCCTGGAGCGACGACGGAATTTTTCACTGGGGAATGTCCTGGGCAAATATTGACCGCCGCGCAAGGAGAAAACGGTTTCGGCTATGATCCCCTCTTCTACTTGCCTGAATTTGATAAATCGATGGCTGAAATTAGCGCCGAACAGAAAAATAAAATAAGCCATCGTGCAAAAGCTTTAGAAAAAGTTGCGAAAAATATAGACCAATTGCTAGTAAAGATTGTATAATGAGAAAGTGTAAGAAGATGGGGGAGAATAATTTGAAATTACTAGTAGTCAGTGACAGTCATCATGAACGCGACTGTCTCATCCATTTGAAGGAAAAATATGAAGGAAATGTTGATGCGATGATCCATTGCGGCGATTCTGAGCTTGAAAAAGACGATCCCGCTATGCAAGGCTTCCATACAGTTCGGGGAAACTGTGACTTTGGCTCGGATTATCCAAATGATTGGGTCGGCGTCGTTGATGGTTACCGCATTTTTACGACTCACGGTCATTTGTATAATATCAAAATGACATTGATGAACCTGCGTTACCGCGCGCGTGAGCTGAACGCTGATTTTGTTTTTTTTGGTCATTCGCATGAGTTAGGCGTTGATATGCTAGATAACACAATTATTTTGAATCCTGGGAGTATTTCTCTTCCAAGAGGTCGCGTTCAAGATAAGACGTATGCATTGATTGATGCAACCGATAAAGGCGTGACGATTCACTTTATGACGATTGATGATGTCGAATTAACCGAACTAACGCAAACATTCCCGCTTGTGAAGAACAACTAGTTTTTCACGCGGGCAAGACCATTAAGGCGCTAAAAATGGATAAACTTGCAGTAATATGAATATTTTTTAGAAAGTTTCGCTAAAACCATTGACAAATCGCCGAAAAAATCATAGAATGATACTTGGCTGTGAAAATTGTATAGCGCGTCCTGATAGCTCAGCTGGATAGAGCAACGGCCTTCTAAGCCGTCGGTCGCAGGTTCGAATCCTGCTCAGGACATTGATTGACCCGTTGGAGACAGCGGGTTTTTGTTTTGCATTAAATTCCATTTATACATTCGATTTCTTAAATGGGGCAGGATTTCAGTTTTCTAAAAATGCAAACGCTCTATGAGTTACCACTAAAAAAACACCGATCAGCACACGATCGGTGTTTTCAATTTCTTTTCATAGTTCAAATCCTAACTGTCAAACTCTATAATTTCATAAATGTCTTTCCATTCTTGGACGTTATCATTTCTGCCTTTTGTTGCGAATTCTAAAACAAGCTTTTCGGCAGCTTCATATCCTATATAGCTAGAACTCGGAGTTGCCATCGGTTCTCCTCCGATATCATGATGTACAGTATAAACATCTACATTAGGATTAAAAGGAGCTATATAATCAGGATGACGCATAATGAAAAAGCCGTGCTCTTCGTCTTTGAAAAATATGAGTCTATATGTCTCCCCTTCAATGAAAAGTGAAGAATCTCCCCCGCCTTGCTTCCAATAAGCACTATCTTGATTTAATACATCCTTTAAAAATTCAGTAGATGGGTTATTGACAAATTTTCCATCTGGTCCATAATAAACTACCATACTACTTCCATCACTTCCACTTTCAGAAAAAGTTACAATTAGTTTTTAGCAATAAAAGATAATATATCAGATTTTGATGGGCTGTCTTTAGAAATCACAAATTCATACAGAGACTTTATACGTTCCTTACCATCGCTCATTACATTAATATAGCAATCCAAAAAATATTGTAACAGTGTGTCATCTATATTTTCAATTGGGGCAGGTAAATAAGGCTCATTATTTTGAAGATATGCTTGTTTATCAACGAAAGATACGGCGCTAACAATGCACTCCCACTTATCCTCGTTTTCTGGAGTTTCGTCCATCTGCATTTGCATAAATAAACCTGCAAATTCTGTTCCATCATCTAGTATGTAATAAATTTGGTCACCAGTGATTTCTTTCTTTTCTAACCATTCCCAACATAGATCTAAAGCTTTTCTTGCATCCTCAAAATACTTACTCTGTTTTAGTAAAGGGATAATATCCTCACTTAATCCTAGATAAAAGGACACTTGTTGATCAACTGACATTGTTTCAACCATAATCAATATTTTCTCCTCCTTATTATTGAACTAGCTTGCCACCACTAAGAATAAAATCAAATTTCCCCGCAGCTTTTATTCCTTCTTGCATTTCAGTTGTTACTTTGATGACTAAATTGGGGTATTTTTGAGATAGTTGCATGAATATCCCAGGCTTAACACTAGGGTTCGCAATTCCTTGAATACAAGCTGTACAAACTCCTTTTGGATTTGATTGATGAATTGCAAAAGTTCCTGCAACTTCATCTGGACTTAAGCCGCTTCTCTCCACAGTGGCAATAAAATCATTAATAACGCCTTCTTCTGCATGTCTAGTAAACTGTGGACTTTTTCTTGGGGCTTGTATTGGCCTGTTAGGAGCTAATTCATCTAAATCCAATAAGCCCGCCTCTTTTCTTACCAATGGTGAACCTCCTTCAAAAAGATTACCTTCCAATCCTTTTACATCTGTTTTCCCAACAGCAACCGTATCTGTTTCTGGAACTTTCCACTTACTCCTGAGTGTAACTAAATCATCAATTCCTAATTTAATATTATCAACATGTATACTTAGATTTTCAGCAACCTCATCGCTACCGTTTAGAAAGCCCTTGGTCAACTTTTCAAATCGATGTGTACTCTCAGCTGCATTAAACATAACATGAGTTTCACCAAGCGGATCAGCCACAACGCGTGCCCGACTAAAGTTTAAGTTCTTCACACCAGTCACCATTTCATCAGCTAGCTTACTGGCTTGTACAGTTCCATTTTTCAACTGTGTCTTAGCCGCACTTGTAACGTCTTTCATGACATTTGGGATTTTACGAATTCGCTCTGCACTCTCACGCAAGGCTTGTTTTCCCATCGTGTCTATATCGGAGAGCCCTCGTTTTGCTGTCTGTTTTAAAGTCATTTTACTACCCAATTGAGTCGCATCTAATGCAAGGCCTCTTGCTTTTGTTGCTTGGCTAAACGCACGGATTCCCTTCATGCCTGGTATGATATCCAGTAACGCAAATGCTCCACGCGTCGCTCGTTCTCCACAATCCATTTCGCGTCCTGTCAGCCAGTCTTTTCCGGTTGTGGCACTACTCAATTCTAGTGTACCATACGCAACCCCGAGTGCCAATCCTGCTGGCGGACACACAATACTGACACCAATGATGACAACCGCAATCCCGATATCTCGCCAGAACTCCGTGTTTTGTTGGTCATCTCGAATCGAATTGTATTCAAAGGCGCGGGAACTGGAAACCGCCGATTGATACTGGTCATATGTAAACTTTTGATCCGGGTTTTGCTTACTATACGCAGTAAATTGTGCTTTCAAGTTATCTGCGAAAAAGTTGTCGCCGGCCATGATGTCTTTCAAATTGATTTTGTCTTTTTTCACTTCGGTTGTGGCAGGGCTCATGCCGTAACTATAGGCACCAGTTGAAATAATCTGTGTCGCTCCTATGGTGTTTTTGGTCTCATAATCGTCAATCGATAAGCCTTCCATTTTCTCTACGAATTTATCTATGTCTTTGTAGAATGGTTCATCAATGACTCGCTCCACCATGTTCCCAGCATCTTCTGCGTAGCTATGAAGCACTTCCATTTTTTCAAATATTTTCTGATATTTACTTTCCTTATCTGTGAAGGAGAAAGAAATGACGCCATCACTATCATCCTTCTGGATATCGCGCTGTACATCTTCCAGATTCTTGTTTATTTTTTTCAAATGATCTGTAATGCCTTTTCCCCAACCTAAACCAATTAACGATTTAAGCGCCTTTTCGGACTTCTCCCATTCACTCTCTTTATATTTTACATCCATCTCTGTTTTATCGCCTCCTGTTTCCTTAATTTAGTATACCGCTTCAATAATTATACAGCAAGCAATAAAAAAAGCCCCAGAAATTAATCTGAGGCTTCATCTCATTTAATGTTGAAAATAGATTTCGTTAATGAGACTAATTTACTGAAATAAGGGATGTCCGTAGCTTATTTTTTGATAAGCCGTCGGTCACAGGTTCGAATCCTGCTCAGGAGACAATATTGTAAAAAAACTCGAATTGCGCTGCAACGGCAACTCGAGTTCCACTTTCATTATCCGACGTTTTTCAATCTTCCAACTCAAACTGATCATGCAACACCTGCGCAGCTCTGATCATCTTCTTCTCATCCACCACAGTCGAAATTTTGATTTCCGATGTACTGATCATTTTAATCGCTACATCATTATCCGTCAACGCCTCAAACATAAGCGCTGCGACTCCAGGATTAGAAACCATCCCAGAACCAACAATCGATACTTTCGCTAAGTTCTGCTCGGATTCTAGTTTTGCGTACTGTAACGCTTCCTGATGCTCTTCCAACACGGTTAGCGCCTCGAGTAGTGCTTTTGTTTTAATCGTGAAGGAAAGGTTACCGTGGCCAATTCCAGTGATGCCTTGGATGATAATATCCACGTCGATATTGTTATCTGCGAGCGTTGTAAAAACTTTTGACATGCGCATGTTTTCTTTCTTATCCCAGTGAATCGTCACGCGGGTTATTTTATCTTCAAATGCGATTCCTCGCACGACTTTCGTATTTTCCACGGTCATTTCCTCCTCAATCATCGTTCCTGCTTCGATTTCGTGACTAGCACGAACTTCAAGTGGGATGCGGTAATTTTTCGCGTATTCCACAGCTCTCGGATGCAAAACGCCAGCTCCGAGATTCGCCAACTCTAGCATTTCATCATAGGTTACTCGGCTCAACTTGCGCGCATTCTTGATATAACGCGGATCTGTTGTGAAAACGCCGACGACATCTGTGCAAATGCTGCATTTATCGGCTTCTAAGGCAGCGGCTAGTGCGACGGCTGTCGTATCGGATCCGCCTCTTCCTAATGTCGTAATCTCGCCGTCTCCGCTGACGCCTTGGAAACCTGCCACAATCACGATTTGACCTTTGGCTAGCGCATCTTGAATCGTTTCCGTGTCAATGTCTAGAATTCTGGCATTGCTCGCGATCGGTTCTGTCGTGATGCCTGCTTGCCAGCCCGTGTAGGATACTGCTTCATAGTTTTTTTCGTGAAGGGCCATTGATAATAGGGAAATCGTGATTTGTTCGCCAGTCGAAAGTAGCATGTCCATTTCGCGTTTACTTGGATGCTCGCTTATTTCTAGCGCCATGTCGACTAGCCGATCTGTGGATTTTCCCATTGCTGAAACGACGACCACTACTTGATTCCCTTTTTCAAATTCGCGGATTGCTTGATCTGCGGTTTTTTTGATTTTTTCGATGGTGCCTACTGAGGTTCCGCCGAATTTTAAAACTACTCTTCCCAAAAGTACCCCTCCTATTTCGGTTTTTCTTCGTTCATTTTGGCAAATTTTGCGTAGACTGCTTCGGCAACGGCTACTGGTACACCTGCTTCTTGGATTTCTGCAACGGATGCTACTTTTAATTTTTTCATCGAGCCAAAATGTTTTAAAATCGCTTTTTTGCGTCCTGGGCCAACGCCTGGAATCCCGTCGAGTAAGGATTGGAATCCCGTTTTGCTTCGTAGTTGGCGATGGAATGTGATGGCGAACCGGTGGACCTCATCCTGAATTCGTTGTAATAGGTAGAATTCTTGGCTATTTCGATGTAATTGCACGACCGCCAATGGGTCACCGAACAGCAGTTGACTTGTTTTGTGTTTGCTATCTTTGGCAAGTCCCGCGACCGGAATGTCCAGCCCGAGCTCATTGACCAGCACATCTTTCGCGCTATCAATTTGACCTTTCCCACCATCAATCAAAATGAGATCTGGGAGCGGCAAGCCTTCTTTGAGCACGCGCCAATAACGACGACGCACCACTTCGCGCATCGTTGCATAATCATCAGGGCCGACAACCGTTTTGATTTTATATTTGCGGTAATCGTTCTTGCTTGGGCGCCCATCGAGGAACGTAATCATCGCGGAAACTGGGTCTGTCCCATAAATATTCGAGTTATCAAAAGCCTCGATCCGGTTTGGCGTCGGAATTCCCATCGCTTCCCCAAGTTTTTCCGTAGCGCCGACCGTCCGTTCTTCATTGCGTTCGAGCAGCAGGAACTTCTCATTTAGCGCAATTTTAGCGTTTTTATATGCCAGTTTAACGAGATCCTTCTTATTGCCACGCTTTGGAACGAAAATCTTTGTATCCGGTAACAATGCCTGAATCGCCTCTTCATCCACATCGTCTGGAAGAAAAATTTCCTGCGGTGGAATATGATTTGCCTTCTGATAAAATTGCCCGATAAACGTCAAAAAATCCTCCTCTGCATCGCTATAAAATGGGAATTGCGACACATCACGTTCAATCAATTTACCTTGTCGAATGAAGAATACTTGCACGCACATCCAGCCTTTATCAATCGCATAACCGAACACATCGCGATCGACAAAGTCATTCATCGTCATTTTTTGTTTCTCCATCGTCGTTTCAATCGCAGTGATTTGATCACGGAATTCAGCTGCCTTTTCGAATTCCATCGACTCGGCCGCCTCTTGCATTTTGCCCATCAAATCCTGCTTCACTTCTTTATATCCACCATTTAAAAACTGGACAATCTCATCCGTCATCGTTTTATACGTATCGGCTTCTACTTTGAAAACGCAAGGCGCAAGGCACTGCCCCAAATGATAATACAAACAAACCTTGCTCGGCATCGTCGTACATTTGCGTAACGGGTACAACCGATCCAAAATCCGCTTCGTCTCATTTGCCGCATAAACATTCGGATACGGTCCAAAATATTTTCCCTTATCACGCTTAACTTTCCGCGTAATAATCAACCGAGGATGCTTTTCATTCGTCAATTTTATAAAAGGATAGGTTTTGTCATCTTTTAGCATAATATTGTAGCGAGGATCATGCTTTTTAATCAAGTTTATTTCGAGCAACAGCGCCTCAACGTTCGAGGATGTCACGATATATTCAAAATCACGAATTTCTTGGACTAATCGTTGTGTTTTCCCATCATGCGAACCAGTGAAGTAGGAACGCACACGATTCTTCAAAACCTTCGCCTTGCCAACATAAATAATCGTACCCTGCTGGTCTTTCATCAAGTAACAACCGGGCTGATCAGGCAAAAAGGCAAGCTTATTTCGGATATGTTCAGTCGTCATAGTTATCACTCCACATCACTGCTTTTACTTCCTCTTTAGTGTAGCATAAATCGGCTTTGTTGCAACAAAAAAAGCTAGGAAAAACGAAAGGAAAACGTGAACTAATTCGCGCTTCCTTTCATTTTTAACCAGCTCTTCGACAATTTTATAGATATTTCGCTAAAACTTCGTCTAATTCTTCTTTTGGACGGTAGCCGATAATTGTATCAACCACTTCGCCATCCTTCTTAATAAGCAATGTCGGGATACTCATCACACCAAATTTCCCTGGTGTTTCTTGGTTTGCATCCACGTCCATTTTAACAATTTTTAATTTGTCGCCTTGTTCTGCGTCAATTTCTTCTAGAACTGGCGCAACCATACGGCAAGGACCACACCAAGTTGCCCAAAAATCAGTAAGCACTAGACCTTCGCTCGTTTCTTTCTCGAAATCCGCGTCTGTAATTTCTTGAATAGCCATTTCTCTACCTCCTTACACATATTGTATCGTTAGTATAGCACTGCGTCTGCGTATGGAGCCAATAATCTGCTCAAAATCTTACTTCAGCTCAGCGATGGTTACCCCATTTCCGCCTTCTGCCGCGGCTCCGAATCGAATCGACTTCACCATCCGGTGGTGTTTCAGAAATTCGGTAACTCCTTGTCGTAGCGCGCCCGTCCCTTTACCGTGAATAATGCTAACCTGGTGGTAACCGGCGAGCAAGGCGGCATCGATATATTTATCCACTTGTTGTAGTGCATCTTCATAACGGACACCACGCAAATCAAGCTCGGTTTTCGTCACTGAATTATCACTTTTCACCGTTGTCACGTGGCGTAATTTCTTCGGTTGTTCCGGCTTCATATACTCCAGATCCGCTTCCTTCACCTTCGTTTTAATGATCCCGATTTGAACGTTCCATTCTTTACTGTTCACCCGATTAAGCAGTACACCTTTTTGCCCCAATGACAAAATTCGGACTTGATCTCCTTGTGCGAACTTATGCGCCACTTTTGGCACATCATGGACGACTTTCTTCTGAATCGTTTTTGGCTTCACTTGATTTAGGCGGCTTCGCATCTCAATTAGTTCGTGTTCTTTGAGCCCTGCGGCACCTTGAAGCTGCATTTGGCGCAACTCTTGAATAATCGCTTCGGCCTCGACTTCTGCTTTTTCGATGACACCTGCTGCTTTTTCATTTGCCTTTTCAAGCAATTTATCTTTTTGATCATGATACGCGATAATCTCTTTTTGGAGATCTTTTTGCAGTTTTTCAGCGTCACGACTCATTTGATACGCTTCTTCGTACTCCAATTCCGCAGCCTTACGCTTCTCTTCCAAGCTCGAAATCATATCGTTCAAATCAGCGCTTTCCGTGTCTACAAGACTTCTGGCATCCTCAATAACCGCTTCGCTCAAACCAAGCCGACGCGAAATCGCAAAAGCGTTACTACGTCCTGGCACACCAATCAATAAGCGGTAAGTCGGACTCAATGTCTCGACATCAAACTCCACCGATGCATTCGTCGCAAATTCCCGATTATACCCATACGCTTTTAGTTCAGGATAATGCGTTGTCGCCACAACACTCGCTTGTTTGGCCGCCACCGCATCGAGAATCGCAATCGCGAGCGCCGCCCCTTCTTGTGGATCCGTACCCGCACCAAGCTCATCGAATAGAATTAAGGAGTCGGCGTCCATTTTGTCAAGGATCGATACAATGTTCGTCATATGCGAGGAGAACGTACTCAAGCTCTGCTCAATCGACTGTTCATCTCCAATATCGGCGAAAACTTGCGAGAAAACGGCAATTTCTGATTCTTCCTCTGCAGGAACTTGTAATCCGGCTTGTGCCATCAAAGTAAGCAAACCTAGCGTTTTCAGCGTAATCGTTTTCCCACCAGTATTTGGTCCCGTAATCAGCATCGCGCGATAATCCCCACCAAGCAGGATATCATTGCTCACTACCGTTTCCGGATCAAGTAGCGGGTGACGCGCATTTAGTAGTTTCACGATACCGTCTTGATTAATACGCGGCGTAACACCCTTCATCGACTTTCCAAATCTTGCTTTTGCAAAAATAAAATCGAATCGGGCTAGAACATACGTATTTTGCCGAATTTCTGTGATGAATTCCGCTAACACCGCAGAAACCTCTGCTAAAATACGTTCGATTTCCTGCTTTTCTTTTGCCTGTAAAGTTCGGCGTTCGTTGTTCATATCCACCACGCTTTGTGGTTCGATAAATAGCGTTTGACCCGATGCTGATTGGTCATGCACAATCCCGCCATAATGCCCTTTATATTCATGTCTTACTGGTAAAACATAGCGATCATTTCGAATCGTAATAACCGTGTCACTCAACATCTTAGACGCATTCTTGTCACGTAAATATTGTTCCAAACGCTCACGAACACGGCCTTCCGTACGACGCAACGTTTGGCGAATATTGCGTAGAGCTTCACTCGCCGTATCCAAAATTTCACCAGCTTCATCCACCGTTAGCGCGATTGTATCTTCGGTATCACGCATTGGTACAAGCTTCCCAGAAAGTTCATCCAGCAATTCTATCTCAACGCCTTGTTCTACAAGACCATCAATAAACTGCTTCATCAAACGGCTCACACGAAGATTACTCCCGGTTTGGTAAAGTTCCAGACCGCTTAAATCTCCGCCAATTTCCAGGCGCTTCATATGCCCTGCCACATCATAAATCCCAGAGATTGGTGCCGCACCACGTAATCGAATGACTTTTGCACCTTCCTCGGTTTCCCGTTGCGCTAATTTCACTTTTTCTATATCAGATGTTGGTTGTAACGCTCGAATGGCCTCCTCACCTAACGCAGAAGAAGCAAATTCGAGGAGCTGTTGCTTTATTTTATCGAATTCTAAAATCGTTTCTACTTTTTTACTCATATTATTTTAACTCCAGTTAGCGTCCTTCTATTACGGACGATTATTTTTAATAAATGCGAGAAAATCCTTTTTTCCCATCGTATTCAGTACATTTTCTTTACTCAGCCAACCCTTCGTCGCCGCTCGAACACCGATCTCCATAAAATCAAGATGTTTCGTATCATGTGCATCGGTGTTAATCGCAATAGGCACGTTCTGTTCCGCGGCAAGCTCCAAATATTTCGCAGTCAAATCCAGCCGCTGCGGATTCGCATTGAGCTCAAGCGCCGTGCCAGTCTTCGCAGCCAGTTCAATCAATTCCTCCACATTCACACGATATCCATCACGACGTCCAATCACACGCCCCGTCGGATGCGCAATCAAATGCACATACGGATTTTCACAAGCCACTCGCAGGCGATTCATAATCTCTTCCTCTGATTGTGAAAAACTAGAATGAATCGAAGCAATCACAAAATCCAAATCCTTCAGCAAATCATCGTCAAAATCGAGCGATCCATCCGGCAAAATATCCATCTCAATCCCCGATAAAATCTCGATTTCCGAGTACTGCTCATTGTACGTCCTAATTTCCGCTTGCTGCTTCCGAATCCGTTCCTCCGTAAGACCATTTGCCACTTTCAAAAACTGCCCGTGATCCGTTATTACCATGTATTCGTAACCTTTCGCAATACACGCTTCAATCATTTCAGTCGGTGAATACGCGCCATCAGACCAAGTCGTGTGTATATGCAAGTCCCCTTTTATATCCGCTATTTGCACGAACGCAGTATCCGCTTTAATTCGGTCGATTTCCGTACCATCACGCCTCACCTCAGGCGGCAAGAACGGCATATCGAAATGGGCAAAGAACGCTTCCTCTGTATCAAACTGCTTCACATTCCCAGCTTTGTCTTCCACGCCATACTCATTGATTTTCTCATCCTGCTGCTTGGCAATTTGACGCATCCGGATATTATGATTTTTCGAACCCGTAAAATGGTGTAACGTACTGACAAATTCAGCTGGCGCGACCATGCGAAAATCCACAGAAATTTTGATAGCCTCATCCAACTCCACTGAAACCTTCGTGTCCCCAGCCGCAATCACTTGGTCAATCGTCTCAATCGCTAAAAGTTGCTTAGCTACCGCATCGGGTTGATCCGTTGCAATGACAAAATCCAAATCCTTCACCGTTTCCCGCAACCTTCTGAAACTTCCCGCATGCGAAAATCGTACAATTTCAGGGATTCCAGCCAAGTAATTTTCCAGACTTTTGGCAATCGGTAACACATCATTTATCGGGTAACGATCCGGGCGCTCTCCCATTTCCTGAACAGCCTCCACCATCTTATCAACAGATTTCTGTCCAAAGCCTTTTAGCGCAGAAATACTACCATCCTCCGCTTTAGCGAGGAGCGAGTCCCGATCTATAACACCAAGCTCCTGATACAAGCGAGATAACTTCTTCCCACCAAGCCCCGGCACTTTCAAAAGTGGTACCAAGCCTTCTGGAACCTCTTTTTTTAGCGACTCTAACTCCTCCGACTCGCCAGTTTCGAGATAATTTTGAATGATAACGGCTGTTGACTTACCAATTCCACTAATCTTTGTAAAGTCCTCGATTTCAGAAAGACTGCGTTCATCTTGCTCCAATGCGATTGCTGCTTTACGAAATGCCGATATTTTGAAAGGATTTTCACCTTTTAACTCCATATATAACGCGATTGTCTCTAATAAATTAATAATTTTCTTTTTATTCATTTTCCATCAATCCCCTCTAAAAACAAGCAGAAAAGCTGGAACTGAGCAGCCCCAGCTTTTCGCTGACATCCATAGAAACTATTTAGGTAACATTCCCGTCATCCACTTATAGAATGATTCAGATAATAGCGGTGTATTTTCTAGAATCCACGTAGCGACTGACGAACCAGTAATCGCATTTTGCGCCCACTCTGCTGGAAAAATCGCACCAATGTACAGAATCAAGAAAATAACTAAATACGTTTGTAAAACACCTAATACAGCACCAATCAAGCCATTCACTTGACGTAAAACAGGTACTTTGGTGACTCCTTTAAACAAAGAAGCAATCATGTGTACAACGATAATCGCAACTAGAAAAATCATCAGAAAAGCAATACTATTATAATACGCATTCTCTGTATGAAGCGCATCGAGCAGCGCATACAAATCGTTTGACTTATCCAATTCTGGATATGGAACGAACGTAATATGTGGGGCCAAGTCTTCGTAATATTTGTACGCCACGAAGAAGCTTAATAGATAACCAATCGTGATAATTAACTGGCGCAAAACACCGTTACGATAGCCATTGACGAATCCGCCAATCAACAAAATAAGTATAATAGCATTTAAAATCAATTTATTCGCGTCCTTTAATCCGAGCTAACTCTTTCTCCAGCTCTTGATATTTTTCCTCTAATTTCAGATAATCGTGTGTGGCATTAACAGCAGTCAGCACAGCAAGCCTACCACTATCTAAAGACCGATTCTGCGTACCAATCTCATGCATTTTTTCATCCACAAGACGCGCAACAAGACGAAGATGTTCGGTAGATTCTACACCAACAATCGTATATTCTCTTCCATATATTGTAGTTGTCAGCTTATTTCTAGTATTATCCGCCATCTGTCTTCCTCCTCATTAATATCCTCAGCACACATTTATCCTACTTGTACCCCATCTTATCATGAAAAGCAAACGAAGAAAAGCGCAAATGTTCTAATCCAGAACGATTTCAGTCTTAAGTATGAAACAATCCCGCGAATTATGGTAAAATAAAAAGCAATGAACCTAAAAGAAAGAAGTTGATTCCAATCGCAAACACCGTTATTCAAGCCACACCAAAACAAATCGAAGCCATGCAAAAAGCTTATTTATCTCATATGTCCGATAAAATACCAGCCGGTGCAATTTTCGCAGTAAAAAAAACAAGTCTCTCCATCACCGCCTATAAATCTGGCAAAGTCATGTTTCAAGGCGCAGCCGGCGAACGCGAAGCCGCCAAATGGGGCACGGCTACAACACCAAAAGCCAAATCCACAAAAGTAAGCACTTCCGTTCTCCCGCCAGGTTTCGCATCAAAAAACGTTGCTGGTTCGGATGAAGTAGGGACAGGTGACTATTTTGGGCCAATGATTGTCGCGGCTTGCTATGTCGACCAAGCGATGATGCCTCTTTTGAAACAGCTCGGTGTGAAGGATTCAAAAGCGATGACCGATCCAGAAATTTGCGAGATTGCTAAAAAAATCATCCCCGTTGTCCCGCACAGCCTATTGCTCCTGCCCAATCCAAAATACAACGAGCTACAAGCAAACGGCATGAATCAAGGTCAAATGAAAGCAATTCTACATAATCGCGCGCTGGAGAACGTTCTGAAAAAAATAGCACCTATCAAGCCAGACGCGATTCTCATCGACCAATTCGCAGAGAAAAATACCTATTACCGCTACCTTGCAAAAGAAGCATCCGTCGTCCGTGAAGACGTTTTCTTCGCTACCAAAGCGGAAGGGCTACATCTTTCTGTAGCCGCAGCCTCCATTATTGCTAGATCCCGTTTTGTCGAAGCCTTCCGCGAGATGGAGCGAGAACTCGGTCTCCAAATCCCCAAAGGTGCCAGCTCCAAAGTCGATCAAGTTGCCGCTGATATTCTCGATACAAAAGGCGCAGAAACACTTCAACGCTATACAAAATGGCATTTCGCAAACACCGACAAAGCTCGGAAGTTATCGCGAAGAAATTAATTTAGCCAGCCAAAAACGATATTTTCACTTCGCATATCAAGTTGCCTAGTAAAGCTATCGTTTTTAGATGTTCGGAATTTGCCAATCAATCGGTACGACACCATTCTGCGTTAAATACTGATTTGCTTTCGAAAAATGTTGACAGCCCATAAAACCTCGGTTGGCGGATAATGGGCTTGGATGTACCGAAGTTAATATCAGGTGATTTGGATTTCGCAACAATACCTGTTTTGACTTCGCGTTATTCCCCCACAATAAAAAGACAACTGGTTCCGTCTTTTGTCCTAGAAGCGAAATAATCGTATCCGTAAACTTCTCCCAGCCTTGATTCGCATGGGAATTCGGTTTCCCTTCTCGCACCGTCAAAACAGTATTTAACAATAACACACCTTGCCGCGCCCACGGAAGTAAATAACCATTATTCGGAATAACTAATCCCAAATCATCCGCTAATTCTTTGTACATATTAATAAGCGATGGCGGCGTTCTGACACCTGATTTCACAGAAAAAGACATTCCATGTGCCTGCCCCGCTCCATGATAAGGATCCTGCCCCAAAATCACAACCTTCACATCTTTATAAGCTGTATATTTCAGCGCATTGAAAATATCATACATATCGGGATACACTTTCTGATTCCCATATTCCACTTTCAGAAACGCCCGTAATTTCAAATAGTAATCCTTCGTAAATTCTTCTTTTAGTAATGTATCCCAATCATTTCCTAATGGAATCATGCTGTTTCCCCCAGTTATTCTTGATACCACAATTATACATGTATCACTCGAATAAATGAACCGTTTTCATATTTTTTCATTAAAATGTTAATACTCGATTTCGCTTCTTCGTTTATAGTTGAGATTGGAACAATGCCTTTCGCAGTTTTTACAAGTGGATCCACTACTCTTGATTTCCCTTTCATATAGAAATCATAATTCTGCTTATCAAGCACCACCTCTACACCTGTATGTAAAGTCGCTAACTCATCCTGTAGCTTCTTATCTGGAATTCCACGTAATTTCTCCATAACAACTTTATCTGTGCTTATTTCTAAAAATTTCAGCGTTATATAGCCGGATTCTAAAGCGTACCGTAAAATCATCGTCATTTTCCAAGCACTATATATATTTTGTGGATCAAGCAAAACTCCAGCAACATATTCTTCGTATTTGTGAATATACCACATCGCAATAGCTTCTGATTGCAATACAAACTGGCCATCCACAACAGATAAATCATCAAAAAAACCAGTGACTTCCTCTTCACTCATAAATCCATATGTCCGCATATCTCTTAGAAAATAATCGATTCGATCAGCACAAAGATTAGGAGCTGGTTGTTCTAGTAATGAATACTGTCCCAAATCTTCTAACGACAAATTATAGTTGGCAGCAGTTAGTATATTGGCAACTTCACTGTTTTGTATCATATCTAAAAAAATTTGGTCATGATAACTTTCTGCTTTATCATCCACAAGATAATCTATAACATGGGAAAAACTCGTATGCGAAATGTCGTGTAGTAACCCTGCTATTTGCTCTTCTAGACTGCCGCCAAATCGCCGGATGAGAAACATGACACCAATAGAATGTTCTAACCGAGTCACGGTCCAATTCTCATGAATCAAATATGCGGCCCCAGCTTGATGAACACCTTGAAGCCTTTGCATTGCTTGCGTTGCTATTAAATCTTGCATGATGTTGCGCCATTCATATTCCCCGTGCAAAATATCGTTTCCATTCATATCGAAACATCCCACCCAACAAGAACTAATGTTCGTATTTTATAATAAATTATCGTCTATGTCAACCATTAGCCTACAAAAAAACCGAACAGCTTTTTACACTGTTCAGCCTTCATTCCTATTTACGATTTTTCGAATCCATGTTTTCATGATGATCATTTTTTCTAGTAATAAATGGCCACCAGTTTGCTTTGCCGAATAGTCGAACCATGACTGGGACGAATAGCGGTAGGACAACGAATGCGTAGAGCAACAGTCCTATGAGCACAACAGAGGCGATTTCTAGTAGGGATAGTACTCCTGCTGGCATCATCGCGGCGAATGTTCCTCCGAGAATAAGCACGGCGGAGAAGATGACGCCACCCATGTTCTTCATAGTTAAAATCATGCGTTCGCGAATTGGCATGCCGTGGTATTCGTTAAATCGTGTCATCAGGAAGATTGAGTAATCGATTCCGAGCGCGACGAGTACGACAAATCCGAAGAACGGTGTCGCCCATGTTAAGCCGTCATAGCCAATGATTCTGGCGAAGATGATTTCGGCGATTCCGATAGATGCGAAATACGTTAGTACGAGCGATGCGATAAGATAAAGTGGCATCACGAGTGAACGTAACACGATGACTAGGACAATAAATACGCCTGTTAACACGAAAATTAATACTAATTGGTAATCGGCGCTCGACATATCCCTCGTATCGTAGTTAATGCTTGTCATCCCGCCCATTCCGATGTTGGCATTTTCAAGTTTTGTGCCTTGTAAACTTGATTTTAGCTGATCGTTTATTCCATCGATAGTGTCCATTGCTTCATCGGAATATGGATTTTTCGTTAAAACTAAGTTCAAGGAAGCTAATTTGCCATCGGAGGACATGTATTGGTCGAGTACTTTTTGATAGTCGGCATTGCTTAGTAATTGTTCTGGGATGTAGATGCCTGACTCGTCGTATGGTACATTGGACCAATTTCCCACAAAATCGTTGGCGTCTGTTAAGCCGGTTTGGATTTTTCCTAACCCATCTGCGCTTTGTTTCAAACCTGTTGTTAATTGTCCAATTTGACCTGACATCGCGGTGAATCCTGTTTGTAATTGGCCTTGTCCAGCGGCAAGTTGTGTTAGCGCGGATGAAATTTCGGGCATTTTTGCTATGACTTGGTCTTCGCCTGTTGATGCTTGATTTAACCCTGTTTCTAATTGTGCTAAGCCTGTTTCAATTTGGCCTAAACCGCTGTCGAAGGCGCCAAGTCCTTGGGTGATTTCTGCATTTTTAGCGTTTAGTTCGGCCATACTTGATGCTAATGTTTGGATGCCTTGATTTAGAGCTGTCATTTGCTGTTTGGCTTTTGCCATTTCTTTGTCAATGCTCGCTTGAATTTGCGGGCCTAGCGCTTTCGTTGCTTGACCGAGTTTCGCGAAATCAGCCATAACGGCTTTAAAATCAGGGTCGGTCATTGCAGCTGGATGGCTTGCGATATATGCTTTTAAAGAGCCTTCCATGTTGCTGAATAAGGCATTTAAAGCCGATGTATCGATTGCTGGTTGTGCTGGGTTTTGGAAGCTCGCTGTTTGATCGGCTACTTTTTGTAACGCGGTTCCGATTTGGACGTAGCCTGCTTGGATTTGTTGTTGCCCGTCTTGTAATTTGGCAAGTTGTACGCGTGCTTCTTGAATCCCTTTTTCTAAATCGCCTGCGCCTGATGCTCCTGCTTTAATACCTGTCGAGATTTGAGTTAACGCCGCTTGCAGTTGATCAACGCCATCTTTTGTTGCGACGGTTCCTGCTTGGAGCTCGCCCACACTTTTGACTGCTTCGTTTAGCTGTGGCTCTGATTTTGCCATTTGTGAGCTAGCGTCGGACAAACCTTTTTGAATCGTGCCGACGCCTTGGCTTGCTGTATCTAGACCGTCGCTTACTTTGCCAGCTTGATCTTTAATATAGATGTCATCCAGACGCTTGCCGGTTGGTCTTGAGGCGCTTAGAACCATATCGACGCCATCCACGTGGGATAAGTCTGTCGAGATTTGTTCGAGTAGCGCTAAATATTCCGTTGTTTTCATGGAATCATCATTTTCCAAATATACAGTTGTCGGTGCGACTTGGCCTGCTCCGAAACTGTCAGAAACAACGTCAAATCCTTTTTTTGACGGGTATTTGTCGCTGATTTCGTCGAGGGAGTTGAAGGATAAATTCCCTGTATGCATGATGATTGGTGGTACGGTGATTGCGGCTACAACGAGAAGCGCGAGAAATGGTCTGGCGAACGCGAACTTGCCTGCTGCGCCCCATAATTTATTTTCTTTATGCCCAACATTCTTATTGAGTGGCCAAAATAGTGCCGTGCCGAGGGTTGCCATGAAAAATGGAACGATAGTGAACAGCGCGGCGAGTAATACCACGATTCCGACTGCAACAGCAACTGCCGAGCGGTATAGTTCGAATTGAACGAAGCTGAGTGAGGCAAAAGCCACAAGTACCGCGATTCCACTATAAATAACGGTTTTCCCAGCGGTTCGATACGTGGCAAACACCGCTTCTTTTCCAGATAAGCCGTTTCCGATTTCTTCTTTAAAGCGGCTCATCAGTAGGATGCAGTAATCTGTTCCAATTCCAAATAGGATACAAACCATGAATATTTGGGTGTACGTCGAGACTGGGAAGTTCCATTGATCGACTAGGAAGGAAACGACTGCCTGACTCGTTAAATAGCTGATCCCAACTGTCAAAAGTGGGATAAAAGGTGCCACAACGGAACGGAAAACTAAGACTAATACGACTAGAATAAAGACGATGGTGATGCCTTCTGTTTTATGTAAGCCGTCTTCTGAACTCTGGACAACATCTTCTTGAATCAAAGCGTTTCCTGTTAAATAAGTGTCCACGCCTTTAATGTCCATTTTTTTGTCGATATCGGTGCGAATTTCTTTGACTGGCGTGTCCCCTGCGTCCACATTGAATGTCGCGACCATCGTTTTGCCGTCTTTCGATAGGAATTTATCTTTTAGCTCTGGCTGATTAAAACTGTCAACAACACTCGTAATATGCAGCGATTTCTTATTTTTTTCAATATCGCTGAGTGAGCCTTCGATGTTATTTAAATCTGTCTTCGTGAGTTTTTTATCGGATGTGTAGACAGCGATGTAGGCCTGACCTTGTTTATCAGGATTATGTTTTTTCTCCATTTCTGTGGCAAGTGATGACGGATAGCCATCTGGGAGTTTGATTTCCCCTTTTTCACGGACTAAATCAGCCATGTTCGGTGCCGTGAAGATGAGTACGGCCATGACTACGAGCCAAGCTGCGACAATAGGCCATCTAAATTTTACAATCCATTTCATTTGATCGAATCCCCCCTCTTTATTTTCCGATGACTGACTCCGTTATTTTTTTATACAACGATAAAAATTGTTCGCTGTCTTCCTCGCCTAATATTTCAAGCCAGCTGGCAACGAGTTCTTCAAGTTTTTGTTCGCACGCCTGGTATACCTTTTCCCCATTATTCGTTACCGTTAACCTAAATCCGCGCTTATCTTCTGCATTTTTCATACGATGAATAAGGTCTTTCTCGACTAGTCGGTTAATCTTAGCGGTAATCGCGCTTTTGTGCATGCTAAGCGCTGTCGCCAAATCATTCGGACTAGACTCACCATACTCCGCTAAATAACGCAATACCAAAAATTGTTCAAAGGAAATACCCTGCTTTCCTAAGATTTGTTCCGCAATCGCATCATGCAGTTGCCTTGTCGCAAATATGTAGGTTTCTTCGTAGCTTTTGATTAGTTGCCTTACTTTATCTTTCTCCAAAACAAGTTCACCCCCTAAACTATTTATTTACTATACCGCAAATGATAAAATGGTGCAAAAAAACTGCTCTCTTCCAAGATAGGAAAAGAACAGTTTCACATATTATCGAATTACCGCGTCAAATTTCGTCTCAAGCGCTGTAACAATCGCTTGGTTGGCTTTCGTCACTTCTTCGTCCGTCAATGTGCGTTCAGGATCGAGGAAAGTAAGCGTGTAGGCCATTGATTTTTTATCTGCCCCCAGTTTTTCACCTTCAAAAATATCGAAAAGTTGGATGTTCGTTAGGAGTTTACCAGCTTGTGCTTTGATTTCATTTTCTAGCGCGGCTTGGCTCACTTCTTTATTTACCAACAAAGCAATATCACGCGTCATACTTGGGAATCTAGGAATCGTATGATACGCCACTGCTTTTTTCGGTGCTGCTAAAAGTTTTGTAGCATCTAGCTCGAATACATACGTTTCTTTCAAATCGAGCTCAGCGGCAAGCGATGGATGTATTTGTGCTAAATAACCTATTTTCTCGCCGGCTAGTGAAATGGATGCGGTTCTTCCCGGATGCAAATCTTGTTTTTCTGTTTGCGCCCATTCCAAAGTTTCCTCTAGTCCGAGTTTCGCAACGACACCCTCGACCATACCTTTCAATAAGAAGAAATCGACTTGCTTCTCTTGTTTTTTCCAGTCCGTTTCCCGCCAGCTTCCTGTGATAAGTCCAGCTAAATGCTCTGTTTCAAGCGGTAAATTATCGCCTTCTGTCGCATAGAAAACCGTACCTAATTCGTATAGCGCGACATTGCTATTTTTACGCGCCACATTGTAGCTCGCTGCTTTTAAAAGTTGAGGCACAATACTCGTCCGTAAATGGCTGTGCTCCTCACTCATTGGCATAGAAAGCGACACGGCTTTTTCTTCTGAGAGTGCTAATTTTGTTGCCGCTTGTTCGGTAGTTAAAGAATACGTCAGCGCTTGATTAAGCCCAGCGCCTTCCAAATAGCGACGAATCGTTCTTTTAGCTGCTTGTTCCACTGTCAAATGACCCGCTGAAACACTGTTCGGCAATGTCGATGGAATTTTATCGTAGCCATAAATACGCGCGACTTCTTCAAAAATATCCGCTTCAATTAGGATATCCCAACGGCGCGACGGAACGGTAATTGTTAATGTATCACCTTCCACCGCCAAATCAAACTGTAATTTTGCAAAAATGGCTTGTACTTCTGTCGGGCTGATTTCGGTTCCTAAAACACGATTAATCCGTGTCAATGTTGTTTCAATCACGTTCTCATTTTTTGTGCGATTATCAACTGATGCCAAGCCTTCGATAAGTGTTCCGCCTGCCAGTTCAGCAATCAATGCCGCACCGTGTTGCAACGTTTTTTCCACTTTCCACGCATCGCTACCTTTATCGTAACGGATACTCGCCTCGGTTCTCAAATTAAGCTCCCGAGACGCGCGTCCAATATAACTACTGCTAAAAATGGCACCTTCAAGGGCAACCGTCGTCGTTGTTTCGATAACCTCTGACGTTTCGCCACCCATCACGCCTGCAATCGCAATCGGAGTTGTCCCATTCGTAATCACTGCATGTCCTGTATTAAGCGTACGTGTTTCTCCGTCGAGTGTTACGATTTCTTCCCCATCCGTAGCCAAACGAACAAGAATTTCTTTGCTGCCAAGTCGCGCGTAGTCAAAAGCATGTAGTGGCTGACCGTATTTCAAACAAATATAATTCGTCACGTCAACAACATTGTTATGCGGACGAATCCCAGCTTTCATCAGCTTCGTTTGTAACCAAAGCGGCGATTCGCGAACAACAACATCCTTAATCACTTGCATCCCGTAAAATGGTGTCGTGTCAGCATCTTGCACGCTCACTTGCACATAGTCTGCCACATCGCCTTTCGTAGCTACTTCCGGAATCGCATCAAAAACCGGTTTTTGATCCACAATCGCGCCAACTTCATACGCAACACCCGTCATGCTAAGCGCATCCGCTCGGTTCGGCGTAATGGCCATATCTAAAATCGCATCATCCAAGCCAAGTAGCACCGTCGCATCCGCGCCAACTTCCACTTCCACCGGCAATACAAAAATCCCATCTGCCACTGCTTTCGGAATCGTTTTCCCTTCAAAACCTAACTCTTGTAATGAGCAAATCATGCCTTCCGAGACTTCCCCACGCAATTTTGCACGCTTAATTTTCATGCCACCTGGTAATTTGGCCCCAACACGAGCAACAATCACTTTTTGACCAGCGGCAACGTTTGGCGCGCCACAAATAATTTGAATCGGCTCCGCTTCGCCAACATTCACCGTACATTTATTTAATGTATCCGCATTTGGATGTTTCTCACATGTGATGACTTCCCCAACTACGACATTCGAGATTTCAGCGTTTAAATGTTCCACGCCTTCTATTTCAATCCCGCCACGCGTAATACGTTCTCCTAGCTCTTCTGCTGAAACCGCCAGATTTGGAAAATATTCTTTTACCCATTGATATGATACTAACATGCCTCTTCGCCCCCTTATTCTTTCACCGAAAATTGTTTTGTAAACCGCAAATCGTTTGTGTACAGGTGACGAATATCATCCACCGCATATTTCAACATCGCGACACGCTCTGGACCCATTCCAAAGGCAAAACCGCTATATTTTTTTGAATCGATTCCTGACATTTCAAGGACATTCGGATGCACCATACCAGAACCAAGAATTTCAATCCAACCAGTGCCTTTACATACGCGACAACCTTCACCGCCACATTTGAAACACGAAATATCCATCTCAACAGAAGGCTCTGTGAACGGGAAGAAACTCGGACGCAATCTAACATCGCGCTCTTCTCCAAACATTTTCTTCGCAAGCACAGTCAGCGTTCCTTTTAAGTCAGCCAACGTAATATTCTCATCCACAACCAAGCCCTCAATCTGCGTAAACTGATGGGAATGCGTTGCGTCATCGTTATCACGACGGTACACTTTACCCGGACAAATAATTTTAATCGGTCCATTCGCAAAATCGTGTTGCTCCATCACACGCGCCTGCACAGGAGACGTTTGCGTGCGCAATAACGTATTTTCTGTAATGTAGAAACTGTCTTGCATATCGCGCGCTGGGTGATCTTTTGGCAAATTCAACGCCTCGAAATTATAGTAATCCTTCTCCACTTCTGGCCCTTCCGCAATCGTGTAGCCCATTCCGATAAACAAGTCCTCAATCTCTTCAATGACCTGCGTCAATAAATGCGCCGTGCCCTCTTTCACAGTCGTTCCAGGAAGCGTGACATCAATCGTTTCATTCGCTAGCTGCTTCTTGATTTCGGCCGCGCCTAGTTCCGCTTGCTTTTCTTGAATCGCGCTCGTCAACTGCTCGCGAACTTCATTAGCAACTGCTCCCACTTTCGGACGTTCTTCAGCAGACAATTTTCCCATTTGCTTCATAATTTCCGTCATTGGTCCTTTTTTACCTAAATACTTCACCCGTAAATCGTTCAACGTCTCTAAACTTTCGACAGCCGCAATTTCCTTCACAGCCTCTTGTTTCAATTGCTCCAACTGATCTAACACGCTACTTCACTCCTTATTTTTAGCCAAAATAAAAAACCTTATCCACAAAGGGACGAGGTTATAATCACGCGGTACCACCCTAATAGACAGCTCAAAAAGCCATCCACTTCATTCCAATAACGGCTTCACACCGATCTGTCTTTCATCCAAAAAAATCCCGACAGCGACTCCAGAGCTGAAATGTTCGCACATACGTATCACATGAGGCTATTTGCAGTCTAAGATAACCTCTCCCTAAAATGAATCCGTAAAGCTACTTGTCTCCTTCAACGTCTTTAAGCATATTTAGTTGATACGTTCCATTATAGTATGTTTTGCTAAGTTTTTCAAGGTAAAAAAAGAAATGTGGCACATAAACATTATTTGAAATGCCAATGTGCCACAAATCTCACTACTTTTCTACTGGATCTAGTTCCACCCAAGTTTCTGCCCAGTTCTGCACTTGCTCCATCACTTTCTCCAAACCTTTACCTTTTTCAGTCAATACGTATTCAATGCGAACAGGTGTCTCTGGGTACACATGGCGCACGACGATTCCGGATTCTTCTAACTCTTTTAAGCGCTCTGCAAGGACTCGATCACTCATTTGCGTAATCTCGCCTGCAATTTCCTTAAAGCGTTTCGGTCCATCAAGCAAAACATTAATAATCAGACCAGTCCAACGCTTACCAAGTAGCGAAAAGGCATTCTCGAACTTCGGACACATTGTATGCGTTTCTTCTTTCATTGTTCTCACCTCTAAAAGTATTATATCATATTCCAAGCTAGAAAGTAACTCATTTAAACTCACCAGCTTACAATTAATAAGCGTATAGATACATTGAAAAATCCCTCATTTAAGCGTAAAATAGAAGTATCAGATAAGCTGACGCAGTAAACGTCATTGGAGGGATCGTAAATCATGACTCAATCCAGATATGTTGTCAAAAGTAGCGTAGCCGAAACCATGGACTTAATTAAATTATCCCAATCAACGAACGAGCTTAGCTTTGAAGAGCTACGCCAATTTGGCGAGTTCCACCAGGGAATGCTAACCTACGATCAAACATCAATGCGTCCCGGTAATCATACAGCTCTATTCATCGTCGTGCATGATTTCAACCACGTCACCGAAGTCACCATGATTACAACAGGAGGCTCTGGCACTTTATTTAACATCGATTGGAGTGCCGCAAAAGGTATAATAGGCGGCGTCAAATCTGCTCTGAAACCTGTGCTTATCAAGGAAGTGAAGATGCGAGACTAGACGAAAACAGTACGACCCTGATTTTTAGGTGCGTACTGTTTTTCTTATTTATCAATCATAGGCATTCTATCTAAGTGATTCAATGGTAAGTAAGAATCAATGCTTCAAAATTCCAGTCTTCTGCAAACCTTCCTCATCTTTGACACGCGTGCTAAACAGCTTTGTTAAAGCAAAATATTCCATTGTGGGAATATAAACATTTAAATTAGAAAAACGTAAAACATCCGCAAATTCTATCTCTTCTTTAGGCGGAATTTCCACAACCGTAACTTCATCGATTGAAAACTTGTCTAAAGCTACTCGCATCTTCCACGTCACGTATCATAATATCGATATCAAAAGTTTCTCTAAATTCATCTTGTAAAAGGTATTTTCCTAATAAGCCACCTATTAAAATAACGCCCGCACGGACGTTATTTTTAACCATCTCTTTATTAACTTCTTCAAGCAATGTCTCCAAATATCTATTGGGGTTATTTATCATCATGCCGTCAGCTCTTCTTTCGCAACCTTATACAACACATCATTCTGAACAAGCATATTTAAGTGATTGATATATTTGTTCAGCCAATCTTCATCACGATCCTGCTTATTTACAGTCAATAATTTACTAGGATGCAGTAATAGCTTGCGCAAAACCTGCACTTGCTCATGATATCTCTCCGTATTTTGAGATTCACTTCTTTGTAGGTATTTCACTTGCTTATACTGAATAACTAATTTCCGATAGGGATAAACAAATCTGCTCATATCAAATCACTCCTTTCCACACTGTTCTTATTAACCCCATTATAGCACGATTTAAACCTAATTCGCAATCTCGATTACGCTCTACTTCCTCAACCCATACATCAAAATCCCCGCTGCTACCGCAACATTCAGCGACTCGCTAGCACCGTATATCGGTATGTACACTTTGTGCGTTAGTCGTGTTTGGAGTTCTGTCTGAATTCCATTCCCCTCATTACCAACCATCAACGCCAATGTTTCGCGTGGCTCCACGTCCTGTAATTTTGTCGCCGTATCATCTAAAACAGCCCCAAAAATGGACACACCTTCTTCTTCCAAACGCTCAATCCAATCTAACAAACTAGCTTGCAAAACTGGAATATGGAAATGGCTTCCTTGTGTCGATCGAATCACTTTTGGATTGTATAAATCTGCGCTTCCTCGACCGAGAACAACGGCGTCATATCCGGCCGCATCTGCTGTACGAATCAAAGTCCCCACATTCCCTGGATCTTGTACACCATCTAATAACAAGAACTTCTTGCCGAACAACATCATGATTTCTGGATCTTCCATTTTCACGACAGCGAAGATGCCTTGGTCGGTGATTGTTTCGCTGATACTTGTCGCCACTTCTTTATTCACATAAAACACAGGGATATTCGTGATATTCCATTCTTCCGGTATCTTCACATTTGGTGCCACAATTAGCTCCGTTACTAAGCCATCTTGGCGTAACGCCTCTTCCACCAGATGAAATCCTTCTACCAGATAAGAAAACTCTTGTTGTCTTCCTTTTTTTGTCTGCAATTTACGCCAATTTTTGACGCGGTCGTTTTTCGTTGATTTGATCATTTCCACGATTCATCACGCTCCCATTCCTATCTATTATAGCATATTGCATAACTATTCGTGAAAAGCTTATTTTCAGGTTGTTATCTACTACGCAAAACTGGTATAATACGTTAAAGATGAAAAGCATTAAAGGGGAGATTAAAACTATTATGCAAACAAATCGGGAACAATGGTCATCAAAATTAGGATTTATTTTAGCATCTGCGGGCTCTGCCATCGGATTGGGCGCGCTCTGGAAAATGCCTTATGTAACGGCAAATGCTGGCGGTGGCGCTTTCTTTCTTATTTTCGCGATTTTTACGATATTTATCGGCTTGCCCGTTTTACTTGGCGAGTTCGTTATTGGTCGAAATACGCAGAGTGGAACCATCACAGCCTATCGAAAATTGGCGCCAAACACAAAATGGAATTGGACCGGGCGCATTGGTGTTCTTACTTGCTTCTTCATTCTTGCTTTTTACTGCGTGGTTGGTGGTTGGGCGATACTTTACATATGGAAAGCCGCGACCGGAGCACTTCAAGGGCTGTCTGTGGATGCATTGACAGAGGTTTTTATAACAACTTCTAATGATCCGCTACAGGTTATTTTAGCGACGGTTCTATTTATTGCGATTAATCTTTTCGTATTGCTAAAAGGGATTACAGCCGGGATTGAGCGCGCAAATCGTTGGATGATGCCTGCCTTATTCGTATTTTTACTCATATTGATCGTGTACGCTTTGACTTTGCCGAATGCGATGGATGGTGTCGCTTACTTTTTACAGCCAAAATTCGATGATTTGTCGTCCGATGGGATTTTGCAAGCGCTTGGACAAAGTTTCTTCTCGCTGGCAGTCGGTGTTGGTGGGATGATTACGTATGCGTCTTACTTAAAACGCGATGTATTCTTGCCGAGTAGCGCGCTGACCATCGCTTTGATGAATTTACTTGTGTCTTTATTCGCTGGGCTTGCCATTTTCCCTGCTGCATTCTCATTTGGAATTGAGCCACAAGCAGGACCAGGACTCTTATTTATCGTCTTACCGGCAATTTTTAACCAAGTACCGTTCGGCATTGTGTTCCTACTATTATTCTTAGTTTTATTCCTATTCGCGGCACTGACATCTAGCTTCAACTTATTCGAAGTACCAGTCACAGCATTCCTCGAAAAACGACCTGAAGCCAGAAAACGTGTACTCCTCATCGTTGTTGCGATTGTCGCATTACTCGCCGTTCCAACATCACTAAGTACTGGCGTTCTAGCCGATGTCACCCTTTTTGGGAAAAATTTGTTCGGTATCGCGGACTATCTCGCATCGAATATCTTACTTCCAATTGGCGCTTTCTTGATCGCTATCTTTGTCGGATTTCGGATGCCACGCCAAGTCTTACTAGATGAGATTACATCAGGCGGTGCATTTCGCTTCAAACTCTTCGCGGCTTGGTTATTAATTTTAAAATATGTATGTCCAATCGCGATTTTCCTTGTATTTTTACAGCAACTAGGAATTTTATAAACGCAAAAACGATGATGCAGAGTCCAGGCATCATCGTTTTTTGCGTTATAAACTTGTGAAAATTTCTTGTATCGCTTTTTCTACATTGTCTGTATGGTAGTCTAGCACATCTAACGCCTCGATTGGGTCCACGTAGAGAGCTCGGGTTAATAGTTCTGTGTAGGCCACTGGTTCAAGCCCTGCCTCGCGACCAGTCAGCTCAATCTCATGTGCCTCTTTTCTTGCTACCGCTTGAAACTCGCGAAATGTTAGCGTCTTAATTTTGATATCCGACTGTAAAGCACGTTTCGCTTGCATTAAGAAAGACTCGTTTGAGATATTTCGCCAACCAAGTGTGTAACTTTTCGGCGCGACATCCTCGTTCGCCGCGCCAACAAGCGCCTGACCGACTTGTTTTGCCGTCATATAACACGAGCCACCTGTCGCTTTGTTGTGATGATCGACGTATAGCGGAAATTCCCTTTTTTGCAAGCGTTTGGCGTACATTTTCCAAGCAGAAACGCGATCCGGAACCAATCCCACAACATAAGGTAGGCGCAGAGCAACTGTTTCCAAGCCATTCCCGTTCTCAGCCATTAGACGCATCTCCTGCTCCACACTTGCATAAATATACGGATGAAGCTCCGTCAACTGCATGTCAGGCCACAGCGCGTGAAAATAATTATAGAATGATGTACAGAGAATAAATCGCGATACCCCAGCCTGCCTCGCAAGTTGCGCTAAATGCTGCACAGGCTCCACATTCGCCTGAAAGAAAAACGCTTTCGCTGGTTTTTTTGGAATATAATGCGAGTTTACCCCACCTGCAAAAATAAAAATATCCTGCCCTTTTAAAAATTTCACAATTTCAGCATCAGACATGTCATTTATATTGCCAAAATGATGCTTTGCGCGCGCATCTAACACACCGTCTGCGGGCATTGGTGGCAAGGAGAATGTCGTGACCTCGTAGTCCTCCGTGTCTAGAAACGCTTTTGTTGCGGCGTAACCAATCAAGCCCGTTCCGCCTAGAATAAATACGGATTTCACTGTTGTAAACCCTCCCAGCTCGTCTGAAGTCGCGCTCTTTTTCTTAACCTAAACGAATCTCTTTTACTTTATCCGCATCTAATCGCTTCACAACTTCCGTAATCAATTTCACCGCATTTGTGAAGTCATCACGATGTAGCATGGACGTATGTGAGTGAATATACCGCGTCGCAATCGTAATCGACAGCGATGGGATCCCATTACCAGTCAAATGAATCGAGCCAGAATCCGTCCCACCTGCAGCAATCGCCTCGAATTGATAAGGAATCTCTAGTTCATCGGCCACATCTGTCACAAAATTTCGCAACGGCGTATGACTAATCATCGACGCATCATAAATAATAATCTGCGGACCTTCGCCCATTTTGCTGACTGCTTCTTTCACCGTCACGCCTGGCGTATCGCCTGCAATACCAACATCAACAGCAAACGCGATATCTGGCATCACTTGATGTGCCGATGTTTTAGCACCACGTAAACCGACCTCTTCTTGCACAGTTCCCACGCCATAGACAATATTCGGGTGCTTTTCACCTTGTAAATTTCGCAATACTTCAATCGCAATCGCAAGTCCAATCCGGTTATCCCACGCTTTCGCAAGGAGATATTTCTCATTTTTCATCACGGTGAATTCGAACGCAGGAACGATCATATCGCCGGGCTTAATTCCCCAACTTACGACCTCCTCTTTATCCGCCGCACCAACATCGATAAACATATCTTTAATATCAAAAGCTTTTTGGCGCTCCGCTGCACTCATCAAATGTGGTGGCTTCGAACCGATAACGCCCGTAACCTCTTCGCCAGAACGCGTCACAATCGTTACACGCTGCGCTAGCATCACAGAACTGACCCAGCCACCAATCGTTTGGAATTTGATGAAACCTTTGTCATCGATTTGTGTCACCATGAATCCAACTTCATCTAAGTGACCCGCAATCATGATTTTAGGACCGTTCGCATCTCCGGTTTTTGTAGCAATCGCACTGCCAAGGCCGTCCGTTTCAAATGTGTCTGCAAGCGGCTCTATGTAGTTCTTAAATACTTCGCGCACCGCACGCTCATTTCCTGAGATACCTTTCGCATCGGTCAGCTCTTTTAACATCTCTAACTGTTTATCCATCTTTCGTTCCTCCTCGAAATTACATCTTTTCCTTCTATAGTATACGCGATTTTTTCTGGCAAAACCACTTCTAGACATAAAAATAAGCAGTGAATAGAGAAACAAATTCTCTGTCCACCACTTATGTCATTGATTATTTAGCTAAAGCGTCTTTTGCTTGTGTCGCGATTTGCGTGAAAGCTGCTTCATCGTGTACAGCAAGATCTGCTAGCATTTTACGGTTCATGTCAATGCCGGCTAATTTCAAACCGTGCATGAATTTGCTGTAAGAAAGATCATTCAAACGAGCTGCCGCATTGATACGTGCGATCCATAATTTACGGAAATCACGTTTCTTTTGACGACGATCCCGGTAAGCATATTGGTAAGATTTCATTACCGCTTGGTTTGCTACTTTATATAGTGTATGCTTCGAGCCGTAATAGCCCTTCGCTAATTTAATTACTTTTCTCCGACGTTTGCGTGTTACTGTTCCGCCTTTTACGCGTGGCATATAAATTACCTCCTAATGGGTTTTCACAAAAATAGATTCTGTGTTTTTCCGAATTAAAACTTGCTTATTTCATTTTAGCGACCATTTGGCGAATACGCTTGAAGTCACCTTTTGAAACTAACGCACTTTTACGTAGTTTACGTTTTTGTTTTTGAGATTTGTTTGCGAACATATGACTTGTGTAACCGTGCGAACGTTTTAATTTACCAGAACCTGTTCTTTTGAAACGCTTAGCAGAGCCACGGTGAGTTTTCATTTTTGGCATGAATTTTTCCTCCTCAGAACTTTACTTCTCTTGAATTGGCGCTAGGACTAAGAACATTGAACGTCCGTCCATTTTTGGTCTTTGCTCAATTGTACAAAGGTCTTCGCACTCTTTCGCAAAACGGTCAAGCACCTTTTGACCGATTTCTTTATGGGTAATCGCACGCCCTTTAAAGCGGATAGAGCATTTTACTTTATCGCCTTTTTCAAGGAACTTGCGCGCGTTACGTAGTTTCGTATCGAAATCGTGTTCGTCAATCGTAGGACTTAAACGAACTTCTTTCATTACGATGATTTTTTGATTCTTGCGAGCTTCTTTGTCTTTCTTCTGTTGCTCGAAGCGGAATTTACCATAGTCCATAATACGGGCTACTGGCGGTTTCGCTGTCGGTGCAACTAGAACAACATCCAAATTGGCTTTCTCCGCAATTTCAAGTGCTTCAGCTTTTGTTTTTACACCAAGCTGTTCGCCGTCTTGATCAATCAATCTTAATTCACGTGCACGAATCCCATCGTTTACCAACATGTCTTTGCTAATGGTGAGCCACCTCCATAAATTATTACTCATAACAAGTGAAAGTACGCATAAAAAAAGCGCCGGTTTCATTACAAACCCGCACATCAGAAAATTCACATACGTCATACGTGAATTATAATTCCAATTCTTTGCCTGCAAAAATACATTTACGAGGCGAGAAGCGGGATGCTCCTTCTTTCTTGTCATTCATTAACCAGAAGTTATTGTACCACGGCTAGACTGCATATGTCAAATCACCTACTCATTCGACTACGAGACTTATCATATCAAAGTTTCGGATGCTTTTCAAGGACTTTCTGAAACTTTTTCAAATTCCCGGCTCAGAGAAAAGGATTTTGAATGGGCTGTGGATGGTTTGTTGCATAATTTGCGCCATGATTTCGTCTTTTTCAGGCTGGAAAATTGGCGTGATTTCGTCCGCTTTGTGCCAGTTTTGGATGGAAGTCGGGTCTGCGATGAAGCCTCCACGGACGAGTTCGCCGTTTAATTGGAAGTGTTGGCCTGATTGGTTTTCGACAACAATATAATCGCTTCTACCTGTTAAAGTATACATTCCCTCTCCTTCTAAGCTAGTAGATGTTTAATGAATATCCACTGTACTTTCTTTACTTCAATTATTAGGCATTCATCATAAGTGAGCATGTAAAAAAACTCGTCACAGTGTATTCTATCACCTTATCGAATTTAATTCTATATCAAACTAGCCTCCTTTATTCCGTAACATTCAAAAAGAGTAGACAAGCCCAATTTACCTTGGAACTTGTCCACTCTCTTCATATAGAAATATCTATCTTGCCGTCTGCTTAATTGGAAATAAGCGCTACATCTGTGCGGTCTATTTCCTTACCATTGGCGTCATAACCAATGATACTCACTTTGTCGCTCGCAGATGTAACTTGGCTACCTGCAAAATATTGGTATGTGCCATCTGCTTGTACCAAGGCTTGTGAAGCTCCTACAACACCATTCACTTCAAGCCCTACTTTTTTCACCGTCCCTGTTGCTGTTCCGTGAATGTAACGATCTGTTCCACCAACTGTATAAGCGTTCGCTGTGACAGACCCTGTTGCTGAAGTTAGTGTTACTGTTTGACGGTCCAATTCCTGACCAAACTCATCCAAAGCTACCATGACAGCTGTATCAGAAGTGGACGTCACCGGTTTCGCATAGTATTTGAAAGTACCATCTTCTTGGACGAACGCTAAGTTTTGCGCTACACCGTTGACGATTAACTGTACTTTCTTCACTGCACCCGTTGCTGTTCCGTGCATATAAGCATCTGACCCTCCAACTTGGAAAGGCTCTACAGTAATCGTTCCTTGGGAAGCAATTAGTTTCACAGTAGTGCGATCTAATTCTTTCCCAGATGCATCATACCCAACCATTTCTACAACATCATTGGCACTCGAAATGTTTGAACCTGTGTAATAGTCATAAGTACCATCTTCGTTGACAGCTTTTTGAGAGGCAGCTTCTCCATTCACTAACATTTTCACTGTTGTGACATCGCCAGTAGTTGCTCCATGGATATAAGCATCTTTCCCACCAAAATTAAAATCATCTGCTGTAATTGTTCCCGTAGTCACAACCTCTGCTTTTTTAAGTTGGACATTCGTGCGATCTAATTCTTTTCCGTTGACGTTGTATGCAATCATCGTTACGGTGTCATTTACGGATAGAATTTTACCATTTGCATAGTATTGGTAGGTTGATCCAGACGCGCCGATTTTGCTATATTCTTCCCCATTAACAACCATACTTACACGTGTAACATCTCCTGTAAGAGAACCCTTCACATAGTTGTCTTCACCAATCGTAAATGTATTCGTTGTAATCGTTCCTACCGAGTTATCTGTTGGTTGCTGGATGTTTACTTTCACACGGTTCATTTCGCGCCCTTTGACATCATAGATCACAACATAAACGTCATCATTCACAGAAGTTACTTGATTAGCAATATAATATTGGTACGGTGTATTTTTTGCAGTAGTCTTCGATGTAGCCTTTCCGTTGACAATCACACCAATACTTGAAACCTCGCCAGTGTATGTGCCTTCGATATAGCTGCTTCCAATGGTATAATCTTTCGCCGTTACGGTTCCTACCGCAACGTTATCTGCATGTAATCTCACCGTGGTTCGGTTCAATTCTTTTCCTTTTGCATCATAAGCAATCATTGTTACTGTATCGTTCACAGATTGAATGTTATTTCCTACATAGTATTTGTAGGTACCATCTGCTGCTGGAATCACACTTAGTTCTTTGCCATTCACCATCATGCCTACTTTGGCTACATCGCCTGTGACATTCCCCGTGATATAGCCGTCTTCCCCAACAGTAAAGTCATTGGCTGTGATGGTCCCAGTTGTTGGTGTTTCCATTTTTTTTATGGATACGTTGGCACGGTCTAGTTCTTTACCCTTGGCATCGTAGGCAATCATTGTGGCTGTATCGTTCACAGAATTAATATTGTTTCCTACATAATACCTATAGTTGCCATCTGCTGCTGGAATCACACTTAGCGCTTTCCCATTCACGATTAACCCTACTTTTGCCACATCTCCTGTGACATTTCCTGTGATATAACCATCTTTATCAACTGTAAAATCATTGACTGTGATTGTTCCCGCTGTTGGTACTACCACTTTCTTCACAGGGACATTCGTACGATCAAGTTCTTTACCTTTGGCATCGTAGCCAACCACGGTTACCGTATCGTTTACAGACAGGATTTTGCCATTCGCATAATATTTATAGCTACCGTCTGCTGCTGGAATCACACTTAGTTCTTCTCCGTTCACGATTAGGCCTACTTTTTCCACATCTCCTGTAACATTACCTGTGACATAACCGTCTTTTCCAATCGTGAAGTCATTGGCTGTGATTGTTCCTGTTGTTGGTACTACCACTTTCTTCACAACGACATTGGCACGATCGAGTTCTTTACCTTTGGCATCGTAGCCAACCACGGTTACCGTATCATTCACAGATAGGATTTTGCCATTCGCGTAGTATCTATAGCTACCATCTGCTGCTGGAATCATACTTAGTGCTTTTCCGTTCACGATTAAGCCTACTTTGGCCACATCTCCTGTAACATTACCTGTGACATAACCGTCTTTTCCAATCGTGAAGTCATTGGCTGTGATTGTTCCTGCTGTAGGTACCACTACTTTCTTCACAACGACATTGGTGCGACTAAACTCTTTACCATTTGCACCATAGGCTACCATTGTTACTGTGTCATTCACAGATAAAATCTTGCCATTCGCATAGTACTGATAGTTTGTTCCGGATACAGGGATAGCTGGATACGTTTTGCCATTAATAATCATATTTATTTTCGTTATACCACCAGTTATGTCCCCTGTGATATAGCTATCTTGACCAATGGTAAAGGCATTCGCTGTAATTGTTCCTTGTGTGGTAGATGCTTGGACAGTCACTGTAATCGTTTTGATGGCAGTGTTCCCTGCAGTATCTGTGACACGATACGTTACATTGTAGGTACCAGCTTTCGATGTATCTACATTATTAGCTGTCACAGTGACTTTACTTGTAAGATTACCATCTATATCATCAGTCGCTGTCACACCTGCTTTTGGATCAAAGCTGTCACCTTCATTGAGCGTCTTGTTGCTTGCATTAATAACTGGTTTTGTTGTATCTGCTGCTCCTGTCACTGTCACCGTAATCGTTTTGGTAGTGGTATTGCTATCGCTATCTGTGACAGAATAGACAACGCTATACGTACCTGGTACTTCCGTATTCACATTGGAAGAAAGCACTTTTACTTTACTTGTCAAATCGCCATCTTCGGCATCTGTCGCTGTAACGTTAGTATATGGATTGAATGTATCACCCGCTGTTACCGTTTGATTGGCAGCATTAATGACTGGTTTGTCATCACTTGTGATGGTGACTTGGATTGTTTTTTGCACGCTGTTGCCATCTGTATCTGTAACAGAATAACTCACCGTGTACGTACCTGCTTTTGTTGTATCTACCGTGTTGCTAATAACGCTGATTTTACTGCTTAAATCGCCGTCTTCCGCATCACTTGCTGTAGCGTACGCATAAGGATCAAATGTGCTTCCTTTAGCAAGACTTACGTTATTTGCTACGATAACTGGTTTCTCATTACTTGTAACTGTTACTGTGATGGTTTTCGTTGCTGTGTTTCCTGCCGCATCTGTAACGCTGAAAGTGACATGGTACGTGCCGGCTTTCGATGCATCTACGTCGCTCGCTGTGACTGTTACATCGCTCGTAAGGTCGCCATCTCTGTCATCACTCGCTGTCACGCCCTCTTTGGCATA
>NZ_JAASTT010000009.1 GCF_014322795.1 Paenilisteria portnoyi
TAAATATGGTATTTTTGTTCCAAGTCATATTATTTCTTTTTGTTTTTTAGCCTGTCTACTTGACAGGGAGCAGTTCAGAAGGCCGCTCTGAGGGGTAGTCTTTTTTTTTTGTGTTCAGGAATGTATGTAAATCAGTGATGCATAAAAATGATGATAATATACATAAAAAACGTATAAATAAGCTTAATTATTTATAAAAAACCATTTGACATTATAAATATACAAGTTTATAATAAGCTTTATCATAAAAAAATAAGAAGGGTGGGAAAATCATGAAAGTTTCAATTATTGGTGCAACAGGTTATGGAGGGCTCGAATTACTTCGATTGTTGCATCAGCATCCGCAAGTCGAGGTTGTATCTTTGCATAGTTTTTCCGCCCAGACGGATGATATATCGCGATTTTATCCGCATTTACATACGGTTTACCATCATGAGCTCGCCGAAATTGACGCGGTCAAAATTGCAGAGGAGAGTGAAGCAGTTTTTTTAGCAACGCCGAGTGGGGTCGCGAAGGAGGCTGTGCAGCCGTTTATCGATGTTGGGATGAAGGTCATTGATTTATCTGGGGATTTCAGGTTGACAAAGGAAAAATATGAGAAGTGGTACAACAAGGACGCTGCGCCAGATGCTTACTTGGATCAGGCGGAATATGGCTTGGCGGAATGGCGGGAAAACGTGGATACGACATTTATTTCGAACCCTGGTTGTTACGCGACGGCGACATTGCTTGGGTTAGCGCCGCTTGTGATGCATGGCAAGGTGGAGGCTGATTCGATTATTGTGGATGCGAAATCGGGTATTTCTGGGGCGGGCAAGACGCCGAGTGCGAATACACACTTTCCGGAGACGAACGAGAACATGACGCTATATCGGATGAATCAGCATCAGCATATTCCAGAGATTATCCGGCAGTTGCGAGTGTGGGACGCGGGGATTGATGCGATTACGTTTTCGACATCGCTTATCCCAGTGACGCGAGGCATTTTTGCAACGATTTATGTGAAGGCGAAAGGTGCGACGTCGACGGATGAATTGCTTTCGTTATACCGAGAAAGCTATGACGGGAAGCCATTTGTGCGTATTCAGGATAAGGATGTTTATCCGACGCTTAAACAGGTGACGGCTTCGAATTTTTGCGATATTGGGCTTTGTTATAATGAACGAACGAATATGATTACGATTGTTGTGGTGATCGATAATTTGGTCAAAGGGGCCGCGGGACAAGCGATTCAGAATTTGAATTTGATGGCTGGGTTTGATGAGACGGCTGGGCTTGATTTTATACCGGTTTATCCGTGATTTAGGGGGAAGTACGATGGAAAAGTTATTGGAAAAAGAGGACTGGATAACGGTTGAAAATGGCACGATTGCAACGCCGCTTGGGTTTTACGCGGATGGGAAGCATTGTGGATTAAAGCGCAAAAAGAAGGATATAGGGATTATTTTTTCAGAGGTTCCGGCTGAATCTGCGGCGGTTTATACGATGAATCAAATGCAAGCTGCGCCAATTTTTATAACAAAGGATAGTTTGGCGGCAGACCAGACATTGCAGGCGATTGTGGTCAATAGTGGCGTGGCGAATGCGTGCACTGGGAAGCGGGGGCTGGATGATGGCTTTGCGATGCGGGCGATTACCGCGAAGCATTTAGGAATCGCTGAAACAGACGTAGCTGTTGCGTCCACGGGCGTTATTGGCGACTATTTACCGATGGAAAAAGTGGAAGCTGGAATCGTGTCATTGAGCGCGAAATCAGGTACGAGTGGCGATTTTCATGAGGCGATTTTAACGACGGATACAGTGCAAAAAGAGCTGACATTGCAAGCTGAAATTGGCGGGAAAATGATCACGATTTCAGGCGTGGCCAAGGGTTCGGGAATGATTCATCCAAATATGGCGACGATGCTTTCGTTTATTACGACAGATGCTGCAGTTCCAGCTAAACTATTGCAAAAATTGCTAAAACAAAAAGTAGATCAAACGTTCAATCAAATAACGGTGGATGGTGACACATCAACGAATGACATGGTTGTCGTGATGGCTAATGGCTGTGCGGGAAATACCGCTTTTTCAGAAGGTACATCAGAATTTGCAAGATTCACAAAAATGTTTTACGCTGTTTGCCAACATTTAGCGAAAAGCATTGCGAGAGACGGCGAAGGTGCGACGAAACTCATTGAAGCGCAAGTTAAAGGCGCGACGTCAAAAGAAGACGCGAGAATGATTGCTAAGCAGATTGTATCGTCAAGTCTTGTGAAAACCGCTATGTTCGGTGAGGATGCGAATTGGGGCCGGATTATTTGCGCGATTGGCTACAGCGGCGGTCGTTTTTCACCGGATAATATCACGATTAGGATTGGCGAAACGGCGATTTTAGAAAATAGTGAGACAGCAGATTACAATCCGGATGTACTGGCCAATTATTTGCAAAAGGAAAACATATGTATCGAAGTGAATTTGCATAGTGGTTTGGAAGAAGGAACCGCGTGGGGATGCGATTTAAGCTATGATTATGTCAAAATAAATGCGTGCTACCGGACGTGAAAAAGGGGTGAATGAGATGAGTGGGATTATTGTTGTGAAAATAGGTGGCGTCGCGGGAAGTCATCTTCATGAGAGTTTTTTCAATCAAATAAAAACGTGGCAGGCGGATGGCAAAAAAGTCGTCTTGGTTCATGGTGGTGGCGTTCAGATCAGCAAAATGATGGAGGCGTTGCAGATTCCAGTTGAAACGAAGGCTGGTTTGCGTATCACGACGAAAGAGACGCTCGCGGTGACGAAAATGGTCTTAATCGGGCAAGTGCAACCAGAAATCGTTACAGCGCTCGAGCAGCAGCAAATATCAGCGGTTGGCTTACATGCAGGCGACGCGGGCTTGATGCAAGCGGAGCAATTAACGGACGGCGAGCTCGGTTTTGTCGGGGAAATTACACATGTTAAGACCGACTTGATAGAGAGTCTAATCGCACAACAAATCGTGCCGGTGATTGCGCCACTTGGTTTAGCGATGTCGACGCAGTGGTTAAATGTTAATGCGGATTTGGCAGCGTGCGCGGTGGCGGCAGCGCTCCAAGCCGAGGAATTAATTTTGCTAACAGATGTGGCGGGGGTTTTGGACGCGGGGCAAGTGATGACGCATATTGATACTGCCGAACTGGATGCATTAGTCGCGACAAAAATCATCACGGGTGGCATGATTCCAAAGCTTGAAAGTGCGAAAAATGCAGTCGCACAAGGCGTTGGACAAGTGATTATTACGAATGAAATTACGACTAAAGGGACGATAATAAGCGAAGGGGTGAAGATAGGATGAGTGATTTATTTCCAACATACGCTAAATTTCCGATCGAGATTGTAGAAGGAAAAGGGACGGTTGTAAAGGATGCGAATGGGAAAGCGTATCTTGACTTCACCTCGGGCATTGCGGTTTGCAACTTGGGGCATTGCCACGAAACTGTTCTAGCCGCTGTACAGAAGCAACTCGAGCAAATTTGGCACACATCGAATCTTTTTGAGAGCAGTATTCAAGAACAAGTTGCGACAAAATTAACGGCGGACGAGGATCGTGTTGTCTTTTTCTGCAATAGTGGCGCTGAGGCAAATGAAGCTGCGTTAAAGCTCGCGAAAAAACATACGGGTTGTGATGAGATTATCACGTTTCAACAATCGTTTCACGGTCGAACCATTGCGACAATGACGGCGACAGGACAAGGAAAAATTCATGATGGTTTCGGTGCGTTACTTCCAGGTTTTACATACTTACCATACAATGATTTGGAAGCATTGAAGAACACCATTTCGGCAAAAACAGCGGCGGTCATGCTGGAAGTTATTCAAGGCGAAGGCGGCGTATTACCAGCGACAAAAGCGTTTTTAGTTGGTGTTTCTGAGCTATGCGAAAAACATGGCGCGCTACTCATTATCGACGAAGTTCAAACTGGTATGGGGCGCACAGGAAAACGTTTCGCTTTTGAACATGCAGGCATCGAACCAGATATTTTCACATTAGCAAAAGGGCTCGGAAATGGTTTGCCTGTTGGGGCAATGGTTGGTAAATCAGAGCTTGCTGCAACATTTGGACCGGGTGTTCACGGTTCGACTTTTGGCGGTAATAAGATCGCGATGGCAGCGGCGGATGTGGTTATTGATATTATTTTTGAGGAAGTATTTCTCGCCGATGTGGTCGAAAAAGGCGCCTATTTTCAAGCGTTACTTACTGAAAAATTAGCGGGGAACACCGTTGAGATTCGCGGTGAAGGTTTGATGATTGGAATCGAGTTAGAATCAGAGGCGGGAGTAGTAGTTAAAGCATTGCAAGAGCTAGGTTTACTTACATTGACAGCGGGGCCGAATGTGTTGCGTCTTTTACCACCATTAACGGTGACAAAAGAGGAATTGGAATGCGCGGCGAATTTGATTGAATCCGTGGTTATAAAACAGGAAGTAGGGATGAAATAATGGTATATCAAACAGAAACGACTAAAGGGAAAGATATGTTGAGTTTATTGGAATGGAGCAATGAAGAAATTGCAGAATTAGTGCAATTGGCGCTTGCGATTAAGACAAATCCAGCGCACTATAGCCATACGTTGAGTGGGCAGATTTTAGGGATGATTTTTGATAAGTCATCGACGCGGACAAGGGTTTCTTTTGAGGCGGGGATTTTACAATTAGGTGGGCAGGCGATTGTGATGTCTTCGAAGGAACTGCAAATCGGGCGAGGCGAGCCGATTAAGGACACAGCGCACGTGTTGAGTGAATATATAAACGCCGTGATGATCCGGACGTTTAGCCACGAAGGTGTGGAGGAACTTGCCGAACACGCGTCAATTCCAATTATTAATGGCTTGACAGACCTGCATCATCCGTGCCAAGCATTAGCCGATTTATTAACGATTTTTGAAGTGAAAAATACATTTGAAGATGTAAAACTCGCGTATATCGGGGATGGGAATAATGTGTGTCATTCGCTATTACTAGCTGCTGCAATGGTTGGTTTAGATATCTCATGCGCGATGCCGGCGGGTTATGAGCCAGATGAGGCTGTTTTAAATAAAGCCTTGGAAATCGCCGCTAAAACCGGTTCGACAATCGAGATCACGACAGATCCCGTTCTTGCTGTTTCTGATGCTGATTTTGTGTACACAGATGTGTGGACGAGCATGGGTCAAGAGGAGGAGAATGCGAAACGTCTGGCGGATTTCGAAGGATATGCTGTGACGAGTGAACTAGTATCGCACGCCAAACCGGACTACCATTTCTTACATTGTTTGCCGGCACATCGCGAAGAAGAGGTGGCCACGGCTGTCATCGATGGTAAACAGTCGCTCGTATATCAACAAGCGGGAAATAGACTCCATGCGCAGAAAGCTTTGCTAGTAATGATATTAGGTTAAGAACGAGAACCCACTGTATGATTGATTATCCGTCTGCATTGGGTTTTTGCCTTTTGTTTGACAGTGCTCACATCGAGGCGTAAAATGGAAATGAATGGAGATATAATTATGTCTTCTGATTTTTTTAAATTTTAAAAACACAAAGGGAGGAGAGAGGATAAATGGAGCGTGTTATAACAATTTTCAAACGCTTCCAAATAGACACAAACTACTCTACCGTTCTGGATGAAATTGGAAACGTCGAATTCAAAGTACAAGACGACAGAATCCCTAGATTTATTCATACGGTTAATACGGAAACAGATTGTCAGGCAACCCTTAGCCCATGCGCAGAGTACGTGGAGATAATAAGATCTTAAATTATGCAAAAAATAATCTTGAAAAGGAGGTTGTCTTTTTCAAGATTATTTTTTTGCACAATTATACTTTTATTAGAGACGTTATCATGATAGGATTAAGCGAATGGCAAATTAAATTTTTGGAGGGCTTTCAATGGAAATAAAAGTAAAATACGCGCCTAATCAAGAGGCAAGACTAAATAAAATAGAGCAAGGTGACTGGATTGATTTGTATGCGAACGAAGAAGTCCGTTTGGTTGCTGGCGATTATAAGCTAATCGATCTTGGCGTGGCGATGGAACTACCTAAAGGACACGAAGCCCATGTTGTGCCACGTTCTAGTACATATAAGCATTTCGGGATTATCCAATCAAATAGTATGGGAGTCATCGATGAGAGCTATTGTGGCGAGAATGATTTCTGGAAGTTTCCGGCGATTGCGATGCGAGATACGCTTATTGAAAAAGGTGATCGGATTTGTCAGTTTAGAATTATGGCGAAAATGCCAGAGGTTCAAATCACCGAAGTTACCACGCTAGGCAACACAGATCGAGGTGGATTTGGATCAACTGGTAAAAAATGATGCAGACCTATAAACGAAAAATCGAGATTAGCTACTATTGCTTAGAAGATAATAGGAATTTAGAACTTGAAATTTTTAAGTGCATACACAACGACTCGCGCAAAAATGCACATGCTGAATTTACAGGGGAAGAAATAATGACTCACCTGTATATAAAATCAGAATCCGAACGACCGTTTTTACAAAACAGGCTTGTGTGCGCAGAACTTGAAGAAAATGGTGAAAAGATTTTGCCTATCGTAACGGTTAATGATATGGTTGTTAGACGAGGAGGCTTTCTCAGCCCGGATGAATTAGGAGATTATTTGGGAATTGGGATAAGTATACAGGTAGATGGAGATTAAAAAGGATAGAATTTTGCGGAATGTGGAGCTATTTAGTGACTGAAAAGTAATCATATGGTACAATAATCCTTGTTAATACTTTAATAGTGAAAGGTTGATTACATTGGCGGCAAAACGATATACGGATGAATATTTGATAGATGAAGTAAAGCGCATTACAAAAGTACTCGGCAGACCTCCAATTGGTGCGGCATCTGAGTTTCCAGGCGTTGGCGCTGCGACAAAAAGTTTCGGTTCATGGGAACAGTTTTTAAGTGCAGCAGATTTGACGTTAGTTGCTTCTGAGGGGGAAGGCGAAGATATTAAAGAACGATACATTAAAGAAGCTAATGAGATTATTCGAATTCTCGGTAGAACGCCAAAAATGAATGACTTTGACGATTATCGCATTGTTAAGTATTATTTCGGTAGTTGGCAAGCATTTAAGGATAGTTGGGGAGAATAATTGGAGAGGCTCTGTTCTGGAAATTCAGAATGGTGCCTTTTTCGTTACATAAAAATAAGCTTGTCCGTATACGCCAGACGTGGCAATACAGACAAACTTCATCTTTTTACAAGAAGTTACGCTTCACTTTATCCCAGAATGAATTATTATGCAGCTTGATAATATTCACAAAACGATCGCCAACTTCAAGCTTAATTTCATCCACATGTTGGATGCTAAGCGCTTCGGAATCCATGCCCATAATTGGGAAATCATTCACGCCATTCGCCCGCATATCTAGGCGTAATTTACGTTTCGGACTTAAAATAAACGAGGAGCCGAGCGTACGGAAACGGTTATTATTAATCGAAGCGAGCTCACTCACTTGCATCGATGGTAATAATGGATCCACAATCGAGCCGTTGATTGATTTATTGTAAGCCGTACTTCCGGTTGGCGTCGAAATAACCATGCCGTCACCGCGGAACGTTTCAAACAGGCTGTCATTGATATACACATCGATTTGTAGCGTACGAATAATCGATGAGCGGATATTGAACTCATTTAATACATAAAAAGCCTTCGAATCATTAACCGTGCCGTAAATCGTTGGGTAACGGCGAACAAGCCAGCGATCTTCTGCGGCAGCCTTAATAATTTCATCGATTTGGTGTACGTGAAAATCGCAATATTGGCCAAGTTGTTCTGTTAATGCGATACCTGCATATAGACAATCGGAACGGAAACCAGTTTCGCGCACGGATTTCAAGAATGCGCCGTCTCCACCAATACTAATAATCGCTGTTGCAGCTTCGAAATCATCTGTCACTTCAAAACCGTATTCTTTCGTTACTTTTTTCAGTTCATCCGCATGTTTTTGTAATTCTTCTGTTTTACGATACGAAAAGTAAAAAATTGTTTCAGCCATACTAAAACCTCCAGAGTTCTTAGTTAATTCAATCTCCACCTCATTATAACACGAATGCTCACTACTAATCTTGTAAAAAATAAGAATTTTTCAAGTTTCGCTGTAAAAAGTAGCTGTTTTCCGTTATGATAGTTCTATGGTAATAAAAAAGGGGGAAATAATGTGAATGCAAAAAGATGGATTGCGATCGGGATTGTCGCGGCTTTATTAGTAGTGAGCGGGATTACGAAGATCACAAGTACGCTATTAGCCACTGATGACGAGTATGAAATGTCTTGGGTGGACTCGTTGATGGCGGAGGATACAGGCTTGACGGAGATGGTGTTAGAAGAAGGGAATATAGATAAGCGGATTGCCGTGCTTCATATCGATGGCGCGATTCAGGATACTGGTTCTAGTGACTCACTTCTGGGTGGTAGTGAAGGCTACAGTCATTCGGATTTCATGGATTTTCTTGAAGATATCCGCGAAGACGATTCGATAGCTGGTGTTCTTCTAAACGTGAATTCACCAGGTGGTGGCGTTGTGGAGTCCGCACAAATTCGCGATAAAATTTTACAAATTAAGAAAGAGAAAACGTTGCCAGTCTATGTTTCATTTGGTAGCATGGCGGCATCTGGTGGTTATTACGTTTCCGCGCCAGCCGATAAGATCTACGCGAGTCCTGAAACGCTGACAGGTTCGATTGGTGTTATTATGCAAGGATATGATTTTAGCGAGCTGATGAAGAAAGTCGGAATTTCCGATAATACGATTAAAAGTGGAGAATTCAAGGATATTATGAGTTCGTCACGCCCAATGACAGCAGAAGAAAAAGCGATTATGCAGTCGATGATTGATGATTCTTACGCCCAATTCGTGAAAGTTGTCGCGGAAGGTCGTCACATGACCGAAGCCGAGGTTCGCAAAATTGCAGATGGCCGGATTTACGATGGTCGGCAAGCGAAGGCAAATGGTTTAATTGATGCGTTCGGATATCAAGAAGATGCCCTCAACGCTTTGAAAAAAGAGCAAGATTTGAAAGGTGCAGAAGTGTTTGAATACGATACAAGCGGTGGTGATTTAGCGTCGATATTCTCTACATCTGTCAGCCAAATCGTTGGTCAAAAAAGCGAGGCACACCAAGCGTTGCAGTTGATGAACATGATGGAAGCTCCGCGTTTGATGTATTTGTATGGAAAATAAAGGAGGAGTTCAAATGGAACAGGAAACGTTGCAACATACGGAGCGTCCAGTGTTTAAATATGAGCCTCCAAATGATGAAAAAAACGGTTTTCCCTCGCAATATTATGCTGGATTCTGGATTCGTTTTATGGCGTATATGATCGATTTGCTTGTGACGACGGCGATATCAGGGATTTTGATTAGCCCGGTTTTCCGGTTAGCTGATTGGAACATGGATGGTTCCTTTTTCGCGATTTACGGAGCGCTTTTGACACTTGTTTTTCTGGCCTATTTTATCGTGATGACGAAATTTTGGGGCCAAACGCTTGGAAAAATGATTTTCGGAATTCGCGTCGTATCGCTGAAAACAGAGAAGTTAACATGGGGAACGGTGCTGTTTCGCGAAGGCGCGTTACGCTTTGTCACGTCGGTTGTGTGGATTTTGTACCTTGTCTGTGCATTCACGCCGAAAAAGCAAGGAATTGCGGATTTGCTGGAGAGTACAGCGGTTGTACATGAAGGGTATTTGGCGTTAGATAAAGATAGGAAATAAGATGTGATGAGAATCTACAGGTTACGCTTGTAGGTTCTTTTTCGAAAGGAGTAAAAGGATGGAAATGCAAGTTGCAATAGAGGAATTAGTAGAAAAAGGTGTGTTTATTTCACAAATAGAAAGCTGGGATTTTTTAAGTGGGGGAACATCTAGTCAGGTAGCGAAGGTTTGCTGCGAGGGCGACTGGGAGTATGTCGTGAAGATCAATGATAGTTGTGTTATACGAGCAGAAGCAAGGTTTTTATGTATTTATGGGGGGCTTTCTATTTTGCCAAGCCCTGTTTATGAAGCAGATGAATATGTCGTATATCCATTTTTAGAAGGCGAGACCTCGGGAATACGGCCAGAAAAGAGACAAATGTTGCAGGAATTAGTTGTAGGACTTATCAATCATTACCGTATGGCAACGCGTGGGAGTGGCTGGTACTCTGATGTTCATTGGCTCCGTTTTTTACAAAAAGAAACAATGGGGGCGAGATTAATTATTGGTCATAACTTATCCGAGGAAGATGCGCTACTGATCGTACGAATTGTTCAAAAGCAACCGATAGAGCCAGCGATGTTATTGCATGGGGATTGCGGTGTTCATAATTTTCTATTTCAGGATCAACATTTAAGCGCTGTCATAGACCCTATTCCAGTAGATGGTCCGCCAACATACGATCTGATTTTTGCTTTTTTCTCATCACCAGAAGATTTGACAGAGAAGACGCTTACCTATGCATTACAATTTTTAAAAACACCGATACCAGGAGACTTTTACGGCTCGGTTTTGATTGGGTTGTATATCCGAATCGCGCGTTGTTTATTGCATCATCCGGCTGATTTGGAACAGTATTTAGAAGCTTGGGAATACTGGAAATTGTGTTATTATAGGCAAAAAAATAGTACATTGCTGGACTCTTCGGTAGAATAGAAGGCGTAGAAGAAATCTAAGGAGGAATTCAAATGGCAGAAGTTACATTTAAAGGGAATCCGATGACATTGATTGGAGAAGAAGTAAAAGTTGGTGACATGGCGCCTGATTTCACTGTGCTGAATCAAGGTCTGGAACCAGTCAGATTAGGTGATTATGATGGTAAAGTGAAAATAATCAGTGTGATCCCGTCGATTGATACAGGTGTATGCTCTCAACAAACACGCAAGTTCAATGAGGACGCCTCTGGTTTAGAAAATACGGCTATACTGACCATTTCAGTGGATTTACCTTTCGCACAAAAGAAATGGTGTGCTGCTGAAGGACTTCCGAATGTCATTACTCTTTCTGATCATCGCGATCTTTCGTTTGGTGAAGCATATGGCGTTGTGATGGAGGAATTACGTTTGCTAGCTCGCTCTGTGTTCGTGGTGGACAGCAATAACAAAGTCGTTCATGCAGAATATGTTGGTGAAGGAACGGATCACCCAGATTACGAAACGGCGATTGCGAAGGCAAAAGAAGCTAAATAATAGATAAGAGCTTGTTCAAATGTCGAAATTGGCATCTTGAACAAGCTCTATTTTAATTTGTGGTGAATGTTGCGTTGCCTAAAATACTTATTGCAGTGCCATTTAGCGTTAAAACCACAGTATTGTTAGATGTATTTGTAATGGCGACAGCTTCTTGAGTAACCTTAATTTCTAAACGTGAGCCTTGCCAGTAAATTGGAAATTGCAATGTTGTCCATTTTTCTGGAAGGTGAGGGTGGAGATATAATTTCCCGTCAAGCATACGAACACCGCCAAAACCGTTCACTACGACTTGCCAAATACCACCAATGGATGCGGCGTGAATACCGGCGTCGCTTGATTTCATATTGGGACCAAGATCAATCCGACTTGCTTTTTCAAACATTGAGTAGGCGAGGTCTTTATCACCTAAATCAGATGCTAAAATACTATGTGTAGCTCGACTTAACGATGAATCGTGCAGTGTTTTAGGCTCATAGTAATCCCAATTAGCTTGCTTCACTTCAGGTGAAAACTCATTTTCAAGAAGGTATAGGAGAATCATGACGTCGGCTTGTTTGGTAATCTGCATGTCGTTTACTTGGTCTAGGTTGTAGTCTAGGAATAAAGCGCCAACTTGGGAGGCTTCTTTATAAGGCGCTAGATCAATGATTTTTTTCGATAGGTAGGTGTCGTCTTGCGGAATGACCAGTTCTGTGTTCGGTTGCGGTAGATAAAGTTTTGCTGCTTTTTCTTTCCATTTTTGATAGTTGTTTGGAAGATCCCATTTAGCAGAAAGTGAGGCTAGTAATTCGGGATTTCCTTTTTGTAACAAATCATGGTAATGAATAGCTTTTTTTAGATTCCAATGGGCCATGTAATTTGTGAAAGCATTATTATCCACGTGTTCTTTATATTCGTCAGGGCCGACTACGCCAGTTATTTCATATCGATTTCCTTTTTCTTCAAGCCGTGATTGCCAGAAAACAGCGGTTGCAAATAGGAGCTCGTAGCCGTGTTTTTCCATGAAGTCTTGGTCGCCTGTAAATTGGTAATATTGCCAAACAGCGAATGCGATGTCTGCTGTGATGTGTTGTTCGATGAAGCCAGACCAGATTTTTGTAGGTTCGCCTGTAATGATATCAGCTGCCCCCCAAACTGGCGTCACTTCTCCATCTTCAAGCCAAGCGGATTCCCACGGGAACATAGCGCCTTCGTAATTGTTATCGATTGCCTTTCGGACTGCACCAGGAATCGATAGGGAGCGATATTCTAGGAGCTGGCGAGCAATTTTAGGGTTGGAGGTTGTGAAAAATGGCAATACGAAAATTTCGGTATCCCAAAAAGCGTGACCTTTATATCCTTCACCAGAAAGCCCTTTGGCGCCGATGTTCATGCGGTTATCATGCGCGGGCGTCATACCGGTCAGATGATAAATCGCGAATCTAATAGCCAACTGATCAAAATCAACACCCTCGATTTGAATCGGATATTGCTCCCAAACTTGGCTTTTCCAAGCGTTGCGGTGTGCTTGGAATAAAGTATCGTAATCGGAGGTGGCTGTAAAATTCGCAAGTGCTGTATCGACATCGACCCAATCTTTATCGCGACTTGTGTACACGCCAGATACTTTCTCGATCGTAACGGTTTCGTTCTTCTTAATTTTCTCTGGTTCAAATGCTATGAAAATTTTGCGACGATCCATGAAAATCGTGTTTTTTGGTGTAAAGTTTGTATTTTCTTTTTTGAAGGCATGGCGGGAAAAATGAACAAAATCGATGTTGGATTCTGTTGTATGCGCCTCTAGTTTCATGATTTTTTGGTTGTACAATCGCAAAACCCCTTCTTTAAAATGTTGCGTGCCAGTATTAGTCATTTGGCCGTTTATGCCAGAACGAAGCGTCAAGGTGAGATCGCTAGAAAGTGGCGTAATCGCAACTTTTTGGGCGATGATGTGTTTATTATCTAGGGACACAAAGCGGGTGAAAATAAGCTTGTATTCTGATCCAGATGGGGAGCGCCAATGGATATGACGTGATAGTTCCGCATCTTTAAGGTTTAGTGTACGATCAAAATCTAGAATGTCGCCATCTGTTAATTGGAACATGTCTCCGTTTAGAGTGAAGATCATTTCGGTCATATCTGCAGCGTTTGGTAGTTCGGTGACTTCTTTATCGCCAAGAAATTTATTGAAGGTTCCAGCAACAAAATTACCGCGTACTTCGTGGGCATAACGTTCTTCGGTTGCAGAACGTAAGCCCATATAGCCGTTTCCTAAACTAAAAACGGCTTCGACTTTGCCAAGTGCCTCTGGTTGAAAGTGTGTTTCTGTTATCCGCCAATTCTTTGATTCTGATGTACCTCTATCGTATTTTAATGACATATTCGTATCCTTTCGTATTGCAAAATAGTAAATGAATAGAGAACGCTTTCTTTAGTTTCACATTTTATACGAAACGTTTCGGTAAGTCAAATATAACTTTTATATTGATTTAATTTATGCAATGGTTTAATATGATTTTTAATGATAAATAACGTTTTGGATGTGAGTAGATAAATGGGGATAATTGAGCAATTTCAGCAGAGTTTATTTTTTCAGTGGAAAGAGATTGGGAAGTGGAAGGCGCAGAGTATTTGGAAATCATTTTTTTATTTGTTATGTTTGGTGTTGCTATCATCCCTGATTTTGAGTTTTTCTAGCTTTTCGAAGACGTCGAAATTGGATTATGAGGGTTTATTAACGGAAATGCAACCGTTTAATTTGTCCGAGCAGGGGCTTGATTATGAGGGGGAGCCACTGATTGTGCCCGTTCCAGTTTTTGATGTGACAATTACGATTGGAGATGTAACGCAACGGGCGTCGACGGATTATGTGATTGCGTTGCAGCAAGATGGATTTAAATTTGGAAAAAATGGCTTGATGTCGACGAATAGTACGGCGTATCGTGATTTGCCGATTTGGGGAAGTGCGCAGGAATATACGAATGTGGATGTATTGAAATTGTTGCAGGAAAATGAATCACAGTTGAAACAGTTAGCTTTTTTTTATCAATATGTGAAGGCGTTTTTACAGGTGCTGATTAGCGTGGTATTCATTTCGATTATTGCATGGGTGTCGTTGCCATTTGGACGCAGTGCATCGGTTAGCTACAGGCGACTTTGGATGTTCGGCGCTTACGGCATGACACTACCGCTAGCAATAAAAACAATTTTAAAATTAACGGGATTTTTTATTCCATATTTCGGCATGATATACTGGTTTTCGATTATTATTTTTGTGTTTTTAACGGTGAATACAATAAAGAGGAGCGCCTAAATTTAGGCGCTCCTCTTTATTTATATTCTAGGGCCGCTTGATTCGCGGACAATTAATTCGTTGTGCAAAATTTGGTGATGCTCTGTAGAGGTTTGGTTAATGATTTCTAAAACGAGTATCGCCGCGGCTTTTCCTAGTTCGAATGGGTTTTGCGCAACGGTGCTAAGGGGTGGACTTACGTAGCGAGTGAGCAAAATGTTATCGAATCCGATGATGGAAAGCTCTCTGGGAATCTGGATTTGGAGTTCGCGAGCGGCTTTTAGAACGCCCAATGCCATGATGTCACTGGCGCAGAATATCGCGGAAACGTTTTGTGTGGTTAGTAAAAAATTAAGCGCAGTCTGATACGCTTTTTCTTCTTCAAAATCGCCGTAACAAAGCAGTTTTTCATTATAGTCGATACCGATTTCAGATAGGGCATCTTGGTATGCTTTGAAGCGAATGCCACTCACGTATGCCTGTTTGTGCCCATTCATGAAGGCGATTTTTCGGTGTCCGAGGCGTGACAAATATTTGATAGCCGTTTTTACACTATCCTCTTGATCGGAAGTGACATAACCAGTCGAATCGTTTTCAATCGGAATATCTATCAGCACGGTCGGCAGTTGGCTTGCAACGGCTTCTGTTAGGTATGGATCGTCCTTTTTTAAGCCCTGAATCACAACGCCATCAAGGTTTCGTTCGCTTACGACTTGGCCGAATGTTTTGTTACGTTGCTTGGATGTTGTCGTGCTAATTAAGATCATTTCGTAGTCTATCGTTGCCACATGCTCACTTACACCACATAAAACATCGAATACAAAATTATCTTTCACGCTTTCTCTTTTTAGATCGCTTACTAGTAGGCCGATTGTTTTTGATTTCTTTGTAACGAGGCTCTGGGCAAGCATATTTGGGCTGTATTGTAACTTCTGTGCGGAAGCTCTAATAATAGCACGAGTTTCTTCGTTCACATCGCTGTAGCCATTGAGCGCGCGGGAGACAGTCGTTACCGAAAAACCGGTGTCTTTCGCAATATCTTTGATTGTTGCCAAAACGTTATACCTCCAATTCTAACTTCCTATTACCCCTATTTTAGTGGAATTAAGCTAAACTTACAACTCTAAACATCTATTTTTTAGAAAATAAGCACTTGACATCCGAAACGTTTTGGAATAGAATAACGTTAAATGAATACGCTTTCTTTAAAATTAGATAAAAAGAGGAGAGAATGGTTATGAAAAAAGTTTTGAAAACGTTTATGGTTTTAGGCGCAGTTTGTACATTATTGTTCACTGTTGCTTGTGGAAATGGGACGAAAGACGAGGCGAAAGCTGGGGAGAAGACAGTGACATTAGGTGTTTGGAAAGGTACAGAAGCTGAAAAAACAACAAGAAAGAAGCTCATTGCTGATTTTGAAAAGGAATCTGGAATTAAGGTAAAGGAGAAAGTTTATAATGATTATGAAACGCAACTTCAGACGGATTTAGTTGGTGGAACAGCGCCAGACGTGTTTTATGTGGAGGCATATCTTGCGCCGAGTCTGATTGAAAAGAAGGTTTTAGCTCCACTGGATGATTATATTTCGAAAACGAAGGATTTTGATACAGAGGATTTTTATAAACCTGTTTATAATGCATTTACTGGTGACGATAAGGCGCAGTATGGTTTGCCGAAAGATTATTCTACACTTGGCATTTATTATAACGAGAAGATGTTTGCGGATGCTGGGATTGATCCGAATACGATTCCGACGACAGCAGATAAAATGGAGCCTTTCTTAGAGAGTTTAAAAGCGAAGTTGCCGAAAGATGTTGTTCCTAGTGCGTTCACGGCCGACCTTGCTCGTCAGATGTACATCGCGCAATCTTCTGGGGAAACTATTTTAGATAAAGATGGTTATTCTAATTTGGATGATCCAAAAATTACTGCGGCATTGCAACCGCTTGTTGATTGGTATCAAAAAGGATTGATTAAACGTCCGGCTGATTTAGGCCAAGACTGGTCGGGAGATTCGTTTGGAGCTGGTAAAGCGGCAATGATGGTTGAGGGGAACTGGGCCATTGCGCATTTAGAGCAGAATTTCCCAGATGTCAAATTTGGAACGAAAGAAGTACCGATGATTGATGGTAAAAAAGGGACGATGGTGTTTACTGTAAGTTATTCGATGAATGCGGCGGCAAAGGATAAGAATGCTGCTTGGGAATTGATGGAATATATGAGCGGGAAGACTGGGATGAAAACATGGGCAGAGGGCGCTTCGGTGTTGCCATCACGCCAGTCGGTAGCCAAAGAAATGAATATAGATGCAGATGCAATTTTGCAGCCATTTGTAGCTGGGGCGGAATACGCGACGGCATGGCAAGATGGTACGACACTTTCGATTGTTGCCGATCAATATAAAAACATGTTACCATCCGCGCTTAAAGGTGAGATGACACTGAAAGAAGCGATGACAAAAGCAACGGAAAGTGCGAATAATGATATAAAGACGCAGTTGAAATAGAGAAAAGCTGAAGAAGCCCTTTGCCCCGAAAAAATTTGTTAGGGGGCGCAGTGAAAGTCCTTTTTTGACTTTTGCGGAGGCCACGAAAATTTCGAGGAGCTGGCTTCTGAAGCTAGATCCGGAGGCGGGAAACATGATGCCACGCATGGTAGGACGGGATTGCCGATTCGGTGTCATAAGACCCACTGATGGATTGCCTGTTCACTACGTTCACATGCATATTGAGGGTCTCAAGTTTGTAAAGTATTTCTCGAGTTTTGTATTATTCATATTCGGTGTCATAAGACCCACTGATGGATTACCTGTTCACTACGTTCACATGCATATTGAGGGTCTAATTCAGCAAGGGATGCTTCATAAGACCCTCAACAAAAAGGAGCTTAAAAAATGAACTCAAACAAGCCTACACGCAAGGCGAAGGAGGCCGCGCAAGGTGTTTCTTTCATGTTACCAACAATCATCATCATGACAGTTTTTACTCTAATACCAATTATCTATGCTTTATTTTTATCTCTAAACAAAGTCAGCCTAGTCGGTGAGTCTAGTTATCAGTTTGTCGGTCTAAAAAATTACACCAACGCGTTCCAAGATGAACGTGTCTGGATTGCGCTTAAAAACACGGTGCGCTATGTCATTATCGTTGTGCCTTGCCAAACTATTTTGGCGTTGCTAATGGCGTCTTTACTTAATTCGGGGATTAAATTTCAAAATACATTCCGAACGATTTTCTTCTTACCAACATTGACATCGAGCTCGGCGTTAACAATGATATTCATGTTTTTATTCAGTTTAACTGGTCCTGTGAACAATATTTTAGTCGATTTTGGCATTCTTAGTGAACCGATTAATTTCATTAATGAAACACAATTTGCCCTAGGGACTATTATGGTTATGAATATTTGGTCGACTGTGCCGTTTTTCATGACGATTTATTTAGCTGGGTTACAGGATATTCCGAAAACGATGTACGAGGCAGCGCAAGTGGATGGTGCTAACGCTTGGAAACGCTTGACGCGGATTACGGTTCCGCAGATTGCTCCGATTACGAACTATGTCCTTTTGATGGGGATTATCGGCTGTTTTCAGCTTTTTGACCAAGCCTACATCATTTCGGGTGGGAGTGGTGGTCCGAATAACGCCACATTAACGCTTTCCCTCATTATCTATCAGTATGCGTTTAAATCGTTCGATACGATGGGATATGCTTCGGCTATCGCGATTTTGCTGACCATTATCATTTTCGTCGTGTCGATGCTCGCGAGAAAGCTGAATAAAGAGGATGTCAACGAAGATGGAGGTGAAGCATCATGAAAATGAAGCGTTTTTGGAAAATAATCACGTATACACTCTTGATTGGTTACGGTTTAGTAACGCTGTATCCATTCTTGTGGGCTGTTATGGCCTCGTTCAAACCGTATAGCGAGATCATCGGCGGTGGGCTTTCTTTACTGCCAAAAGCTCCAACTCTTGAGAATTTCAGCTACATTTTCACACGTGATCCGCTCTTTCCAAGATGGATTCTGAACTCATTTATCATCGCTATTTCAGGGACGATCTTGAACATTATTTTTAATAGTATGGCAGGATACGCGTTAGCACGGCTCAGTTTCCCTGGGAGGAAGCAGATTTTCTTGCTGATTTTAGCGGTCATCATGGTGCCGGCGCAGATTCTCTTAATTCCCAATTACTTAATCATGAAATCTATCGGCATTTTGGACACATATAACGCGTTGATTTTGCCAGGTGCGATTAATTTTGGGTATATATTCATGATGCGGCAGTTTTTCGTGAATTTCCCAAGGGAGGTGGAAGAGGCGGCGCAAATGGACGGGCTCAGCCGGACGCAGACATTTTTCCGCATTGTTTTCCCAATGGCTCAAGCGTCGATTGCCACGCAAGGCGTATTTGTGTTCCTCGGTTTGTGGAATGAATTTATGAAACCGTTACTCTACATCACATCACCAGAAAAATATACCTTGACACTTGGTTTACAGTCGTTTCAAACACAAAATGCGACTCAATGGAATTATATTATGGCGGCCTCAGTCGTCTCGATTATTCCGATTCTAATCCTATACATTGTTTTGAATAAGTACTTCATGAAGGGGGTACGCATCGGCGGGGATAAATAGTAAAAGTTTGACGGAGTGCTTCGGCGCTCTTTTTTTGTTGACTCTGTTATAGTAAATACACGCTTTAGTACTATAACAACAAACAAAACACTGGGAAAATTAACGAAAATAAAACGCTTGCTCATTTTGTTACAAATCTTGTTTTTTGATAGTGTAAAATGCTATCATCTTGACTGGAAATGCTGTATAATATTTAATTGGTGTTAGAATTGAAGGAATTCGAGGTGTTCACTTTTGACAAATGCAACAGTTGAGGAATTATTCCGCGTTCTTGATGATACAGCCATTATTATTCAGAATGAGCTCGAAATGAGTTATCTGGAGGCCGTTTATGAGACAGGAGAGAATTTATTTCAGAAAGAGGTACTTCAAAAGGATGAACTTTCTGCTGAGGCGGCACTGAATCTGGAAGAGCGGTATGGTTCTGTTCAGTTGGAGGAGTTTGCAAAAGAAGATATCCGTAAGAGTTATCAACTTGCACTCTTAAAAGGTATGAAGCACGGCATTCAAGTCAATCATCAAATGACGCCGGACTCGATTGGGTTTATTATGGGTTATTTGGTAGACAAGGCTTTTGCTGGTAAGAAACAAATCCGTTTGCTTGATCCTGCGTGCGGGACGGGTAACTTAATTGCAACGATTGTTAATCAATTGGAAGGCAAATTGGAGCTCGATGCTACTGGCGTTGATGTGGATGATTTGCTCATTTCGCTTGCTTACGTCGGTGCTGATTTGGAGCGCCAACCAATCCAACTTTTACATCAAGATGGTCTGGGCAACTTGCTTGTTGATCCAGTCGATGTTGTTGTGAGCGACTTGCCGGTTGGGTACTATCCAGATGATACGCGTGCGAAAGAGTTCGAGCTAAGCCGTGATGATGGTCATTCTTTTGCGCATTTCCTATTTATTGAACAAGGTATGCGATACACGAAAGCAGGAGGGTATTTATTTTTCCTGGTGCCAAGTGCGATGTTTGGAACGGAAGATTTTGCGAAAGTGGACAGGTTCATCAAAAAACATGGCCACATTCAAGGCATTCTGCAATTGCCAGAGACACTTTTTGCATCTGAGGGAGCTCGGAAAAGTATTTTGATATTGCAAAAAGGGGCAGATGATTTGCAGCCGCCAAAAGAAGTATTGCTCGCGAACCTGCCGAGTTTGACCGATCCAAGAGCGACGGCAAACGTATTGGCGAAAATTGAAGACTGGTTTAACGAAAACAAGTAGTGGAAGGGAATGGATGAAATAAACATGGAAAAAACAATTGCAATTAACGCTGGGAGCTCGTCACTAAAATTCCAACTATATGATATGCCATCAGAAACAGTTATTACAGCAGGGATTGTAGAGCGTATCGGTTTGAAAGATTCGATTTTTACAATTTCTGTTGGCGATGAAAAAATCAAAGAAGTAACGGACATTCCGGATCACGAAGTTGCGGTCCAAATGTTACTCGACAAATTAATCTCGCATAACATCATTCAATCATATGATGAAATCACAGGCGTTGGACATCGTGTTGTTCACGGCGGCGAAAAATTCACAGAATCAGTGTACATCACGGATCAAGTTATCACGGACATTGAGGCATTATCTGAACTTGCGCCCCTTCATAATCCAGCGAACGTTACGGGTATCCGCGCTTTCCGCAAAGTTTTACCTGATATCGTGGCTGTAGCCGTTTTTGATACTGCTTTCCATCAAACAATGCCACAATCAAGTTACCTTTACAGTTTGCCATACAGCTATTATAAAGATTATGGAATTCGTAAATATGGTTTTCATGGTACGAGTCATAAATACGTGACTGAACGTGCGTCTGACTTGCTTGGTCGTCCACAAGAAGAATTGCGTTTGATCACATGTCACTTAGGAAACGGTGCAAGTATTGCTGCCATCGAAGGCGGTAAATCAATGGATACATCGATGGGCTTCACGCCGCTTGCTGGTGTCTCAATGGGAACGCGTTCTGGTAATATCGATCCTGCGCTCGTGCCATTTATTATGGAGAAAACAGGGAAGTCAGCAGAACAAGTGCTGGACGTGTTGAACAAAGAATCAGGTATGCTCGGGGTATCGGGTATTTCAAGTGATCTTCGTGATTTAGAAAGCGAAGCCGCAAAAGGAAATGATCGCGCAGAACTAGCGCTTGACGTTTTTGTTGACGGTATTCATAAATACATCGGTTCGTATGCTGCTCGTATGAACGGTGTCGATGCGATTATCTTCACAGCCGGAATTGGCGAAAACAGTTCGTATATCCGCGAGCGCGTTCTTCGTGGCCTTGAATTCATGGGCGTGTACTGGGATCCAGCTTTAAACCAAGTTCGTGGCGTAGAAGCATTCCTTAATTACCCACATTCTCCAGTTAAAGTTATCATCATCCCGACAAATGAAGAATTGATGATTGCACGAGACGTGGAAGTTATTCGCGCACAAAGATAAATCATTTAGCAGAAAGTAGCCATCTTGAGTGAGAGATAGTTGCTTTCTGTTTTTTTTGATGAGATTTTGAAGAAATAGTCAGTTATAGTTAACTTTGTGGTTGGATTTTATGATATTATACAAGAGTGAATACAAAAATTGTAAAGGCGGCAATGATATGGATAGTGCTCTTTTAGAAGATTTTAAAGTATGGTTGGGGAATGATCCGAAATTAAACGAGGGGATGCAACATTTAGACGAATTTCGCAGTTTAATGACATGCTACCAATCGGTTATTAGAGAAGTACGCACGAAATTGGACATTTTAAATGACGAGATGGCTCTGAAGGAAGATCGAAATCCGATTCAGTTTATCACATCTAGAATTAAGAAACCTGTCAGTATTGGTACAAAACTAGCCAAAAAAGAGAAAGCGATTTCGGTGTGTAATATTCGAGAGACGCTAAACGATGTGGCGGGAATTCGCGTTATTTGTTCCTATACAGATGATATTTATTGGTTAGCAGAAATGTTGACAAAGCAAGATGATGTTTATTTGATCGACACGAAAGATTATATTAAAAATCCGAAAGCTAATGGTTATCGTAGCTTGCATCTCATACTTGAAGTCCCGATTTTCTTATCGGATCGTAAGGAGAGTTACCGGATTGAGGTTCAAATTCGTACAATTGCGATGGATTATTGGGCGAGCCTGGAACATTCATTGCGATACAAAAAAGAAGGTAGCGACGCGCAACTTGGCTTAGAACTCGAGAATTGTGCGCACGAAATAGCAGAAATCGAAGACCGGATGCGCGCGATTCGTGAAAAAATAGATAAATAAAAGAAGCGATTTCCCGTTCAAAATTGGGAAATCGCTTCTTTGTATTTTGTTAGTCTTTGTAAACGGGATCTTCATTTCTTACGACAAGTACGTCGCAAGGGGAGTGGCGGATGATGTACTCCGAAACACTACCGATAAGTAGGCGTTCTACTGCGTTTAGACCAGTCGCACCACACATGATAAGGTCGGCTTTAAAGGCTTTTGCAGCTTCTTTTGTGATGGCTGTTTTTGGTGAACCGTATTCGATATAGGTTTCGACGTTGGTAACACCTTGTTTTAATGCATCGTCTTTGTAACCATTCAATAATTCGTCTGCATATTCTGTGGCTTTGTCAGCCATGGAAGTGTCGTAGTTAGCGACGGATGAGAAGGCACGTGTATCAATAACGTGAACTAGTCCTAGTGACCCCTCATTTCTTTTGGCAACTTGAATTGCTTTCTGGAATGCGCTTTCTGCTTCTTTAGACCCGTCAACTGCTACTAAAACTCTACTGTATTGTTGTAACATACAAACTCCTCCTAGCCCAGCGTGTCGACAAATGCTTATCTTCGTCGTTAAAATCTGTGCGCCGGTGCTCACATACCTGAGTATGCTCCGCTCCAGTGCTCGACTTTGCCTAGAATCTAAGCATTTGTCGACACGCTGGGGTTTGGCGAGACTTTTGAGAAAACAGTTTTTGTGACACTTTGGAAAATCTTTTTATACTATTATTGTACCCTTTTTTTGCGAAAACAACCATTAAAAGCATTGCAAAATTTTTTAACCCTTATTTTTTTACAATTCGGGTCATATGTGTTATTCTTGTTTTGTAAGCGCATACTTATGGGCTAATTTACTTAAAAGGGGAGATTCATATGTTAATTGGAGTTCCAAAAGAAATTAAGAATAATGAAAATCGGGTAGCAATGACGCCGGCCAGTGTTTTATCTTATGTGCATTCAGGTCATAAAGTGCTAGTAGAAACAAATGCGGGTGTAGGTTCAGCTTTTCACGATGAGGATTACGTTGCAGCAGGTGCGACGATCGTAGAAACAGCGGCTGAGGCTTGGGCGGCGGATATGGTTGTGAAAGTAAAGGAACCGATTGCATCTGAATACGGCTATTTCCGCGAAGGATTGCTGTTATTCACATACTTACACTTAGCGAACGAACCAGAACTTGCCAAGGCGCTTACGGAAAATAAAGTGAACAGTATTGCCTATGAAACGGTGGAGCTGGATGATCGTACATTGCCGTTACTTAGTCCGATGAGTGAGGTCGCTGGTCGTATGGCAGCGCAGATTGGGACGCAATTTTTGCAAAGAAATAATGGCGGTCGCGGTATTTTACTTAGTGGTGTACCAGGCGTGGAACGTGGTGAAGTGGTGATTATCGGTGGCGGAATGGCAGGAACTAACGCTGCAAAGGTGGCGATTGGACTTGGCGCAAACGTGACGATTCTCGATTTGAACTTGCATCGTTTACGCGAGTTGGATGATATTTTTGGCAATCAAATTACGACGTTGATGAGTAATGCTTTTAATATTGAAACGGCTGTGAAAAAAGCAGATTTGGTTGTTGGTGCGGTGTTGATTCCGGGTGCGCGTGCTCCGAAACTTGTGAAAGAACCGCTTGTGAAGCAGATGAAACCAGGTGCGGTTATCGTGGATATTGCGATTGACCAAGGTGGCATTTTTGAAACGACGGATCGTGTGACGACGCATGATGATCCAACGTATGAAAAACATGGTGTTGTGCATTATGCCGTGGCGAATATGCCGGGTGCCGTGCCACGTACATCGACCATTGCGCTGACGAATGCGACACTACAATTCGGATTAACACTGGCGAATAAAGGGCTTGCTGATGCAGTTCTTGGGAATGTATCGCTGTATAAAGGTGTGAATACGATTGGCGGTTATGTGACATATAAAGCGGTTGCGGATGATTTGGGATATGAGTATAAAGCGGTTGAGGAAGCACTGGCTTAAGCAGATAAATAGGAAAACGAGCAGCGATCTCTGATGAGGTTACTGCTCGTTTTTCGGCGTATATACATAGTTATTATCAGCATCCATTAGCAGGAGATTACGATTATAAAATTGGCCGTCGCTTTTTAGAATGAGGGCGTTGGATTTGGAGTCGTAGTCGATTTTCAGTTGTTCTTCTAGGAAAACGGCTGTCCAGCGAGCAATTAAAATGGGACCGAGATTGGATGAAAATTCGATGTCTTCGGGCGTTGTTTCGGTGGTCAATTTTAATGTGAAAATTCCGCTGTTTTCGCATCCGCATCCTTCTGTTAAATAGTAGAGGTAGAGTTTTCCAGGAAGGTCTTGGCGGAGTGCATGGACGCGGGAAATGGCTGCTGGTGTGAATGTTAGGTTCATTTTTAGTTCACCTCGTTTTTATTTTTATTGTACGGCGATTCGTTGGAATTGGGAAATTTATTGCTCAACAGGGGGAATTTGTATAGTATAGAAGGTGAGGTGATTTTATTGGAAGGTTTGAGTCATATGACATTTATTGTAAAGGATTTGGAAAAGGCAACTGTGTTTTTTGAGCGGATTTTTGATGCGGAGGAGGTTTATTCGAGTGGAGATGATATATTTTCGTTATCGCGCGAGAAGTTTTTCTTAGTCGGGGATTTGTGGATTGCAATTATGGAAGGAGATAGTTTGCCGAGTAAGACATATAATCACACTGCATTTAAGATTGATGATGCAGATTATGAGGTGTATTTGGAGAGGATAGTGGCATTAGGCTTAGAGATAAAAGCGGGGCGTCCAAGGGTGGATGGTGAGGCGAGTTCGATTTATTTTTATGATTTTGATAATCATTTGTTTGAACTGCATACGGGGACACTTGGGGAGCGGTTGTGTAAATATAAAGAGAAGTAGTCCGGATCTAAATCGAACTACTTCTTTGATTTATTTCACATACGTCAATTCTTTCGGAAACTCGGTCAAAATTTCATAACCGTCTTTCGTCACAACGATATCATCTTCAATCCGCACGCCTGCAACGCCTGGGACGTAAATGCCGGGTTCGATGGTGAAGACCATATTTTCTTGTAACGCCATCTCGTTTGTTTCCGTAATCGATGGGAATTCATGGACGCTTGCGCCAAGTCCGTGCCCTAGTCGATGTGGGAAGTAGTCGCCGTAGCCTGCATCCTTGATGATGTTACGCGCAGTGAGATCTACTTCTTTTGCAGGAACGCCCGCTTTTACTTTTTCGATGGCTGCGAGTTGGGCTTGTAGTACGGTATTGTAGATTTTTTCTTGTTCTGCGCTGATTTCGCCGTATGCCACGGTGCGCGTGATGTCGGAGCAGTAGCCTTTGTGGACAACGCCTAGGTCAAAGAGGACAAGGTCACCTTTTTTGATTTTGGTGTCGCCTGGTGTGCCATGTGGCAGGGCGCCGTTTGTACCGGTTAGAACCATCGTTGAAAAGGACATTGCTGTTACGCCTTTTTTCTTCATTTCGTACTCGATTTTTGCCACAATTTCGGCCTCGGTTTTACCTTCTGCGATTTCGTCAACGCCAACTTGGACGGCGTAATCGGCTAGGAGCGCGGCTTCTTTAAGGATGGCGAGTTCTTCGGTTGTTTTAATGAGGCGGATCATCTGGATTTTTTCTTCAATCGAAATGAACGTCGCATCGGTTAAGTATTTGGATAGGACTTCGAAGCGATCGACACTCATATGTGATTTCTCGATGGCAAATTTTTTCACAGTAGGTGTTCGTTTTGTGATTTCTGTTACGATGATTTCCCATGGGTTTTCGATGTCGCTGTAACCGTACGCATCATGTGACCAGTCGCTATTTTTCACGTCTTCTACTTCCAGTCCTGGTGTGAATAGGAATGGCGCTGCTTCGGGAAATACGGCGAGGCCTAGCACGCGTTCGTGTGGGTCGCTATGATAGCCGGTGAAATAGGCGATGTTTTCAGGGTCGGTGATAAACGCAACCTCAGCTCCTTGCTCTTTTAGCCAGTTTTGCAAAATATCGATATTTTTTTCCATCAGTCATCCTTCTTTCCTTGTTTCGTCCGCTTTATCATAACACGAAATCGCGCAGAAATTAAATGTTTACCATGGAATAATGCAATCGCGGCTCATAAAAATGCCAGTAGGACCGTCTTTATCGATATTCGCCATTTGGACGATAGCATCGGTTCCTTCTTGGACTGTTTGGTGGCCTTGCCCGGTTAATCCGGTTTTTGTTGGGCCAGGATCGACCGCGTTAATTTGCATGTTTGGCAATCCTTTGGCGTATTGCACGGTCAGCATCGAAACGGCGGCCTTAGAAGAGCTGTAAACGAGTGGGTTCAGTTTGGACTCGATTTGTTCTGGATTTAGAACTTGTCCGAATGATCCGAGGCCACTGCTCACGTTGACGATGACTGGCTGTGCGGATTGCTGTAATAGGGGCAAAAAGTGATGGGTGACGCGTACGATGCCGAAAACGTTGACTTGGTATACTTGCTCCATCATTTCTGGGGTGATGTCTTCTGGCGATGCGAACGGCCCAGATACTCCTGCGTTGTTGATGAGAACATCCAAGCGGCCTTCTTGTTTTTTGATTGTTGCAGCGGCTTGGATGACGGAAGCTTCGTCGGTTACGTCGATAACTACGAATGAAACTCCTAATTTGGCAGCTGCTTCTTTACCACGAGCCTCGTCGCGCGAACCGATGTAGACTTTATGTCCTAAATCTTTCAATCGTTTCGCTGTTTCGAATCCTAAACCTGCATTTCCTCCAGTAATAAGTGTTACTTTCATTGTGAATTCCTCCTTTATTTATCGCCTTTGCTAAGCTTCATGTTATCGATTTTTTTTGTATTTAAAAACCAGTATTGGTGATAATCGCCTTGTAGTGCGGTAAATGCTACGGGTGTTTTGCCGATTTTGGAAATATGTTGTTCTAGAAAAATTTTAAGAATCCACGGGTCCTCGATGGATTTTTGTTGTAGATTGAGGATGTGTTGGATTTTTTCGGTGCTTGTTTGTAGCTCGGTGGCGATTTGTTCTACGCTTAATTCCGAGATAATGAAGTTTTGTTGAAATTCATGAATGGTATCGTTGACTTGTTGGGTTGTTAGTGACATGATAATTCCTCCTATATAGTTGTTTTTAATACAGTTGTAATTAAAACTATAACGCATAAAAGGAGTATACATCGTTTCTGAATAGTTGTCAATTGAATTGTTTTATATTAAACTGTTATAAAAGACGTGTGGGAGGGAAGGCTTTGATTTCAGGTGAAAATGAGTTGTCAGAGAAGATTTATACGCTTAGTTTGTTGCAGCAGGACTACATTGCGAAGCGGCTAAAAGGGATTCATCTCAACGTTTTGCAGGCGAAGAGTTTGAATTATGTGTCTGCGAATTCTGGGACAATCCAAAAGGAACTCGCGAATTATTTAGGGAAACAGAACGCGACGGTGACGAATATTTTGAAGGAATTAGAAAAGAAACAGCTGATTTACCGGGAAATTCCGAAAGATAATGAGCGCCAGAAAAAGATTTTTTTGACAACTGAGGGCAAGGATTTGGTTGTTGAGGTGCAGCGGGCGTTTCATGATTTAAACAAGGAGATGGAGCGGGTGCTTTCTGGAAAAGAAAGAGCGCAACTCGTGGCGGGTTTAAAAAAACTTATTGAGGATTTTGTTTAATATAAAGTGCCAAAATAAAGGCTTTGGCTTATAATGAGAGTAAGTATATATAGAAGGGAAGTCAAAATATGAAAATTTCATTTCACGGGCAATCTTGTATTAAAGTAGTAACGGAGGACGTGACGATTCTTGTGGATCCGTTTATTTCGGGGAATCCGCAGTGTGATTTGGTGGTTGAGGATGAGAAACCAGATTATATTATTGTAACGCATGGGCATGATGATCATGTTGGGGATACGGTGGCGATTGCGCAAAGAACAGGTGCGACGGTGATTGCGAATGTTGAATTGGCAACGTTTTTGAATATGCAAGGTGTGGAGAATTTGGCGCCGCTACATATTGGTGGAAAGCGGCCGTTTGATTTTGGAACGGTGAAATTGACGCAGGCGTTTCATGGTTCGTCGACAATGCAAGATGGCAAAATTATTAATTTGGGCTTGCCGACGGGGTTTGTGTTGACGATCGGCGACAAATCGATTTACCATGCTGGCGATACGGGATTGTTCTCGGATATGAAATTGATTGGGCAGTTGAACGAGCTTGACGCAGCCTTTTTGCCGATTGGGGATAATTTCACAATGGGGCCAGAGGATGCGGCGATTGCGGCGGAATTTTTGCAGGCGAAGGTAGTTGTGCCAATGCATTATAATACGTTTCCGTTGATTGCGCAGGATCCGCACGCGTTTGTGGCGAGTTTGAATACGGAATTGCGCGGGAAAGTGCTGGATATTGGCGCGTCGATGACAATTTAGAGGGAATGGGTGAGTGGCTTGGCGACAAAGCATGAGCAGATTTTGAAATATATTGAAGAGCTTGCGGTTGGCGAGAAAATTTCGGTTCGGAAAATCGCGAAAAACTTGCATGTCAGTGAGGGGACGGCTTACAGGGCGATTAAGGATGCGGAAATTGTCGGCTTTGTTAGCACGATTAAGCGTGTTGGGACGATTCGGATTGAGCGGAAGCAAAAGGATAGTATCGAGAAGCTGACCTATGCGGAGATTGTGAATATGATTGATGGTCAAGTGCTGGGCGGCCGTGCTGGGCTTCATAAATCGCTGAACAAGTTTGTGATTGGTGCGATGACGGTTGAGGCGATGGAACGTTATACGGATGCGGGAAACTTGGTGATTGTTGGGAACCGGGTTGGTGCGCAGGAGTTGGCGCTTGAACGTGGTGCCGCGGTGCTGATTACAGGTGGTTTTGATACGGTGGATTCGGTGAAGAAGTTGGCGGATGAGAAGGAATTGCCAATTTTATCGACGACGTATGATACGTTTACGGTGGCGACGATGATTAACCGGGCGATTTTTGATCAGTTGATTAAGAAGGAAGTCGTGTTTGTGGAAGATATTCTGACACCGCTTGAGAAGACGGCTTATTTGAGCACATCGGACCGGGTCGAGGATTGGTATAAGAAGGAAACGTCGACCGGACACAGCCGTTTTCCAGTGGTAAATAAAGCGATGCGGTTGTCAGGGATGATTACGAGCAAAGATGTGATTGATAAAAATTTATCGATCTCGATTGAGCGGGCGATGACGAAAAATCCGTTGACTGTCGGTCCGAAAATGAGCGTGGCGTCGGTATCTCACATGATGATTTGGGAAGGTATCGAGGTTATTCCGGTCGTGAAGGATGATTTGACGCTGATTGGGATTGTGAGTCGGCAGGATATTTTGAAATCGTTGCAAATGATTCAGCGCCAGCCGCAAATTGGAGAGACGATTGACGATACAATTACGAATCAGTTGATTGAAAAAACAACGGATGACGCATCGGAGCTCGATTTTCAATTTACGGTGACGCCGCAGATGACGAATAGTATTGGAACGCTTTCTTATGGCGTTTTTACGCAGATTGTGTGTGATGTTGTGCAACAAAAACTGTTTTCCCTGAAGAAGCGTAATGTGGCGATTGAGAATATCTCAATTTACTTTTTGAAACCGGTACAGATGGATGCGACGATTGTGATTAAACCGCGGATTTTGGAGATAGGGCGTAAGGCGGGGAAAATTGATATTGAGCTATATTTGGAAGGTATTTTAGTTGGTAAGGCGATTGTGGCTTGCCAAATGATGGAACGTTAAAGATTGGTGGAAATAGGATGAAAAAAGCGATTTTAGATGTCATTAAGAAATATGAGACGATTATTATTCATCGGCATGTGCGGCCAGATCCAGATGCGTATGGTTCGCAAATGGGACTCGCAGCGGTTTTAGAAGGTAATTTTCCAGATAAGAAGATTTATTGCGTTGGTGAAGGTGAGCCGTCGCTTGATTTTCTTGGGAAAGTGGATACAATTGATGATTCGGTTTACGATGGTGCGCTTGTGATTGTTTGTGATACCGCGAACACGGAACGGATTGATGATGCGCGCTATACGCTTGGCAAGGAGCTTGTGAAGATCGATCACCATCCGAATGATGATGCGTATGGTGATTACAGTTGGGTTGATACGGCGGCTTCGTCTTGTAGTGAGATGGTGACGGCATTCGTGGAGGCGTTTCCGAAAGAATTGACGCTGAATGAGAAGGCGGCGAGGTTGTTGTACGCTGGAATTGTCGGGGATACAGGGCGGTTCTTATTTCCAAATACGACACCGAAAACATTGCGTTACGCAGCGGACCTCGTGGTTTTCCCGTTTGATCGCACGGAAATTTTCACAAAAATGTACGAGACACCACTGAATGCGGTCAAATTATCAGGTTATATTTTGCAAAATTTCCAAATGGCAGCAAATGGCGCCGCGCATATTTATATTAATCGTGCCTTGCTGGAGCAGTTTGATGTCACGGCGCGTGATGCGGCACAGTTGGTGAATCGGATTGATAGCGTTATTGGCATTAAGGCGTGGATATTATTCATAGAAGATGGCGATATTATCCGAGCTCGTTTGCGATCAAAAAGCCCTGTTATCAACGGTTTGGCAAAGGAATATCGCGGCGGCGGGCATCCATTAGCATCGGGTGCGACGCTTGAATCGGAGTCAGAAATCCCAGAAATGGTTGCGAAATTGGAAGCATTGTGCGATTAAGAAAAAGAGAAGGACACCAAAATTTGGCGTTCTTCTCTTTTTTATGCGTTCAGCCCAATGTAAATCCGAATCGAGCCATCAGGGGCGTATTCTTCGTAGTCAAAATGGTAACTTCGATTGAGTTCGGTATTCCAAATTTCTTGCCACGTCGCGAAAACGTCTTTTTCTACGTTGAAAACTTGATACGGTTGTTCAGGAATCATGATTTTTTTCGTATTTTCGGAATGAGGCATATTGCTCGCAATACTCACCGTGTAATCTCCCAAGTAATCACTCTCATAATCGGCATAAATACCATAAAATGTGGCGCTCGTTTGCTGTAACTTTTGCGCATCGGCCCATAAATTACCTATTTTTGTAGCTACGTCGGGATCATTGAAATTATTCGTACGTGTTTCGTTTATCCAATAAATTTCTTGCATTGTTAAAACCTCCTTTTCATCTATATTAACGTACTTGATTGACAGCGTTATGTCATATTAAAAATATATGTTAGGATAAAATAAAGAGGGGTGAGCGTCGTGAAAATTGATCGTTTGTTAGAAATTTTAATCTTATTAATGAATCGAAAACAAGTACAGGCCAAAGATTTGGCAACCAATTTTACAGTTTCAGTCCGAACAATCTATCGTGATATTGAAACGCTCTCCCTTGCAGGTATTCCTATCGAGATGACACGCGGGAGAAGTGGTGGAATCAGACTGATGCATGGATTTAGCTTATCTCGAATCCCGATAACGACGAAGGAAAAAGATGTTTTACAAGTAGCGTTGCAAAACCTTTCGACGACGAATTTTCCAGAGGTGGCCCTTTTAATGGAGAAGTTTCAAGCATTGTGGGATGCGGTTGAGAAGGATTGGATTGTGATTGATCCAGCTGAATATGGGGCTCCGCCTGAACGGAATGAAATTTTTGCGATGATGAAGCAGTGTATTTTGGAAAATCGCAAAGTTTCTTTTATTTATTATAATAGCAATCGACAGAAAACGAGGCGAGAAGTGGCGCCCTTGAAGCTTTGGTATCGCGGGAATGCTTGGTATTTATGGGGGTACTGCTATTTGCGGAAGGCGTACCGCTTATTTCATGTGCATCGCATGGTGGATGCTGTAATCACGGATTATTTCCCACCAAGTTTTGAGGAATCTGTGTTTGAAGCGTTTCGTCAGCAAGCCGTGACACCAGCGCCAAAATTGGCAGTACATATCGTGTTTGAAGCATCCGTCTACTATCGTTTACTAGCCATTTTTCCCGCAGAAATCTTGAGGATAGTATCTGATCGTATCGAAGTGAAGACGGAAATTCCGAAAACAGACTGGCTGTATTCCTTCTTACTATCTTTCGGATCGGACGTTCAAATCATAGCACCAGAATCACTACGCCTAGAAATAAGGGCAAGTCTGCAAAAAGCTGTCAAAAATTATGAGTAGCCTCGACGCGCAGGATAAATAAAAGCGAACATATGGTTTCTTTTTCGGAGGATAACCGATATAATAGAATGGAGAATATTGTTCGAGAGAGGAGACGTGGATAATGGGATTTGTTCATTTACAAGTAGCTAGCGCATATGATTTGCTATCGAGTACGGCGGCTATTGACGGGATTATTGAGAAAGCGCAACAATTTCATTATCCAGCAGTCGCGATTACGGACCATAATGTGATGTATGGCGTTATCGAATTTTATCAAAAGTGTCATGCGGCGGGGATTAAACCGCTTATCGGGATGACGATTTCAGTGGAAGGCGTGACGCAACCGCTCGAGACTTACGAACTACTCCTACTCGCGAAAACGACACAAGGCTACCGTAATTTGCTCAAAATTTCAAGTGCCATCGAAACGCGTGAGGAGCAGAAACTACCTATAAAATGGCTAGAATCATATCGAGACGGCTTGTTGCTATTCTCGCCGGGTGAAGCTGGAGAAATCGAACGCTTGATTCGTCAGGGATTACACGAAGATGCTCGTCTAGTCGTGGCAAAATGGCAGGAAATGGCGGGGGCATCTGGTTTTTATATGACCTTGCAAAAGGAAAATCCACATTATGAGGCTGTTCGTGATTTTTGCGAGGCGGAGCAAATCCCAGCGGTTGCGACGAAAAATGTGCAGTATTTAGAACCAAAAGGTGTTCGTAGTACGGAAATTTTGCGCGCGATTCGCGATAATGAAACTGTGTCGTGGCACAATTTACCGCTCGCTGGAGGGGCTTATTTTGCGGCACCAGAGGATATGGAAAACTTGTTTACATCGCCTTTTGAGAAGGAAGCATTGGCGTTAACGGCGAAAATTGCGGATATGTGTGACGTAGAAATTGCGATGGATCAACATTTATTGCCTAAGTTCCCGCTGGCAGAAGGTTTTGAAGCAGGACCGGTGTTGAAAGATTTATGTTATGAAGCGCTGAGAACTCGTGTTGTGAATCCTGATGGAAGCTATTGGGAGCGCTTGGATTATGAGTTGAAAGTCATTCAAGATATGGGCTTTTCCGATTATTTTCTCATTGTATGGGATGTCATGAAATATTCGCGAGGGAATGGTATTCTAACGGGACCAGGGCGAGGATCGGCGGCGGGATCGCTCGTTTCTTACGTCCTACAAATTACGGATGTGGATCCGATTCAATACCAACTTTTATTTGAGCGATTCCTGAATCCAGAACGTATCAGCATGCCCGATATCGATTTGGATTTCCCGGATAATCGTCGAGATGAAGTCATTTCCTATGTGGTTAGCAAATATGGCACGCAACATGTCGCCCAAATTGGCACATTTGGAACGCTGGCTGCCAAAGCTGCGGTGCGAGATACAGCGCGGACATTCGGCTTAAATTCTGTCCAATTATCCGACTGGTCGAAGCTTATTTCACGGGAACTTGGTATGACGCTAACCAAGGCGTATGAACAATCTACAGCATTACAACGTCATATCATTAGCTCCGAACAAAACCAACTTATCTGGGAAATTGCGACTGAAATCGAAGGCTTGCCACGCCATATTTCCACACATGCCGCAGGGGTCGTTATTAGTGACGAACCACTCGTGGATCAAATTGCCTTGCAAAAAGGGAGTGGAGATGCGCTTCTGACACAATTTGCTATGGGTGATCTGGAAAAAATCGGACTTCTAAAAATGGATTTCTTAGGCCTTCGAAATTTAACGCTACTCGATCGAACATTGAAAAACGTCAATTATATCCGAGATACAGAGCTGACGCTGCAAGATATCCCGCTCGACGACGCTAAAACGTTACAAATTTTCCAAAAAGGGGATACAACGGGGATTTTTCAGTTTGAATCAGATGGGATTAGGCGTGTATTGAAGCATTTACGCCCGACTTCATTTGAAGATATTGTCGCGACGAATGCACTTTATCGTCCAGGCCCGATGGAACAAATCGATACTTTTATTGCTCGGAAACATGGGAAACAAGAAATTGTGTATCCACATCCCGATTTAGAGCCGATTTTAGGCGTTACTTACGGCATTATCGTCTACCAAGAACAGATTATCCAAGTCGCGTCCGCTATGGCAGGTTTTTCGCTCGGTGAGGCCGATTTACTTCGACGCGCCGTCAGCAAGAAGAAGGCGGATGTCTTAGAAGAAGAACGCATTCATTTTGTGTCTGGTGCGGTCAAAAAAGGGTACACACAAGCGAGCGCGGATGAAGTCTATGATCTGATTGTCCGATTTGCGAACTACGGTTTCAATAGAAGTCACGCGGTAGCCTATTCCAAAATCGCGTTTCAACTAGCTTACTTAAAAGCCAATTACCCAGCCGCATTCATGGCTTCCCTTCTTAGCGCGGTCATTGGAAACGACGATAAAATCAGCCAATATATCACGGAAGCAAAAAACTACGGCATCAAAATGCGCGGTCCATCGATCAATCGTAGCTATTATCATTTTCAAGTGGAAGAGGACGCGATTAGGTTCAGTTTACGCGTGATTCGCAAAGTCCCAAGTAAATTCGTACTTGCAATCGTTAACGAGAGAAAAGGAGCGCCGTTCAAGGATTTCTTTGATTTTTGCGAACGAATGCCTCAAAAACAGCTAACGAAACAAGTTTTAGAAGCGCTTATTTATGCGGGCTGTTTCGATGAATTTGGCAAAGATCGCGCTACCTATATGGCATCAATGGACGCAGCACTGCAATATGTTAGTTTGCTCGGCGACGATGAAAAAGGAATCAATCTCTTCACGACAGACGATGAATTATTCCGCAAAATGAAACCGAAATATCGCGAAGCTAGTCCACTTCCAATCGATGAAAAACTAGAAAAAGAAAAAGAATACGTCGGACAATATGTTTCTGCGCATCCCGTCACGTTCTATCAAGATAAATTAAAATTACTTGAAATAACGCCCTTATCGCAAATCAAAGTCGGTAAAATTTACAAAATCGCGGCGTATATTCACGATATCAAAACCATCCGCACAAAAAAAGGCGAATCAATGTGTTTTCTTACAATCAGTGATGACAGTCGCGAAATAAGTGCAGTCATGTTCCCTGAAACCTACCGAAAATATACAGAACTAGTCGAAAAAGGACTTATTGTACTGCTCCAAGCCAAAGTCGACCAGCGAAATGGGGAATTACAGCTCGTCGTCAATAAAACAGAGAATGTAAAAGACATCGAAGTTCCCAAACGTGCTTTTGTGCGAATTAAAGAAGCAAGCCAGTTGGAACAATTAAAACCGATTTTATTATCTAATCGCGGGGATATCAGCGTTATTTTGCACGATGAAACAACAAAGAAAACCACCCAGCTACAGCCGAAATTTAGTATTAACGGAAGCCCAGAAACAGGGAAGGCGATCACAGAACTCCTCGGCAAAGGCAACTTTATCATTCGTTAGCCTTTTAAAAAATAAAAAAAATATGGTATAGTAGTGTGACGGATTAAAGGATAAATAGTTAATATCGGAATCCAAGTTGTGCTAATACAGAGAAATTTAGATAAGACAAATGCGCCCAAAAATGCTATTATGGAAAGTGGACGAAAAATAGTTGAAGCGCGTAGTTAGAAAAGAGATTGTTTCAAAAGGGGGTTCATCCTTTGTTAGGAGATTTATTTACAAAACCAAAGAAAAGGAAATATGCAACGATTCCTTCAGACGGCTCTAAGCCAGATGTTCCAGAGGGTATTATGACTAAATGTCCTTCATGTAAGAAAATTATGTACTCCAAAGAATTACAGAAGAACTTGAAGGTTTGTAGCTATTGTGGCTACCATCATTCGCTCGGAGCTCAAGAAAGAATCGCGTACTTAGTAGACGAGGATTCATTTTCGGAGTTAGATGGCAATTTAACAACTGCAAATCCGCTTGGGTTTGAAGATTATATGGATCGAATTGTAAAAGATAAGAAGAAAACAGATTTGAACGAAGCTATTTTGACTGGAACGGCGACGATTGCAACACTGCCATTTGTAGTAGCAGTGATGGATTCTCGGTTCCGGATGGCGAGTATGGGTTCGGTTGTCGGAGAAAAAATCTTGCGTGGTGTGGAAAAAGCAGATGAGTTAGGCATTCCTTTTGTGATTTTCACAGCATCAGGTGGCGCTCGGATGCAAGAAGGCATGGTATCCTTAATGCAAATGGCAAAAACATCAGCCGCCTTCAAACGTTTTAGTAACCACGGAGGACTCGCGATTTCCATCATGACGCATCCAACAACAGGAGGCGTTTCCGCAAGTTTCGCTTCGTTGGGGGACTACAATTTTGCAGAACCGGGAGCGATGATTGGTTTTGCGGGACGTCGTGTTATTGAGCAAACGGTTCGTGAAGATTTACCAGAGGACTTCCAAACCGCGGAGTTCTTATTAAAGCACGGCCAGCTCGATGAAGTTGTGTCACGCCTTGATATGCGCGAAACATTGCGCTTCCTCTTAGATATTCATACGAAAAAGGAGGATTCGGCAAATGGCAAATGAGCTAGAATTTGAAAAACCGATTTTAGAATTACAAACAAAAATTGCCGATCTCAAAGAGTATAATGAGAAGTCGGATGTCGATTTGTCGAAGGAGATTGTGAAGCTGGAGATTCGTCTTGGCAAGCTAGAGGACGCGATTTATGGCAATATGTCTGCATGGGATAAATTCCAAGTGGCGCGCCATCCAGAACGCCCGACGACATTGGATTATATTCCGTTCGTGTTCGACCAGTTTATGGAATTACATGGCGATCGTTATTTTGGTGATGACGCAGCGATTGTCGCGGGTGTGGCAACGTTTAACGGCACACCAGTCACGGTTATCGGTCACCAACGCGGGAAAGATACAAAAGATAATTTGCATCGTAATTTCGGAATGCCGCATCCAGAGGGTCTCCGTAAAGCGTTGCGATTAATGAAACAAGCCAATAAATTTGGACGTCCGATTATCTGTTTCATCGATACGAAAGGCGCCTATCCAGGTCGCGCCGCAGAAGAACGCGGACAAAGCGAAGCGATTGCGCGTAACCTTTACGAGATGAGCGATATGACTGTGCCAATTATTTCAATCGTTATCGGTGAAGGCGGAAGTGGTGGAGCCTTGGCGCTAGGCGTCGGCAACCAAATATACATGCTAGAAAATGCCGTATTCTCCGTTATTTCACCAGAAGGCGCAGCCGCGATTCTTTGGAAGGATGCAAGCCTTGCCAAACAAGCCGCTGAGTCAATGAAAATAACGGCAACAGACCTTTTTGAGCTGGGTATTACAGACGGCATCATCCCGGAAATTCGCGGTGGGGCCCATCGTAATGTGGAAGAACAAGCCGCACTTATTTCTGCTGTCATCCGCAAAAGCTTGAATTCCTTGTCAGCGCTTGACGGCGAACAATTATCGGATCAACGGTATGAGAAGTTTAAGAAAATCGGTGTTTACGAAGAGTTATAAATAATTATGAAAAGTCATGAAAGTATGAGCCGATGGAAGTGTTAGCTTATATCTTAATGGCTTTTTATTTTTTTGATGCTATCGAAAAGTAGCTTTGTTCCATCCTATACAATGTTTGGTCTACTCCACCAACGGGTAATAAACCAATACCAATTCCTAATAAAAAGCAATTGGTATACACCATTCGCAGGTGGAATTAATGAAAAGTTTCACAAAACATGAAAAAAGAACTAGATTCCTGCTTTCATTTTTAGGAAAAGTGATGTAGAATGTAACCATGTGATGAAAAAATATATTCATTGTTTGAGGTGGGATTTTAATGAAACGTATTGCAGTTTTAACAAGTGGTGGAGACGCACCAGGAATGAACGCTGCGGCTCGTGCCGTTGTTCGTAAAGGTATTTATGAAGGTCTAGAAGTTTATGGTATCGATTACGGCTTTTTAGGTCTAGTAAACGGAGATATTCATAAATTGGATTTAGGTTCTGTAGGGGATCTTTTACATCGCGGAGGAACGTTCCTTTATTCGGCGCGCTATCCTGAATTTGCGACCGAAGAAGGTCAACTAAAAGGTATTGAGCAGTTGAAGAAATTCGGTATTGAAGGCCTTGTTGTTATCGGTGGAGACGGTTCTTATCACGGAGCTGAGGCCCTAACAAAACGTGGCTTCCCAACAGTCGGTATTCCAGGAACAATCGATAATGATATTTCTGGTACTGATTTTACCATTGGTTTTGACACGGCTTTAAACACAGTGCTTGACGCATTGGATAAAATTCGTGACACGGCAACAAGTCATGAACGTACATTTATCATTGAAGTAATGGGGCGCGATGCTGGTGATATCGCACTTTGGTCTGGTCTAGCAGGAGGCGCGGAAGCAATTATCGTTCCTGAGCATAATTTTGTGATGGAAGATGTTGTAGAACGCCTGAACAATGGACTTGCTCGTGGTAAAAAACATAGTATTATCGTCGTTGCAGAAGGCGTTATTTCTGGAAATGAATTCGCGAACCAATTAGCTGAGTTTGGCGATTATCATGCTCGTGTAACGGTTCTAGGACATGTTCAACGTGGTGGTAGTCCGACTGCTTTTGACCGCGTACTAGCAAGTCGTCTAGGCGCGCGTGCTGTCGATTTATTAATGGAAAACCGTGGCGGTCTTGCTGTCGGCATCCAAAATAATAAAATCGTCGAAAATGATATCACAGAAGTTTTGAAACAAAAACACGTGATTGATAAAGAAATGTTTGATTTAGCAACAATCCTATCAATTTAATACAACGATAGAGGTTTCTAGTTTTGCATAACTTAGAAGCCTCTTCCTACGGATTAAAATGAAAATAGGCATGAAAACAGGCTACATAAATGCGTGCCTAAAAAAGAATGAAAAGTTTGGTCAACATGCACATAAATTCACAAAATCCTTGAACGCTAGTGAAGTTACTGGTAAAATGGGGCGGATGAGTTTATAATAAGTAATGAATGAATAGGTATTCTTAGGAGGAGTATAAAAGATGAAAAAAACTAAAGTTGTTTGTACGATTGGACCTGCAAGTGAAACGGTAGAAACATTAGTACAATTAATCGAATCAGGTATGAACGTATGTCGTCTTAATTTTTCACATGGTGATTATGAAGAGCACGGCGCGCGTATCAAAAATATTCGCGAAGCTGTCAAAATTACGGGAACAGAGGTAGCGATTTTACTTGATACAAAAGGCCCTGAAATCCGTACGAACGATATGGAAAATGGGAAATTAGAATTTGCAAAAGGGGACACTGTTCGCGTAGCAATGGAAGAAGTCCTTGGAACAAAAGAAAAATTCTCCGTAACATATACAGAACTATTTGATGACGTAGAAATCGGTTCAACGATTCTTTTAGATGACGGCTTAATTGGTCTTGAAGTTATCGAAAAAGACGCTGCTAACCGTGAACTAGTAACATATGTTCAAAACCCAGGCGTACTTAAAAACAAAAAAGGCGTGAACGTGCCAAACGTATCGATTAACCTACCTGGTATCACAGAAAAAGATGCAAATGATATCCGTTTTGGTCTAGGACAAGGAATCGACTTTATCGCAGCATCATTCGTTCGTCGCGCAACAGATGTTCTTGAAATCACAAAAATTCTAGAAGAAAACAATGCAACACACGTACAAATCATTCCTAAGATTGAGAACCAAGAGGGCGTTGACAATATCGACGAAATCCTACAAGTATCTCAAGGCCTAATGGTTGCTCGTGGTGACCTAGGCGTTGAAATTCCTGCTGAAGAAGTTCCGATCGTTCAAAAACAACTAATCAAAAAATGTAATAAGCTTGCCAAACCAGTTATTACAGCAACTCAAATGTTAGATTCTATGCAACGTAACCCGCGTCCAACCCGCGCAGAAGCAAGTGATGTAGCCAATGCCATTTTTGATGGTACAGATGCAATCATGCTTTCAGGTGAAACAGCAGCTGGGGACTATCCAGTAGAATCCGTACAAATGATGACTAAAATTGCGCTACGTGCGGAAGAAGCACTAGTAGCTCAAGATAAATTTGCTCTTAAAGCGCACCAAAATTCTGATATGACAGAAGCAATCGGTCAAGCAGTTGGTCACACAGCGCGCAACTTGAACGTTCACACAATCGTTGCAACAACGCAAAGTGGTCACACAGCACGCATGATCTCGAAATACCGTCCAAAATCACATATTTTAGCGGTTACTTTCAACGAACGCGTATGTCGCGGACTTTCTCTAGTATGGGGCGTATACCCACGTCTAGCAGAACCAATCGCGAATACAGATGACATGTTCGACCTTGCAGTAAAAGAGTCACTAGCATCAGGACTTGCAAAACAAGGCGACCTAATCATCATCACTGCCGGTGTTCCAGTTACAGAATCCGGTACAACCAACCTAATGAAAATCCAATTAATCGGTGACAAAGCAGTATCAGGACACGGAATTGGTTCGACTTCCGTTATCGGTAAAGCAGTCGTTGCTAAATCGAATAAAGAAGCATTAGACAAAGCAGTAGAAGGCGGCATCCTTGTTGTTAAAACGACAGACAAAGAAATGTTACCAGCATTCGAGAAAAGCGCAGCAGTCGTTGTAGAAGAAGGCGGCCTAACTAGCCACGCAGCCGTTGTTGGAATCACACTAGGAATTCCAGTAATCGTAGGCGCAACAAACGCAACAGACCTTGTCAAAGACGGCGAAACAGTAACCGTCGACGCACGCCAAGGTAATGTTTACAATGGTAAAACGGCTACACATTAATAGAAGTGCTGAAACAGCCCGTTCAGCTCCGACAAAAACTGGAGCGGCCGCAGGAAAAAGCCGCTCTTGCTTTTTTCGGAGGGCGTGAAGTTTTCGAGGAGTTGGCTGTTGAAGCTGGATCCGAAGGCGCTAAACACGAACTACTCAAAACTAAGAACTCAAAACCAGATTACATCCCAAACTCGGATGATAATCTGGTTTTTCTAATCTTTTCCGCAACACCATCTTCTTTCTCATTTCCCCAAAACTACGCTATAATAAAAAAGAAACCATACAAAGGAGGTCGCCATTTTGAAAAAAATAATCTACTACTGGGCTGCATACGGCTTATTAGAACTACTCACCTACATCCTCCTATTCCAATGGATTGGCTTCTGGCCACTAGTATTCATCCAAATCGCATCGACAGCATTCGGTATATTCATCGTCAAACGCTTATGGCGCGGCATTACTCAAAACATGCGCGAAGGAAAAACAATATCCCCATACCTGTTAGACACGATTTGCCTACTACTAGCCGGAATCCTACTCATCATCCCTGGTATTATCACATCTATCTGCGGATTACTCCTATTCCTACCCTTCATACGTTCATGGATGAAACCACGCATCAACCGCTGGATAGAACGCCGAATGAGTCAAGGAAACTTCACCTATTTCGATATGAAATAATAGGTCATTGGCTTTTCTTATCTATTTTCAGATATACAATAAGTATCGCTTTACATCAAGGGGTGTAGATGTGTTATAATACAACTAATCTGACGTTTTCTCAGAAGGAAAGGTTTGTTCTTCTTGGTTACAGAAAGTATGCTATTTTTATTACTATTTCTCGGACTTGGGCTACTAGCAAAAAATAACTCGTTAATCATTGCGGTTGCCGTTGTAATTTTGCTGAAACTTTTCCATGTGGATGGCAGAATTATGGAAACGATTCAATCGCGAGGAATAAATTGGGGCGTAACGGTGATTACAGTTGCCATCCTGATTCCAATTGCGACGGGACAAATTGGTTTTAAAGACTTAATCGATTCCTTTAAATCAGCGGCTGGTTGGATTGGTTTGCTGGCGGGGATTGCGGTTTCAATTTTGGCAAAAAAAGGCGTTGGCTATATGGCGGTGGACCCACAAGTGACGGTATCACTTGTTTTTGGTACGATTTTAGCTGTGGTACTATTTCGCGGGGTTGCGGCTGGACCGGTTATCGCGGCAGGTATTGCCTACGTACTTATGCAAGGTGTCGCTTTATTCAAATAAATTAATAAAAAAGACAACTACATAGCAGATGACGCTAAATTTTATATTGTTAGGGGGAAAAATAATGACGGTTTCAAGAGGTTTGGAGAATGTATATGTTGCGGAGACGTCGATTAGTTCTATTCTAGATGACATGCTGACTTATGTTGGCTACGGTATTGATGATCTGATGGAAAGTAATGCAACATTCGAAGAGGTTATTTATTTACTTTGGCATTTACGCTTGCCGAATGCGGAAGATTTGGCGAAATTTACGGGCGAAATCCGTGAAAATATGGCAGTTTCGGAGACGATTATTACGAGTTTGCGTTTGCAACATCACCAGAAATTACATCCGATGAGCGTTTTACGGACAACGGTTTCGATGCTCGGCGTTTTTGATACGGAATCGGAGATGGATGACGGGGAAGCTGTTTATCGTAAAGGCATTCGTTTGCAAGCGAAGATGCCGACGATTGTGGCAGCATTTTCACGGATTCGTCGCGGCTTGGATCCGATTCCGCCACGCGATGATTTGAGCATGGCCGCGAACTTTTTATACATGCTAACTGGCGAAGATGCTACTTATTTGGAAGTCGAGGCAATGAACAAAGCGCTTGTCCTACATGCGGATCATGAGTTTAATGCGTCTACGTTTACTGCGCGTGTTTGTGTGGCGACGTTATCCGATGTTTATTCTGGCGTAACCGCTGCGATTGGCGCGCTTAAAGGGCCGCTTCATGGTGGCGCGAATGAGCGTGTGATTGACATGATTGAAGAAATTAAAGAAAAAGGTCATGCGCGCGAATATATCCAAAATAAGATTGATAACAAAGAGAAGATTATGGGCTTTGGACACCGTGTTTATCAAGGTGGCGACCCGCGTGCGATGCATCTGAAAGAAATGGCGCGTAAGCTTACGGAGAAAAAAGGCGAGCCAGAATACTACGATATTTCGGCGGAAGTGGAAGAGGCTGTTTGGGAATTTAAACACTTGAAACCAAATGTCGATTTTTATTCGGCGTCTGTCTATCACGCGCTTAATATTGATCACGACTTGTTTACGCTCGTTTTTGCAATGAGTCGCGTATCAGGCTGGTTGGCGCATATCTTTGAACAATACCGTGATAACCGCTTGATTCGTCCACGTGCTATTTATGTGGGGCCAGATTCAAGAGACTATATTCCTGTCACAGAACGGGACTAAAATTTGCGAGGGGGAAATTAATTTGACACAAGGTGAAAAAATTCAAGTAGTAGACGGTGTTTTAAAAACGCCAAATAATCCAGTGATTCCATTTATCGAAGGCGATGGCACAGGTCCAGATATTTGGCGTGCATCTAAGCGCGTACTCGATGCGGCTGTTGAAAAAGCATATAACGGCGAGAAAAAAATCGATTGGAAAGAAGTTTTAGCGGGCGAGAAAGCATTCAATCAAACGGGCGAATGGTTACCGCAAGCGACACTCGACACAATCGATGAGTACTTAATCGCGATTAAAGGGCCACTTACAACGCCAATCGGTGGCGGGATTCGCTCGTTAAATGTGGCGCTTCGTCAAGAATTAGATTTATATGTATGTCTGCGTCCAGTTCGCTATTTTACAGGGGTTCCTTCTCCTGTGAAGCGTCCTGAGGATACGGATATGGTTATTTTCCGTGAGAATACGGAGGATATTTACGCTGGGATTGAGTTTAAAGAAGGTAGCGATGAGGCGAAGAAATTGATTGCTTTCTTGCGCGATGAATTTGGCGTGAATAAAATTCGTTTCCCTGAAACTTCTGGGATCGGTGTGAAGCCTGTTTCTAAAGAAGGAACGGAGCGTTTAGTGCGCGCGGCGATTGAATATGCGATTAAAGAAAACCGCAAATCATTGACGCTTGTGCATAAAGGAAACATTATGAAATTCACAGAAGGCGCGTTCAAAACGTGGGGCTATGACCTTGCAGAACGCGAATTTGGCGATAAAGTTTTCACATGGTCTGAATATGATCGTATCGTTGAGGCGGAAGGTGTAGATGCAGCTAACGCGAAACAAGACGCGGCACTTACGGCAGGCAAAATCTTAGTCAAAGATTCGATTGCGGATATTTTCTTGCAACAAATTTTGACACGTCCAGCGGAATTCGATGTTGTGGCGACGATGAACTTGAATGGAGATTATATTTCCGACGCGCTTGCGGCTCAGGTTGGTGGCATTGGTATTGCGCCTGGTGCGAATATTAACTATTTGACGGGACATGCGATTTTTGAGGCGACACATGGTACGGCTCCGAAATACGCAAACCTTGATAAAGTGAATCCATCCTCGGTTATCCTTTCTGGAACGTTGCTACTCGAGCATATCGGATGGGGCGAGGCGGCAGCTTTAATTATTAAATCAATGGAGAAAACAATCGCTGACAAAACAGTTACTTACGACTTCGCACGTTTAATGGATGGCGCGACAGAAGTGAAATGTTCCGAGTTTGCAGATGCCTTAATTCGCAATTTTTAAGCGATAAAAGATACCGTGTTTTGAAGTGGGAGAGAGCGTGTGGCTGCCATTTCAAAACATGGTTTTTTTGTGCGCTCGAATAAAGGCGCATTCAATGTTTCTATGTTAAAATGGACATAATGAGCGCTAAATTTGGAGGAGGAATCCCTGTGAATAAACTTGTACTAATTGATGGAAATAGTATCGCGAATCGTGCCTTTTATGCGTTGCCGCTTTTGAGTAATGATAAAGGTGTGTATACGAATGCGGTGTATGGTTTTGCGATGATGATTATGAATGTGTTGGAAAAAGAGCAACCGGACCATGTGTTGGTGGCTTTCGATGCGGGGAAAACGACTTTTCGGCATAGTCAGTATAAAGAGTATAAAGGTGGACGCCAGAAGACGCCGAGTGAGCTGTCTGAGCAGTTTCCGTTTATTCGTGAGTTGCTGGATGCCTATTCGATTCCGCGCTATGAGCTGCCAAATTATGAGGCGGATGATATTATTGGGACCATTACGAAGCATGCCGAAAAAGATGGCTTGGAAGTCGTTGTTATTACGGGAGATCGCGATTTAACACAGCTTGCGAGCAATAAAACGACCGTGTATATTACCAAAAAAGGCATCACGGATATGGAAGAAAATACACCAGCAAGTTTGAAAGAAAAATATGATCTTACGCCTGAGCAAATCATTGATATGAAAGGCTTAATGGGCGATGCTTCCGATAATATTCCCGGGATTCCTGGTGTCGGCGAAAAAACGGCATTAAAACTATTACACCAATTTGGTACGGTAGAAGAAGTGCTAGCCAATGCGGATCAAATTTCAGGTAAAAAGCTACAAGAGAAAGTAATGGACAACAAGGAATCGGCAATCATGAGTAAAGAATTGGTGACGATTAATACTGATTCACCGCTAGAAATCAAAGTTGCAGATCTGAAATATACTGGTTACGATACAGAAAAAGTGGTGCCGTTACTGAAAGAACTTGGTTTTGCGACACTTTTGAAAAATATACAAGGCGAGTCAAGCGAACCGGTGAAAGAGATGGAGAGTCTCTCATTTGAAATAATAGAGGAAGTTACGGCGGCACATCTGAGCGATAAAACGGCGATTTATGTCGAGTTGGATAACGATAACTACCATACGGCGCCATTTATCGGGATTGCTTTTCATTCAGAAGCAGGTACATTTTTTGCGAATGCGGATGCGCTTGTGAAGTCTCCGGCACTTAAAACGTGGCTGGAAGATCCGAAAAAAGAAAAAGTCGTATATGATGCGAAGAAAACGATTGTTGGACTTTCCAAATTTGAGATTGCAGTTGACGGTATTGCATTCGATATTATGCTAGCTTCTTACTTGCTCAACCCATCTGATACGATTGGGGACTTTGCGAGTGTAGCGGTCAGCCATGATTTCGACGCGGTAAAAACAGATGAACTAGTATACGGAAAAGGGGCAAAACGAGCGATTCCAGAAGAAGCGATTGTCGCGGAACATTTGGCACGTAAAGTAGTCGCGGTTTCAGAACTAGAAAAGAAAATGCGAACTGAACTCGAAAATAATGAGCAGTTAGGCTTATTTGAAGACCTCGAATTACCACTATCCAAGGTTTTAGCGAAAATAGAAATGTACGGCGTCAAGGTCGATACAGCGCGTTTAGAAGATATGAAAGTTGAGTTGGCAGGTCGATTAAGTGAACTCGAAAAAACGATTCACGACTATGCCGGTTCTGAATTCAACATCAACTCACCGAAACAACTTGGCGTTATCTTATTCGAAAATCTAGGACTTCCAGCTGAGAAGAAGACGAAAACAGGCTATTCCACATCTGCTGACGTTCTTGAAAAATTGGCGGGCTCACATCCAATCATTGAAAGTATCCTCATGTACCGTCAACTTGGCAAACTGCAATCAACCTATATCGAAGGCTTGCTAAAAGTAACCCATCAAGATACGCAAAAAGTATACACGCGCTTTAACCAAACGTTGGCGCAAACAGGCCGTCTGAGCTCTGTTGACCCGAACTTGCAAAACATCCCAATTCGTTTAGAAGAAGGCCGCAAAATTCGCCAAGTCTTCGTTCCATCTGAGCCAGGTTGGAAGATATTCTCCGCGGATTATTCACAAGTGGAATTACGCGTCTTGGCACATATTTCAGAAGATGAGAATTTACAGTATGCCTTCAAACATGACTACGATATTCATACAAAAACAGCGATGGATGTTTTTCATGTCGAGCAGGAAGAAGTGGATTCGTTGATGCGCCGCCAAGCGAAGGCTGTTAATTTTGGTATCGTATACGGCATTAGTGATTACGGTTTATCGCAGAATTTAGGAATTACTCGGAAAGACGCGCATGATTTTATCGATCGTTATTTTGCGAGCTATCCTGGCGTAAAAGAATACATGGAAGATATTGTGCGTTCTGCAAAGGAAAAAGGCTATGTCGAAACGATTTTGCATCGGCGTCGTTACATTCCGGAAATCACGAGTCGCAATTTCAACGTGCGTGGTTTTGCTGAAAGAACCGCGATGAATACACCGATTCAAGGAAGTGCCGCCGATATTATTAAAAAAGCGATGATTCTCATGAACGACCGTCTTATCTCGGAGAAACTGGAAGCGCGTTTGCTACTCCAAGTACATGATGAGCTCATTTTCGAAGCACCAGAAAGCGAAATCGCGAAACTGGAAGAAATCGTTCCAGATGTGATGGAGAATGCTGTGGAGCTCTCTGTTCCGCTCAAAGTCGATAGCTCTTTCGGAGACACATGGTACGACGCGAAATAACATAAGTAAGGGGTTAAAATCATGCCAGAATTACCAGAAGTAGAAAATGTTCGGGCAACACTCGCCGAACTTGTGATAGGGAAAAAAATTGATCAAGTTATCGTTGGCGTTCCAAAGATGATTGTTGGTATGCCTGCGGAACAATTTATCGGCAATATGATTGGGCAAAAAATCGATGCTGTTCGCCGTCGCGGCAAGTTTTTGCTGATTGACACAACGGACGGCACGCTTTTATCGCATTTGCGCATGGAAGGAAAGTATCGTCTCAATAATGCGACAGACCCAGTCGATAAACACACGCATGTCATCTTCCATTTCACAGATGGGACAGAACTACGCTACCTCGATGTCCGCAAGTTTGGGACGATGGAGCTCGTATTAAAAGGGCAAGAAGGGCTCACGAAATCGATTCAAAAACTCGGACCAGAACCACTTTCCGCAACGTTTGAAAAAAGCGCTTTTGCGACGAAGTTAAAAAAATCTGGTCGTGCTGTCAAAACGGTATTATTGGATCAGAGTCTTGTCGCAGGTATCGGAAATATTTACGCAGACGAGATTTGCTTCCAAGCTAAGGTGCTTCCGGAACGCCCTGCGAACACGCTAAAACCGGCAGAAATCACGCGACTCTATGACAGCACAAAATCAATCATGGCAGAGGCAGTGGCGCTTGGTGGCTCCACAATTCGCACGTATGTGAACTCGCAAGGAAAGATTGGCGGGTATCAAGATAAACTGCAAGTCTATGGCGAAAAAGACAATCCGTGTCCGATATGCGGTACGCCTATCGTGAAAATCAAACTGAACGGCAGGGGCACGCATTTTTGCCCGAAATGTCAGAAATAGGTGACGCGGATGGCTTATATTATCGGATTAACAGGTGGAATCGCAAGTGGGAAAAGTACGGTCAGTAAAATGCTTCACGATGCTGGTTTTCCAATCGTTGACGCGGATATTGCTGCTCGACAAGTTGTCCAGGCAGGGACGGAAGGCGCCAAGCAAATCAGGGCTACTTTTGGCGCGGAGGTTTTTCAAGAGAACGGGGAGCTTGATCGGCAGAAGTTGGGCAACATTATTTTTCATGATAGTGAGAAGCGAGCGGCTTTAAATGCAATTGTGCACCCGCTTGTGAGGCGCTGGATGCTGGCTGAGCGGGATCGCTTGCTAGCTGCTGGACACGACCTCATTATTTTTGATATTCCACTTTTGATTGAGAGCAAACTGCAAGAAATGGTGGACACGGTTGTCGTTGTTTTTGTGGATGAACAGACGCAATTAGAGCGCTTGATGCAACGAAATAAGTTGTCGGAAAGCGAGGCACAAGCTAGAATTTCCAGTCAAATACCGCTATCCGATAAAATAAAGCAGGCAGATATTGTGATTGATAATTCACAGAGTCTAGCCGAAACAGAACAACAAGTAAACGCACTGATTCGCACCTTTTCAAAGTAGAAGCTTTGGCGGTAGTCGTGGTATACTAGGGAAAAGTAATCACATAAAATAGGAGTGGATGACAATGAAATGTCCATCTTGTAAAGGCAATAGCTCACGCGTTGTGGATTCAAGACCGGCGGATGATGGCAATTCCATTCGACGTCGCAGAGAATGCGAAACGTGCGGCTTTCGCTTCACAACATTCGAAAAAGTAGAGGAAAGCCCGCTTATCGTCGTCAAAAAAGATGGTGTTCGCGAAGAATTTGCCAGAGAAAAAATATTGCGCGGCTTGATTCGGGCATGTGAAAAACGACCGGTTTCCGTGGAACAACTGGAAGACGTCGTGAATGCAGTCGAACGTGAGCTCCGAAGCATCGGTGAAAGTGAAGTATCTTCGCATTTGATTGGTGAGAAATTAATGGATAAACTGGCTATTTTAGACGAGGTTGCCTACGTGCGATTCGCCTCTGTATACCGCCAGTTCAAAGATATTAGTGTTTTTGTAGAAGAACTCAAGGATTTAATGAATAAGACAAAACAGGAGTAAGAAAGGTGAAGTAGAGTGGCAGAATTTTGGATGGAGTTACAGCCGGTCGATAGCTATCAAGTGAAGGCGAATGGCGTTTTATCAGAGAAAGACCGCAAAATCATGACTTTTTTATATCAGCCGCTAATGGGAGCAGAATGTTTGGCACTCTACGACACGCTTGTCACGGAGGTAGAGGAAAATCGTCTTTGGTCCGAGAGTCACAGCCATACCCAGTTGCTAAACTTACTTGGAATTAGCTTAGCAAACCTTTTTCAGGCTCGGTTGAAGTTAGAAGGGCTGGGCTTGTTGCGCAGTTTTGTGCAAACGACCGGGGAATCCCGACATTACATATACGAAATGGCAGCACCGCTTTCTCCAGAGCAATTCTTTTCTGATGGGTTATTAAATATTTATTTATATAGCAAAATTGGAAACGCACAGTACCAACGATTGCGCCGCTTTTTTTCCGACGAACCGATGTCAGAAGAAGGTTTTGATGAGGTGACGCGTTCGTTTCAAGATGTATTTGAGACATTTAATGGGAGCGAATTGCCAGTGAGCACTGTCTCGAATGGCGAGCCAATGGGGCGTGCGGTATCCCGAGGCGTCACGCTTGATGACAAGGCCTTTGATTTTGCGGTGATGCTCCAAAGTTTGTCGCCAACGATGCTATCGCGAAATGCAGTGACGGAAGAAGTTCGTGCCTGTATCTTGAAGTTGCACGCGATTTATGCGGTCGAGGAGCTTGATATGGTGCATTATTTGTATCGTTCGGTGCAAGCGGATGGTTCGCTGGATTTAGATTATTTACGCAAAATTGTACGCGATGGTTACCAGTTGCAGAATAATCGATTGCCAGAATTAAAAGCGAAAGCAGAGCCTAAAACCACGTCACAGGAGTCGCAACCACAAGAAGGCGCATCGGATACAGAAGCGCTGGCGTACTACTTGGAAAACGTGACACCGTATCAATTGATGGTTGATATTAGTGATGGAGCAGTGCCCGCAGAAACCGACCTCAAAGTTATTGATGAAGTTTTGGCGCAACAAAATTTACCGATTCCCGTTATGAACGTATTAATTGAATATGTCTTGCTTCGATTAGACGGTAAAATTTCTAAAAACTATATGATGACGATCGCAGCTCATTGGAAACGTAAAAAAGTGCAGACGGCCAAAGAAGCGATGGAGATGGCTTGGGCAGAACATGAAAAATATAAAAAGTTGCAAGAAGAAGGCACGCAAAAAGCGCCGACTAACTATCAAAATAACAAACGTAAATTCAATCAAAATGGACGCAAAGAAATATTGCCAGATTGGTTCGATAAAGAAGAAGTGAAACCAGTCGAAAAAGAGATGACCGTTCGCGAAAAATCGACGCTTGACAAACAAGTAGAAGAGATGAAAAAACGCTTAAAAGAAGGTAGGTGACGAAGATGGACAAAATCGAAAGAACGCTCGGCCAACTATTTCAAGGTCGCGATTTTGAAAAACAATATGAAACATTGAAGCAACAAGTTTTTGCTTATGGACCGGTGAAACAGTTTCTAAAAGAGCACCAATCTGAGCTAAATGAACAGATTATTAATCAGAACTTATCCAAACTGTACGAATTTATGACGGAACACGAGAAGTATCAGCAAAAAGAAGATACATTGATGCCAGGATATGCGCCGCGACTTAGTTTGAACGGCGATTATATTACTGTCACGTATTACCCAACCGAGGAGAAAATCCAAGCAGACCGCCAGCGTGCAATAGAAAAGCGCATCCGTTCTCTCTATATGCCAAAACAAGTGATGGAAGCGACGTTGGATGATTTTTCAATCGATAATGAGTCCAGAAGTGCGGCGTTTCTTGCGGCGGGCGAATTTTTAAGTACGTATGAAAAAGGTTCTACAGGTATGCAAAAAGGCCTCTACATCCATGGTAGTTTTGGGACTGGAAAATCGTATTTGCTCGGGGCAATGGCGAAAGATCTGGCGCTAAAAGGTATTTCAACAACGCTCGTTTATTTACCGGAATTTATGCGTGAAATCAAGCAATCGATAGCGGATAATAGCGTTGGTGAAAAAATCCAGTTTGCGAAAGAAACCGATATTCTGATGCTGGATGATATTGGTGCTGAATCGATGACGACCTGGACACGTGATGAAGTGCTCGGAGCTATTTTGCAGTTTCGGATGCAAGAAGAGTTACCAACCTTTTTCTCGTCCAACTATAGTATGGAACACTTGGAAAACCATTTGATGTTCTCCAATAACGGCACGGAAGAGCGCATGAAAGCCCGCCGAATTATGGAGCGGATTCGTTACTTGTCGAAAGAAATAGAATTAGACGGCAGAAACAGACGGTATTAAATTTTTTTACTCTTAAAGCTTGCCATTTTGTCGAATCCGATTTATAATACAGGTAATGATGAAACAAGTATTGATAAGGACAACATTTTACTCGAGTCTGATTCACAGAGAAGGAGGCATTGCTGAGACCCTCCTAATTAGCCAGTAAAGTGACCCCCTTTGAACTTTTCATTCGAAATTGGGTATTCCCAGTAGTAGTTTGAGACGGATCACACCGTTAACTGTGACAAGAGTAGAATTTTTCGGAATTCTTGAATCTTGGGTGGAACCACGTGTTGAAAGACTCGTCCCTTGCATAAGCATGGGATGGGTCTTTTTTTGTTCCCCAAAAAGTTAGAATATGCTTGAGAAAGTCCGCGTTTCGTCTAAAAAATTGGAAGAAGGAGTCGAAGAAAATGAAAATTACATTTCCAGATGGTGCAGTCAAAGAATTTGAGGCAGGCGTTTCCACAGCTGATATCGCAGCATCCATCAGCCCAGGCCTTAAGAAAAAGGCGTTAGCAGGTAAAGTGAACGGAACATTGGTCGACTTAGTAACACCGATTCTTGAGGATTCAAAAATCGAAATTGTGACTCCAGATCACGAAGACGCGCTACAAATTTTGCGACATAGTTCCGCGCATTTACTAGCTCAAGCCTTAAAACGTTTATATCCAGATGTGACTTTCGGTGTAGGGCCAGCTATTGATTCAGGTTTCTACTACGATATCGATACAGAAGTTGCAATCAGCGAAGAAACTTTCCTAGTTATCGAAAAAGAAATGCAGAAAATTATTCGTGAAAACTTGCCGATTACGCGTGAAGAAGTTTCCCGTGAAGAAGCAATCAAACGCTTCAAAGCAATTGGTGACAACTATAAATTAGAACTTATCGAAGCAATCCCGGCAGACGAAACAGTGACTATCTATACACAAGGCGAATTTTTCGATCTATGTCGCGGTGTACACGTTCCATCTACTGGTAAAATTCAAGTATTTCAATTGCTAAGCGTGGCTGGTGCTTACTGGCGCGGTGATAGCAATAATAAAATGTTACAACGTATTTACGGTACAGCCTTTTTTGATAAAGATGGTTTGAAAGAATTTTTACGTATGCAACAAGAAGCGAAAGAACGCGATCATCGTAAACTTGGTAAAGAGTTGGAGTTATTTGCGAATAGTCAAGAAGTTGGACAAGGCTTGCCGTTATGGCTTCCAAAAGGCGCGACAATCCGCCGCGTCATCGAGCGTTACATTGTTGACAAAGAGGAACGCTTAGGCTACAACCACGTATACACTCCGATTATGGCGAATGTGGAGCTTTACAAAACAAGCGGTCACTGGGATCACTATCATGAAGACATGTTCCCAACAATGAAAATGGACAACGAAGAGCTTGTGCTCCGTCCGATGAACTGTCCGCATCACATGATGATTTACAAAAATGACATTCACAGTTATCGCGAATTACCGATTCGTATTGCTGAACTTGGTATGATGCATCGTTACGAAATGAGTGGCGCGTTATCAGGCTTGCAACGGGTTCGCGGGATGACTTTAAATGACGCGCATGTATTCGTTCGCCCAGATCAAATTCAAGACGAATTCAAACGTGTCGTTGAGCTTATTTTAGCGGTGTATAAAGATTTCGCGATTACAGATTATAGTTTCCGTCTAAGCTATCGTGATCCGGAAAACACAGAGAAGTATTTCGATGACGATGCGATGTGGGAAAAAGCGCAAGGCATGTTGAAAGATGCAATGGACGATATGGGCTTGGATTACTATGAAGCAGATGGCGAAGCAGCATTTTACGGGCCAAAACTTGATGTTATGGTTAAGACTGCAATCGGCAAAGATGAAACATTGTCTACTGTTCAACTTGATTTCTTACTTCCAGAGCGCTTCGACTTAACTTATATCGGCGAAGATGGCGAAAAACACCGTCCAGTCGTTATTCACCGTGGTGTTGTATCGACAATGGAGCGTTTCGTTGCATACTTGATCGAGGAATATAAAGGTGCATTCCCAACATGGTTGGCGCCGATTCAAATGGAGCTTATCCCAGTTAGTATCGATGCACACATGGATCACAGCAAAGCGCTTAAAGATAAGTTAATGTACGCTGGTTTCCGCGTGGAAGTCGACGAACGTAACGAAAAACTTGGTTACAAAATTCGCGAAGCACAAACAAAGAAAATCCCGTATGCGCTCGTTATTGGTGACCAAGAAGTAGAAAACAATACAGTCAACGTACGTAAATACGGCGAGAAAGATTCAGAAACATTACCACTAGACGAATTCATCGCACGCGTACAAGCAGAAGTATCACAAATCTAGTTTTTTAAGGAAGGTTCTCCCATCAGCGGAGAGCCTTTTTGCTTAATTTGCCGAATTCCGTTATACTTAAAAAAGATCATTTTAGATAAAGGTGGAAACTATGAATATAAATAATGTAGAACTTGTCATAAGCGCTGTTTGGAAAGAGCAGTATCCAGAAGGCGGTTTGCCAGAGTTTGCGCTCGCAGGTCGTTCTAACGTCGGGAAATCTTCTTTCATTAATACGATGATTCGCCGTAAAAGTATGGCACGAATCTCGCAAAAACCAGGGAAAACGCAAACATTGAATTTTTATAAAATTGAAGATTCCTTTTTCTTCGTCGACGTACCAGGATACGGTTTTGCGAAAGTTTCTAAGAAAGAGCGTCAAAAATGGGGCGAAATGATTGAAACGTACATGACGAGCAGAACGCCATTAAAAGCGGTGATTCAAATTGTCGATTTGCGTCATAAGCCAACAGAAGACGATCGGAACATGTATGAATTTTTGAAGTATTATCAAATTCCTACGATCGTTATTGCTACAAAAGCTGACAAAATTCCGCGTAGTAAATGGCATAAAAACATGAAAATCGTTAAAGAAGCGCTAGATTTCGATCCAACAGATGGTTTCGTGATGTTTTCGTCTGAAACGAAGATGGGCAAAGAAGAAGCTTGGAAATTAATTGAAGAGGCGATGGCATAACTCATTGTCGTTTTCACAAGCGAACAAGTTGGCGCCTATTCTAAAAAGTGATAGAATAAAACTTGAATTCATTAATGTAAAAAAGGGGGCTTATTGATGTACATTCTCTCTGTCGGTCTAAATCATACAAGCGCGCCAATCGAAATACGGGAACGGCTAGCTTTTAATCCAGAAGAAGAGGAAATGGCATTGGTTTCCTTGTATCAGGAAAAAAGCATTTTAGAAAATGTAATTATATCAACGTGTAACCGCACTGAAATTTTTGCTGTCGTGGATCAAATTCATACAGGAAGATACTATATCAAGCGTTTCTTAGCTGACTGGTTCCAAATGGATATGCAAATTTTGGAGCCTTATTTGCTGTTTTTTGAAGAAGAAGAGGCTGTGAAACATTTGTACCGCGTCACAAGTGGCTTGGATTCTTTGATTATTGGTGAAACACAGATTTTGGGTCAGGTCAAAGATGCATTTACGAGTGCGCAAACGATTGGAACAACGGGAACCATTTTAAATCAATTATTCCGTGAGTCCGTTCATTTTGCTAAAAACATACACCATACAATGAAAATCAACGAAAATGCCGTGTCAATCAGCTATGCTGCGGTAGAAGTCGTGAAAAAAGCATGTGTGGATATTAAGAACAAAAAAACAGTTATTGTCGGCGCTGGGAAAATGGGCGTGCTGGCGATTCAAAATATGCTTGGCGCCAAAATATCTGACGTCACGCTATTAAATAGAACGAGCGCGCGCGCGGAAAACGTGGCGGAAAAGTTAGGTGTTCAGTCGCGTGACTATGCCAGTTTGAGTGAACAATTGAAGTGTGCAGACATTGCTATTACCTCTACATCAGCAACAACGCCAATCATCACGCAACATATGCTAACAGAGACGATGGCTGAGCGTGAAAATACGCTTGTCATTGTTGACATCGCTCTGCCGCGAAACGTTGAAGCGACATGTGCAGAGATTCCCAATGTGACATTGTTTGATATTGATGATTTAGGTGGCGTTATTCAAGAAAATACACAGCAACGGCAGGCGATGGTAATCGAAATTGAAGAACATATCGAAGCTGCATGCGTGAATTTTTATGAGTGGGAGAAGCAGCTCGGCGTTGTTCCGATTATTAAAGATTTACGTGAAAAAGCACTAGCGTTACAGGCAGAGACAATGCAGAGTCTGTCGAATAAGTTGCCAGATCTAACCGATCGTGAACAGGTCATCGTTGGTAAGCATATGAAGAGCATTATCAATCAGTTACTGAAACACCCGATTTCCGAATTAAAAGAAATGGCAACGAGTTCGGACGCTGCACATGATATTGAAGTGTTCCAGAATATATTTGACCTTCAAAAAGCAAAAATGGAAGATACAGCAGAAATAACTAAAGAAAAAGTTGGTGAAAAGGCATGACTCGAAAAATTATTGTTGGTTCAAGGCGTAGTCAGCTAGCTTTAACGCAGACAAAATGGGTGATTGCAAAACTTCAAGAACAATTTCCAGAAATAAGTTTTGAAATTGAGGAAATTGTGACGAAAGGCGATCGTATTTTAGATGTCACGTTGAGCAAAGTTGGTGGCAAAGGCCTTTTTGTATCGGAAGTGGAAGATGCTTTGCTAGAAGAGCGGATTGATTTCGCTGTACATAGTATGAAAGATGTTCCATCAGAACTAGCGGAAGGACTACTGATTGGCGCTATTCCGAAGCGCGAAAACCCGCTAGATTGCCTTATATTTAAGCAAGGCGATAGTTTGGAGAGTTTGGCGGAAGGCGCTGTCGTTGGAACGAGTAGTTTAAGACGTGCCGCGCAATTATTACACATACGCCCAGATTTAACGATCAAACCGATTCGTGGCAATATTGATACGAGACTTAGAAAATTGCAGGAAGAAGATTTTGATGCAATTGTATTAGCGGTTGCTGGATTGAAGCGTATGGACTGGCTAGATAAGTTGGAACAAAGCTATATTTTCTTGGATGAATCGACTTGTTTGCCAGCTGTTGGACAAGGAGCACTTGCTATTGAATGTCGTGCGAGCGATGCTTTTGTTCAAGAGATGCTTTCGATACTGAATGATTCAGAAACAAATTGTGCTGTGACAGCAGAACGTACACTTTTAAAAGCATTAGATGGTGGTTGTGAAATTCCAATTGCAGGTCATGCGACTTTGAAAGATGGTGTTTTAGAGTTGAAAGGCCTTGTCAGTTCTGTTGACGGTAGGCTATTTTATCAAATTACAGAACAGGGTGAGGACCCTAAAGCGCTAGGTTTAAGTGTAGCAAATCAGCTTATTGAGCTTGGTGCCAAGGAGATTATTCAAGGATTAAGAGATAATGTCTAAACATGTTTTATTAACACGTGAAGCTCGGAAAAATGAGTCATGGTTGGATTTTTTAGAGAACGCAGGATTTCAAGTTTCTGCAGTTCCGATGATCGAGACAAGGCCTCATCCATGCGATATGGTATTGGACGAATACGACTGGATTGTGTTTACAAGTGCCAATACAGTGCGTTATTTTTTTGAACAGCAAGAGACAATCCTTGAAACGATAAAAATAGCTGTGATCGGCGAAAAGACAGCGACAGTACTCGCATCATACGGCTATTCACCCAATTTTCAGCCGACATTATTCACAACGGAGATATTTATCAAGGAGTGGCTAGCACTTGGTTTGACAGCGCAACATATTTTTGTGCCAAAAAGTAGCATTGCGCGTGATGAAATAGCGAAACGCTTCGCTCAATTTGAGCATATCGTGACAGAATGCGCGATTTATGAAACAGTTTTTCCAGAAGAAGCTACGAATCAGTTGCAATCAGTGATGAATTCCCAATCAATTGATATCGCGGTATTTGCTAGTCCTTCTGCCTGGTGCCATTTTATCAAAAGCTATACTGGGGATATTGAAGCTTTAAAAATCGCATCCATCGGCCCAGTAACAACCTCGGCCATCGTAAAATCAGGTTTCTCCGTAGCATACGAGCCTGATAACTACACGATGCAACAAATATGTGAATTATTAATTGAAGGAGAGTTATGACTATGAGTTCTAATTTTGATAGGCATCGTCGTTTGCGTAGCAGTGCAGTAATGCGTGATCTTGTTCGCGAAACAGTTCTACATACCGACGACCTGATTTATCCTATTTTTGTAAAAGAAGGCAAAGAAGCCAAAACAGAAGTGAGCTCTATGCCTGGCGTATTTCAATTTTCTCTACATGAATTGGCGACTGAAGTTACAGAGCTTACCAAATTAGGTATCAAAGCTATTATTTTGTTCGGTCTTCCCGACGATAAAGACGATGTAGGTACTGGCGCATATCATGATCATGGGATTGTTCAAGAGGCCACGCGATTAGTGAAAAAGCTAGCTCCTGACATGCTTGTCATCGCGGATACGTGTCTTTGTGAATTCACCGACCATGGGCATTGCGGTGTAATTGAAAATGGCGAAGTAAAGAACGATGCATCGCTAAAATTACTTAAACAAACAGCAGTTAGTCAAGCAAAAGCTGGTGCGGACATCATTGCCCCTTCTAATATGATGGATGGATTTGTGCAAGTCATTCGTGAAGGACTGGATGAAGCTGGATATCAAGATATTCCAATCATGTCCTACGCTGTAAAATATGCTTCTGCTTTTTATGGCCCATTTCGTGATGCGGCAAACAGCGCACCTCAATTTGGCGATCGTAAGACCTATCAGATGGATCCAGCAAACAGACTTGAAGCGCTCCGTGAAGCAAAGAGTGACGAACGAGAAGGGGCTGATTTTCTGATTGTCAAACCCTCTCTTTCCTATCTAGATATTATTCGAGACGTACGCAATCAAACAAACCTCCCTGTTGTGGCATATAACGTGAGTGGCGAGTATGCAATGGTGAAAGCAGCCAGCGCCAATGGTTGGATCGATGAAGAACGCATTGTTATGGAAATGCTGACGAGTATGAAACGTGCAGGTGTAAGTCTGATCATTACGTATTTCGCCAAAGACGTTGCCTTCTATTTAAAAGGAGATGCTTAGATGAATAAATATACAAACTCAATCAAAGCCTTTAAAGAAGCCGAAAAAGTGTTGCCAGGTGGTGTTAATAGCCCAGTTCGTGCCTTTAAATCAGTCAATGCTAATCCTGTTTTTATGGAACATGGAAAAGGGGCATACTTAACGGATATTGACGGCAATAAATATATTGATTATGTCCTATCTTGGGGGCCGTTAATTCTAGGTCACGCAAACGAAGGCGTTATAAAAGCAGTAACCGATGCGGCTATGAAAGGGACAAGTTTCGGAACACCAACGGAAATCGAAACTGAACTTGCAAAACTTGTAGTAGAACGCGTGCCATCTGTAGAAATGGTTCGGATGGTATCCTCGGGAACAGAAGCAACGATGAGTGCTATTCGACTGGCAAGAGGCTACACTAAAAGAAATAAAATCGTGAAATTTGAAGGTAGCTATCATGGGCACGGCGATTCCTTATTAATAAAAGCTGGATCAGGCGTTGCAACACTTGGTTTACCAGATTCTCCTGGAGTAACGCCGGGACTTGCAGCAGACACGATAGCCGTTCCATACAATGATTTAGAAAGCGTGAAGTTTGTTTTTGAAAAATATGGTGCGGAAATCGCTGCCGTTATTGTGGAGCCAGTAGCAGGGAATATGGGTGTCGTACCTCCAATTGAAGGTTTCCTAGAAGGTCTACGCGAAGTCACGACCCAATATGAAAGCCTGTTGATTTTTGATGAGGTCATGACCGGTTTTCGTGTTGATTTTTACAGCGCACAAGGCCTGTATGTTGTCACGCCTGATATCACTTGTCTCGGAAAAGTAATCGGTGGCGGACTCCCAGTCGGTGCTTATGGTGGAAAAAAAGAAATTATGGAGCAAATTGCCCCAGCAGGTTCTATCTATCAAGCAGGAACACTTTCAGGAAATCCAGTAGCGATGAATGCCGGCTATGCGACCCTAAAACAATTAACACCACATCACTATGATGCGTTCAGATCCCTGATAGATCAGCTTGAAGAAGGTCTAGAAGTATTATCTAAGCAATACGAAGTTCCGCTCTCTATCAACAAAGCTGGTTCCATGTTCGGCTTTTTCTTCACTGATCAGAAAGTAATCAACTACGATACTGCAAAAACGTCTGATTTAAATTATTTCTCAAACTACTACCGAGAAATGCTTAACAACGGTATTTTCTTGCCGCCTTCACAATATGAAGGGTTATTTATTTCAACAGAACACACAGATGTAGAAATCGCGAAAACATTAGAAGCGATAGAAGCATCTATGAAAGCACTACATTGACGTTTCCACGTTTATTTGATACAATAAATCCAATCTAAATATTCGTAAATGCAAGGATGAGGAAGAGTAAAATATTTTTTCTTAACTAACAGAGAGGAGACGGTTGGTGCGAGTCTCTAAGAAAAATATTTGAACGTAGCCTCTGAGCAGTATCCCTGAAAAAGAGTAAGGGATATCGGGAAACTTTCTCTCGTTAAATTAATGAAGTGCCGGTTTTGTGTACGGTAAAAAGGTGGTACCGCGGAAAATACTCTTTTCGTCCTTTATGGATGAGAGGAGTTTTTTTGTGCTTCAAAAATGATGAAAATCAATGTATAGGGGGAAAAATAATGACTGAATTGAATATGCCAACAAAATATAATCCGCAAGATATCGAAAAAAATAGATACGACTGGTGGATTGAACAAGAATTTTTTAAAGCGGATGGTAAAAATGATAAACCTGGATACTCCGTCGTTATTCCTCCTCCCAATGTAACTGGGAAATTACATTTAGGTCACGCATGGGACACGACACTGCAAGATATCTTAACACGCATGAAGCGGATGCAAGGATACGACACACTTTATCTACCAGGAATGGATCACGCTGGTATAGCTACACAAGCGAAAGTGGAAGCCAAGTTGCGAGAAAGCAACATTTCGCGTTATGATCTTGGCCGAGAAAATTTCATATCAAAGGCTTGGGATTGGAAAGAAGAATACGCTACGTTTATTAGAGAACAATGGAAGAAAATCGGTTTAGGCTTAGACTACTCTAGAGAAAGATTTACGCTAGATGAAGGCCTGTCTGATGCTGTCAAAAAAGTCTTTGTTTCACTATACGAAAAAGATTTGATTTATCGCGGTCAATACATTATTAATTGGGACCCTGTTGCTAAAACGGCTCTATCAGATATCGAGGTTATCCATCAAGATGTGGAAGGTCAATTTTATCATTTGAAATATCCACTAACAGACGGCTCAGGTTTCCTCGAGGTTGCAACGACAAGACCAGAAACTATTCCTGGGGACACAGCTGTTGCCGTTCATCCTAAAGACGAGCGCTACCAATCATTCATCGGAAAAACAATCACACTGCCGATTTTGGGAAGAGAAATTCCAATTGTTGCAGATGACTATGTGGAACGAGAATTTGGGTCAGGAGTGGTAAAAATCACACCAGCACACGATCCTAATGATTTCGAAGTTGGTAATCGTCATGATTTACCACGCATTATCGTAATGAATGAGGATGCAACAATGAACGAAGCATCTGGAAAATATAATGGCATGGACCGTTTTGAAGCGAGAAAAGCGATTATCGAAGACTTTAAAGAATTAGGTCTATTCATCAAACAAGAGCCGCATCTCCATTCCGTGGGACACTCAGAACGTACCGGAGCTGTAGTTGAACCTTATTTATCCATGCAATGGTTTGTAAAAATGCAACCACTAGCAGAGCAAGCAGTGAAGTTACAAGAAAATCCAGATGAAAAAGTAAATTTCATTCCCGATCGTTTTGAAAAAACCTATTTATCTTGGATGGAAAATATTCATGATTGGTGTATCTCTCGTCAGTTATGGTGGGGACATAGAATCCCAGCATGGTACCATAAAGAAACGGGTGAACTCTATGTGGGAGAAAATGCGCCTGCAGATATCGAGAATTGGAACCAAGACGAAGATGTGCTTGATACATGGTTCAGTTCAGCATTATGGACATTCTCAACAATGGGATGGCCCGACGAAGAGAATCCTGATTTCAAGAAGTTTTTCCCAACGAGTACACTGGTAACTGGATACGATATTATCTTTTTCTGGGTATCTAGAATGATCTTCCAGTCCGTAGAATTTACAGATACAAGACCTTTTAAAGATACATTGATACACGGTTTAGTTAGAGATGCGGATGGCAAGAAAATGTCTAAATCACTTGGAAACGGCGTTGATCCAATAGAAGTAGTTGAGAAATATGGCGCAGATTCGCTACGTTATACATTATCCACAGGAACGGCACCAGGACAAGATTTGAAATTCAGTTTTGAAAAAGTAGAATCAACTTGGAACTTCATTAACAAAATTTGGAATGCTTCCCGTTTTGCTTTGATGAATATGGAAGGCATGAAATATGAAGCAATCAATTTATCAAACGTAACAGAAGTAAGTGACAAGTGGATATTAACACGACTTAATGAAACGATTGAAACGGTTACCAATCTTGCAGAAAAATACGAGTTTGGCGAAGTAGGTCGAACGCTATACAACTTCATTTGGGATGAGTTTTGCGACTGGTATATTGAAATTGCTAAGATATCCTTATATGGTGACGATTTAGAGGCAAAACAAACGACAAGATCCGTTCTAGCATATGTTTTAGATAATACGATGCGTTTGTTACACCCGTTCATGCCATTTGTAACAGAGGAAATTTGGCAAAACTTACCTCACGAAGGGGCATCTATCACCATTGCAGATTGGCCTAAAGTCAATAAAGAGCAAATCGATAAGGAAGCCGCAGAGTCAATGAAGTTACTTGTGGAAGTTATTCGAGCAGTTCGTAATATTCGAGCAGAAGTAAATACTCCACTCAGCAAACAAATTGAGTTACAATTGAAACCAAAAACAGAAACACACAAAGCTATTATGGAGGCGAATATTTCTTATATTGAGCGCTTCTGTAATCCTGAAACAACTACAATTTCTTTTGATATAGAGCCTTCAAAAACCGCAATGACAGCTGTAGTTTCCGGTGCAGAGATTTACTTGCCGCTAGAAGGTCTCATAAATATTGATGAGGAAATTACACGATTAGAAAAAGAGTTGTCAAAATGGAAGAAAGAAGTTTCGCGCGTACAAGGCAAATTATCTAATGAAAAATTCATGGCAAAAGCACCAGAAAATGTTATTGAAGAAGAACGAGCAAAAGAAAAAGACTATATGGAGAAAAAACTATTGGTCGAAGAAAGAATTAATTCATTGAAAAACAATTAAAGGAACTATTTCAGACTTTCTGTGCACATATTTTTGCAGAAGGTCTGATTTTTAGTATAGAAAGGATGATACATATGGATATTAAAAGCTATACAGAAGCTCTGGAGTGGATTCATGGAACGTTACGTATGGGAATTAAACCTGGACTTATGCGAATGGAATGGATGCTTGCTAGGCTTGCTAATCCAGAGAATAAAAATAAGTGGGTACACATCGCTGGTACGAATGGAAAGGGCTCAACATTAACGTTTCTCCGTAACATTCTAGAGCAATCTGGATATAGAGTGGGAACTTTTACATCGCCTTATATTGAGACTTTTAACGAACGGATTAGTGTCAATGGCACACCTATTGATGATGAAAAAATTGTTGTACTCTGTAATAGAATAAAACCTTTAGCTGATGAAATTGCTCAAACAGAAATGGGTCATCCGTCTGAATTTGAAATCATTACGGTTATGATGTTTCTTTACTTTGCTGAGTATGACAACATCGATATTGGCCTTATTGAAGTTGGACTAGGAGGTAGGCTTGATTCCACAAATGTCATTACACCTCTAGTTTCTGTAGTTACAACGATAGGTATGGATCACATGGAGTTCCTAGGTAATTCGCTCGAAAGTATTGCGATGGAAAAAGCAGGTATATTCAAAAAACATATACCCATTGTGAGTGGTGTAATTCAACCAGAAATACGTGTGCTATATGAGGAAAAAGCGAATGAATGTGAATCTCGGCTATATCAACTAGATACTCATTTTTCTATGCAAAAGCAGGTAGAGGGGGTATTTACCTATAGAACAGAAAATCAGGAAATAATAGATATAGGGGTAGGATTGATGGGTGATCATCAGCTATGCAATGCTGCGGTTGCTATAAGAACAGCAGAATTACTTAAGGAGCAACAATTTGTTATTACCGATGAGAATATTAAAAAGGGCTTAAAAAAAGCTAAGTGGCCAGGACGTATGGAGCAAATACATGATAACCCAATAATATTCTTAGACGGTGCACATAATCTTGAAGGCATGAAGGTATTGGTGCATTCAGCGAAAAAATTCAAAGGCGTTCGTATAAAAGTACTTTTCACAGCCATGAAAGATAAAGAATTTACAGAGATGATATCCTTATTAAATGGGATAGACGATGTACAAATTTATCTAACCACTTTTGACTATCCTCGAGCACTTGCGAAAAACGAAATAAAACAAATTGCTACTGCCAATAATATTATGGCTGTTGAAAACTGGGAAAATAAGTTGAATAACTGGATAGCTAGTGGAGGAGAAGAGGTTATTCTAATTACTGGTTCACTTTATTTTATATCGGAAGTTAGAAAGAAATTATTGTATTATTAATACGATATTTGTCCGAAAAGGCTCTGGTTAAAGGGTCTTTTTTTATTATTTTATATGTATTCTTGCTAGATGTAAATTGTACATAAAAGTATTTTGGGCTGCATTTCCCTGTAGAAATCCTACTTTGCTCTTAGGAAAAATCTGTTTTTAAAGCTACAATTCTATACAAGAAAGCTATTTTGGTAATATGACATTAAAATTTTATCATGCTATATTTGTGTCCAAGAACTTGGAGGTGTAGCATGATTTATTTTATTTTATCTGTTTATAGCTTAGTTTTAGCATCCTTTTTACATGTTGTAGGGATAAATTATCCTTTACGAAAGCCATTTTTGCGCAGAATATCTTCTGAATGTGATTATTGTGGAGAGAAACTAGCGGCTATTCATATGCTGCCTGTTGTTTCGTTTGTTCTTTTAAAAGGGCGTACAGGGTGTTGCAATCAACCTATGAGTTGGAGTTATTTTATCGTAGAGATATTAGCACCTATATTTGTCTGTATTTTATATAGCGTATACGGTCTTGAAAGCCCATTTTATCTATACCTTTTTATATTTTCGCTATTACTGATCCTCTATGTCAGTGATATATTTTATTTGTATATTCCAAATGTGATTTTATTGGTTCATTTTACCATGTACACTAGTTACTATGGCTATATTGATTTTGCGGTTCTTTTGCAACATATGTATCAATTAATTATTGGTGCGGTGGTATTTTTAGGAATATATTTATTTGTTAGAAAAGGATTTGGTTTTGGAGATATAAAATTATTGATATTGCTTTGTTTTTTTCTAAGCTTGAAAGAGGCGATATTCATTTTTATCATCGCGGTGTTCTCTGGAGCAATTTTAATGAGTATGATTGCTATATTTAAGCGAGGAATAGGGAAGAAGCGGATACCATTCGTTCCGTTTATCTTGTTTGGTTTTTTGCTATGCCCATTTGTCAATGATTTGTTCTGGCAGTTTGTTCTATATAAGTGAGAAGGAGGAGAAGCACATGTTTATAAGAGAAATGTCTGACACAGAAAAACCACGGGAACGACTCCAGAAAAAAGGGGTATCAAGTTTATCTAATATCGAATTATTCGCAATCATCCTTGAAACTGGAAGTAGAACAGAATCTGTTGTAGATTTAGCTAACAAAGTAGTAGCGAGATATTCGGAGATAGCAGATATGAGAGAGGTTACATTACAAGAGCTAACAGAAATAAATGGGATTGGTCTTGCGAAAGCCGCGAAAGTATTAGCTGCAATTGAGATAAGTAAACGAATAGGGCAACAGAAGGTAAACACTTGTCCAGTAATTAGAGGGCCTCAAGATGGTGCTGATTTAGTGATGCAAGAGATGAGTATGTTGTCTCAGGAACACTTTCACTGCGTTTTTTTAAGTACTAGAAATAGACTGGTTCACCGAGAAACAATATTTATTGGTAGCTTGAATAGCAGTGTCGTCCACCCCAGAGAAATTTTTAAACAAGCGATGAAGTATTCTGCGGCTGGTGTTATGTGTTTTCATAATCATCCTTCAGGCGATGCAAGCCCTTCAAGTCAAGATATTACAGTGACAAAACGGTTAAAAAAAGCAGGTGACTTACTAGGAATTCCTTTAATTGATCATATCATTATTGGTAATAATACTTTCACAAGTTTGAAGCAAGAAGGTTATTTCTAAAGAAAAGATAAATATTTCAAGTATCTCATCAAAAATTAATGTCTGTTCTTCTTAGTTATGTTATAATAAGATGGTTGTTTATGTGTATCTGTTTTTACATAAAGCATCAAGGGATATCAGCATACCTGATTATTAAAAGACAATACTTTGGGGCTGGGAATTTAAGAACTAATAAGTTAATAGAGAGACAGCAATCATGAACAAAGTGATAATTAAGAAGAGAAAAGGAGATTAATAAATGTTTGGATTTGGTAATAAAGATATTGGAATCGACTTAGGAACTGCAAACACTTTAGTATACATGAAAGGTAAGAGTATTGTTTTAAGAGAACCATCAGTTGTAGCAATGAAGAAAGATACACAGGAAATTGTTGCAGTGGGTAGCGAAGCAAAGAATATGATTGGCAGAACACCAGGAAATATTGTTGCCATTCGTCCAATGAAAGATGGCGTTATTGCTGACTATGATACAACAGCAGCGATGATGAAATATTATATTCAAAAAGCGAGCAAGGGTACAAGTGCAAGTAAGCCACGTGTTATGATTTGTGTTCCGTCAGGGATAACTGGTGTTGAGAAGCGTGCTGTAACGGACGCTACACGACAAGCTGGTGCTAAGGAAGCATATACAATTGAAGAACCGTTTGCGGCTGCAATTGGTGCAGGTTTACCAGTGTGGGATCCAACAGGTAGTATGGTTGTAGACATTGGTGGCGGAACGACAGAAGTTGCTGTTATTTCACTTGGTGGTATTGTAACTAGCCGTTCAGAGCGTACTGCAGGAGATGATATGGATGACGCTATTATTAATTTCATTCGTAAAAAATATAACCTGTTAATCGGGGACCGTACTGCAGAAACAATAAAAATGGAGATTGGCTCAGCGGATCCTGTTAATCTCGGCTTAGAACCATTTAGTATTCGAGGCCGTGATTTAGTGACTGGGTTACCAAAAACAATTGAAATTTCACCTGAAGAAATAAGCGAGGCATTAGCCGATACGGTTGCTTCGATTATTGATGCTGTGAAGAGTACTTTAGAGAACACTCCTCCTGAGCTTTCCGCGGATATCATGGATAAAGGTATCGTTTTAACTGGTGGTGGTGCACTTCTTCGTAATTTGGATTCAGTTATTGCAGAAGAAACGAAAATGCCAGTAATTATTGCTGAAAATCCACTTGATTGTGTTGCAATTGGTACGGGTAAATCACTAGAAAATATGGATTTATACAAAAAGAAAAAAATGAACTAAAGTAGCTTACTTATTTTTTGGTGGATTTTTGGAACCTATTGAACAGTTGTAAAAGAAGAGGATTGACGAGATGAGGTGTTCATTATGCCACAGTTTTTCTTAAATAAACGTTTAATTATCTTGTTGATATCCATTATTGTTTTAGTAGCATTGGTAGGATATTCACTGAGTGGGAAAAGTAAAGCATCATGGCCAGAGCAATTTGTGAAAGATGTTGCGGGGTTTGGAGAAAACATTGTCTCCAAACCAGTGGGCTTTGTTGCAGGTTTTTTTGATGGTGCAAAAGATTTAAGAAGCACATACACTGAGAATGAGCATCTAAAAAAACGTTTAGAAGAATTGGCACAACTTGAAAGTAAAGTATCAGATTTAAGTAAAGAAAATGCAGAGTTAAAAAAATCATTAGATATCGAAGCAGATCTTAGCGATTATGAACCAATTAATGCAACGGTCATTTCACGAAATCCGGACAATTGGAATACACAAATTCAAATTGACAAAGGTTCTGTGGATGGTGTGAAACCTAATATGGCTGTTCGTACTCCTGAAGGTATGATTGGGAAGGTTACTAAGACGGGTGCGAAATCTTCGACAGTGAAGTTACTTAGTTCCACCGATGACAGGAATAGGATTTCTGCGATTGTGCAAGGAAAAGCTGCTGCATACGGTATTATCAATGGTTATGATGCCGAGCAGAGATTATTAGAAATGAAACAATTACCAGTAGATCAAAAATTTACTAAAGGCGAGAAGGTAGTTACATCTGGTTTAGGTGGAATTTTCCCGTCAGATATTTTTATTGGGACAATTGAAAAGGTTGAAACTGATAAGATGGGGTTATCGCAGACTGCACTTGTGAAACCGGGAGCGGATCTATACGATTTGAGTCACGTCATTGTATTGAAACGGACTCTGGAAGGTGATGATTCGGAAGGATCTGGTTCCTGATGAATATGAGAAAAGTAGTTGTAATGCCACTTATTGCAATCGCGATTTTTATTTTGGAAGGTGTTTCTAGCATGTTGTTTAGCCAATCGTTCTTTGGTGAACAACGATTCTTTATCCCGCACTTTCTTATTGTAATGCTTGTTTTAATGACCACTTTTTATGGTAGAAATGCTACATTAATTTATGCTTTTATACTGGGCATGGTCTTTGATATTTATTACACGGGGATTTTAGGCATTTATTTCGCAATTTTCCCCTTGGTTGTATATCTGACGGATAAATTTATGAAGGTTCTGCAGAATAATATCATGTTAGTGGGGCTTGTAGCTATTTTCAATGTGATTCTTACAGAGTGCTTAGTGTACGGTTTTTATGTTCTTATTGGTGGGACTGATATGGTACTAGCATCCTTTGTAGATCAACGTTTGTGGACAACAATTTTATTAAATTTAGCATTCTTTTTAATTATGTATTTCCCCTTCAGAAGTTTTTTGTTGAAACTAAAGAGAAGCGATGGGAAATAAAATAGAATGAAAACCGATATCAGTCTGTTGCTTGTATGTATTTTGAGTACATATTCAGTAAGGTGGGTCTGCTTACTGGAGAGGGGCTGTACAGACTGATATAATTTTATTATGATGGAGAAGTATCTTTTGAATTCTAGTGTATACTAAATATATGAGCTGTGAGGTGAGGGGAAGTTGAAAAAGTATGTCCAAATAAAAGGGACGAAAGATGGTATAAGCATTTTTTTAAGTGATGTAGCGAGTATTGTCGAACTGGAAGAAGGATTATTGCAACACCTTAAGGAACAGCAGAAAATAGTATCTCAGGATCAAAAGTTGTCTGTTCAAGTACATATAGGGAATCGCCTTTTTACAGAAGATGAGGAACAAAGTATTATGACTATTATCCAAGAAAATAGTGCAATGGAAGTTCGTGGATTTACGAGTAATGTCATGAGTAAACAAGATGCAAAGAAGTGGAAAGAGGAAGAACAGATTTTTTCGTTAGCGACAGTCGTGAGGTCAGGTCAAATAATTAATGTGCCAGGCGATTTATTACTTGTTGGAGATGTTAATCCAGGTGGCTCTATTCGAGCAACAGGTAATATTTTTATTCTTGGGAATGTAAAAGGAATTATTCATGCGGGTTTTGAAGGAGATTCGAAAGCGGTTGTTACTGGTAAATTTCAGTACCCATCGCAAATTAGAATTGCTGGTGAGATTCGTGGATTTGATGATGAGGAAAATAAAGGTCGGGTTGAAGAGAATATTCTGACTGCATATATAGATGAAAAAGGTAAGCTAGGAATTGATAGTTTACACATTTTAAGAAAAATTAGACCAGAAATTTCTAATTTTCAAGGAGGACAATAATCATGGGTGAGGCTATAGTTATAACTTCAGGAAAAGGTGGCGTTGGTAAGACGACTACAACAGCCAACCTTGGTACAGCACTTGCATTGCAAGGCAAGAAAGTGTGCTTAGTCGATATGGATATCGGACTTCGAAATCTCGATGTTGTTTTAGGTCTAGAAAATAGGATTATTTATGACCTTGTAGATGTTGTGGAGGGACGCTGTAAGTTGCATCAAGCGGTTATTAAGGATAAACGCTTTGAGGATTTGCTGTTTCTTTTACCTGCAGCACAAACAACAGATAAGAGTGCTGTTACAGGACAACAAATGAAAGAGTTAATCGCGCAAATGAAGCCGGACTATGATTTTATTCTTATTGATTGCCCAGCCGGAATTGAGCAAGGATACAAGAATGCGGTAGCGGGTGCAGATCGTGCGTTGGTTGTAACAACACCAGAAATATCGGCTGTTCGCGATGCTGATAGGATAATTGGTTTATTGGAGCAAGAGGATATTGAGGCGCCTAAGTTGATTATTAATCGTATTCGGACACAAATGATGCGAAACGGTGATGTAATGGATATCGATGAGATTACGACGCACCTATCTATTGAGTTGATTGGTATTATTATAGATGACGACGAGGTTATTCGTTCTTCTAACAGTGGTGAGCCAGTCTCTATGCAAGCGAGTAATAAAGCAAGTATTGGATATAGAAATATCGCTCGTAGACTGCTTGGTGAATCTATTCCGTTAATGTCAATTGACGAGCAAAAACAAGGCTTCTTTAGCCGCTTAAAAATCTTATTTGGTGGTAATTGATTAGACAGATAATAAAAGTTGGATTTATTAATGGAGACGTTGATGTCTTTTATTAATAACCAGCTTTTTTGCTACAGGAGGAGTTTTTCATGGATGAATGGAAATCAGAGGATACACGTCGGATTTTAGAACAATATAGAGATAGAAATCCGTTACCTATTGAGAAACAAGAGGAGCAGGCTAGTTTTGAGATTATTAATCATGTGATGAGTCGCGCGGAGGTTTTGTCAGAAGATGAAATAAGAGCAGTTGTCGCCACGTCAAATTACATGTTTTTGATGCCTGCAGATCGGCAAAAATTTATGGGAGAGCTTACTAAATCTTACAATGTAAAGAAAGGTGAGATATTGGCTTGGGAGAAAACAATTAGCGATTCAATGGAAGAGTCCATGGAAGATGCAAAACAGGTTCTATTTGATATGCCGGAAGTATGGATGTACTCACAATTAGCGACAGGACGCTATGATGTTAAAGTGGGAGCAGAGATACAAGATTTGTTACAGGTCTTTTTTGAGGCATATCCAATTACGTTCAAAAAAAATGTAGATTATAAGTCTATTATCGGCGCTGCGGAATATGCCATTATTACAAATCGATATCCAGAGTTAAAGGATTTTGATCAACAAACACTAGCAGATAAATATGAAGTATCTAGAACATCCCTGGCAGTCTGGTATAGAAATATAAAAAAATATTGTGTCTGGGAGGCATGGCATTGAGAATTATTATTAACGCTATGGGGAAAGAAAAAAGGGTTGCGTTTTTAGAAGAGAAGGTATTAGTGGGGCTTGATATTATTAGACCAGCTACGGAACCGCAAGTGTCAGATATATACTTAGGAACGGTTACAAAAATAAATCAGAAAATCAATGCTGCGTTTGTGAATATAGGCCACAAAGAGAATGCGTTTATCCATTTGCAGGATATTCCAGAGTCATACCGATTACATGAAGGCTTGAAATTAATGGTGCAAGTGAAGCGGGAGGGGAATGCAACAAAGGCTCCTCTACTTACTGGTATGATTGAGGTATCTTGTGGTTCAGTGGTATACAGTTATGGGAAGGCATTTTTGGCGATATCTAAGAAAATAAAAGAGGTAGATAAAGGTCTATTACAGCAACTTGTGTCACCATTATTAAGGGAGAATGAAGGTCTGATTTTACGTTCTATTGCGGCAGATATTAGCTCGGCTGAAATAGAGGAAGATATAGTGCAAGCTCGGCGTGAAATGGAAGAGCTGATGGCACGGGCAAAAGGATCTAATCGGAAAATTCAAGAAGCAATGGTCAGTATTCCGATAATGTTGCAAAGTAATGCTCTTGTGACTAATGAAACAGAGATTATTTGTGATGATGCTGGACTTTATCGTGACTTACAAGCGCAATTTCCTAATGTATCGCTTTTTCGTGAAAAGGGTGGGATTTTCTCTGCCTATAACCTTGAAGTGGCGATTAATCGATTGCTACGCCCAACTGTCTTTTTAAAGAATGGCGCATCTATCGTTATTGAGAAGACGGAGGCTATGTGGGTGATTGATGTAAACTCTGGTAATTATAAATCGAAAAAAGAAGTGGATGAGGTCGCGTTTGACATAAACTTAGCTGTGGTGGAAGAAATCGGTCGTCAAATGAAATTACGAAATATGAGTGGCTTTATTTTAGTTGATTTTATCGGTGGAATGAGTCGTGTTCAATTAGATCGTTTACAGGAGCGGGTACAGGAAGTAGCTTCTTTAGATACGACAACGGTTCGTGTGGAGGGGCTTTCTGAGAATGGTTTGATGCAATTGACACGGCGCAAACGACAGAAATCACTTATCGAGGAAATGCAGTGTGCTTGTCCAACGTGTGAGGGAAGTGGGTATGTGTCTTCTGTTCAGACGCTTATTTATCAGATGGAGCGGGAGCTTAGAGGTGTTTTTGCAAGTGAACCATCCTATGTGGCTGTGACGGTGACGATGGATGTTATGGATGCTTTTTTGGATGAAATTTCGTTTGATGGGGATATTGATTGGATGATTGCGGATGAGGTACGGCCATTTTATCGGATATCACAAGTGGAGCATTGACAATAGTTGTTGACACGGGCTTTCTTTATATGGTATCATTCTAATGTTATGTTTGTAGCGCACCATGCTACAACCGCTCAGAATAGGGTCAAGTATTGTTTCTAACAATCCCCTCATGATGGCGAGTCTAAGTATATGAGGAGGTGCAAGTATGTACGCAATTATTGAAACAGGTGGAAAACAAGTTAAAGTTGAAGCTGGCCAAGAGATCTATGTTGAGAAATTAGCAGGTGAAGTTGGTGACGTGGTAACATTTGACAAAGTTATTTTTGTTAGTGGTGACGCTGTTAAAGTTGGGGCTCCATTCGTGGACGGCGCAACAGTTACAGCTAAAGTTGAAAAACAAGGTCGCGCTAAGAAATTGACTGTTTTCAAATATAAGCCTAAAAAGAACTATCACAAAAAACAAGGTCATCGTCAACCTTATACAAAATTAACGATTGATGCAATCAACGCGTAATTTGTAAAGGGGATGATACTTATGATTCATGTAGATTTTATTCGGCATGAGGAACGAATCGTTGCTTTTGAGATGGATGGACACGCAAATTTCGCTGAACAAGGTGCTGATTTGGTGTGTGCAGGGGCTACATCGATTGCTTTTGGCATGGTAAATGCGATTAGTGAAAGAATGGGAGTCGAACCTGTGATGGAAGAAGAAGATGGTTATCTTTATTATTCTGTCCCGGAAAAATTAGGGGTTAGTGAGGATGTTCAAATATTGCTGGAAGGCATGGAGCATCAATTGATATCTTTAGCGTATAGCTATCCTGATTATATTACGATTAACTCCAAAAAGTAGGAGGTGGAATTTTCATGTTAAAATTTGATATTCAACATTTTGCCCATAAAAAAGGCGGTGGTTCTACATCCAATGGACGTGACTCCGAGTCGAAACGCTTAGGTGCTAAACGCGCTGATGGCCAATTCGTGACTGGTGGGTCTATCCTTTACCGTCAACGTGGGACAAAAATTTATCCTGGAACTAACGTTGGACGCGGCGGCGACGATACTCTTTTCGCTAAAGCAGACGGCATCGTACGTTTTGAACGTATGGGTCGCGACAAGAAAAAAGTTAGTGTTTATCCAGTAGCACAAGAAGCATAATATGACGAGAGATCCTTCTTTGAGGGGTCTCTTTCTTTTATTGTGGTTCTATGTCGATTGTTGGAGCGCTCGAACAAAGCGAGCGGTTAATCCTTCGTGAGCGTTTGAACAGCCAGATGCCCGGCTTGTAGTCCGAAGCGCCTAACTACTCTTCCGCAAATCCTTAAGCAACTCCAAAACCCAATTCTCCACCAAAATCATTTTTCATAAAAATCATGTTTACCTGCCATATCTGTTAGGGTATAGTCCATAGACAAGTGCAATAAAACACAAGCGAAGTTATGGGGACGAAAGGGTTGACAGCGTTTTCTTGATATGGTTTAATAGCTGTAAGTTAATAAATTTGTCAGGAGATGAGATGACAATCAAAACATCTATAAGTCTGCTTTTATGCAGTGCTTAGTTTTGGTTGTCATTCTTTTTTTGAAATAAATGAAGAAAAGGTTTATGGGCGATAAGTAACAAGGGGCGTTTTACGTTGCGGTGTCTAGACCAAAAAATCAAAAGGAGTTGGAGTAAATGGACACAAGTATTGGCACACAATTTTTAGGAGAATTATTAGGAACGATGATCTTGGTATTGTTCGGTGGTGGCGTCGTGGCGGGCGTTTCGTTGAAGGGGTCAAAAGCGGAGGCAGGTGGCTGGGTTGTTGTCACGATTGCTTGGGGCTTAGCGGTTACAATGGGTGTTTATGTTTCCGGTTACATGAGTTTGGCTCATTTAAATCCAGCAGTAACAATCGGAATGGCGTTAACTGGTAATTTCCCTTGGGCGGATGTTTTTCCGTACATATCTGCGCAGTTTATCGGTGCATTTATCGGTGCAACGCTTGTCTGGCTTCACTATTACCCGCATTGGAAAAAAACAGAAGACAAACCTACAAAATTAGGCGTGTTCTCAACGGCACCAGCGATTCGTCATTACACATCGAATTTTTTCGGTGAAGCATTAGGTACTTTTGTTCTGGTTTTTGGACTCTTATCGATTGGGGCTAACAGTTTCTCAGATGGTTTAAATCCATTAGTTGTTGGTGGGCTCATCATTGTTATTGGGATGTCACTTGGTGGAACGACTGGTTATGCGATTAATCCGGCTCGTGACCTCGGACCTCGTATTGCGCATTTTGTTTGGCCGATTGCTGGAAAAGGTGGATCGGATTGGTCTTACTCGTGGGTTCCGGTTTTAGGACCGATTGTTGGTGGGGCGCTTGGTGGACTAGGTTATAACGCGATTATTAAAGAGGATTTCGGAATTTGGTTATGGATTTTCCTTGCTGTATTCCTTGTGATTTTACTATTCACGATGCAACTTGATAAAAAGCAAAAAGCGTGACAAAATTATAAAAACTGACATACTTATTTTGAAGGGGGAATTTTAGATGGATAAAAAATATATTTTAGCATTAGATCAAGGTACGACTAGTTCAAGAGCGATGATTGTAGACGAGACGGGCGAAATTATCGGTGTGGAACAGAAGGAATTCGAGCAAATTTTTCCGAAGCCAGGTTGGGTGGAGCATAATGCGAATGAAATCTGGGCATCGATTTTAGCGGTGATCGCGGGTGTGTTACTGAAAACGAATATTTCATCGAAGGATATTGCGGGAATTGGTATTACGAATCAACGTGAAACGACGGTGGTATGGGAGAAAGAATCGGGAAATCCGGTTTATAATGCGATTGTTTGGCAATCTCGTCAAACGGCGGACATTTGTAATCAGTTGAAAGAGGACGGTTACAATGATATCGTTCGTGACAAAACCGGATTATTGATTGATGCGTATTTTGCGGGAACGAAAGCTCGTTGGATTTTAGATCATGTGGATGGTGCGCAGGAACGTGCGGAAAATGGTGAGCTGTTATTCGGAACCATTGACACGTGGCTCGTTTGGAAGTTGACTGGCGGGAAAGCGCATGTGACGGATTATTCGAATGCTTCGCGGACACTTTTATACAATATCTATGATTTGCAGTGGGACGATGAATTGCTTGAGATGTTGAATATTCCAAAAGCGATGCTACCAGAAGTTCGCCAATCCTCGGAGGTGTATGGCATGACAGTACCGTATCATTTCTTTGGCGAAGAGGTTCCGGTTGCAGGGATTGCGGGGGACCAACAGGCGGCGTTATTTGGACAAGGTTGCTTTGAAAAAGGCGAGGCGAAAAATACGTATGGCACGGGTTGCTTCTTGTTAATGAATACAGGAGACAAGGCGGTTAAATCGGATACTGGCTTGCTGACAACGCTTGCGTGGGGTATTGATGGAAAAGTAGAATATGCACTGGAAGGTAGTATTTTCGTGGCGGGTTCTGCGATTCAGTGGTTACGTGATGGCATGCGGATGTTGCGTCATTCGGGAGATTCAGAAAATTATGCGTCGCGGATTGAGTCCTCTGATGGGGTTTACGTTGTTCCTGCGTTCGTTGGTTTAGGAGCGCCATATTGGGATTCTGACGTGCGTGGTGCCGTGTTTGGCTTGACGCGTGGGACGGAGAAAGAGCAGTTTATTCGTGCGACATTGGAATCTTTAGCTTACCAAACAAAAGACGTGTTGGATGCGATGGAAAAAGATTCGGGAATCGAGTTGAAGCTGCTACATGTGGATGGCGGAGCATGTGCCAACGATTTCCTTATGCAATTCCAAGCGGATATCCTAGATGTACCAGTAGAACGTCCTGAAAATCGCGAGACAACAGTACTTGGCGCTGCATTCCTAGCAGGCTTAGCAGTGGGCGTTTGGAAAGATAAGAGTGAGATTAAGAAACACTGGAAATTGGATAAGAAATTTGAAGTAGCGATGAAAGAGGAAGAGCGCGCAGAATTATATGACGGCTGGAAGAAAGCTGTGAAAGCGGCGCAAACTTTTAAATAAGAAAAGCTGAAACGGCTCGTTTAGCTCCGAAAAAAACTGGAGCAGCCGCAGGAAAAAGCCGCTCTTGCTTTTTGTGGCGGGTGTGAAGTTTTCGAGGAGTTGGCCGTTGAAGCTGGATCCAAAGAAGTGCTGAAACGGCCCGAGCTAAAGGAAGGCAGTTTCACTAAGTTCTACTGCATATTGAGGTTCTAAAAAGCAAACGACGCTTCCAAGAACCACAACAAAGCCGGATTCGGAGGCGCCAAACATGACGCCATATATGGTAGAAGAGCCTAAACCTGTAAAGTGGGTTTAGGCTCTTTCGTATGAAAAAAATCCACCCACCCATAAAATATTTTCGAAAAAGGATGACTATGCAAGTAAAGTTCGTTATAATGAACAGACGATATAAAATTGGACGGGAGAATGATTATGTTTATAGATCAAGTGAAGATATATGTAAGAGCTGGTGATGGTGGAGATGGAATGGTTGCATTTCGCCGAGAAAAGTTTGTTCCAAATGGTGGACCGGCTGGCGGTGACGGTGGTAATGGTGGCGATGTTGTTTTTGAAGTAGACGAGGGTTTACGTACGTTGATCGATTTCCGTTATCAGCGCCGTTTTAAAGCGGAGCGTGGCGAACATGGGATGAGTAAAAGTATGCATGGACGTGGTGCAGATGATTTAGTTATAAAAGTACCACAAGGAACAGTTGTATCGGATGTGGATACAGGCGAAGTTATCGCGGATTTAGTGGCGCATGGTCAACAGGCAGTTATTGCGAAAGCTGGTCGTGGCGGACGTGGAAATAAACGTTTTGCGACGTCGGCGAATCCGGCTCCGGAATTATCGGAAAATGGTGAGCCAGGGCAAGAGCGTTCGATCCAATTAGAGTTGAAAGTGTTGGCAGATGTTGGTTTAGTAGGTTTCCCGAGTGTGGGTAAATCGACGTTGCTATCTGTTGTTTCTGCCGCTCGTCCGAAGATTGCGGCGTACCATTTTACAACGATTGTGCCGAATTTAGGAATGGTGGATACAGGTGATAGTCGTAGTTTTGTTATGGCGGATTTGCCTGGTTTGATTGAGGGCGCTAGCCAAGGTGTTGGTCTAGGACATCAGTTCTTGCGCCACATTGAGCGGACGCGTGTTATTGTGCATGTGATTGATATGTCGGCGTCAGAAGGTCGCGATCCGTATGATGATTATTTAGCGATTAATAACGAGTTAGAACAATATAATTTACGTTTGATGGAGCGTCCACAGATTATCGTTGCGAATAAGATGGATGTGGAAGGCGCTGACGAACAGTTAGAAATTTTTAAAGGGAAGCTAAAAGAAGAGATTCCGATTTTTCCGATTTCAGCTGTAACGCAAACGGGTCTGAATCCGTTGTTGCTTACGATTGCGGATAAACTGGAAACGACGGCGGAATTCCCGCTTGATGAGTTGCTTGAAAAAGAAGAAGAGGAAACGGTTCTTTATAAATATCAAGCAGAGGCGCCTGATTTCGAAATTACGCGTGATCCAGATGGTACGTATGTGCTTAGCGGTGAGAAATTAGAACGACTATTTGCGATGACGAATTTTGAGCGTGATGCTTCGATTCAACGATTCTCTCGTCAACTGCGTGCGATGGGTGTCGATGATGCGCTTCGTAAACGTGGTGCGAAAGATGGCGAAACGATTCGTTTGTTTGATTTCGAGTTTGAATTCATCGATTAATAAAGGGGTGGCATTTTTATGAAGGTTGGTTACTTGGGGCCTGTTGCGACATTCACGCATTCAGCAGCGATTAGTGCTTTTCCAGATGGGGAAGCGGTCGCTTATGCAACGATTCCGGATTGCATTATGGCGATTGAAAAAGGAAAAGTGGATGTGGCGGTTGTTCCGATTGAGAATACGCTTGAAGGAACGGTTAATATTACGCTAGATTATTTATTTCATATTTCGAGCGTGCCGATTGTGGCGGAGATTGTCGTCCCGATTGCGCAACATCTCATGGTTCACCCAAATAATGAAGCTACCTGGAAATCTGTCCAAAAAGTGATGTCGCATCCTCAAGCAATTGCGCAGTGTCATACGTTCTTGCAAACGGAACTGTACGGTGTGGAGCGCGAAACGACCCCTTCAACGGCTTATGCTGCGGAATGGGTAAGCAAACATCCGGATGAGCTAGTTGCGGCTATCGCGCCTTATATGGCGGCTGACGAGTACGGACTTACAATCGTTCAAGAAAATGCGCAGGATATCGAGCTGAATCAGACGCGATTTGTCGTTTTAAGCCGAAATTCAGTGCATATCGCTTTGCCTGATCGCGAGGAAGAGAAGACTTCGGTCAGCGTTATTTTACCGAATAACATGCCGGGGGCGCTTCATAAAGTGTTGGCAACGTTCGCTTGGCGTAATATTGACATGAGCAAAATTGAATCCAGACCGTTAAAAACATCGCTAGGGGAGTATTTCTTTTTGATTGATTTACTTTCTGATGGTGAGGCGAAATTGGTTCAGAATGCGTTGGAAGAAATCGCTTTACTTGGTGGGAAAACGCGAGAGTTGGGAACGTATCACGTCTATCGTCTTCCTGTGAAGATGAAATAATACATTTAGAATCACGCTTAACCAGTTAAAATCGGTTGCGCGTGATTTTTTGCATACCGTTTTCATTGAAGTTTCACGCGAACTAGGCTAGACTTTTAAGTAATAAGTTTAAGGGAGTGTAGTGATTATGGCAGGACATTCGAAATGGAAGAATATTCAAGGGCGTAAAAATGCGCAGGACTCTAAACGGGCGAAAGTTTTTCAAAAGTTAGCGAAGGAAATTTTTGTGGCAGCGAAGGGTGGCGCGGATATTGCTACCAATGCGTCGTTGCGGCTTGTGGTGGATAAGGCGAAAGCGGTTAACATGCCGAATGATAATATTAAGCGGGCGATCGACAAGGCGGCTGGAAATACGAGCGGGGAACATTATGATGAGATTACATATGAGGGTTATGGACCTGGCGGGATCGCGGTTTTGGTACATACACTAACGGATAACCGGAATCGGACGTCAACGAATGTGCGTGTGGCGTTTAATAAGAATGGTGGCAGCCTTGGCGAGACGGGAAGTGTCGCTTACATGTTTGATCGCAAAGGCTATATTGTGATTGAGCGTGAGAGCTTAGAAGTGGATGAAGATACATTTATGCTAGAGGCGATTGAGGCTGGGGCGGATGATGTGGTGCTGAGTGAGGAAGCTTTTGAGATTTATACGGAAGCAAGTGCTTTTACGGATGTGAAGGATGCGCTTAGTGAGGCAGGGTATGTGTTTGCAACGGCAGAGTTGTCGATGATTCCTCAAGTTGTGAATGAAGTTCCTGACGATAAAAAGGAGCAATTCGAGCGGATGATTGATGCGTTAGAGGACGATGATGATGTGCAGGAAGTATACACAAATGCGGATGGGTTTTGAACTGCTTTACAGAGCGTGAATATTAGTGTAATCTTGGTTTAGTGGTTTAAATTTGTGAATGAGAAGGAGAACTTAATGAATAGAACGGCAGAATTTGTGTTAGGATTAATTGGTGGGATTACGGGCGTGATTGCATCGGGGACTGCAATGTTATTGGGTGTATTTATGACAGCAGCTTCTGCGGTGACACTAGAGGACTTCGGTAGTTTCTTTGGACTTGGCGCCATTGCTGCAGGCGTTTTGGTATTCTTAATGTCTGTTTTTGCGATTGTGGCGACTTGTTTAATCAAGACGAATGTTAAGTTTTGGGGAATCATGTTGATTATTATCGGCGGCGTTGGCTTTATATTAATTCAATTTATATGGGTTGTTCCTGGTGTACTACTGCTGATTTCAGGCATTATGTGCGTCGCTCGGAAGCCCCAATACGAAGATTTTTGATTGCGGACTTGCTTACTTTGGTAGGCAGGTTTTTTTGTGTCAAAACTGTAAGGTGAATGTCATCTGAATCGCGGGAAAGCCGGTCTTTTTATTGGTAAAATGGGTTTATAAATAAGGCGAATGGAGCGGATGAAGATGAAAAAATTAGTTGTGACTGGTGCGGTTTTAGGGACGTTATTGTTAGGTTTGAGTGGCTATTTCGTGTATCAGGTGCAGGACGTGGTGGTTGTTGGGACGAGTTCGCCACAATTGGAAATGTTACAAACTGTGCAAAAATAGTACGCTGATTACTTTCTTTTCAAGCTGTTTCTGTGTAAAATAAGGGCAAGAATTGTGTGAGGAAGGATTGGTTCAATTGAAACCTAGAAAAGTAATGATTATCGGTGCTGGAAATGTTGGTTCGGCGGCGGCGCATGCTTTTGTGAATCAGAATATTTGTGAGGAATTAATTCTCGTTGACTTGAATACGGAGCGCGTGGAGGGCCATCGCAAGGATTTAGCGGATGCGGCGGCTTTTACGCATGACATGATGAAAATAAGCGTACGTGAGGCGAAGGACTGCCGTGATATTGACATTGCGGTAATCACGGTGACGGCGGGGGCTTTGAAAGAGGGGCAAACCCGATTGGATGAGCTGAAAAGTACGTCGCGCATTATTGCGAATATTGTTCCCGAAATGATGGGAAATGATTTTGAGGGGATTTTTTTAGTGGCGGCGAATCCTGTGGACATTATTACGTATCAAGTATGGCAGCTTTCTGGATTGCCGAGGCATCGGGTGCTCGGTACGGGGGTTTGGTTGGATACGACAAGGTTGCGTCGCTTGTTATCGGAGCAATTGGATGTGGCACCGCAGAGTATTGATGCTTTTGTGCTCGGGGAACATGGTGATTCGCAATTTCCAGTTTGGTCGCATTCGTCGGTGTACGGGAAGTCGATTAACGCTTATAGTAAAGAGAAGTTTGGAACGGAATTTGATTTAAAAGAAATTGGTGATCGTGCGCGGGATACTGGTTTTGAGATATACCATCAAAAAGGATGCACGGAATATGGTATTGCTGGGACGATTGTGGAAATTTGTCGCAATATTTTTAGCGGTAGTCATCGCGCCTTGGCGGTTTCTTGTGTGCTCGATGGGGAATACGGAAAACGTGGGATTGCTATCGGAGTGCCAGCTGTTCTAGCGCAAGATGGGGTCAAGGAAATTATTGAGCTATCATTGAATGAATTAGAACAAGAGCAATTTGATGCGTCTGCGGCGGTGATTGCGGAGAATATTACGCATTTAGGATGAAAAAAGAACGGCTTACAAGCATCTGTCTTTCGCGTTTAGACGGATATTTGTAAGTCGTTTTCTTATTTTCCCTCTTTTTTTAACTGTTTTAGTTTTTGATTGACATGATGGTTGGTCACGGATGTGTTTGCAGGGCTGCCAATGGATGCGATTATGTTAAGTAATTTTTTTAGGGTTGTAACAATAGTTTTTTCTGACATGATTATCACCTCATCTTCTTATTGTATGCGTTTTCTTGGTTTGAGGCAAGTTAGAACAGGATAAAATGTCGCAAACAATGATTTGTGGTAGTACAAATGTTCTTTTTTATGCTATCATGGAGGGAGTGAATTTATTTTTAGATGGAGGGGCATTTTCTTTGTATGAATATATAAAAGGTACGGTGACGGATATTTCTCCGGAGTATATTGTGATTGAGGCGGGTCACATTGGTTATCAAATTATTACTGGGAATCCTTTTTCTTTCTCGAGTTTAGAGGGGAAGGAGACCAAGGTTTATTTATATCAACATGTGCGCGAGGATAATATTTCCTTGTTTGGTTTTCAGACTTCTGAGGAGCGTTATTTATTTAAGAAATTGCTCGGCGTGTCTGGAATTGGGCCGAAAAGTGCGCTGGCGATCATTGCTGCGGGCGATCCGGTGCCGCTTATTTCGGCGATTGAAGCGGAAGACGACGTGTATTTGACGAAATTTCCGAGCGTTGGGAAAAAGACGGCGCGCCAGATTATTTTGGACTTAAAAGGGAAGCTTGCGGATGTGGCGGCGGATCAGATTACGGTTCAGAAGGCGACGAAGGACATTTCCGACGGGTTACCGCCAGCGCTTGAGGAGGCAGTTTTGGCACTCGAGGCGCTTGGTTATAGTACGCGGGAGCTCAAAAAAGTATTGCCGAAATTGGAAAAAGAAGTGTTGACGAGCAATGATTACATTAAATTGGCGCTTCAGCTCATGACGAAATAAGGATAGGGGGAATGTGATATGGAAGACCGCATCATTTCTGGTGAAAATGTGAATCAAGAAGAAATTTCCTTCGAGAAAAGTCTCCGCCCACAGACCTTAGCGCAATACATTGGGCAAGAAAAAGTGAAACATAATTTAGCGGTTTTTATTGAGGCGGCGAAACAGCGGGAAGAGGCGTTGGATCATGTGCTTTTATACGGGCCACCGGGGCTTGGGAAGACGACGCTGGCGATGGTGATTGCCAATGAAATGGGGACCGCGATGCGTACGACGAGTGGACCTGCGATTGAGCGTCCTGGGGATTTGGCGACGATTTTGACGACGCTTGAACCGGGGGATGTGCTGTTTATTGACGAGATTCATCGATTGAACCGCTCGATTGAGGAGATTCTATATCCGGCGATGGAGGATTATTGTTTGGATATTGTAATTGGGACGGGTCCTACAGCGCGTTCAGTTCGTTTGGATTTGCCGCCGTTTACATTGATCGGAGCGACGACACGTGCGGGGCAGTTATCGGCGCCTTTGCGTGATCGGTTTGGCGTGATTGATCATTTGGAATTTTATTCGGAGGAGCAGTTGACGGAAATCGTGACGCGGACGGCGGATATTTTGGATACGGAAGTCGAGAAATATGGCGCGGTTGAGATTGCGAGACGATCACGTGGAACGCCGCGTATTGCGAATCGTCTGCTAAAACGGGTGCGTGATTTTGCGCAAGTTCGTAGTGATGGGCTGGTGACGGAGAGTTTGGCGCGTGAGGCGTTGACTTTATTGCAGGTTGATCCGCGAGGCTTGGACACGATTGATCAGCGTTTGCTGGCGACGATCATTGGCTCGTTTCGTGGTGGGCCGGTTGGCTTGGATACGATTGCGGCGAGTATTGGCGAGGAACGTGAAACGATTGAAGATATGCAAGAACCATATTTGTTACAGATTGGCTTTTTGCAGCGGACGCCACGTGGGAGACTGGTGACGGATGCGGCTTATGAGCATTTAGGATTAACGAAAAGTGAATGAAAAGGTGTGTCGAAATGAGAGTAGAGGATTTTGATTTTGAATTACCAGAGGAATTAATTGCGCAGACGCCATTGCTTGATCGGACGTCTAGTCGGTTGATGTTATTGAATAAGGAAACGGGTGTTATCGAGGACAAGCATTTCCCTGCGATTTTGGAGCATTTGGATGCGGGTGATGCGCTTGTTTTGAACGATACGCGTGTGTTACCAGCTAGACTCCACGGAGAAAAGGCAGAGACAGGTGCGCACATTGAAGTTTTGTTATTGAAACAGACGGAAGGCGATGCTTGGGAAACGCTTGTGAAACCAGCAAAACGGATTCGTAAAGGGATGCGTATCTTGTTTGGCGATGGCGAACTTTCGGCGGTTTGTTTGGAAGAATTGGAACATGGTGGCCGTATTTTGCAATTTGAGTATAGCGGTATTTTCTATGAAATTTTAGAACGTTTGGGCGAGATGCCTTTGCCTCCATATATCAAGGAACAATTGGCGGATCAAGATCGTTACCAAACTGTTTTTGCGCGGGAAAATGGTTCTGCGGCGGCGCCAACAGCTGGGTTGCATTTCACGGAAGACTTGCTTGATCAGGTTCGTGCGAAAGGTGTGAAAGTGGTATTTTTGACGCTTCATGTTGGGTTGGGAACGTTCCGGCCAGTGGATGTGGAAGATACGGTGAATCACAAAATGCATTCGGAATTTTACCGTTTAACCGCGGAAGCAGCGCAGGAATTGAATGATGTGAAAGCGGCTGGTGGCAAGGTGGTAGCTGTGGGAACGACATCGATTCGGACATTGGAAACGATTGCGTCGAAATTTGATGGGAAACTGCAAGAAGATAGTGGCTGGACGGAGATTTTTATTTCGCCAGGTTACACGTTTAAAGCGGTGGATGCCTTGATTACGAATTTCCATTTGCCAAAGTCGACGCTTATCATGTTGGTGAGTGCGCTTGCGGATCGTGAAAAAATTATGACGGCTTATGAACACGCGGTTGCGCAGAAATATCGCTTCTTTAGTTTCGGCGATGCGATGTTTATTTATGCTTAATTTATTTTTTTACTAGAAAAGACTTGTTTTTCGGTGCTTTTTTAGATATGCTATGATTTGGATATCACAAATAGAAAGAGGTAGAAAATGGCTGCGATTACCTATGAACTAATAAAAACTGATAAGCAAACAGGCGCCCGTCTCGGCAAAATTCACACGCCGCACGGTTCTTTTGATACGCCTATGTTTATGCCGGTGGGGACGCTTGCAACAGTTAAAACGATGTCTCCAGAGGAACTAAAAGCAATGGGTTCAGGCATTATTTTGAGCAATACGTATCACTTATGGCTACGACCTGGTGAGGATTTGATTGAGGAAGCTGGTGGTCTTCACAAATTTATGAACTGGGATCAGGCGATTTTGACGGATTCTGGCGGTTACCAAGTGTTTAGCTTGAGCGATATGCGTGATATTAAGGAAGAAGGCGTGCATTTCCGCAATCATTTGAACGGGGATAAGCTGTTCCTTTCACCTGAAAAAGCGATTCAAATTCAAAACTCGCTCGGGTCGGATATTATGATGTCCTTTGACGAATGTCCGCCATATCCGGCGACACATGACTACATGAAAAAATCGATTGAACGGACGTCTCGTTGGGCTGAACGTGGTTTGAAAGCGCACGCTCGTCCGCATGACCAAGGGCTTTTTGGGATTGTGCAGGGTGGTTCGTATAAAGATTTACGTGAGCAAAGTGCGCGTGATCTAGTTTCGATGGATTTTCCTGGTTATTCGATCGGGGGATTGTCCGTTGGTGAGCCAAAAGATATTATGAATGAAGTGTTGGAGTATACGACGCCATTATTACCAGCGAATAAACCGCGTTATTTGATGGGTGTGGGTTCGCCTGACGCGCTGATTGACGGTGTGATTCGGGGGATTGATATGTTTGATTGCGTGCTTCCAACGCGTATTGCGAGAAATGGTACATGTATGACAAGTCAAGGTCGGTTAGTTGTTCGAAATGCCAAATTTGCGCGTGATTTCCGTCCGATCGATGAAGCTTGTGATTGCTATACATGCAAAAATTACTCGCGTGCCTACATTCGACATTTGATTCGTTGTGATGAAACTTTTGGAATTAGGCTTACTACTTATCATAATCTACATTTTCTGTTAAACTTAATGGAGCAGGTTCGTGGTGCAATTATGAACGACCGACTTGCTGATTTCCAGGAAGAATTTTTTGAGCAGTATGGCCTTAATGGTCCGAATGCGAAAAATTTCTAATATAGAATAAAAATGAAAGGAGCTGAATAAACACATGGCAATGTTAATACCGTTATTATTAATGATCGTATTGTTCTACTTCTTGCTTATCCGTCCACAACAAAAACGTCAAAAAGAAGTAACATCAATGCAAAGTGGTCTATCTAAAGGCGATAAAATCATTACTATCGGAGGATTGCACGGAACAGTCGTAGCAATTGAAGATGGCAATATTGTACTTGATTGTGCTGGTAGTGAACTAACTTTTGATCGCAATGCAGTTCGTACTGTTTTAGCGAAAGCAGACGCAGTTGAGGAAGAAGTGGTGGAAGCGGAAGTTGAAGAAGTAACAACAACGGAAGTGGATACCGAAAAAAAATAAGTTTACTTTTTGAAAAAACAAGCCGTGGATTAAAATCCTTGTAGCGGCTTGTTTTTTCTTGTAGATAAATGGGTATATAGAAATATCGCCAAGCAAGAAAAGTTACATTTTGGAGATTCAATATAATCGTTTTGTGAGTGGATGGAAATAAAGATTTGGCTTTTTTGGAGATTATGCTTCCCATTTACTTCATAATTAGATAAAATGAATCTATGTTGTTTGAAAAAGAAGGTGTGAGAATGAGGATGGGATCCGACAAAGAATGGTATGACCAGTTAGAAACAGCAATTTTAATTCGTGTAGAAGATTTTCAATTGATGGGTTACCGTGAAATCAAAGCGGAACATATTTGGTCTTTTTTGGTTGAAGTTGTTTGGAAGGATCAAGAAGACCCGCGTTTGCATCAGCGCATTCACGACATTTTACAAATGAAAATAGCATCATTAATGGACTTTATTACCATGGGGCCGCCAGAAGAAGCTGCGAAAGAAGATACTTCGCTGCAACTGACGGAAGTCCAAGAGTAGCATTCTACATAGCGTAATGGCGCCTACAAAGGTGTCTGTTGTTAGTAGATGAGGGAGGAATTAGAAAGAAATGATAAAGAAAAGTAAAATAATTACATTTTTCCTGATTGTAGCAATTATTTTTGGAACAGTTATTTTTACTGCAAAACCTGTTCTAGATAAGATTAATCTCGGTCTAGATTTGCAAGGTGGTTTCGAGGTTCTTTACCAAGTGGAACCTGCTGATGGAAAAAGTAAAGTAACAGATGACGTAATGAAAGAAACCGTGGCAACGCTTGATCAGCGGATTAATGCCTTGGGTGTAAACGAGCCGGTCATCACGATTGAAAGTGGTAATCGTATTCGTGTACAACTAGCGGGTGTAACCGATCAAAATGAAGCACGAAAAATTCTATCTACACAAGCAGTCTTATCGTTCCGTGATGCTGACGATAAACTGATGATGGATGGTAGTGATCTTGTACCTGGCAGCGCGAAAGCTGTCACAAACGACAAAAACCAAGCAATTGTTACGCTAGAACTGAAAAGCAAAGATAAATTTGCGAATGTGACGAAAACAATTGCTGCAAAAGCGCCTGATAACCAGTTAGTCATTTGGCTTGATTGGAAAGAAGGCTTGAAGTACAAAACAGAGCGTGTGAAAGAAAATCCAGCCTATTTATCTGCTCCAAACGTAGATCGTGAGCTGGATACGAAGAAAGTTGAGATTTCTGGTAGTTTTACGATGGATTCTGCGAAAGAACTTGCGAATCTATTAAATTCTGGTGCACTACCTGTTAAATTGACAGAAGTTTATTCTACATCGGTTGGCGCGCAATTTGGTCAAGATGCGTTGGCTGAAACTGTTTTAGCTGGATTAATCGGTGTTATGGCTATCTTTATCTTCATGATGGCTGTATATCGTTTACCAGGTATTATTGCTTCTATTACGCTTGTGGCATACACATATATCGTATTGCTTATTCTAGGATTGTTAAATGCAACCCTTACACTACCAGGTATTGCCGGGTTAATTCTTGGTATTGGTATGGCGGTAGATGCCAACGTTATTACCTACGAGCGGATAAGGGAAGAACTCAAGGTTGGTAAGTCCACGAAAACAGCCTTCGATACAGGTGGGAAAGAATCCTTCAGAGCTATCTTTGATGGAAACATTTCGACGCTGATCGTTGCTGGGGTTCTTTTCTACTTCGGAACAAGTTCTATTAAAGGTTTTGCGACGGTTCTGATTATTAGTATCTTGGTAAGTTTCTTGACTGCTGTTTGGGGTTCAAGAGCGCTTATGGGGCTTCTAGTAAGCAGTAACGCGTTGAATAATAAACCTGGTTTGTTTGCTGTTCGACGTAAAGATATTCATGATTTACATGAAGGTAAGCAGACATTTGATTTGAAAACGCATTTTGATAAGTATGATTTTGTGAAACATCATCGTGCCTTCCTAACAACCTTCACACTTATTGTGGTAGTTGGTATTGTGATATTATCGATATTCAAGCTAAATCTAGGTATTGATTTTGCGAGTGGTACGCGTGCGGAGGTCACTTCAAAACAACCGCTTACGGAGCAAATGATTGACAAAGATTTGAAAGAAATCGATATGCCTTCTGAGGATGTCACGTTCCAAAATAATAATAAGACCGCTGTTATCAGCTATAAGGGAGCGCTAACGCAAGACGAAGTGGCTAAATTTAAAACACACTTCACGAAAGCGTATGGTGAGGAACCTAATATTAGTACGGTAACGCCGACTGTTGGACAGGAACTTGCGAAGGATGGATTATGGGCGCTTGCCATTGCCTCGATACTAATTGTGATTTATATCGCTTTTCGTTTCGAGTTGTCAATGGGTGTCGCGACGATTCTGTCGTTACTATTTGATGCCTTTATGATCTTCATCTTCTTTAGTATCTTCCAGCTGGAGGTCGATCTGACATTTATTGCGGCGGTGCTGACCGTTATCGGTTACTCCATCAATGATACGATTGTTACGGCGGATAGGATTCGAGACGTTTCCTTCAAAATGGGACGCTTCAAAAAACCGGAAGATATCGCTTTTGCGGTGAACCATGGTTTACGTCAAACGTTCATCCGTTCTATCAATACGATATTAACTGTATTATTCACGGTTATCGCGCTTATTATCTTTGGTAATGAGTCGATCCTGAACTTCTCGATTGCGCTATTAGTTGGATTAGTATCTAGTGTGTTCTCATCCATCTTCATGGCAATGCAATTGTGGTATGTATTCAAGAAACGTGAGTTGAAGAAAAAAGGCGTTATTAATACGCAGAAGAAAAAGAAACGCGCAAGAACAGACCAACCAGTCGTATAATCTGTGATAAGCGGATTTTCGGCAAGACTTAGCTAACGCGTCTAATGCCGAATGTTTATCTTATCTGAGATGTAAAAAATCAGGTGAGGTAGGCATTCGGCATTTTTTATTGAGAATAAGGAGTACGGTGGGAACATGATTTGGCAGATAGTTGTGATAGCAATCGGTGTGGGGCTTTTTGTGCTCGGGTTGTTCTATTCGAAGGATTGGCATAATGGTTGGTTAGATGGTGGCTGGCCGAGTTTTGATGGATCGGATTCGTTTTTCTTTTCTATCATTGCAGGTGTGGTTGCGCTAATGTTGATGATTTTGCCATGGTATGTCATGAAGTCGCTACTTATTACTGGTGGTTTGGCGCTAGTTTATTGTGCGATTTGGGTATTTTCGTTTTAGGAGGATTCTGGATGCATAAAAGAAAGTACGTGAAGAAATAGGAAAATCGCTCGTCCTCAGATGATTTGAAAGAAATGAGGAGATTTTGGTGGACAGAGAGATTTTGTGCCGTGTGTTGAAAAATGCGATGAAAGCACAGACGATTTTGTATATTTATAATGATTCGACGAGTAAAGATGAACGGTATGGCGGTTTTGTCCAGTTGGTAACGAAGGATTACTTGGTGTTGCGGGTTGTTTCATCGCAGGCACAGGCGGCGGGGTATTTGATTGCTAGGCTGGATTTGATTTTTCGTGTTGATGCTGGTGGGCAGGACGCTAAGCGAGCGGAGCGGTTATATTATCTAAATCAGGAAAAGCATGATGATTTTGAGCTGAGTACGTTTGGGAATGTATTGGCGAATGTGCTGACATTGGCGATGGATCAGAAAATCGCAATCGCGGTGTTTTTGGATCAGGATGATGAGCGCGAGACGTTGAATGGTTATGTGCGCCATGTTGTGAAGGAACATATCGTGATGGATGATTTGGATAATGGTGCGGAGTCTTACGGCGAGGTTCATTTTGAGTTGTCGGCGATTATTGATATACAGGTTGGTTCGCGTGATTTAGAGAATTTGGCGTTGCTTTATGAGCAGCCAAAATGGGATTAAGGAGGAGTTTTAGATGAAAGTACAATGGCAAGTAATTGTTGGGATTGTGTTGGCGATTGTGATTGCGATTTTTGCGGTGATAAATGTGGATGATGTGAAGGTGAATTTCTTGTTTGCCTATGTGGAGTGGCCGCTGATTTTAGTTATTTTGGGATCGGTTTTGATTGGTGGGTTGATTTTCTTCTGTCTGAATATTGTTCGTACGAATTCGATGAAGAAGCAAGTCAAGACGCTTGAGGCTGCGAAAAAGGAATTAGAACGTTCGCTAGCTGCGGAAAAATCGCGTAAAGTGAAAGTTTCGGAAGTAGAAGTTACAGATAGTGCGCCGAAACCAACTGTATGACAGAAATTAAAGGAAGGCTGCCTAATTAGGTGGTCTTTTTTATGTTTTTTGGGTATAATGGGTAGGTTGAGGGGTGGTAAATCATGATTCATTCTAAATATAAATGGCAGGTGGAGACGGCGGATGCGGCGGCGATGCAACAGGTGGCTGATGAGCTGAAATGTACGCTACCGATGGCGGAGTTATTTGCGCGTCGCAAGGTCACGACTGCTGGTCAATTGGATAAATTTTTAAATCCGGACAAGTATGAGGCGTATGATCCATTTTTGTTTGCGGAGATGGGGCTTGCGGTCGACCGGATTAAGCAGGCGATTGATGCCAAGGAGCAGATTCTTGTTTATGGGGATTATGACGCGGACGGTGTGACGAGTGTGACGGTGTTGTTGAAGACGTTGCGTAAACTCGGCGCGAATGCTGATTTTTATATTCCGAATCGCTTTACGGAAGGCTATGGACCGAATGTGGCGGCTTTTACGCAGGCGAAGGATTCGGGCGTAGATTTGCTGATTACGGTGGATAATGGGATTTCGGCGCTGGATGTGATGGCGCATGCGAAGGCGATTGGTCTGGACGTGATTGTGACGGATCATCATGAGGCGAAGGAAACGATGCCTGAGGCGGTCGCTGTGATTCATCCGCGTCATCCGGAGTCTAATTACCCATTTCCTGATTTAGCGGGTGTTGGGGTGGCTTACAAGCTGGCTCACGCGTTGTTAGGCGAGGAACCGACGGAATTGCTGGACTTAGTGGCGATTGGGACGGTGGCGGATTTGGTTTCGCTGACGGATGAGAATCGTTTGTTTGTGCAAAAAGGACTGCGAATTCTGCGGGAGAATGCGAATATCGGTGTGTCTGCTTTGGCAAAACTGGCTAGCGCGAAGCTTCCAGAGGCTACCGAGGAAACGATTGGTTTCGTGATTGCGCCACGTTTGAATGCAGTTGGTCGTTTAGGCCCTGCGGATCCGGCGGCTGATTTATTGCTTACGGAAGATCCGGAAGAGGCGGTTTTCTTGGCGGAGGAAATTGATGAGGCAAATAAAGAACGGCAAACGATTGTGGCACAGATTGCTGAGGAAGCGATTGCGATGATTGAAGCGGAGTTTCTTGGTGAAGGGAATGAAGTGCTTGTCATCGGGAAAGCGGGCTGGAATCCTGGTGTTGTGGGGATTGTGGCTTCGCGATTGGTGGATCGTTACGCGCGACCTGTGATTGTGCTTGGTTTTGATGAGGTGACGGGAATCGCGAAAGGCTCTGGGCGTAGTATCGAGGCGTTTCATTTATACCAAGCGCTTGACGCGAATCAGGAGCTTTTAAAAGCGTTTGGTGGACATCCGATGGCGGCTGGTATGACGCTTGATGTGGCGGATGTAGCGACGTTGCGGGCCAATTTATCGAAGCTGGCTCGGGAAACGTTGTCGCCGGATGATTTTGTGTCCATTTTGCGTGTGGAAGAGGCGATTCCAGTCGAGACGGTGACGATTGATTTTATCACGCAGTTGAACAAGTTGGCGCCTTTTGGTACGGATAATCCCAAACCAGTTTTTGCGTTGGAAGGTGTTCGGTTGAGCGGTACGAAGCGGATTGGCGCGGACAAGAACCATCTGAAAACGGCGATTACAGCGGATTCTGGTGCGTCGATTGATGCGGTTGGATTTGGAACTGGCGAGCTCGTTGAAAAAATTTCCCCGATGGCAAAAGTGGATGTGGTCGGAGAATTATCGATTAATGAATGGAATAATATGCGCAAACCGCAACTCCGTATTGTGGACTTGAGAATTGGACATTGGCAATTGTTTGATGTCAGAAGTCGAGCGGAATGGGAAAAGTTGCTGCAAACGGATGGCATGGCGGATAAGGTTTTCGTGTGTTTCCAAGATGGAACCAAGGAAAAATTGTTAGCGTCGAATGCGAATCTTGTTTGTACGCAGATTCAGTCGATCGAGGACTGCGTGGATGCTGCAACGAAAGATCTTATTTTTGCGGATATGCCGGATGATGTGGCTTTGCTTGAGGCGCTAGTTACGAATACGGCGGCGGATCGGATTTATTTGCATGTCGAGGCCAAAAATGGAAATGCGATTGCGTCGATGCCTAGTCGTCAGCATTTCGCGCAACTCTATGCGGTACTTAAAAAACACCAACCTTTCCCGCTCGCTCAAAATATGTCGCGTCTTTGTAAGCAATTTAGTTGGACGGATGATCACGTTGATTTTATGTCACGCGTGTTTTTTGATCTAAATTTTGCTACAATAGAGGATGGCGTGATTAGATTGAATGAAATTGGGGAAAAACGTAATCTGGAGGAATCGGCTGTTTATAAGGCTCGAGAATACCGCATTGCGATGGAACAGAAATTACTCTACTCCAATTACAACGAACTGTACGATTGGATGGAGAAGCTGATGAATTCGAAGGGGAATTCAATTTTGGAGGAAATAGTGAAATGAACTTAGAAGAATTGAGAAGTTATGTAGCGATTGTAAATGATTGGCCAAAAGAAGGTATTGTTTTTAAAGATATTACACCGCTTATGAGCCATGGTGAGGCTTACAAATTTGCGACGGACCAAATTGTAGAATATGCAAAAAAATTGAGCGTCGATGTTATTGTCGGACCTGAAGCGCGTGGTTTTATCATCGGATGTCCGGTGGCTTATTCGCTTGGTGTTGGCTTTGCACCAGTTCGTAAACCGAATAAATTGCCGCGTGAAACGGTGGATATGGAATATGATTTAGAGTATGGGACGAACAAATTATCGATGCATAAAGATGCGATTCAACCTGGTCAACGCGTGCTTATTACGGATGATTTGTTAGCGACAGGTGGTACGATTGAAGCAACGATTAAACTGGTGGAAGAACTCGGCGGCGTTGTGGCTGGCTGTGCTTTCTTAATCGAACTAACAGAGCTTGAAGGCCATAAAAAATTAGAAGGATATGACCGTCTGATTTTGATGGATTTCTAAGGCTATTTTCAAAAAAAGTGTTTTTTCAGGCTCAAGCAACAAAATTACTTTGTGAGTCGTCTAAAACATGTTATAATATCAAATAAGAATTATTTTAAAAAGCACTCATTCGTGGGTGCTTTTACATACTTTACAGATAGAGTGGATGAAAAGGGTGTGGGGACATTATGGCTAAAGAACAAAATTTAACAGCGGATCAAGTAATTGAAATGGCTTCTCATTACATGAATGAGGAGCATCTTGCGGTTGTCAAAAAGGCGTGTGATTATGCACGTGAGGCGCACAAGGATCAATTCCGCAAATCGGGGGAACCTTACATTATTCACCCTATCCAAGTAGCAGGAATTTTAGTGGAGCTGGAGATGGATCCGGCTACTGTTGCTTCAGGATTTTTGCACGATGTTGTAGAAGATACGCCGATTACGTTGCGGGATTTAGAAGAGGCATTTAGCCCAGAAATCGCGATGATTGTCGATGGCGTTACAAAACTCGGAAAAATTAAATACAAATCGCATGAAGAGCAGCAAGCAGAGAATCACCGCAAAATGTTCATCGCAATGGCGCAGGATATTCGCGTTATGCTTGTGAAATTGGCAGATAGACTACACAACATGCGGACGTTGAAGCATTTGCCGGTGGAGAAACAGCGCCGTATTGCGAATGAGACGTTAGAAATTTTTGCACCGATTGCGCATCGCTTGGGGATTTCCCGTGTGAAATGGGAACTTGAGGACACCGCGTTACGTTATTTGAATCCGCAACAATATTACCGCATTGTGCATTTGATGAAGCAGAAGCGGGAAGAGCGGGAACGTTACTTGCACGATGTGATTGATGGCGTGAATGAGAATCTGGATGAACTGCATATCAAGGCGGATATTTCTGGTCGCCCGAAACATATTTATTCGATTTACCGCAAAATGTCGGAGCAACACAAGCAGTTTAACGAAATCTATGACTTGCTAGCGGTTCGAATTTTAGTGGATAGTATTAAGGACTGTTACGCGGTTCTTGGGATCATCCATACGCGTTGGAAGCCGATGCCAGGCCGTTTTAAAGATTATATTGCAATGCCGAAATCAAATATGTATCAGTCGCTTCATACGACAGTGATTGGTCCGCAAGGCGAGCCGTTAGAAGTGCAAATTCGGACGCTGGAAATGCATCAAATCGCAGAGTACGGGGTTGCGGCGCATTGGGCTTACAAAGAGGGGAAAGTCATCAATTCTAAGACTTCCTTCGACAACAAAATGAGCTGGTTCCGCGAAATTATTGAATATCAAAATGAGTCGGAAAACGCCGAGGAATTCATGGAATCGCTGAAACTCGATTTGTTCACCGATGTTGTCTATGTTTTTACACCAAAAGGAGATGTGTTCGAACTGCCAAACGGTTCTGTACCGCTTGATTTTGCTTATCGAATCCATACCGAAATTGGGAACAAGACGATAGGCGCCAAAATTAACGGCAAAATTGTCACACTTGATTATAAATTAAAAACAGGCGATATCATTGAAATTTTGACATCGAAACATTCGTATGGACCAAGTCGTGATTGGTTGAAACTCGTGCAGACGTCGCAAGCGAAAAATAAGATTCGTCAGTTCTTCAAACGCCAAGCGAAAGAAGAGAACGTCGAAAAAGGTCGCGATATGGTAGAAAAAGAGTTGCGCCAACTTGACTTTGATCCGAAGAAAGTAATGACAACGGAAAATATGAATAAGCTTGGAGAACGCCTGAATTTTAGCCATGAAGATGATTTGTTTGCGGCGGTAGGTTATAACGGTATTACAGCACTTCAAGTTGCGAATCGTTTGACGGAGAAAGAGCGACGCATACGGGAATTGGAAGAGCAAGCAGAGATGCTAACAAACAAAATTGAAGCGAAACCGAAAAACCCGACGGATAGCAATAACGAGCGCCTTAAAATCAAGCATAATGCGGGTGTGGTCGTGCAAGGTATCGGTAATTTACTCATCCGCTTATCGCGCTGTTGTAATCCGGTGCCAGGTGACGAAATTGTTGGGTACATCACAAAAGGTCGCGGTATTTCGATTCACCGGAAAGATTGTCCGAATGTCACAGGTCCAGATACCGAGCGTTTGATCGATGTGGATTGGGAAGACGCGGATATGACGGCTAAAACCGATTACAACGTCGATATTGAGGTGTTTGGCTATAATCGTAATGGCATGCTGAATGATATCTTGCAAGTCGTGAACAGCCTTACAAGCAATATTAACGGCGTGAATGCAAAAGTGGATAATAACAAAATGGCGACGCTCGTCCTAACGCTTCAGATTCATAATATTAATCATTTGCAACGCGTTGTCGATAAGATTAAGCAAGTTCCTGATGTCTACACGGTTAGACGTTTAATGAATTGAGACTGACTGGGGGAATTTAGTATGCGAGTTGTGGCGCAGCGCTGTTATGAAGCTAGTGTAACGATTGATGATGAAAATGTGGGCGAAATCGCTGGTGGGCTTTGTCTACTAGTTGGTTTCACGCATGGCGATACAGAAGAAGACGTAAAGTATATTGTGAATAAAATTGTCGGATTGCGTATTTTTGAAGACGATGAGGATAAAATGAATTTGTCGATTCGAGATTTTGGTGGGGCAATTCTTAGTGTTTCTCAGTTCACGTTATATGCCGATGTGAAAAAGGGGCGCCGTCCGAGTTTTACGAATTCAGCGGCTCCTGATGTGGCATCGGATTTGTATGATTTGTTTAACAAACTGCTTGCGGCTGAAGGGATTGTTGTTGAGACCGGGGTTTTCGGTGCAATGATGGATGTACGGATTGTGAATCATGGTCCGGTGACGATTATTTTGGACTCGCAGGAGTTGTTAGGGAAATAGGGTTGTAGGTAATGAAAAAATGCTAGGACAAGATTTGGAATCTCGTCCTAGCATTTTTTTGTTTTGTGTGTCCTGTTTTGAATCTCCGAATCGGGTCTCACGGGCTAGCTCCTCGAAATTTTCGAGCCCTCCACAAAAAACAAGTGCGGGTTTTTATTGCGGCCCCTAACAAATTTTTTCGGAGCTAACGAGCCCGTTCGACACCTAGTTTTTAAAGTAATTACTCAACCCCTCAAAAATCGAATCGGCGACGTCTTCGCGGAAGCCGTTGGAGTTCATTTTTTCTTCGTCGATGCTTGAACTTAGGTAACCTAGTTCTAGCAACACGGACGGCTGGGTGTTTTCGCGTAGTACGTAGAAGTCGCCGGAGCGTGTGCCGCGGTTTTTGCTTGTTAGGTTGCTTGCTAGGCTCGCGTTGATGCTTTCGGCTAAGCTTTGGTCTTTATTTTTATAGTAATATGTCGTTTGTCCGTTAACGCTGGTATTGCTTGCGTCTTCTACGGAATCAAAATGAAGCGAAATGAAGGCGTCTGCGTTGTATTTTTCTGCTTTTCGAGCGCGATCTTTCAGGGAAATATAGTCATCGCTATCCCTTGTCAAAATAACTTTTGCACCGCTTTGTTCTAAGCGTTTTACCACCGCTTTAGCCGTTTTTAAGGTTGCTTTCTTTTCTACAGTACCATTCTGACCTTGTGCGCCTGGATCGTTTCCTCCGTGGCCTGGGTCAATAACGATGGTTGCCTCAGCAAGTGATGTTGTTTTGGATTTCGGTGCGCTTTTGGTTTTGGAAGTTGAGACATCAACAACCCAGTTGGCTACGTAACCTTGTGCGCCGGATGATGTTGTGATTTGATACCAATCGCCTTGCACGCCGTCGATATTATAGACGGTACCGGAATCGGCTTTCTCAATTGTGTTATTATTGCGACCTGGTCCTGAACGGATATTCGTACCGTTAGATCGGACGGTGACGGTTTGCAAATTGCTTTTTGATTCTTTGGTTGCTGATTCTTGCATCTTGATGTATGTCGAGCTCACCCACGCGGTTTGACCTTGGTACTGGATTTGCGTCCAACCATTGGATTGGCTTGTGACGGTGATTTGGTCGCCGCCTTTCAAGTTTCCGAGTATGGTGCTATTTGTGGATGGTTTGCTACGAACATTCAGACCGCCGTCGCTTGTTACGGTAGCGAGACTGTTACTGGAAGCACTGACATCGATATTTTTAACGAGCCAACTTGCCACGTAACCACTTTGCCCGTTTTCGAGGCGAACTTTATACCACTTATTTTCCTCGTCGATCACGTTTAGAATTTCATTTTTTCTGACTTGAGATGTGACGTCGAATGCGAGTCCTGGTCCGCTTCTGACGTTTAGAACTTCCGCTTTTACTTGCACCGTGTTTGCATTTGCCATCGCGATTGTAGACAAGATGCCGGCTCCAATAAGCAAGAACGAGAGCACGGTTATAAACAGGAACTTATTTTTCATCAATGGACACCACCTATACCCCTAAATAAATATCTACTATAAAAAGATTATCACAAAACAAGGTATTATGAAACAGTAAACCCACAATTTCACGATTATTTTTCAAAACGTTATTGACTTTTGAGCCAAATTCTAGTAGTCTTAAGGGTAATTAATAGATGACCGATGACGGAGAAAAGTATAACAAGCATTTGCTGGTAAAGAGAGACGGGTTCCTAGGCTGTAAAACCTGTCGCAGTTAAATTGTTAGAAAGACACTCCAGAGGCTTCTTGCTAAAAGGCGCATGTTGCTGAGTAAGTAAGAACGTTGACAGGCGTTAACTGTTTTGAGTGGAGGAGCTTTTTTGTTCCTCAATTTAGGGTGGTACCACGGGTTAACTCTCGTCCCTTGTTTTATTTAGTTAAGACAGGGGATGGGGGTTATTTTGTTGTGGTTCTTACGAAGCGTACTATGCTGAGTTAGAACCACAATATGCATGAGAACGAAGTGAGCATGTAATCCATAAGCGGTTCTTACAACGGCAACCCCAAGAATAATCGGTAGAACAAATAAGCAGAGGGACCCAAGAAGAGCCTCAATATGCATGCAAGCCAAAAGTAGCTCATACAGCCGCGAAGCTCAGAACCACCAGCAGAACAAATAAGCAGCAGAAACCTAAGGCTCTTCATTTGTTTCAATCTACCAAACCTCAAAACAGTCTAACCATCAAACCAACGATACTATCGTAATTTTTAGGAGGGATAAGGCATGCAGATGAAATTGCCAAGAGGAACACGCGATATTTTACCAGGAGAAGTAGAGAAATGGCATTATGTAGAGCGCGTTTTTCAATCGATTTGTGAGAGATTTCAATATGAAGAAATTAGGACACCGATTTTTGAGCATACAGAATTATTCCAACGCGGCGTAGGAGATACAACAGACATCGTTTCAAAAGAGATGTACACGTTTCAAGATAAGAAAAATAGAAGTTTAACATTGCGCCCAGAAGGCACGGCATCCGTTGTGCGTGCGTTTGTAGAACATAAACTATTCGGACAAGTGAACCAACCGGTGAAGCTATATTATACAGGCCCGATGTTCCGCTACGAACGTCCGCAAGGCGCGAGACAACGCCAGTTCACACAAATGGGGTTAGAGGCGCTTGGAAGTAATGATCCTGCGATTGATGCGGAGATTATTTCACTTGCAATGACCTTCTATAAAGAATTAGGACTACAAAATATTGAACTTGTGATTAATAGTTTAGGCGATAAAGAAAGTCGTTTGAAGCATAAAGATGCATTAGTAGCCCATTTTGAGCCGCAAATCGATGAGTTTTGCGCGGATTGTCAAGTGCGTCTGCATAAAAATCCATTGCGCATTCTAGATTGTAAAGTCGATCATGCCCACCCGCTTATTGCGACGGCGCCATCGATTTTGGAGTTTTTGAATGAGGAATCAACCGCTTATTTTGCGAAAGTGAAGACATATTTGGATGCATTAGGCATTGCTTATACAGTTGATCAGACGCTTGTTCGTGGCTTGGATTATTACAATCATACGACATTTGAAATTATGAGTACGGCGGAAGGTTTTGGCGCAAAATCTACACTTTGTGGTGGCGGTCGGTACCACGGTTTGGTGCAAGAATTTGATGGCCCAGAAACGCCGGGTGTTGGTTTCGGCCTTGGCGTGGAGCGTTTATTCGCCGCATTAGATGTGGAAGGAATCGAACTTCCTGTGACGCGCGAACTTGATTGCTACGTTATTACAGCGACGGAAACGGCTGAGGTGAAGGTTGTAGCGATTGTTAACGAGCTACGTTTAAACGGTTTTAGCGTAGAGAAAGACTACATGGCCCGCAAAATGAAAGGTCAATTAAAAGATGCAGATCGAAAAAATGCTCGGTTTACGATGATTTTAGGCGATACAGAACTTGAAAGTGGTACCTGCAAGTTGAAAAACATGAAAACAGGTGAGCAAACGGAAATCAATTTAGCGGCTGTGGTGGCTGGTTTACAGGCCGCACGCGAGCAATTAGAGGGGGAAAACAAATGAAGAAAAGAACGTTGTATTGTGGCGATGTCACGGAGAAACATATCGGGGAAAAAGTAACACTACACGGCTGGGTGCAAAAACGTCGTGATTTGGGAGGACTTATTTTTATCGATTTGCGCGATCGTGAAGGAATCGTCCAAGTAGTTTTTAATCCAGATTTTTCAGCAGATGCGCTATCCATTGCAGAATCGGTTCGTAATGAGTTTGTTGTAACGGTTGTTGGGACAGTAGCTGCGAGAAGCGAAGGCGCAATCAACGATAAATTAGCGACGGGTCGGATTGAAGTTTTAGCGGAGGAAATTGAAGTGTTAAATGCTTCGAAAACACCGCCGTTTTATATTGAAGATGGCGTGAATGTATCGGATGAATTGCGTTTGAAATATCGTTATTTGGACTTGCGTCGCCCTGAGATGAACCAGATTTTCCAGATGCGTCATACGGCCACGAAAACATTCCGCCAAAAATTAGATCAAATGGGCTTTTTCGATATTGAAACGCCGTATTTGACGAAGAGTACGCCAGAGGGTGCACGTGATTATTTGGTGCCCAGTCGTGTGTATCCAGGTAATTTCTATGCGTTACCACAATCACCGCAAATTTTGAAACAGTTGTTGATGTCTGCTGGTTTTGATAAATATTACCAAGTAGTGCGTTGTTTCCGCGATGAAGATTTGCGTGGGGATCGTCAACCAGAGTTTACCCAAATCGATTTAGAGACGAGTTTCCTGACGAAAGAGGAGATTCAAGAAGTTACCGAGGAAATGTTGGTAGCAGTTGTTGAGGCGACGAAGGGAATTAAAATCGAGAAACCGTTCCCGCACATGACATACGCTGAGGCGATGGATCGTTTTGGTAGCGATAAACCAGATGTACGTTTCGGCTTAGAACTGAAAAATATGGCAGAAGCAGTAGCGAATGTCGATTTCAAAGTGTTTACGAACGCAATCGAGAGCGGTGGCGAAGTAAAAGCGATCAATGCAAAAGGCGCAGCGGCGAACTATTCACGTAAAGATATCGATGCGCTAGGCGAATTCGTTGGCAGATATGGTGCGAAAGGCCTTGCTTGGATGAAGGTGGAAGAGGACGGCTTCAAAGGACCGATTGCCAAATTCTTCACACCAGAAAATCAGGAAGCAGTGGCAGGCGTTTTAGATGCAGAAGTTGGCGATTTACTACTATTTGTTGCGGATAAAGCAGAAGTTGTCGCGGCGTCACTTGGTGCATTACGCTCGAAACTTGGTCAAGAGCTAGGTTTGATTGACCAAAACGAATTGGCGTTCCTATGGGTGACAGATTGGCCGTTATTCGAGTACGATGAAGAAGCTGGCCGTTTCGTGTCCGCTCATCATCCATTCACAATGCCACAAGACGCATCATTGCTTGAAACCGCGCCAGAAAAAGCGATGGCAGAAGCATATGATATCGTTTTAAACGGTTATGAAATTGGCGGGGGATCACTCCGTATTTATAAAAAAGAAATGCAACAACAAATGTTCCGCGCGCTTGGCTTCACGGATGAAGAGGCGACAGATCAATTCGGCTTCTTGCTAGAAGCGTTGGAATTTGGAACACCGCCACATGGTGGAATTGCGCTTGGTTTGGACCGGATTATCATGATTCTTGCTGGACGGAATAATTTACGCGACACGATTGCCTTCCCTAAAACAGGTAGTGCAGCAGATCCGTTGACAAATGCGCCAAGTGAAGTTAGCGCGGCACAACTGGCCGAACTAGAACTTGCGATTGAGGCGAAGAAAGCAGAATAAAACAATGAAAATAGGATTCTCCACGTCGTTTATGTGGGAATCCTATTTTCATGTACAAAAAAACTATAGACATCGCCATTTAGCGGTTTGCCTATAGTTCTGATTTAATTCGCTGAGGACGTATCAATCATCGTGACCTCAACATCATTCGCTAAGATTCCGGTATTGGTTTCATTCGACCAAAACGGACCTTCTAATTTTTTCTTTTCCTTGCTGCTCACGTCATGCTTGTCGTAAAATCTAGCCTCTATAGCATAGCGATTACCGACTTTCACCGAATCCCATTGTGACTCGTCAAGGTCTAACTTAATCTTTTTGCTACCTGCTCCTTCGATGTTTCCTGAAACGGAGTTGTCCTCATTCTTCTGTGTGACTAGAAAATTAAAAGAAACATCTATTGGAGAAGCGGAGTTTTGCAGAAAATAATAACCTCCTGCTAAAAAAACAATCGCGATAATTGTAAAAAAGGGGATCTTTCGCATCTTTGTCTATCTCTCCTTCATATATAAAAAACATCCAATTTAGCTACTTCTTCATTATAAGCTCTGTTTTTCATTTCGGGAAGGGGAAAACGCGATTTCTCATTGTATTTTTAGAATTACTTCCGTTTTATTTATCCGCATCTCATTTGAGAGACTATTTTTCTTTAGGATGATCTTGCAAAGCATCTACGCCGCGCTCGCCGGTGCTGATTTTAATGACTTCGGCAACGGGGTAGATGAAAACTTTACCATCGCCGGGTTCGCCAGTGCGTAACGTGTTTTTTACGACTTCTAAAACGGCTTCAACAGGAACCGTGCTGACAACAATCTCGATCTTCATGCGTTCATGCACATTGTTTTCCTTCTTTTTGCCGCGATATAGTTCGATTAAGCCTTTTTCCAGACCAGTTCCGAGCGCCTTCGTGACAGTGAGTCCGCTAACGCCGATTTCTGCGAGTGCTTTTTGGAATTCGTAAAAACGATTTGGACGTGTAATAATTTCGATTTTTGTTAAGTTTGACAATAGAACCACCCCTTAATCATGATAGGCTTTTTCGCCGTGAAGCGTTAAATCAAGCCCTTTGTATTCTTGGTCTTCATCCACTCTGATAGGTAGGAATATTTTGATAACATAGATAATGATGATGGTAGCAATTGCAACGAAAACGACCGTGGAACCAATAGCGATGAATTGTTTACCGAGTAGGCTTGCATTTCCGTAAAAAAGACCGTCCGCGCCGAGCTTGTTAATTTTTGTAGTAGCGAAAAGGCCTGTCGCAATACCGCCCCAAATACCGCCAATACCGTGCAAACCGAAAGCGTCAAGTGCATCGTCGTATTTCAGTTTACCTTTCAACCAGAATACTGCCCAGAAACAAATCGCACCACCGAGAAAGCCGATGAGCAAAGCACTGCCAACCGTGACGAATCCAGCTGCGGGCGTAATCGAGACAAGCCCTGCAATCGCGCCAGAAATTGTGCCGAGCATCGTCGGTTTTTTGTTAATCAGCCATTCGACGGCGACCCATCCGATAATACCAGCTGCAGCGGCCGAATTGGTGTTGACGAACGCAGTCATTGCGACATTATCGATCGTCAGTGCGCTACCAATGTTGAAACCGTACCAACCGAACCAGACTAATATACCACCAATTAAAGCGAGTGGCAAATTATGCGGGGAGGAATTCTCAGCTTCCTTACGACGCCCAAGCACAATCGCGAGCACAAGTCCCGTAATACCAGAACTAATATGAACTACATTTCCGCCAGCAAAATCAAGCGCACCAAGTTCACGCAACCAACCACCGTCGCCCCAAACCCAGTGAGCAACAGGAGAATAAACAAGCAATGACCATAAAATAATGAAAATTAAGTATGCCGCAAAATTCATCCGTTCCGCAAAAGCACCAGAAATGATAGCTACCGTCAAAATAGCGAATGTCATTTGGAACATCATGAATAAAGTATGTGGAATCGCATCGGAGTATGTCGCATTGGCATCGAAACCAACGCTATGCAAGAAAGTCCAGTCAAAACTGCCGATAAAAGCATTTCCTGGTGCAAAAGCGAGGGAATAACCAACGAATACCCATAAAATAGAGATAATCGCCATCGAGCTAAAACTGTACATCGCAGTACTAAGCACGTTTTTACGGCGAACCATCCCTCCATAGAATAAAGCAATCCCTGGTGTCATCAGCCAAACTAATAAGGTACAAAAAAACATAAATACTGCTTCCATGTGACACTCTCCTTTTTGTTAGATAATCTAACATTTGTTTTTTGTTTATGAGATAATAATACTGCAAACTGAAAATAAAGCAAGCTATTTTATCTGAAAATTATAATTTTGTTAGATTATCTAACATATAGCGCTTTCTTTAAATGATTTCGGAGTTTTAGTTTAAATATTCTTTTTATTCGAGGTTAATTTTTTGCGAGAAAATAGATGACATATGGATGTGAAAAAGGAATTTTGAATAAGGCTAAATGGGCGAAAGAAAAAACTACTCACGTCGAAATGTAAGTAGTTTTTCGGATTAAATATAAAACATGTAGCCGTCGAGTAGTGGATCATCGCCATGGCTCGCCAAATCTTCCAATGTTGTACTATCTAATACTTCTTTGACGGCGTTACGAATGCGAAGCCAAAGTTCGCGCTGCGCGGCTTCTTCATCCTCGATACTTTCGACAAGCACGATAGGGCCTTCCAGGGTGCGTATGATGTCGCCAGCTGTTATTTTTGCGGGTTCATCACCTAGAATATAGCCACCGTGTGCACCGCGGATACTTTTGACAATACCAGCGTTACGAAGCGGGCCAATCAATTGTTCTAAGTAGTGTTCGGATAAGCCTTTTTTTTCGGCGATGGAACGTAGGGAAATGGGACCTTGTCCGAAACATCGCGTTAATTCTAGTACAATAGTTAAGCCATAGCGGCCTTTTGTTGTGATTTTCATAATAACCTCCAAATAATGTCGCGATTTTCTGATATAATTAGGAAGAATCGCCTCCGTACGATTAGTTGAAACTTGTCTAATCGTGATACCAGAATAATTATATAGTATATGGCGCCAAGAAGCTAATGAAATAGATGTTTTTGTACAACAGAACATACGCTCTTATGGTATAATTGATGAAAGATTATTAGAGGGGGAGAGATATGGCTATTCAACCGCTTGCTTACCGAATGAGGCCGAAGTCGCTAGATGATATTGTTGGGCAGACGCATCTTGTTGGTAAGGATAAAGTTATTTATCGGATGGTAAAGGCAAAACAGTTGTCTTCCATGATTTTATATGGACCGCCTGGCATTGGGAAAACGTCGATTGCGAGCGCGATTGCAGGCAGCACGAAATATGCGTTTCGGATGCTGAACGCGGTGACGAATAATAAGAAGGATTTAGAAATTGTGGCAGCAGAGGCAAAAATGAGCGGAACGGTTATCTTGCTTTTGGATGAGGTACATCGCTTGGATAAGCCGAAGCAGGATTTTCTGTTGCCGCATTTGGAGAGTGGTCAAATTATTTTGATTGGGGCGACGACGAGTAATCCGTATATTGCGATTAACCCGGCCATTAGGAGTCGGACGCAGATTTTTGAATTGAAGCCGTTATCGGTGGCGGATATCGAGCTGACAATGGATTGGGCGCTGGCGGATTCGGAGCGTGGACTTGGAACATACGATGTTGTGCTCGATGAGGATGCGAAGACCCATTTGGCGACGGCTAGTAATGGTGATGTCAGAAGCGCACTCAACGCATTGGAGTTGGCGGTTATTTCTTCGGAACCTGCCGATGACGGAAAAGTGCATGTGACGCTTGAAGTCGCAGAGGAATGCTTGCAACGGAAGAGCTTGGCGCACGATAAAGACGGCGATGCGCATTACGACGTTTTGAGCGCGTTTCAGAAATCGGTGCGAGGCAGTGACGTAAACGCGGCACTCCATTATATGGGTCGGTTGATTGAAGCTGGCGATTTGGTGAGTATAAGTCGGCGTATGCTTGTGATGGCGTATGAAGATGTCGGTCTCGCGAATCCGCAAGCCGCGACACATACCTTGTCTGCGATACAAACTGCTGAAAAAATCGGCTTTCCAGAGGCGCGAATTCCATTGGCGAATGCCGTTATTGAGCTCTGTTTGTCACCTAAATCCAATTCTGCTATTATGGCGATTGATAGCGCGCTGGCAGACATTCGAGCTGGAAAAAGTGGCGAAGTTCCAGATCATTTGCGTGATGGCCATTATTCAGGTGCGAAAGAGCTTGGTCGGGCGCTTGATTATAAATACCCGCATAGTTATGAAAATGCATGGGTAGATCAGCAGTATTTGCCAGATCGACTGTTAAAAGCGAAGTATTACGAACCGAAGTTGACGTCTAAGTATGAGCAGACGATTGCTGGGGTTTATGAGAAGATTAATCAGAATAAGAAATGAGCTATCAATGCTAACCGCTTACATGTTATCTTGTTGCTAAGTAAGAAAAGATACATCTTTTTCTGTTAAGTAAGTGCTCCAAATTGAAATCTCCAAAATTTTGTGGTATTCTTAGTTCAATAAAGAAACCCTAATGTATTCGTTATGGTACCTATATTATTGAACCGAACAATTTGATCTACCTAGGGAGCCCAAGTTCGGGCGCAGCGCACATGCCTTTTCACGAGGACTTGTAAACCGTCAGACAGAGCACCCACCTGCTGTTAATAGCGGGTTCAAACAATGGTATTAAAGACGGTACGATTGGGGTTTCTTTATTATTAAATTAAGATTCGAGCGCTTCATTTGTGAACGGGATTTTGACGTTTTGCTGAATGGGCGCTTTTTGTTGTGCGCGTAAGAAAGCGTATTTTGCTTTCCTGCGCGCTCAATATGCATGCGAACGTAGTGAGCAGGTAATCCATCAGGTGATTTTAAACGCAAAACTCGGAATGAACTCAAAACAAATATAACCCACCTGCACACTCTGAAATACAGTAGAGTACAGATAAGCAGCGAAACTAAACGCGCTTTCATCCAAAAATCATCTTGGTTCTTTGCTTTCAGCGCCGTTTCTTGCTAAAATAGGGTAGGTTATAAAAACATTTTTTAAAGGCTAATTGTTAGTTTTTAATATAGAAAGAAGCGATTTTATGGTAGAACGTGTGTATTTGGATCATGCTGCGACTAGTCCAATTCATCCAGAGGTTGTGCAGGCGATGTTGGCTAGTTTTACGAATAATTATGGGAATCCTTCTAGTATTCATTATGCTGGGAGAGAGGCTCGGAAGGCGCTAGATGAGGCGCGTGCTATTGTGGCGCGTAGTATCGGGGCGGATGAACGTGAGATTGTGTTTACAAGTGGCGGTACGGAGGGTGATAATGTGGCGCTAATTGGAGCGGCCTATGCGAATCGTGCGCACGGTAAACATATTATTACAACGGCGATTGAGCATCCGGCGGTTTTGGAGACGTGTGTGTTTCTGGAAACGAAAGGGTTTAATGTGACGTATTTGCCGGTGGACAAGACGGGTGTTATTTCGTTGGAGGATTTCGATGCGGCGCTTACGGACGAGACGATTTTGGTTTCGATTATGTATGGGAATAACGAGATTGGCTCGGTGCAACCGGTTCGGGCGATTGGCGAGCGGTTGACGGGGCACCAGGCGTTGTTTCATACGGATGCGGTGCAGGCTTTTGGGATGTTCGAGATGGATGTCGCGGAACTTGGCGTGGATATGTTGACGGTGACGGCGCATAAGATTAATGGACCGCGCGGGATTGGCTTTTTGTATGTGAAAAATGGGACGAATTTGCAGTATCCTTTTCACGGCGGGGAGCAGGAGCGTAAGCGGCGAGCTGGTACGGAGAATTTGCCGGGAATTTGCGGTATGGCGGAGGCTGTGCGGATTTCTTTGGAGTCGCGAAAACAGAAACGTTCGGATTTTGCAGAGTATAAGCAGGTTTTAGTGGATACTTTTGCGGAGAGTGGTGTTCTTTTTGAGGTGAATGGTTCGCTTGAAAAAGGGCTGCCGCAGGTGTTGAATGTTCGCTTTCCGGGTGTGTCGGTGGAGCAGTTGTTGATGAATTTAGATATGGAAGGAATCGCGGTTTCTAGTGGTTCGGCTTGTACGGCTGGCACGGTGGATCCGTCGCATGTGTTGGTGGCGCTGTTTGGTGCGGAACATCCGGCTGTGCGCGAATCGATTCGGATTAGTTTTGGACTTGGTAATTCCTACGAGGAGATGGAGAGTGCAGCAAGTGAGATTGTAAAAGTGGTACAGCGACTTTGTAAATAAATGTGAGGAGTAGTTAAAATGGATAATAGTAAGACGCGGGTAGTTGTTGGTATGTCTGGCGGCGTGGACTCGTCGGTAACGGCTCATTTGCTGAAAGAGCAAGGCTATGATGTTATCGGAATCTTTATGAAAAACTGGGATGATACGGATGAATTTGGTATGTGTACGGCGACAGAGGATTATGAGGATGTTATTCGTGTCGCGAATCAGATTGGCATTCCATATTATGCTGTTAATTTTGAAAAGGAATATTGGGACAAGGTGTTTACGTATTTCTTGGATGAGTATAAATTGGGGCGGACGCCGAACCCGGACGTAATGTGTAATAAGGAAATTAAGTTTAAGGCGTTTTTGGAACATGCGGAGAGCCTAGGTGCTGATTTTGTGGCAACGGGGCATTATGCGCGTGTGGAAACGATTGATAATGAGGTTAAAATGTTGCGTGGCGTGGATCGGAATAAGGATCAGACGTACTTTTTGAACCAATTATCGCAAGCGCAAATTCAGAAGGTGATGTTCCCGCTTGGTGGGATGGAAAAACCGGAAGTGCGCCGGATTGCGGAAGAAGCAGGGCTTGCGACGGCTGGCAAGAAGGATAGCACGGGAATTTGTTTTATCGGAGAACGCAATTTCAAGCAATTTTTGAGTGAGTATTTGCCAGCGCAACCTGGTGATATGAAGACGCTTGATGGCAAAGTGATGGGCAAGCATGATGGGTTGATGTACCATACGATTGGGCAGCGTCATGGCTTAGGCATTGGTGGCGACGGCGATCCGTGGTTTGTTGTTGGGAAGGATTTGGCGAATAATGTCTTGTTCGTGGAGCAAGGTTTCCATCACGATAGTCTGTATTCGGATTCGCTTGTAGCAACGGATATGAGCTTTGTATCGGATCGTCCTGTTGACGCGGTTTTCCATTGTACGGCGAAATTCCGTTATCGCCAAGAAGATGTTGGTGTGACCGTGCATTTGTTGGATGGAAATAAAGCACATGTGGTGTTTGATGAGCCAGCTCGTGCGGTGACGCCAGGCCAAGCGCTCGTTCTTTATGATGGGGATGTTTGCTTAGGCGGCGGAACGATTGACGAGATTTATAAGCAAGATGCACAGTTGCAATATGTAGGATAATTCGCATGAAGAAGGGTTTGGGATGGGATGATTTCCTGAACTCTTTTTTTGATAAATGATGAGAAGAGGATTCGCATGAAAAAAACGTTATGGATTGTGTTAGCCGTGCTGATTTTGATTGTTGGGGGCGCTTATTTTTACTTTAACACGTCACCGAGTCAGTTTGCGGAAGAGGCTGGGAATTCGACGAAAAAAGTGGATGTCGTGGATGATAGCGGTTTTCTGATGTTCACACCGATGAACCAGGATGTGAAGGAAAGTGTGATTTTTTATCCAGGCGCTTTTATTGATGCGCTGAGTTATGCTCCGATGGCAAAAGGATTGGCGAATGCTGGATATAAAGTTTATATTGCGGAAATGCCGCTCGATTTGGCTGTTTTTGGGCAAAATAAGGCTGCTGATATTATTGATAGTCATGAGGACGAGCATTTTGTAATTGGTGGACATTCACTTGGTGGTGCGATGGCAGCGCGCTTTGCTCACGAAAATATGGATGATTTGGACGGTATTTTCTTTTTAGCGAGTTATGCGGATGAGAAGGGAACGCTTGCAAAAGCTCCATTTTCGGCGTTGTCAATTACGGCAACAAAGGATGGTGTGCTAAATTGGGATACATACGAAAAAGACAAGAAATACTTGCCTGAGAACACGACTTTTGTATCAATTAAAGGTGGGAATCACGCACAATTTGGCGCTTACGGAAAGCAGAATGGTGATAATGATGCCACGATTAGTGTGGAAGAACAGACAAAGGAAACGGTGACGGCACTGAAAACTTGGCTCGCTGTTGCGGTAAAATAGGAGGATAAGGACATGATGGATAAAAATGCACAAGGTATTGAAGCGATGCAAAAAAATGATTTAGAGACAGCGGTACGTCTTTTTACGGAGGTCATTGAGGAACATCCAAATGATCCGGTAGGCTTTATTAATTTCGGAAATGTGTTGCTTTCGATGGATGATTTTGAGCGGGCGGAGCGCTTTTTTGAGCGTGGGATTGAGCTTGATAGCAAGGCTTCAGCGGCTTATTATAGTTTAGGAAATCTGTATTATGTGTTGGAGCGTTACCAAGACGCGGCGAAGCAATTTGAGAAGGCGATTGCGAACGGGCTTGATTCGGCGGATGTTTATTTCATGATTGGGATGAGTTTTGCGCAAATGGATGAGAATTTGTTGGCGATTCCATATTTGCTTCGTTCGGTGGAATTGGCGCCGGATGACGTGGAGGCGGCGTTCCAGTACGGGATTGCACTCGCGAAATCGGACATGTTTGAAGAGGCAATTGGAGCGCTGGAGCGTGTGTTGATGCTGAAACCAGATGATGCAGATGCGTTTTACAATATTGGTGCGGCGTACTTGGCTTGGCAAGGCGATCTAGTGATTGGAAAAACATATTTTGAAAAGGCTGTGGCAAGTGATGAGAATCATGAATTGGCGGCGAATGCGCTTGCGGCGATTCAAGATTTAGAAGCGAGCGGCGAATAAAAAACGGCATAAAAGACGAGGAGGTGGGAAAATGGACACGCAAGAAACGTTGGGATTGCTCGGTGAGAACGAGGAATTATACATGAAGGGAACCGTGATGTCGACGATTTTTCACAATAGTGAGAACTTGTTTTCTGTGGTGCGGATTCAGGTGCAAGACACGAATACGACGTGGGACGAGAAGGACATTGTTGTGACGGGTTTTTTTCCTGCCCTTCATGAGCAAGAGGTGTACATATTTCACGGGAAATTGATGGATCATGCCAAGTTTGGACAACAGTTTAAAGCGGATCGGTTCAAAAAAGAGATGCCGCAGACGAAGCAGGGTTTAGTGCAGTATTTATCCGGGGAACTTTTTAAGGGCATTGGGAAAAAGACGGCGGAACGTGTGGTGGAGACGCTGGGTGAGGACGCGATAAGTCGGATTTTGTCGGACCCGTCGCTGCTTCAAGAGGTGCCACGTTTGCCGCTTGCGACAGCGGAAAGTTTGTTGGAATCGTTGCGTGAGAATCAAGGTTTGGAACATATTATGGTGAGTTTGAATGAGTATGGATTTGGTCCGCAGCTCTCGATGAAAATTTTTCAGGCGTATAAGCAGGATACGCTGAATGTGCTGGAGGGCAATCCTTATAAGTTGATTGAGGACGTGAAGGGGATTGGGTTTAACCGTGCGGATGAGTTGGGGCGTAAGCTTGGACTTGGTGGGAATCATTATTCGCGGTTGCAGGCGGCGATTTTGTACATGTTGGAGCAGGAGTCGTTGCAACAAGGGAACGTTTTTATGGAGCGGGAAGTGTTGCTGGAGACGGTGACGCAGCTTCTTGAGAATAGTGAGCCGATTCGGATTGAGCAGGAGCAGTTGACGAAGCAGTTGTTGGCGCTTGAGGAAGATCAGAAGGTGATGACGGAGAACACGCGGGTGTACGTGCCATCGCTTTATTTTGCGGAGGCTGGATTTGCGGCGCATGTGAAACGGATGATGCGGCAAAAGGAATACGAGGAACTATTTCCGAAATCGGAGTTTTATATCGCGCTTGGTGAGTTGGAGGACCGGATTGGTGTTTCTTATGGGGAGACGCAGAAATTGGCTCTTGAGCAGGCGTTGATGTCGCCGATGCTGATTCTGACTGGTGGACCTGGTACGGGGAAAACGACGGTTATTAAGGGGATTGTGGAACTTTACGCGGAATTAAATGGTGTGAATTTGGATCCGATGTCGTATAAGGACGGGCAGAAATTGCCGATTTTGCTGGCGGCTCCGACGGGACGTGCGGCGAAACGGATGACGGAATCGACGGGATTGCCTGCGATGACGATTCACCGCTTGTTGGGGATGAACGGGCAGGAGCAGTTGGACGATGATAATGAGCGTTCGATTGAAGGGGAATTGTTGATTATTGATGAGATGTCGATGGTCGATATTTGGCTTGCGAATCAGCTGTTTCGAGCTTTGCCAGCGCACATGCAAGTGATTTTAGTGGGAGACCAGGATCAGTTGCCGTCTGTTGGGCCGGGCCAAGTTTTAAAGGATATGTTGCGGTCGAACGAGATTCCGACGGTGGAGTTGACGGATATTTATCGGCAGGAAGACGGGTCGTCGATTATTGAGTTGGCGCATGATATTCGGCAAGGATTTTTACCAGCGACGTTTACGAAAAACAGCACGGATCGGTCGTTTTTCCATTGTACGGTGAATCAGATTGCGGAAGTCGTGGAGAAGGTCGTGGAAAACGCGAAGAAAAAAGGTTTTCGTGCGAAGGATATTCAAGTTTTGGCGCCGATGTATCGTGGACCTGCGGGAATTGATATTTTAAATCGCAAAATGCAGGAGATTTTCAATGCGAATCCGGATGGTAAGCGTAAAGAAGTGAAGTTTGGCGATATCGTGTTTCGGATTGGAGATCGGGTATTACAACTTGTGAATCAGCCGGAGAAGAACGTTTTTAATGGCGATTTTGGCGAGATTGTCTCGATTATTTATGCGAAGGAAAATACGGAGAAACAGGATATGCTTGTGGTACAGTTTGACCAGACGGAGGTCGAGTATTTTCGGCAGGAATTTGGCCAGTTGACGCATGCGTATTGTTGTTCGATTCATAAAGCGCAGGGCAGCGAGTTTCCGATTGTGATTATGCCGGTGGTGCGGAGTTATTACCGGATGTTGCGGCGCGATATTTTGTATACGGCGGTGACTCGGAGCAAGCAGTTTCTGATTATTTGCGGGGAAGAGGACGCGTTTCGGAGGGGTGTCGAGCGGATTGATGAGGAGAAGCGGAATACGACGCTTTATGAACGGTTGCTGAGTGAGGAAGATATGCTTGCGACGGTGAGTAATCGGAAGTTGTTGACGGAGGAGAACTGGATGCATATTAATCCGATGATTGGGATGGATGATATCACGCCGTATCAGTTTATGCGGGGATAGTTGGATATGCGGAGTAAATCGGCGGCAAGCGTTTGTGTGAAGCCAAGTTTACGTCTTACCTGAAAATAGGTGAGGCGTTTTTGCTATTTTTGGCGTTTTTATGCATAATTTATGATATAATACTTTAAGATATTAAAGAGATATGGAGGGGAAGTAATGGCGAAAAAAATACAATTACCAAGCGGTCGATTAGCCGAACATGCGAGTGCGATTCAAGCGACAACAAATATGTTGAAATTACAGCCTAAGCCAAGCGTTTCGTATTCCACTGGTAGCGCGCGACAATTGGTAGAAGGCGCGATGGAATTTGCGCAAATGACGGCATCCACTCCCGCTGCGTTTCAAAAAGATACAGCCAATTTGAAGAATGTGGAGAAGGCATTTGTTGCCTCAGAAAAAGCGTTAGGGGATATGCTACACAAAGGAATCGAATGGGTGGGAAGTAAAAAATAGATAAGGGGGATACATAGCAATGCAACCAAGACAACGGGAAGAAGATGCTTGGAAAGAACAAATCAAGAAAGAGCGCAGTTTGAAGAGTTGGAGCAGCTATTTTCAAAAGCGAAACGGGCGCAAGAGAATGTTTTGCATACTTTTCAGGACGCGTGGCAGGGGAACCGGTCGCGGCAGCGATTAGGACTGGTCGAAGAAACGATGGTGGAAGAATGGCAGAAGCGGAAAAAACAGATGTACGCCGTGGATGATGCGATACAGGAATCACGTCGAGCGAACCAACGAGCGCAATTTGCATCGAAGGAGGCTGATGCGCATGCCACGGATTGAAATTGGAGAAGTACGCTATTTCGTGGGGCAATTTTTACGAGAAAGCGAGCGATTACGGGATGCACTGGGCGATTATCGAAAAGCCGTCGCGAAATTAGTGGCGGATGGTGAAATCCAAGGTGAGTTTGTCGATAGCGCGAAAAGCTATTATGAAACGGTGCACTATCCCATCGTAGACACGACCATCGAGTGTTTGAGCGAGGCAGACCGGATTTTGAAGAAGTATGTGCAGGATTTTGAATCGCAGGTAGATGATGCGTTTGACTCGCGATTGGATTCGGATAAATTGGAAGCGTTGTATGCCGAAATTAGGCGGTCAGAGAACTTGTTGGATGACTTTACGTATGCGATGGATTCGATGACGGGGAACTTGAACCTGGGGCAACAGATAGGCATGAAGCTGGGACTGGAAACGTCGATGATGCAAATCAAAGAAGAAATCAAGATTTTAGAACGGTATCTGGATTTTGAACATAGTCATACGAATGTGATGCATGATGTTTTATCGCGGATGTATCAAGTCAAGACGGGTGTGAATGAAATCCTAGCTGGAAAAGCATTCAATGGCACGACACATACGTACGATTCCAGCAAAATGCAACTGGGCTGGCTGAACCATTTAGTACCAGAGAAGAAGCCGAAGAAAACGTATGATTTCGATGACTATACGAAGACGTTGGAAGGTAGCTTTTGGGTCTTAAGTAAAAATGGCATCACGAATCGCGAAACCGCAGAAGCAAGCATTGCCTATAATGATGGTTTAAAAGATGGTACAATTAAAATTGGGAATGGAGATCCAGATATAGATTTCGATACAGCAAATATGTTAGCTGCAATGGATGGGTATAACCTTCTAACAGGAGAAGAAATCACGAAAGCGCAAAGCTTCTCAATTATATCTGCGGTATTACTTGGTGGAATTGCAATGAAGGGAAGAGGTATTAAAATTCCAAAAAGTAATCTAGCTAAGATTCAAAAAGAGCTAGAAATAAGGGACTTTAGCAATACTTCTAAAAATGCTAAAGAGATCATATCAGAAAGAGTGAATGGGCTAGATTTAAGAGAACATCCCACTCAGATAAAACAACTAAGTTCTAAGAAAATGCAGGAATTAAGACAGAAGGTGGATAACCGTACCATAACTAAACAGGAGTATGTAGAGTATAATTGGAATAAAAAGTTTGCCAAGAAGCGAAAAGCCGGGGTTACAGAGTTTTGGGATATGGAAGCTGATAGAATTACAAATGGTGAGTTTACTACTAGAAATTGGAGTGATAACCAAATGGAGGACATATTAATGGGGAAAGTACCTAAATTTGATGGCAAATCGATTGCAGGACATCATAGTTTTAGTGCATCTAAATACCCACATTTGGCAGACAAGGGAGAAATAATTTATCCAGCTACATTTAACGAACATTTATATGGTTGGCATGGAGGGAATTGGAAGAATAGTTTGCCAGGAGAGCCAATTATTATAATAAAAGATTTTTGAGAAAAAGGATGATTATGATATGGATAAAAATAAAATTGAAGTTACACTGAATGAATATGAAGAAGTCAATAAATGTATACCGATAATAAGAAAATATACTAGAGAATCTATAAGTGAAATAAAAACCAAAATAATTGATAATTTACCAATACTAGATTGTTATTATATAAATGAACCCGATAAACTTGTCAGCTTGCTGGAATCGATAAATAAGATAGAAGCATTAGGTGTGAAACTAGAGATTGTACAAAAGACTCAAAAATCAACTCGAATTATTAGCTCCAAGGTTATAAAAAATTTAATTGAAAGAGATAATTTGATTGAAAAACAAATTCAGGAGTATGATGATGAAACATACAATTAAACTTAATAGTATAGTCAATAATTGAAATGAAGTCTAGTGTTTACAAAAAATAAGATTTGATTTAAGATACACCATTGCCGGTAAAAATATGTAAGGAGGCTACCAAATGAGTTTGGGGGACAGTAAAGTGGATACAACAAGGATGGAAGAATTATATCAAGAAATAGCGACAGAAATCAATTTGATAATTCCAGAGCAATGGAGTGAGGTTCTATTATATTCAGAGGTAGAAGAACATAGTGACGCAACTTTCTTTTACTATTATCCCATGGGTAAAACTACACCGATATATAGCTTGGATATTGAGGATATAGAAGGTGTAGACGTAGATAACGGTTTGAGCAATTTAAGTGATCTATTAAGAAAACTTTGGAATGAATTTATTGTAAACAAACAAGAATCATGGAAAAGTCTAAACTTCACTTTAAATTCAAAGGGCAAATTTAACATCCAATACAGCTATGAAGATTTAGAGAAAGATGGCTATGATTATGTTGATCGCGTAACTATTTGGGAATATGAGAAATTAAACATGTTACCTAAATCAACTAATGTAAGTGGTATCGAACTGATTGATAACTATAAAAAGAAATCTAGCAAGGGAAAATAGTATTAAAATCGTTTGTCACTAAGAAGCAACGGATAGTTCGATATACATCGCGATAAAGTAGATAGTTGAATTCAGGCTAGAAGATCGGTAACTAATGAGGGCTAAATTTTTAGAATGAACGTTTGATTATGAAATAGCAATCCTGAAACGGTTTGGGAACAAACTCTATGTCAGCAAGAATTTGTTCCCAGATCGTTTAGGTTATATATGAATGCATTGAACTTGTGAGGGTTAGGATACTTGGTAGTTTATCTGTATTGGGCAATCAAATATTAAATTTTGATTTACCAAGAAAAGAATGTAATTAAGAAATAAAAAGATGGTGCATTATGGTTTATTATTTTGAGGAGCTACAAGAGTATTAGCTAGCACAACGCCATTTTTTATTTCATATTCAAGTACTATATCATCTAAATATGGTATCAACTTTAATTTTGGTTTATACGAATTATCACTCACGAACATTAATAAATTTGTTAGAATCGGTCTGAAATAAATACTTATGATTAAAATAATTAACCCTAGTAAGAGTGAGCCAGATATATTTTTATTATTTATCATATAACCTGAATAGTTATTCCACCATGGGAGGAATACTGCAGCAAGTACCGAAAAAGGCCATATCAAATTACTCAAAGGATTTGCTTGCTTGTGTGATTCAATTTCATTCTTGAGTATAAATATACCATCACGAGAATAATATTTTTGCTCAGAGAGATATTGTTTAAGTCGATTAATTTGATAATCACGGGAATGTTCAAAGTTAAATGACCGTCTAGTCATTGTATGCAGGTTTTTATGATGCAATATTAAAGGAATTGTAGCTACAATTCCTAGTGAAATTTTGGAAGCGTTCATCAAGAAATTATCATATTTTGGGTATATCATCGAAAGATAAGTGATTGAAATATAGAAAATTACTGCAAGAGTGATTATAAACCAACATTTAATCCGTTTAGTTTTATAAACTTTATTGAATTCTTTAAATTTTTTTATATAAATTAAATCCTTCTTTTTATAAAAATGATATATATTAGTTAGCATTATTCCTCTCCTTTTGTATAGTACGCTTTGGTTTAAATTCCATAACTCCATATTGTATTAAAAAATATGAGCAGGTGACGAGTCTACATGAACACATGGGTTGCAGCGGCTAAAATTTGAGTGGTGGAATCTAGTAGTTGACACTTTCTATTATTCATTATCCACAAAAAATGGCAATTTAATCGTAAATGTAGTTCCCTCACCAGCCATGCTATGCACGCTGACTTCACCATCATGATAGCTAATCAACTGCTTCACGATCGACAGCCCAATGCCGGATTCGCCGAACTTTGTGCTCGTCCGTGACATGTCGGCTTTATAGAAGCGATCCCAAATCTGCTCGACTTCGGATTCATCCATGCCAATTCCTGTGTCGCTAATCTCGAAAATCGTTTCTTTATATTCCTGCCTCGCCGAAAGGGTAATCGTGCCGTTTTCGGTAAACTGGATGCTGTTTTTCACGATATTGATGAAAACTTGCATCAATCGGTCGTAGTCTGCAAAAATTTGGACGGAATCTCGGGTGTTCACAATAATCTGGTCGCCTCTATTTTCGGCAGTCAATTGTAGCTGATCTTTGATAATATCCAAAAATTCATGTGCGGCGAAAGTCGTTTTATGCAGCTGAATCTGATTCGAACGAATGCGTTCATAATCGAGATTCTCATTCACAAGCCGAGCCAAGCGCCGTGCCTCTGTATCAATCAATGCAATACAGCGATCCGTCTCACTTTTTGGAATAATATCGTTGACCAAACCTTCCGTCAAACCGCTAATCGTCGTGAGTGGCGTCCGCATTTCATGGGAAACATCGGCGATAAACTGGCGGCGGCGCTTTTCTTGGCGCTCAATCTCAATCGCGGATTCTTCCAGCGTCTGCGTCATCTTGTTAAAATCACCGGCCAGCGCACCAATCTCATCGATCGAACTCTCCTTCAAACGCACGCTATAATTGCCTTTAATCACTTCTTTCGTCGCCGAACTTAGCTTGCGGAAGCGGTTTACTTGTAGTTTTGCGATAATCGCGCTCAAAATTAGAGCAATCGTAATCGAAATGAGAATCGTGTAAAAAACGTACCAATTAATTTTCCCGATGACTTTCTCGGTGCCGCTAATTGGCGATGTAAGCATGATTCCACCGGCAAATTCGCCGTCCTTCTCAATCGGAATACTCACGCGCGTCAATTGATCACTGAATCGTGTATCCATCAACGTCGAAACCGTCTTGCCTTCTTGCAATTCCTTCCATTCATCAGTTTTTAAATGGAAATCAGGCGGAAGCGGACGGTTCGTTTGCGGATATACAATCGCGGCGGTATCATCGAAAATCACATAATGGATGTTTTTCACGCCTAAAATTTGCTGATACGTCTGCAAAATCGGACTTCCCGTTTCCCGGTCCGACATATTCTGCACATCTTTCGCGATTTCTTCCCCATACGCCGTCAAATCCGAAACTTGCGTCTGATACAAATAATCCTTCATAAAATGCGAAATCAGCAGGCCAATCATCAAACAGGCGATAAACAAAATAATAAACTGTGTCAAAAAAAGCTGATAAAAGTATTTAAATTTCATGCGAATCATTCCGTTTCATCGAATTTGTAGCCGACGCCCCATATCGTATGAAGAAAAGGGTGCTCCTCGGTCGCGATTTTCTGCCGCAATCGTTTAATGTGCACGTCCACCGTACGCTCATCTCCATAAAATTGGTAACCCCAAACCTGTTCTAACAACTGCTCCCGCGAGAAAACTTGGCGTGGATGCTGCATCAAAAAGTACAACAAATCAAATTCCTTCGGTGTCAAAGCCTCAAGTAACCGCCCCTCAAAATACATTTCCCGCGTCTTTTTGCTGATTTTGAAATACTTCGTTTCTAAAATGTCGTCGTCCGCAGGTTTTGCCGTCGTGTCCACAGCTTGACCTTTACGACGCGTCACAGCTTTAATCCGTGCCATCAACGTCAGCGGGCTAAACGGTTTCGTCACATAATCATCCGCACCAATCTCAAGACCCAACACCTGATCTGACTCCGATTCTTTCGCCGTCAAAATAATAATCGGCACATCGCTCGTCTCGCGGATTTTATGACAAATCGTCATCCCATCCATCCCCGGCAACATCAAATCGATAATCACGATATCCCAGTCTTCCTTACCAAATGTCTCAAAACCTTCCAAACCATCATGCACAAACGTGGCGTCTATCTTTTCCTTCATAAAAAACATCTCGATCATCGTACAAACACTGACGTTATCTTCAATCATTAATAATTTCATCATTTTTGCCTCTCTCTCATTAAAGCTCTCCCTTAAAATTAGACTATATTCGCCACGAAATCAAGCTAAATAATGTTTTTCGCAAAAGTTTAAAACACCGCTCACAGTTTGTTCATATTTTTTTCACACCTTCCGTCTAATCTATAGAAAGAGCAAGACGAAATGGAGGAAACGATATGAATTTTATCAAACGAGCATTACTCAGCATGAAAGCAAGAAAAGGAAGAACAATCCTGCAATTATTTATTTTTACAATCGTATGCGTACTTATTCTTTCCGGATTCACGATTCAATCCGCGGCAAATAAAGCAAGCGAACTAGCACGGCAAGAACTTGGTGGGGACGTCACCCTAAGCGTTGACCGCGAAAAACAGATGGAGGCGCAGCAAAAATCGACGGAATCCTCATCAACTAGCGGCACAACCGAGCGACGGATGTTCGAATCTACACCAGTATCCGTTGCAGCCGCGAAGAAATTAGCAGAACTTGACCACGTGTCGGGTTACAATCTCTATTCCAACACACAAGCGCTAGCATCAGGATTTGAGCCAATCGCCTCATCAAGCGACACATCTCAATCCGACGATTCCAGCACAACTTCAACGACTGAACAGCAAGGCCCAGGTGGAGATAGCAGTGATTCTAACCGCCCACAAATGGTGCAGGCAGACTTGAGCGTGTCAGGCGTTCTTGATTCAGCAACCGCAACAAAATTCAAAGCTGGAACTGATAAACTCACATCTGGAAAAGCAATCACAGCAAGCGATGTCGGTAAAAACGTCGTCATGATTGAAAAAACACTAGCCGAAGAAAATGACCTCAAAGTCGGTGATAAAATCAAAATCCAATCGAGCGACGAAGCAACAACGGTCGAACTAACAATCAAAGGTATCTACGAGTCAACCGATTCAGGAAGTGACGCAGCAGCTAACTTCTCGTTCTTAAATCCATATAACACCATTTACGTACCATACACCGTTGCCAACACAATCAAAGGCAGCGATTCAAAAGACACGGTCGATTCCGCGATTTACTTCATGGATGACGCAGCAAACATCAGTGCCTTCGAGACAGCGGCGAAAAAAGTAACGGCCGTTGATTGGGACACGTTCAAATTAGACGCCAATGACGCGACTTACCAACAAATGATCGGACCAATCAACAATGTAGCGGCTTTTTCTAAAAATGTTGTCTATATCGTATCGATTGCGGGCGCATTGATTTTAGGACTACTCGTGATGATGCAAATTCGGGAACGTAAATATGAAATGGGTGTTTTACTCGCCATTGGTGAAAAACGTTCCAAACTCGTCGGCCAGTTCCTCGTTGAAATTTTAGTAGTAGCCATTCTATCGTTCGGAATTGCCGCGGTGAGCAGTCATTACGTAGCGCAAGTCGTTGGAAATCAGCTGTTAACCCAACAAAGCGCAACTGCCTCCGAGTCGACATCATCGACTAGCAACCAAAGAGGACCAGGCGGAAACGGTGGCGGCCCAGGTGGCGGAGGTCCAGGATTTGGCTCATCGCTAACAGCAAACACAGCGGAAATCAAATCACTCGACATCCAAGTAAGCCTTGAAGACATGCTGAAAATGGGCGGAATCGGCGTCGGCATTGCCTTCATTTCCGTATTACTCCCATCCATCCTAGTACTTCGCATGAATCCAAAAACAATCTTAACCAAACAAGAATAGGAGCGTGACTTTTATGACAAAAATTCTCGAATTCAAGGACGTAAGCTATGCCTACAAGCAAAACGATAATCCAATTTTGGATAAAATAAACTATGACTTTGCAACAGGCGTTTTCTATACGGTCGTAGGTAGCTCAGGATCGGGAAAAACCACCTTCCTGTCATTGGCTGGCGGCCTCGATTCGCAACAAGACGGTGACATTTTTTACAAAGGTTTGTCCTTGAAAAAAATCGGACTAAACAAATACCGAAACCAATACGTGTCCATCGTGTTCCAAAGCTATAACTTATTAACCTACATGACTGCGCTCCAAAACGTGACAACCGCAATGGAAATCACGCACGTAAATCAACAAGACAAGCGCCAATTCGCTCTCCATATGCTAGCGAAAGTTGGTATTGACGAAAAAATGGCTCGGCAAAAAGTCCTAACATTGAGTGGTGGACAACAGCAACGGGTTTCCATTGCCCGCGCGCTATGTTGTGAAACAGACTTAATTGTGGCAGATGAGCCAACGGGGAATCTGGATGAACGCACGAGTAAAGAAGTTGTGACGCTATTTCAAGACCTGGCGCACAAGGAAGGGAAATGCGTTATTATGGTAACACACGATCCGGAAATTGCTAAAGTATCAGACGTAAAAATCACGATGAAGAATGGTAAGTTTGATGTGAAAGAGCAAATGGTAGCAAGTGTATAAAATAATAGAGAAACTAGTCCTAGCAAGCGATATAGGGCTAGTTTTTTCGCGTTCCATAAAATATGTCGAGTCAGTGACAATTTTTCTGAGAAAATCGAAATTAGAGCAATGAAGTAATCATCAGAATCCTGTCATAGCAACGAATGAGATGATTTGTAGCATTAAAACAAAGTAGAATTTTCCTGTTAAAAACAATACATATGACCGAAAAACACCCGTTTAGCTCATAATACTCAAAAAAACACAAGAAATTTATTGTAACAAGTGTTAAAAATGGATAAACTGGAAACAGGTGTCGCGAACCGATAGATAGCCTCACCAATATGAAGAGAAAAGGGAGATAGACCACCATGAAAAAATGGCTAATAATTTTTACAGTAATGATTTTGGCGTTAAGTCCACTCGCCAGCAATACAGCTATGGCGGAAGACGAGGTTACAAAACCAGCAGTAAGAACATCAGAAGAAAGAATACAATCACCGCTGGGAGAAGAATTCTTAGATTCTCCAGAGGGACAGTTTGGCAAAAAGTTATTGAAAAGTCAATCGACGACACACGAGAAAATGAAATCGCCAGCTGTAGTCACAGAATCACTAGGGGGTAGTGAAGGGGAACTTATCATTAGTTGGCCAAAAGCTACAGATGCGATTGGTTACAAAGTGGGTATATTTAATGGTAACACCTACGACTTTATCGATGTTGGAAGTACATTAAGTTGGTCAACAAAAGGAAAAAATATCTGGCCTACTAAATCAGAACTATCAAATGGTAAATACAACATACATACAGATGGACTTGGTAGCGAACTGCCCCTTGATCCTTCAAGTACGTATAAGACGGCTTATGCTGTTACTAAAAAGACAGACTATAGTACGAGATTGACCTACTTTGTACGTGTTATGGCGATATATGAAGATGGGGAAGGCCCAGTTTCGGATATTGTTGCTCCAATGATGCCGTTTGATGGGATATATTACACAGATGTCCAAACAAAATTAAATGATGCCAACACTGGGGCTACAACTTTATTTTGGGAAGCAGTGGAAGGTGCGGTTGGATACAAAGTGTGGGTATTTGACGGTAAACTGTATCATCTTTATGATGTTGGAAGTAGTTATAGTTGGAGTACAGAAAGTAAAGGAATTTGGCCAACGAAAACAGAGATTTCACAAGGTAAAAAAGGCTTACACCAAGATGGAAAGGGAGAAAATCTTTCTGTAGTTCCTAATGATGTTTATCAGCTAAACAACCCAGGTTTCCCAGAGGTTCCTAATTATTATTTACGTGTCACAGCATATGACGCGGATGGCGCAACAATTGCTTATCAAAATACACCACCAATTGTTTTGGAGGAGCAAGTGAAAAATCAATCGACGGATGATATTGATTTTCGAGAATTGTATGAGAAAGCTATACAAGAGGGGGCTGTGGATGAGAATAATAAAACATATGAACAGTTTATAGTTGATCAAAAAGGCATATTACCGATTTTTCAGAATGGTATTGATGAAGAAGCGATAGAAAATAATATTTCTACAGAAGAATGGCTTGCTGGAAGTAACTATGGGCAAGCACCTATTGCAAATGATGCAGTGGAAGATATTACATTACAGTTAAAAGCATCTTGGAATGGATTTACGATGAAAGCTGGAGACATTTTCATTACTAATGCGACATCGTCGAAAGGAATTACGGGACATGCAGCTATTGCTAATAGCGACAACTATATATTAGATATGCCTGGATCGAAAACAGGAGACAATAAGAATAATAATCGTCAACTTACAATGGCTTCTTGGATGTCTAGTTATAATAGTGGCTGGATTAGAGCATATAGATTAAAAGATCAGAAGTTAGCTAAGAAGTTAGCTAAATATGCTGACCGTAATCTTTTTTCGAAATATGGAACAACACAAAAAACAGAAAAAATTGATTATGCAATAGATACGCATATTTATAGAAAAAACCCTAGCTATTGCTCAAAATTTGTTTTTCAAGCTTATTACTTTGGATCTGGAAATGTTGCGTTGATGAAGCCGATTAGTGGTTTTATGGGACCGTACGGTTTAATTCGAACAATTAATTGGCAATATAGACCTACTGAACATAGAGTATATAGATAGGACTGGTATATGTTGAAAAAAATAATAGTGTTAGGTATTGTTGTGGTTATCTTATCTACTGTTGCATTTATTATGATGAATCACTACAATACAAAAAGAGTAGCCGTAGAAAAAATAGAACAATATATAGAAAAGCAAAAAATCCCAAAAGAAAATATATATAATGAAAGTTTTACATGGGACTGGGAAAATAGCGGACATTATATCAAGCAATTCAAAGTGAAAGACGATGATTCTGGAATAACGTATCAGTACAGTTTTATAGCAAAAGATAAGCCTATTGTTTTTATCCCGTACACATCCACGGCGTTCGAAGTCAAAGTGAAATATCCAGCACCTGAAATAAAATAGGCAGGATTAAATTCTATTTTGCGAATCTAATCTTACTCATTTTAATAACAGATGTCGCAAGGATAGATAAGGAGTCAATGATTTGAAAAAATGGAGCATATTAGGAATCGTATGTATAGCATTAATACTAGTCACTTTTACGTTTGTAGCACTTCACTATAATAAAAAAGCATATGCCGAAAAACAAATTGATGATTATATTGAAAAGCAAGGAATCCCACATAAAGATGTCTATGATGAAAAATATGCATGGGATTGGCAAAAAAGCGGCTCATATGTTAAAAGTTTCCATTTAAAAGGAGAAGACCCCGAGCTTGTATATCAATATGTGTTCACTGCAAAAGGTCATCCTGTGATTTTTGGTCCATATTCACCATCAAGTGATTACCCAAAAACGAAATATCCAAAATTAAATCAGAAATAAGATAGTAAACTGAACTAATTTCATAACTCCTAAGCCTTGCGGCACAAGAGATTTAAAGCAACAAAAAAGAGGAACCTCCCCATTTTT